>CP135593.1:644768-1289536 GCA_032388755.1 Neisseria sp. DTU_2020_1000833_1_SI_GRL_NUU_006 | reverse complement strand
AACGGTTCAGACACGCTGAGCGGCGGAGAAGGAAACGACGTATTGAACGGAGGAGACGGGAAAGACATCCTGCATGGCGGTTTGGGAGACGACAGACTGTATGGCGGAAATAACAGTGCCGACACCTACGTCTTCGAGAAAGGCCACGGCAGGGATGTGGTTTCCGAATATGCAAACAATATCGAGCATACAGACACTCTGAAATTCGAAGGTGCAAAATTTTCCGATGCCGTATTTACCCGCTCGGGCAACCATCTGATCGTCAAGGCCTACGGCGGCGAAGATCAGGTTACCGTTGAATATTTCTTCCTTGGCGACTCCTACCGTCATGTCCGTTTTGCCTTCGACGACAGAACCGTTTCCTTGGATGAAGCGTCCTTGACAGTAAAAGGTGGAGTGGATAACGATACTTTGTACGGCTGGAACACTGATGACTTGCTGGACGGCAATGATGGAGACGACCGTTTGGAAGCAGGAAGCGGTAATGACGTTCTCAATGGCGGCAAAGGTAATGATACGTTAGAGGGTGGAAACGGTTCAGACACGCTGAGCGGCGGAGAAGGAAACGACGTATTGAACGGAGGAGACGGGAAAGACATCCTGCATGGCGGTTTGGGAGACGACAGACTGTATGGCGGAAATAACAGTGCCGACACCTACGTCTTCGAGAAAGGCCACGGCAGGGATGTGGTTTCCGAATATGCAAACAATATCGAGCATACAGACACTCTGAAATTCGAAGGTGCAAAATTTTCCGATGCCGTATTTACCCGCTCGGGCAACCATCTGATCGTCAAGGCCTACGGCGGCGAAGATCAGGTTACCGTTGAATATTTCTTCCTTGGCGACTCCTACCGTCATGTCCGTTTTGCATTTGACGACAAAACCGTTGATTTCAATGATGCCGGTCTGAATATGAAAGGCGGCGATAGTGATGAAACATTGTCCGGTTGGAGTACGCACGATGAGATCGATGGCGGCGCAGGTAACGACACGCTTAATGGTGAAAATGGAAACGACACCTTATATGGCGGCGACGGCAACGATATTTTGTACGGCGGCGAAGGCAGCGACATTCTGAACGGAGGAGCCGGAGACGACAGACTGAACGGTGGCAATAATGAAGCCGATACCTACGTCTTTGCCAAAGGTCACGGCAAGGATGTGGTTTCCGATTACGGCAGCCTGTTGGAACATACTGATACGTTGTTGTTTGAGAATGCAGTATTCTCGGATGCGGTATTCAGCCGTTTGGGTAATGATTTGGTCGTCAAAGCTTATGGCGGAGATGATCAGGTCAGTCTCCAGAACTATTTCAGCAGTAAGAATTATCAGTATGCTCAGTTTACATTTGCTGATAAGACGGTTTCTGCGGAAGAAGTTGTTAATGGCATTCTGTAATCTGTGTTGATGATGAAAGGTCGTCTGAAAACCTTGGAAACAGGGTTTCAGACGACCTTTATTATTTTTTAGGCTTATTTTAGATATTTCGATTACTTTTTAATGAGTGATTATCGAGTTACATAAATTCTTTTTCGTTCAGGTTGTCTATTTAGAATAGGACTGCATGGAGTTATCTAAGTTTGCTATATAATCGCGTTTCTTTGATGATGAATAAACGTCGTCTGAAAACACCTTGTTTTTCAGGCGACCTAAAATAAAACTGACATACAAAGGAGCCGAACCATGTTTCACAGCATCAATGCCTATACCGGCGAAACCCTTTGCCGCCGTCCTGCGCAGGGTTATGCAGAGTTTGCACAAGAATTGGCAGCGTTGAAGTTGCGCCAGCAGGCGTTTGCGCGGTTGGGCGTTACCGGGAGGACTGCTTTGCTGCAAGCCTTTGCCGAGCGTTTGGCGCAAAACAAGGAGCGGCTTGCGGAAATGGTTTGTGAAGAAGTCGGGCGCTGCCTGCATGAATGCCGTGCCGAACTGGATAAATCGGTCGAACTCATCCGATATTATGTCCGCCTTGCCCCCGAGTTGCTGGCGCATAAGACCATTGCCACGCAGGCGAGCCTCAGCCAGGTGCGTTTTGAGCCGTTGGGTGTTGTGCTTGCCGTCATGCCGTGGAACTATCCTGTCTGGCAGGTTTTGCGTTTTGCCATTCCAGCCCTGTGCGCGGGAAATGCTTGTGCCGTCAAACCTGCGCCCAGTGTTGCGCGGGTCAGCGCTGCGCTGTTGGAGTTGGTTTCAGACGACCTTCCGTTAATTGGCGCATGGTTGGATAACGACGATACCTTGAAAGCCATTGAAGACACCGATGCGATGGCGTTTACCGGCTCGACGCGGACCGGCCGCCTGCTCGCCGCCCATGCGGGAATGCACCTCAAGAAAACCGTCCTCGAACTCGGCGGCAGCAACCCCTTCATCGTCATGCCCGATGCGGATCTCGAACGTGCCGCCGTCGAAGCCTGTTATTCGCGTTTCCGCGACGCGGGTCAGTCTTGCAACGCAGCCAAACGAATCGTCGTAACCGAAGCCGTTGCCGACCGCTTCATTCCCCTGTTCCTTGCCGAATGCGCCAAATTGCAAACGGGCAATCCCAAAGACCCTGCGACCACACTTGCCCCGTTGCACCGCGAAGACTTGCGCGCAAACGTACACACTCAAGTACAGGACGCAGTCGCACACGGCGCAGAAGTTTTGACGGGCGGTTTCATTCCTGAAGGAAAGGGCTGGTTTTACCCTGCCACCGTGTTGGACAAAGTGAATTCCGACTGCCGCGTTTGGAATGAAGAGGTTTTCGGGCCGGTTGCCATGATCTTGCGGGCGAAGGACGAGGAACACGCCGTCGCCCTTGCCAACGATACGCCCTACGGATTGGGCGCCAGTATCTATACCGCCAATACCCGCCGCGCTTGGGAGTTTGCCGAAAAAATCCAAGCAGGCTCGGTCTTTATCAACCGCCACACCAGCAGCGACCTGCGCCTACCCTTTGGCGGCGTCAAGGCATCAGGTTACGGACGGGAATTGTCTGAATTCGGGTTGTATGAATTTGTGAACGTGAAAACGTATTGGCAGAAATAAGGACGGATTAAAAAAGGTCGTCTGAAAACGCCGGGATTGTCTATGTTGCGTTTTCAGACGACCTTCTTTTTGTTGAAGCGGCGGTTTGTTTTTCTCAATATTCTCAGTAGGAGTGATGTAATTGGAAATTTCCGATTATTGAATAAGGATTTTCATCTGCCCGGAATAGCGGGATCTTTTTCATAAGGTCGTCTGAAAACCTATTTCAGACGACCTTCAAAGTCTCTTCACCGACATCACCGTATTTCTTTGGCTGCCTCTTGCTCCGCTTTATAACGGCGCAGGTAGGCAAGCGCAGCAGCTTTTTCTTCTTCGTTGCCATATTTGACATCGCGTTGGGCACGGCGCAATTCGGCGCGCTCTTTGGCTTCTTCGATTTGCCGGTTTTTGAATGCTTCACGGTTGTCGGATGCAACCAGCTTGTCTTGTTGGGATTGTGCTTTCGCCATGGCTTTGGCAATCAAATCCATAGGATTGAAAGTAGGTTTGGACGCAGCTTTGGTTTCGGCTTGAATTTGCGCCTGCTTGGCTTTAACGGCGGCTTCGCGCTCTGCAAGCATGGCTTTGCGTTCCGCCTCGTCGCGCGCTTTGCGTTCGGTGTGCCAATCAAAGCGGCTTTGCGCGTGTTCGGCGGCGGCGAAACGCGCTTCGGAAGAACGGCTCAGGCTGCGTGCGGCGGGGAGGTATTCCTGTTCGGAAGGTATCATGTCGATACAATCCACCGGACAAGGCGGGAGACAGAGTCCGCAGCCTGTGCATTCGTCGCTGATGACAGTGTGCATAAACTTGCTTGCGCCCATAATCGCATCGACAGGGCAAGCGCGGATGCAGGCGGTACAGCCGATACAGGCGGCTTCGTCTATCAAGGCGACGGCTTTGGGCTGCGTTTTGACCGGCGCAACGCGCGGCTTGCCTAATAAGGCAGCAATATCGACCATCACCGCCTCTCCTCCGGGTGCGCACAGATTAACAGGCGCATCCTCGTGCAACAAAGCTTGTGCATAAGGCAGGCAGCCTTGATAGCCGCATTCTCGGCACTGAGTTTGCGGCAGCAGGCGGTTGATGGCTTGAAGGTCGGTCAGCATGGCGGATAGAGTCAAAATCGAAAAGGCGTATTTTATCGGGAAACGAAGTATAGGGGAATAAAGGGTTTGAAAATAAAAGAGATTCTTCTATCGTTTTGCAGCAAATTCAAGTAGGAATGTGAATGATGTTATAAGTATCCTGTATTTGAACCTCATACGGTGTGGCGGGCAGGAACGTGGATATGGAAGGTCGTCTGAAAATCCCGATTTCAGGTTTTCAGACGACCTTTGGTATTGGAACGTTCAAGGCAGTTTGGGTCTGACTTTGACGCTCAAGGGCAAGTGGTCGGAGAGGCGTTGCCAGTTTTTGCCGTTGTGGATTTGGGAGTCTAGGACTTCCAAGTTGCGGGTATAGACGCGGTCGAGGCTGAGGACGGGCAGGCGGGCGGGGAAGGTTTTGGGGCGTTTGCCGTTGCTGTCCACGAATACTTCGTTCAGGTTCAAGGCGTTGCCTAAGGACAGGGCGGATTTTTGCCGCCAGTCGTTGAAATCGCCGGCGAGAATCAGCGGGCTTTGCGGGTCGATGTGATGCACGACGTATTCGAAGATGGCGCGATATTGTTTGGCGCGGTCGGGTTCGCGCAGGTTGAGGTGGGCGCAGAGGCAGACGAGCGGGGTTTCCCAGCCTTCGGGCAGGACTTCGCAATGGAGTACGCCGCGCTGTTCGAGTTTGTTGACGCTGATGTTGAGGTTGTGGCGGGTTTCCAGCGGCAGGCGGCTGAGGATGGCGTTGCCGTGGTGGCGCTGCGGGTATACGGCGTTTTTGCCGTAGCTGCGGTTGTAGGAAAGGCGGTCGCCGAGGATATCGTAATGCGGTTTTTCGGGAAAATCGGGCAGCCTGCTGCTGCGGGTCAGGTGCTGACCTTGCACTTCCTGTAAAAACAGGACATCCGAGCCTATGCCGCGAAGCTCTTCCGCCATGCTGTCCACTTGGACTTTGCGGTTGAGCGCGGACATGCCTTTGTGCATGTTGTATGAGGTGATGGTAATCGGGCGGGGGGGCATGATGTGTAACCGTAGTGTGTGAGTAGTTTGTCGTTGTATTGATAGTATAACACTGCAAGTGTTTGGTTTCAGTAAAGATTTGATGGTCTGGCGGCTGCTTGAAGGTAAAACGTCGTCTGAAAGGTTTCAGACGACGTTTGAGGGGGAAACACGCGTAAAACGGTTTATTTTATAAACTCGTCCACGCCATGTTCGCAGCGGATTTTTTGTTCGGACAGCGTGGCTTTGAGCAGGGCGTCGTTTTGCGGCAGGGCGTCGCGTTCGGCTTCGTGGTGCCAGAGGTGGTAGGCGATGCCGGCGAATTTAAGGTTGTGGCGTTTCATGCCGTTATGGAAGAGGCGGGCGACGAACTCGCTGTCTTCGCGTCCCCAGCCGACAAAGCGGTTGTCGAAGCCGTTGACGGCCAGCGCATCGCTGCGGAAAAAGCCCATATTGCAGGTTTTGATGCCTTTGTGTTTGCGGCTGCTTTGTCTGCCGATCAGGGCGGACAGGCTGCGGCAGCGCAGGGCGGACAGGCGTTTTTCTATGCCTTGGCTGAACACGGACAAATCGGGCAATTCGCCGGAGTCTAAAATTTCTTGGGTGCGGCTTTGGGTCAGGATAACGCGCGAACCCTGTATCAGCCTGCCTTTGCGTGCGAGCTTGAGGTGGTCGGCGATGAAGGACGGGTCGAGTATCATGTCGCCGTCGATAAGGATGATGTAGTCGCTTTTTGCCTGCGCCAGCGCGCGATTGCGCGATTCAGCGGCGCGGAAGCCGTCGTCCGGCCGCCAAGAATGTTTGACGGGGATGTCGGTGTGGCTGCGGATGAACTCGACGACTTCGGCGGTGTCTTGGCGCGAACCGTCGTCCGCGACGATGATTTCGTCGGGCAGGCGGGTTTGCGCGAGTGCGGATTTTAAAACCAGCTCCAGCGCGTCGGGACGGTTGTAGGTGGTAATAATCAAGGCGACGCTGATATTGCGGTTGCGCTCGTAAAGTTTGACATATTTGTAGTACGAACCTTGGGCATTGGCGATGGAAATGGTCAAGCCGTCCGCGCCGTAGGCGAAACCGCGTTTGAGCAGGTAGTTTTTGACAAACGATACGCTGCCGTGCAACAGGGCTTTGAAGGGTGAGCTGTCTTTTTTGTAGCGGTTTTCTTCGGCGTAGAGCGAGCTGTATTGCTGCATTTTCTGAATCAGCCCTTCGGCGTTTTCGAAGGAATAGTGTTTCAGACGACCTTCGAGCGGACGGACGTTTGCATCGGGCGGCAAGATCAGCGATTCATGTACCTGACGGTCGGAAAAGCGGGTAAAGCGTCGGTGGTAAAGGCGCGGGATAATGTCGGGATACCAGCCGCAGGCTTTGATCAGACGGCCGTTGTAGTGGTTCAGGCGCGAGAGCGAGAAGATGTTTTGTTCTTTGTTTTCCGCCACGGCTTTGCGGATGGCGGCAATCAGTTCGCCATCTGCCACTTCGTCGCTGTCTATGCTGAAGATCCAATTGTTTTGCGCGAGGCGGGCGGCGAGGTTTTTCATCGGACCGAAGCCGATGAAGTCGTATTTGTAATAACTGACGTTGGTGAAGCGTTCGGCGATTTCAAAGGTACGGTCGGTCGAGCCGTTGTCGAGCAGCAAAACTTCGTCGAAGTCTTGAAGCGCGGTCAAAACTTCGTGCAGATAGCGTTCCGAATTTTTGACCAACATGGCTGCTGTGGCGGGAATTTTCGGGTTCATGATGAGGTCGTCTGAAAAGGGGTCGTCTGAAAAATCAAAATCGGGAAATCAAGGCAGTTTGGCAATGGCGGCGGTCAGTTCTTCAAACATACGGTCGGCATCGACTTCGGTTATCCAAAGCGCGTTGGGCGCTTTGCCGGTCGTGCCGTGCCAATCGACGGCACACGCGCCGGTGGACAGTCCGCTTTGCGTCTCCACATCCACGCGGCACATCCTGCCTGAAAACAATTCGGGGAACACGGCACAGATAACGGCGCAAGGGTCGTGCAGCGGGCCGCCCTCCAAGCCGAACTGTTGAATGTCGAAGCGTTCGTAACTTTGCAAAATATCCGCCAAACGGCTGCCGTTGGCGTTTTTCAGACGACGTAGGCGGTTCATGCGTTCGGAAGTGATTTGCGCCTTGTGGGTAACGTCCAGCGGCAAAACCGTAATCGGTGCACCGCTTTGCAGCACGATTTGCGCCGCGTGCGGGTCGGTGAAGAAATTGAATTCGGCGGCAGGCGTCATGTTGCCCGCTTCAAAATAGTTGCCGCCCATCAAGACAATGCGTTTGATGGCGCGGACGGCTTCCGGCGCGATGCTCAACGCCAGCGCGATATTGGTCAGCGGGCCTATCGGACACAAAGTCATCGAAGCGTCTTCGGCGCGGCTCAAGGTTTCCACCAAATATGCAACCGCGTGCTGCTTTTGCAAAGGACAGCGCGGCTCGTGCAACGCCGTACCGTCCAAGCCCGTTTTGCCGTGTACCGCTTCCGCCGTCTCCAGCTCGCGCAATAAAGGCTTGGCTGCGCCGGCGTAAACGGGGAAATCTTCCTCGCCCGCCCAATCGCAGACGATGCGCGCGTTTTTTGCCGTCAACGCCATGCCGACATTGCCGGCGACGACGGTCATGCCCAAAAAATCGACCAAGCCGCGCCGTGCCAGACCGTGTGCCGCCAAAATGGCCGCGGCATCGTCCTGCCCGGGGTCGGTATCGATAATCAAACGGATTTTTTCGTTCATCGCCATCGCTTGCGCCGTCTATGTGGAAAGCGTGTATTTTAACCGATATACCGCTACAATACGCATTTCCTTTTTTTCAGACGACCTCCTCCGATATGCAGCTTATCCTTGCGCCCATGCAGGGGCTGGTGGACGATGTGATGCGCAATTTGCTGACCCGTATCGGCGGCTACGACGAATGCGTCAGCGAGTTCGTCCGCATTACCCACACCGTCCATTCCCGTTCCACCTGGCTCAAATACGCCCCCGAAATCGCCAACGGCAACAAGACCCCCACCGGCACGCCCTGTACCGTCCAGCTTTTGGGCAGCGACGCCGACAATATGGCGGTCAACGCCTTGGAAGCCGTCCGCTTCGGCGCGGACAAAATCGACCTCAATTTCGGCTGCCCCGCTCCTACGGTCAACAAACACAAAGGCGGCGCCATCCTGCTCAAAGAGCCCGACCTCATCCACCATATCGTCAAAACCCTGCGCCAACGCCTGCCCGAACATATCCCGCTCACCGGCAAAATGCGGCTCGGTTACGAAGACAAAAGCCTCGCGCTCGAATGCGCCGCCGCCATTGCCGAAGGCGGAGCCTGCGCCCTGACCGTACACGCGCGCACCAAAGTCGAAGGCTACGAACCGCCCGCGCATTGGGAATGGATATGCAAAATCCGCGAACACGTCGCCATCCCCGTAACCGCCAACGGCGACGTGTTCAGCCTCAAAGACTATATCGGCATTAAAGAGATGACGGGCTGCAACAGCGTCATGCTCGGTCGCGGCGCCGTCATCCGCCCCGATTTGGCGCGCCAAATCAAACAATACGAAAACGGCGGAACCGTCCGCGATACCGATTTCGCCGAAGTTTCAGTGTGGATAAACCAATTTTTCCACTTGTGTCTCGCCAAAGAAGCGAACAACAAATACCCCGTCGCCCGCCTGAAACAATGGCTGGGCATGATGAAGAAAGAATTTGGAGAAGCGCAGGAATTGTTTGACGCGGTAAGGGCGGTCAAAGACGCGGAAGAAGTCGCGCGGATTTTGGCGGCGTTTGAAGACAAGATGAATGCCTGATAATGATGAGGTCGTCTGAAAGTTTTCAGACGACCTTTAAACCCATCGCCTAAGGCGGAATAAAATAAAAACAGGACGTTTCTAAGCCGTTATAGTGGATTAAATTTAAATCAGGACAAGGCGACGAAGCCGCAGACAGTACAGGTAGTACGGAACCGATTCACTTGGTGCTTCAGCACCTTAGAGAATCGTTCTCTTTGAGCTAAGGCGAGGCAACGCCGTACTGGTTTAAATTTAATCCACTATATTTCTCTTCCTGCGCAGGCGGAAGCAAGAAGGACGGTATGAATCGGTTTATTTGAATTTACTACATTTTCAGAAAGGACAATGATGCCTTACGTCAATATCAAGGTAACGGGCGGCAGCGAGGCTCCGAGTGCCGAACAGAAAGCCGAGCTTATCCGCGGTGTTACCGAGCTGCTTGCCCGTGTGTTGAATAAAAATCCGCAGACCACGGTCGTCGTCATTGACGAAGTGGATATGGATAACTGGGGTATCGGGGGCGAGAGCATTACCGTGCGCCGCGCCAAATCGAAAAAATCAGGATAAGCGCGCCTCGTCGGGAATGGATAGCGTCATATCGGTTTGCGTCTGCGCGAAAAAGGAAATGACAGCGATACAAAAAGCCGGTTTGGGATACTTGTCCGCAATGTTCGGATATGACTTTTTTCCTGTTCATCGAAAATCAAAAGGTCGTCTGAAACCGGATTTCAGACGACCTTTTTGTGTTTCTGCGCAGCGGCTTATTCTTCCGGAGCGCGGAAGGTGTCGTGGCAGGATTTGCAGCTTGCGCCGGTTTCGCCGTAAGCGGCTTTGATTTCTTCCAGCTTGCCGGTTTGCGCGGCGGCGTTCAGTTTTTCAACGGCAGCGGCGAATTTGTCCTCTTCGGCTTTGAATTTGGCCGCATCAGACCAAACCGCAGGCAGGGCGCGGCCGTTGCCTTTGTCGTCAGATTGGAAGAAGGTGAAAGGTTTTTTGCTGGTTTCGGCAAAAGTTGCCGCAGCCTGCTTGAATTTTTCCACGTCGTAAGGTTCTTCGCCTTTTACCATTTTGCCCATGCTGGAGAACTCGGGCATCATGGATTTGAACGCGGTGGTACGGTCTTCGGAGATCGGACCTTTGGGTTGCGCGGGTGCGCCGCCGCCGCAGGCGGCAAGGGTCAGGGCAGCGAGCAGCGCCGCTGAGAAGAGTTTTGTATTCATGGCTTTGGTGTCCTGTGATAGTATTTTGTTATTCATATTTTTCAGACGACATCCGAAGAGGTCGTCTGAAAAGTTGCAATCATACCTGAAATGGGTTTACAAAACGAGAAAAGAAAGGAAATAGTTATGGCGATTTTGGTTACCGGCGCGTCAGCCGGTTTCGGCGAGGCGATGTGCCGCACGTTTGTACAGTCCGGTTATTCCGTTATCGGCGCGGCACGGCGCGGCGAGAAACTGCAGGCATTGGCAGCCGAATTGGGCGAGCGGTTTTATCCTTTGGAAATGGACGTTTCGCGTACCGAGTCGATACGCAACGCGCTCGACAGTCTGCCTGAAAATTTTGCCGAAATCGATTGCCTGATCAACAACGCCGGATTGGCGTTGGGTTTGGAAACGGCGGACAAAGCAGATTTCGGCGATTGGGAAACCATGATTCAAACGAACATTATCGGTCTGACTTTCCTGACGCGCCAAATCCTGCCGCAAATGGCGGAGCGCAAACAAGGCTATATCATGAATCTGGGTTCGATTGCCGGCAGCTATGCCTACGAGGGCAGCAACGTGTACGGCGCAACCAAGGCGTTTGTGCGCCAGTTCAGCATGAACCTGCGTGCGGAATTGGCGGATAAAAACATCCGCGTCACCAACATCGAGCCGGGTTTGTGCGGCGGTACCGAGTTTTCCAACGTCCGCTTTAAGGGCGATGACGAGCGGGCGGAAAAGGTTTATGAGAACGTCGAGTCCATCCAGCCGCAAGACATTGCGGATACGGCTTTGTGGCTCTATCAGCGTCCGGCGCACATGAACGTCAACTCCATCGAAATCATGCCTGTCGCCCAAACCTTTGCCGGTATGAAAGTCATCCGCAATACGCTGCCCGTACCCGCACAGGCGGAGAATTTTGAGAAACAGAGTATGTCTTTGTTTGCACGGATTAAGTCGTGGTTCAAATAGGGTTTTGAAAGAAGAAAGGTCGGCGGATTTGCATTTGAAGTGCATCTTTCAATGCAGATGCTCGTAAATGATTTCCGCCAATGCTTTGCTGATGCCTTCGACTTGTTCCAAATCTTCTTTGCTGGCGGCAACGACACCACGCAGACCGCCGAAGCGGGTGAGCAGGGCTTGGCGGCGTTTGCTGCCTACGCCGGGGATGTCGCTCAGAGAGGAGGTAACGCGGGCTTTGTCGCGTTTTTTGCGGTGCCCCGTGATGGCGAAGCGGTGCGATTCGTCGCGCACGGTTTGCAGGAGGTGCAGGGCGGGGCTGTGCGGGGGCAGGCGGAAGGTTTCGCCGGTGAACGGGAGGATGAGTTCTTCCATGCCGGCTTTGCGTTCGGGGCCTTTGGCGATGCCGACCAAGGGGATGTGCAGCCCGAGTTCTTCCCATACGGATACGGCGACGCCGATTTGTCCTTTGCCGCCGTCAATCAATACGACATCGGGCCATTTGACGGCCTCGCCGTTGGCTTCGGCTTCCTGCATTTTGCCGTAGCGGCGGGTGAGGACTTCGCGCATGGCGGCGTAGTCGTCGCCGGGTTTTGCGGTGGTGATGTTGTAGCGGCGGTATTGCGAGGGTTGGATGTTTTGTTCGTCGTACACGACGCAGGAGGCGATGGTGGCTTCGCCTTGGGTGTGGCTGATGTCGAAGCATTCGAGGCGGTTGAGGTCGTCTGAATTCATGTTCAGGATTTTTGCCAACTCGTCGATGCGGTGTTGCTGGCTGCTTTGTTGCAGGCGGCGTTGGGCAATCGCCATTTGTGCGTTTTGTTCCGCCATTTTCAACCAGACTTTGCGTTCGCCTATGGTTTTGGTCACGAACTGCATTTGTTTGCCGTGTTCGCCCTCCAAGGCTTCTTTCAATGCGTTAGGGACGGGGAAGTTGCTGATGATGATGTCGGGTTTGCTTTTGCCCAGATAGTGTTGGGCGACGAAGGCTTCGGCGTAGTCTTGTCCGTTTGGTTCGGGGTCGTTTTTGATGTCGGGAAAGAAGCTTTTGTCGCCGACGTGCCGCCCGCCGCGTATGCTGACCCAGTGTACGCAGACGAGACCGTCTGAAACGGCAAGTGCGAGCAGGTCGATGTCGTTGGGGTTGTTGGGGTTTTTGCTGTCGATGAACTGATTGCTCTGCATGATGCCGAGTGCTTGGATTTGGTCGCGGTAGCGGGCGGCTTCTTCAAATTGCAGGTTGGCGGCGGCGGTCTGCATTTTGTGTTGCAGGGTGCGGGTCAGTTCGTCGGTTTTACCGTTGAGGAAGGTAGCAGCTTGGCGCACGCTGTCGCGATAGTCTTCTTCGCTGATGTGGCCGACGCAGGGCGCGGTGCAGCGTTTGATTTGGTACAGCAGGCAGGGGCGGTCGCGGTGTTCGAACACGCTGTCTTCGCAGGTACGCAGCATGAAGACTTTTTGCAGGACTTGTATGCTGTCGCGCACGGCGTTGCTGTTGGGATAGGGGCCGAAGTATTGGTTGGGCTTTTTCAGCGTGCCGCGGTAATACGCCATCTGCGGATATTGATGTCCGCTGAGCATGAGGTAGGGATAGCTTTTGTCGTCGCGGAAAAGGATATTGTATTTGGGCGACAGGGCTTTGATGAAGTTGTTTTCGAGAATCAGGGCTTCGGATTCGGAACGGGTGATGGTGGTTTCGATGTGGCGAACCTGTTTCACCATCAAGGCGATGCGCGGGGAATGGTCGTTTTTTTGGAAATAACCGGACACGCGCCGCTTGAGGTTGACGGCTTTGCCGACGTATAAGACGTTGCCGCCTTCGTCGAAAAAACGGTATACGCCGGGCAGGTTGGGCAGGTTTTTGAGGAAAAGGGGGATGTCGAAGTCCGTGGTCATGGGGCGGGTGGTAGTATAGGGGCTGGAAAGTCGGAATTATAGGGGAAACTATATTTCAGGAATATAACAAAAGGTCGTCTGAAAACAGGTTTTCTCAAATAAAAACCCGTTTTCAGACGACCTTTACCGATATGATTGTTAACGGCGGAATTTGCCTTGATCGAAATCATCAAATGCTTCGTAAGCGGCGCGGCATTGGATGCGTTGTTCTTTATAGGGTAGCTGACGGAAAGCTTTGCGGGCTTTTCGGTTTTCTTTCAATTCGGCACGGTTGCCTTTGTATTTGTACCATGCAGCGCGGCGGTCGAGGTACTTTTTGCAGGCGGGATGCAGTTTGCCATGTTCGGCTTGAGTTCGCGGATGGTGGCGTTTGTGGGTGTCTGCATCGGCAGTGTGGGCGGAAAAACCCAGTATCAGAATGGACAAAGTAGAAAGCAAGCCTTTTTTGAGTAACATGACGCTCTCCTGTTTGTAGGATTGAATGAAAGAACTTGACTGAAAGAATTGAAATCAAAGATAAAAAAAACCATCTATACTAAGGGGAAAAGTATAGATGGCCAAACACATTACGGGGAAAACGTCTTACTCACTTACTCACTTCTCTCGAAGCAAGTGTTACTCAGACACGCGAATTATATAATAGTTCACGAATGATGACGTTAAGTTTGGTTAATCACACCTTAACAATCATATCATCATGTTTTTAAACAAATAAAAAAATCATAATGGTTAAAATTTTTTTGAAAAAACTTCAAAATTTTCAAACTGTGATGAATTTCCACTCCCCTGAGGCTAAATTTTCTACCGTTCGTCCGTTAAATTCGTCCCGATGGAGGTGTTCGACGCGGTTGCCGGCAGCGGCGACCATGCGTTTGACTTGATGATATTTGCCTTCGGTAATGGTCATCAGCAGGGTGGTCGGGTTTTCCAAAACGGCTTCGGCTGCGCGGACGGTTTCGTTGTCGTCGTGCAGCAGGACGCCGTTTTTCAGCGTTTCACACAGGCTGTCGTCGGCAGGATGCTTCAGGGTAACGCGGTAGATTTTGGGCACTTTGTGTTTCGGCGAGGTAACGCGGTGGTTGAACTGCCCGTCGTTGGTAATCAGCAAAACGCCCGTCGTATCCGCATCCAGCCTGCCGACCGCCTGCATGTCGATATTGCGCATATGATCGGGGAAAAGGCTGAAGACGCTGGGGTATTGCTGCGGTTTGTGCGAGGTTTCGTAATCGGCGGGCTTGTTGAGCAGGATATAAAAATAAGGCATGGGCACGATGACGATGTCTTCGCCGTCTATGCGCAGCGTTTGGACTTCGGCGGGATCGATGTCAGCTTTGGCGTCGTTGTAGACCGTATCGTTGATTTCGACACAGTCGTTTTGAATCAGCCACTGGCATTGTTTGCGGCTGCCTATGCCTTGGGATTGGAGGTATTTGATCAGTTGCATGGGAATGGCGGGAACGGGTTTCAGACGACCTAATTGTATATCAGGACTTCGCTTTCAAACGATAGAGATATGTGGTTTCCCGATTGCGGGCGAAAGCGAGCGGGTCGGATTCGTCGGCGGCTTTGCGGTGGCACGGTTTGGTTTTCAGAATATCGACCACTTCTAAAGAGGTCGTCTGAAAACATTGTTCCAGAAAATCGTGGTCGCGCAGGTGCAGATGTTCCGCCAAGTCGGAAATGATCAACCACGCTTCGCCTTGCGGGTTTAAATGCTGCCGCACGCCGTTTAAGAAGGCGGTCAGCATGGCGTTGTCGGGATCGTAGAGAGCGGTTTCGATAGCGGAAGTCGGTTTGGCGGGCAGCCACGGCGGGTTGCAGACGATCAGATCGGCGCGTCCTTCGGGAAACAAATCGACGGCTTGGACGGCGACTTGTTTGTCCAGCCCGAAGCGGGCGAGGTTGGCGGTTGCGCAGGCGATGGCTTTGGGGTTGGTGTCGGTGGCGGTGATTTTGGGAATGCCGCGTTTGGCAAGGATGGCGGCGATAACGCCGGAACCTGTGCCGATGTCGAACGCCGTCTGAATATGGGGATTTAACGGCGCTTGGGCGATTAGGTCCAAATATTCGCCGCGCAGGGGCGAGAACACGCCGAAAGGAACGTGGATTTTGCCGTCAAGCTGCGGAATGTCTATGCCTTTTTTGTGCCATTCGTGTGCGCCGATAAAACCCAAAAGCTGATTGAGCGGCAGCAAAAACGGCGCGTCGTTCGGCTCGGCGTAGACATCGGCAAGGGCGGCGCGGACGTCGGGCGAGCGCGGGTTGCTTAACTGAAAACCCGCGCCGATTTCGACGGCAAGCATGTTCAACACGCGGCTTTGCTGCGCCTGTTTCATACGGTGGGTGTGGAAGGCCGTCTGGATATCGGCAGGCGCGTTTTTCGTTTTTTCAGACGACCTGCGGACGCGCTTTTTCATCGCAGCCAATACTTGCTTGGCGTTGTGGAAATCGCCCGTCCAAACGGTTGCCGTGTGGGCGTGGGCGTTTTTCAGAATATCGGCGGCATTGCTTTCATGCACATAAACCGCCTGCTTGGGCGGCTTCTGCGTGCTTTCGTTGCGCCATTCGGCAGCGGCGCGGTCGGTGGGGACAATGGGGAACATGAAGGCAAAGAGAAAGGAAAACCGACGGTAAGTTTACTATATCTCGGGAAGTATGTATTGAAAGCGGAATCTACGGTCGTCTGAAAGCTTGTTTCCCGTTTTACCTTCGTTGGAACTTTGCTTTCAGACGACCTGTGTGATAACGGATTAAGCCAGTTTGGCTTTAATCAGTTCTTGAACCTGTGCGGGATTCGCTTTGCCTTTGCTGGCCTTCATCACTTGTCCCACAATCGCATTCAGGGCTTTTTCGTTGCCGGATTTAAATTGTTCTACAGCTTTGGCGTTGTTGGCCAGCACTTCGTCCACCATCGCTTCAATCGCGCCGGTATCGGTCATCTGCTGCAAGCCGTGTTTTTCGATGATTTCAGCGATAGTGGCTTCGGGTTCGGCCCACATGGCTTCAAAGGCTTTTTTCGCCAATTTGCTGCTTAATGTGCCATCGGCGATTTTGCCTACCAACGCGGCGAGGCGCGGGGCGGTAATCGGGCTGTCGGCGAGTTCCACGCCTTCTTTGTTCAGCGTGGCGGCGAGTTCGCCGTTCATCCAGTTGGCAGTCAGCTTGCCTTGTCCGCTGGCTTTGGCGGCTTCTTCAAAATAGGCAGCCTGCACGCGGCTGGCGGTGAGCAGGCGCGCGTCGTATTCGGACACGCCGTAATCCGCCACGAAACGCGCCGCCATTTCTTTCGGCAGCTCTGGCATTTCTGCTTTGGCTTTTTGCAACCGGTCGTCTGAAATGATGACGGGCAGCAAATCGGGGTCGGGGAAGTAGCGGTAGTCGTGCGCGTCTTCTTTCAAACGCATCACGCGGGTTTCGCCTTTTTCAGGGTCGAACAGCATGGTCGCCTGCTGTACTTTGCCGCCGTCTTCCAAAATCTCGATTTGCGCTTCCACTTCGTAATTAATCGCCTGCTCTAAGAAACGGAAGGAATTGAGGTTTTTAATCTCGCGGCGCGTGCCGAATTCCGCTTGACCTTTCGGACGCACAGATACGTTGGCATCGACGCGGAACGAGCCTTCCGCCATATTGCCGTCGCAGATGTCCAGCCAGGTTACCAAGCTGTGCAAGGCTTTGGCGTAGGCAACGGCTTCGGCGGCGGAGCGCATTTCGGGTTCGGATACCACTTCCAATAACGGCGTGCCTGCGCGGTTCAGGTCGATGCCGGTTGCGCCGTTCAGGCCTTCATGCACGGATTTGCCCGCGTCTTCTTCCATGTGCGCGCGGGTTACGTTGATGGTTTTCACATCGTCTCCGACTACGATTTCCAGCTTGCCGTGTTCGACAATCGGTAAATCCAACTGGCTGATTTGATAGCCTTTGGGCAAGTCGGGATAGAAGTAGTTTTTGCGGTCGAACACGTTTTTCTGATTGATTTCCGCATCCAACGCCAAGCCCAATTTGATGGCTTTTTCAACGACTTCGCGGTTCATTACCGGCAGTACGCCCGGCAGTGCGCATTCCACCACGCTGGCGTGCGCATTGGGTTCCGCACCGAACGCGGTCGATGCGCCGCTGAAGATTTTGGATTGGGTGTTGAGCTGGACGTGGATTTCCAAGCCGATTACTGTTTCCCAGGTCATAAGGGGTTCTTTCTTTTGATGTCGATAATATAAAGTGGTCAGCCGTTTTCAGACGACCTGTTTGTTTTTCAAATGGCAAAGGTCGTCTGAAAACGCAGAATCAAGTTTTCTGAAAGCAAGCCTGCATCTCGGCTACCATGTTATCCAGCATTTGGTAACGTTTGCGGTACATCGAACGCTTTTTGCTTTCGATTTCCGCCAAGTCTTTTCGCGGCGGGATTTGCGGCAGATGCCAGTAGCCGTCGCTTTCGAGCGTTGCGCCGTTCTCCTGCCAAAATAGGTCGTAATTCATTTTGACCCGTTTCTTCAGCCGCCAGCGCAGTTTGACCTGATGCTCTTGGGCAATGCCGATAACGCCGCCCAAATTGAGCGATGTCGAAAAATATTGCAGGGCGGTTACCATCAGCTGCTGCGGGCGCAGACCGTGGAGTCGTTTGGTCAGGCTGCGTACAAGGTCTTTAGCTTCTTCCCCCGCAGGGCCTTGGATAGAGGCGGCCAGCAATCTGCCGTCAACTAGGGCGAAGGTAGCCATGTAGAGACGTTTTCCTTCGCTGTCGCGCAGGGATAGCGACCACATTCCTTCATCCACGCAATCATCGTTCCGGTTCAGCCATAAAGTCAGGTCGTCTGAAAGATGCGCCAGAACGACATGGAATTTGCGCGTCGTCATATTGGCGAGCGTTTCCTGCCCGAACAGTTTTTCGGCTGTCAGCAGGTCTTCTTTCATGACTTGCAGCCTGCGCCGTCTGTTGAAGCGTTGGTCAACAAAGGCGTGTATCAACGGATAGGCATTTTGGGGCCACCTTTGGAAAAAGGTACGGTGTGGCGCGGAGGCGTTGACAAAGTTTTCAAAATCTTTGACTTGTTGCCGTGTAAACAATCTGCGTAAGGAGAATTTCAAATGCTGGATTTGAAATTTCGGCGCATCTTTATATACGGTCTTGAAATCTGGAAAAACAAACTGCTCCGGCATTATGCTTTTCCATCAGGGGTTTGGGTGTGCCAATCACTTGCCAACTGTACTTGATGCGCTGCGCCAAGAATTTTGGCTTCGGAGAAGTGGTTGCCGATGAACTGCACGCCGATGGGTAGTCCGCTGTTGCTGAAACCTGCGGGTAGGGTCAGGGCGGGCAATCCGGCCAGATTCACGGCGATGGTGTAGATGTCGGAAAGGTACATCTGCACGGGATCATGGATGTCGCTGCCGAGTTTCGGAGCGGCAGTGGGTGCAGTCGGCGCGAGGATGAAATCACATTGCGCGAAGGCCGTCTGAAAATCGTTGGCAACAAGGCGGCGCAGTTTTTGGGCTTTCAGATAATAGGCGTCGTAGTAGCCGTGCGACAACACATAAGTACCAATCATGATGCGGCGTTTGACTTCGCTGCCGAAGCCTTCGGCGCGGGTATTGCTGTACATTTCTTCAAGGTCGCCGAATTGGGCGGCGCGGTGGCCGTAGCGCACGCCGTCGTAGCGGGAAAGATTGGTGCTGGCTTCGGCGGAAGCGAGGACATAGTAAGCGGGGATGGATAGGGCGGTTTGCTGCAGGGAAACTTCAATAGTTTCCGCGCCTTGCGCTTTTAAAAGGTCGATGACGCTTTGTAAAACAGCCTGCACATCGGCATCCGCGCCTTCACCAAAATATTCTTTAGGCAGACCGATTTTTATGCCTTTGAGCGGTTTGTCCAAGTCGCGGGTGTAGTCTTCTTTGCTGCGTTCCAAACTGGTGGAATCGCGCTCGTCGAAGCTCGCCATCGCATTGAGCAAAATCGCGCAGTCTTCGGCGGTTTGCGCCATCGGACCGGCTTGGTCGAAACTGGAAGCGTAGGCAACCATGCCGAAGCGGGAAACTGTGCCGTAGGTGGGTTTGATGCCGGTGATGCCACAGTGTGAAGCAGGCTGGCGGATAGAGCCGCCGGTATCTGAACCGAGTGCGACAGGAGCAAGGCGTGCGGCAACGACCGCTGCGGAACCGCCGGATGAACCGCCTGGGACGTGTTCGGGATTCCACGGGTTTTTAGTCGCGCCGTAGAACGAGGTCTCATTGGTCGAGCCCATGGCAAACTCGTCCATATTGGTACGGCCAAGCGTTACCATGCCTTCGTCAAGCAGATTTTGAACGACGGTGGCAGTGTAGGGGGAGACAAAGTTGTCCAGCATTTTGGAGCTGCACGCACTGCGCCAACCTGTTTGACAGAAAATATCTTTGTAGGCGATGGGTACGCCGGTAAGCGCGGTGGCATTACCTTGCGCAATGCGCGCGTCGGCGGCACGGGCTTCGGCGAGGGTCTTGTCTTGGTCGAGGGTGATGTAGCCGTTGATGGCCGGGTTCTGTGCAGCAATGGCGGCGAGGTATTCGGTTGCCAGTTCAACGGCGGAGATTTGTTTGGATTGCAGCAGTTGGCTGGCTTGTTTGAGGGTGTATTGGGTCATTGCGCCATGATTCCTAATTTGAGACGGTTTCTGTTTTCAGGCAAATATTCGGAAAGTGTTGCCGAAAACGTAGGCTGAACAGTGATTGAAATTTCGAAGGAAAAAAACGAGTTTCAGACGACCCAAGTTTAGATTTCATATTTCAAGATAATGAGATCGTCTGAAAAAATTATTCTTCAATTACCTGAGGCACGATATACAGGCGGTTGCGCACTTCAGGCGCGACGGCTTGATATTCGGCGGCATGGTCGGTTTCGGTAACTGTATCTTCGCGCAGGCGCAGGGCGGCTTCGTGGGGGTGTGCCATCGGCTCGATACCGTCTGTATTCACGCCCTGCATCTTTTCGACCATGGCGAAAATGTCGTTCAATTCTGAGAGGGTTTTGCCTTTTTCTTCCTCGGTCAGCGAAAGGCGTGAGAGTTTGGCAATTTTTTCCACATCGGTTAAGCTTAAAGCCATAAAAAATCCTTGTCTGATAGCAAACGCCCCTTTATTGGGGTATCATTGCGTTCTTCTTCGATGAAACGAGGAATTATAACCGAAAACTACTCAAACGGCGTGTGATTTCGCCATGCGTTTCATACGGGGAGTGGGGAGGTCGTCTGAAAAGGCGTTGTTTCCATGTTTTTAATATTTTGAATAACAATTAAATAAAATCGGTGCTGGGCCGATATTCAGGTATTTTATGTTTCGTTTTTTATCCCGTTTTTTCTCCAACGATATCGCCATTGATTTGGGTACGGCAAACACGTTGATTTATGTGCGCGGTAAAGGCATTGTTTTGGACGAGCCGTCTGTGGTGGCGGTTCAATCGGGTACGGGCGGTAAAAGCAAGATTGTTGCCGTGGGTACGGAAGCCAAGAAAATGCAGGGGCGCGCGCCGCGCAATATTGAAATCGTCCGTCCTATGCGGGACGGGGTGATTGCTGATTTTACGATTGCCGAGCGTATGCTGGGTATGTTGATTAAAAAGGCAACACAAGGTAATTCGGTCGTACCGCCGCGTGTAGTGATTTGCGTGCCGGGCGGGGCAACCCAAGTGGAACGCAAGGCAATTTTGGATTCTGCGTTTGCCGCAGGTGCATCTTCCGTACATTTGATTGAGGAGCCGATGGCGGCTGCTTTGGGTGCGGGGCTGCCGATTGAGGACACTGCCGGTTCGATGGTGGTGGATATCGGCGGCGGCACAACGGAAATCGGCATTTTGTCGTTGGGCGGTATGGCTTATTCCGCCTCCGTCCGTGCGGCGGGCGACGAGTTTGATAAGAGCATCGTGCATTATCTTCGCCGTCATCGCGGCGTGTTGATTGGTGAAGCAACGGCTGAAGAATTGAAGAAAACAATCGGTTCTGCCTCCGGTTTTGCAACCGAAACCGCCATGCGGATTAAAGGTCGCGATTTGGCGGAAGGTACGCCCAAGTCGCTTGCCATTACTTCAGAAGAGGTGCGCGAGGCTTTGAGCGAAACGGTTAATCAGATTATCCGCGCCGTTCTCCTTGCGTTGGAACAGGCTCCGCCTGAGTTGGCAGGCGATATTGCCGACAGGGGAATTATGTTGACAGGCGGCGGCGCACTGTTGCACGGCATGGATACGGTTTTGGCGGATGCGACGGGGCTGCCTGTAGGTATTGCCGACCAGCCTTTGAACTGTGTGGCTTATGGTGCGGGCAAAGCTTTGGATTATATCGGCAAATGGAATGCCGTCTTTGTGGATAACCCATAAGGCAGGCTGAAATGGAACATTCTTCTTTACGGTTTGACGAGGCAAAGGGTCAAAAGCTGTTGCCTCGTTTTATTGCGTATTTGTTACTGGGCGCAGGCATTATGGTGGCGGACGGCCGTTTCAACCTGATGCAGCCCGTGCGCACTGCGGCGGCGGAGATTCTTTATCCGGTGCAATGGCTGGCAAACCAGCCGGTCCGTCTCTATCAATATTTTTCCAACCAATCTCAATCACAAACCGAGCTGTTGGAACAAAACCGTCTCCTTTTGGAGGAAAACGGTCGTCTGAAAATCCAGCTTCAACGCGATAAGGTCAATCTGAGCGAATTGCAGGAGCTGAAAAAGCTATACGGCTTGCAACAAAAAGGCATAAGCAATGTCATCGGTGCTGAAGTATTGTCCAGTGGCAAAGACCCGCTGTCCGAGCGTTTGATTATCAATAAAGGCAGTGGCGAAGGGGTGGCGGCAGGCGATACCGTTATCGACCAAAACGGCTTAATCGGGCGGATTACATTGGTTCACGCAAACAGTGCGGAAGTCGAGCTGATGGCGGCTGCGCAAAGCATCGTCCCTGTTGCGGTTGAGCGTACCGGCGAACGCAATCTCGCCTACGGCAACGGCGTGGGTTTGGATTTGCGCTATTTCCCGACGGGCTCGGATTTGAAGCCGCAGGATGTTTTGATTACCTCCGGTTTGGACGGCATTTATCCGGCAGGTATTCCCGTAGCCCGTGTGGATAAAGTCGTCCGCGCTTCCGGTACGCCTTATTACGACACAGAACTGACCCCGTTTGCCGCCTTGCGCCGCAGCCGCTTTGTTTTGGTTCTGTCTTCTTCCCATTCTTCCCAATAAATCATTCATGAACGATTTTGACGATTCCTACCGTGCCATGCCTGTCGGCGTGATTGCGGCAAGTTTTGCCGTAACCATGCTTGTCGATTTCATGCCTTTTCCCTTTGATGTGTTTTTTTGGCTGCCCGAACTGACTGCGCTGATGCTGCTTTATTGGTCTATGCATCATCCCCAACGCGTCGGCATGGGCATTGCGTTTTTGCTCGGCTTGATAGTCGATGCCGCAACGGCAGCGACTTTGGGGCTGCACGCATTGTCTTATACGGTCATGGTGTATTTCGTCTTGAACACGCGCCGTCAAATCATGCTCTACGGCCACATCATGCAGATCGGGGCGGTATTGGCAGCATTGTTCTGCCATCAGGCGGTCTTGGTGGCGGCGCGCCTGTTCCTCAACAACCAAATCATTACTTGGCAAAGTTTCATCGCGCCTTTGGCAGGCGCGCTGCTTTGGCCTTTCTTGAGCCAGTTGATGCTGATGCTGACCAATTTCTATCGCGCCAACAGATAACGTGAAACCATGTCTATACTGAATACTATGAAACGTCGTCTGAAAAATGGCGGTAGCGGTAAAACACAGACTGCAAAGGCGGCGCAAGCCGATTCTTTATTGCGTCTGCTGGTAGCGTTTATCCTGATTGTGGTTCTGTTTGCCGCATTGGTGGCTCGGTTTGTTTATTTGCAGGTGTTCCGGCATGACGATTTTTCCGGGCAGGCATCCAGCAACCGCATCACATTAATTCCGACTCCGCCTGTCCGCGGCGAAATCGTAGATGTCAACGGCGTACCGTTGGCAAAAAACTATCCCGTGTTTTCGCTGGAAGTCATCCCCAGCCGTATTGAGGGCAAGATGGAGGATGTCATCGAAGCCTTGCGGAAGTATGTCGATATTACGCCTACCGATTTGAAGCGTTTCCACAAATACCGCGAAAGCTACCGCAAATTTGAAAACATCCCGCTCAAGCTGCGCCTGACAGATGAAGAAGCGGCGAAATTGTCCGTGCATCTTAATGAGTTTAAAGGCGTAGAAGTCAATTCGCGCACTTTCCGCGAGTATCCTTATGGCAAGCTGACTTCACACTTTTTAGGCTACATCGGCCGCATCAGCGACAAAGATCAGGAAATTTTGGAAGAAGAGGGCTTGACTGCACTCTATCGCGGCAGCACGCACATCGGCAAATCGGGGCTGGAAAAATATTACGAACCGCAGCTTCATGGCGCGCCCGGCTATCAAGAAGTGGAAAAAGACGCTTACGGCAATATTGTTCGCGTCTTGAAAAAAGTGCCGTCGCGCATGGGGCAAACTTTGCGCTTGGGCATGGACATCCGCATGCAACAAGAGGCGGACAAAATATTGGGAGACAGGCGCGGGGCGATTGTCGCCATCAATCCGCAAGATGGTACGGTGTTGGCTTTCGTTTCCAAACCTTCTTTCGATCCCAACCTCTTTATCGACGGCATCGACAGCGAAACTTGGAAAGCCTTGAATGATGACTGGAAAAAGCCGTTGGTCAACCGCGTAACGCAAGGTCTGTATCCGCCGGGCTCGACGTTTAAGCCGTTTATGGGCATGGCTTTGCTGGAAAGCGGCAAAATTACCCAAACGACGGTCGTTCCCGCGCCCGGCGCATGGAGCATCCCCGGCAGCCGCCACGTCTTCCGAGATTCCGTACGCAGCGGTCACGGTTCGGCGAATTTGAGCAAGGCGATACAGGTGTCGTCCGATACCTTTTTCTACCGCTTGGGCTACGAAATGGGCATAGACAAAGCATCGCCGTATTTAGCGCAATTCGGGTTCGGCAAAAAAACCGGCATCGACCTGCCCAGCGAATATACGGGCGTTTTGCCCAGCCGCGAATGGAAGGCGAAACGCTTTGCCAAATCGTCCGATCCTACCGCCAAAGAATGGCGTGCAGGCGAGATGGTCTCGGTCAGCATCGGGCAGGGTTACAACGCTTACACCCCGCTGCAAATGGCACACGCCACCGCTTCGCTCGCCAATAACGGCGTGGTTTATCAACCGCATTTGGTGAAAGAATTGTTGGATTTCGACAAACGCAAAATCACGCGTATCAATCCCAATCCCGAATACAAAATCCCGTTCAAACAAGATAACTTCGAATACGTCAAACAGGCGATGGAGAAAGTCTTGAAACCGGGCGGTACGGCACACCGCATCGGCGGCGGATTGGCTTACAGCATGGGTGGCAAAACGGGTACGGCGCAGGTTGTGCAAATCAAGCAGGGCGGTCGTTACAACGCCGCAGCCTTGCGCGAGCAACACCGCGACCATGCGTGGTTTATTTCGTTTGCCCCCTTGGAAAAACCTGAAATCGCCATTGCCGTGATTCTGGAAAACGGCGGCTGGGGTGCCTACGCCGCACCGCTTGCCCGCAGCCTGACCGATTTTTATATGCTCAACGTCAAGCCGCAGCAGTTTTCAGACGACCCCGACGCAGGCGGAATGCCCGAACCGCAACAACACCGCACACAACCCCAACCGCCGACCATATTCCAAAAAGCCTACGGTCTGAAACAGGAGGAAGCAAATCATGAATGAAACGGTTGGAATGTGGGCAAAAATCAAGCGTACCGTATCTGCTCCGATAGACCCGTGGCTGTTTTTCCCCATGCTCGCCATCTACATTATGAGCCTGTTTTTGCTCTATTCGGCGGACGGGCAGGATTTCGGCCAGCTTGAACACAAAACCCTGCATACGGTTGTCGGCTTTGCACTGCTGTGGTTTGTCGCCTCGTTCAAGCCGCGTGATGCCGCAAAGGTTGCGCTGCCGATGTACCTGATTGGCGTGTTGCTGCTTGTCGCCGTCGAAGTCGCAGGCGTGACCGTCAATGGCTCTACACGCTGGCTGGAGCTGGGTTTCACGCGCATCCAGCCGTCCGAAATCATGAAAATCGTCCTGCCCATGACCGTCGCTTGGTACTTCCAGCGGCACGAAGGTCGTCTGAAATGGTTTCACTACGTCATCGCCATGCTTTTAATCCTCATCCCCGTTGCGCTGATTTTGAAACAGCCCGACTTGGGTACGGCGGTTTTGATTATGGCATCGGGTATTTTCATCGTCTTTTTCGCAGGTCTGCCGTGGAAAGTCATCTTTGCCGCCATCGTCGCCTTCGTTGCCGCATTGCCGCTTTTATGGAACTACGGGATGCACGACTATCAGAAAACCCGCGTCCTGACACTGTTTGACCCGACGCAGGACCCTTTGGGCGCAGGCTACCACATCATCCAGTCCATGATTGCCATCGGTTCGGGCGGTGTCTGGGGGAAAGGCTGGCTCAACGGCACACAAACGCATTTGGATTACATTCCAGAGTCCACGACCGACTTCATTTTTGCCGTATATGGCGAAGAATTCGGTTTGATCGGCAACATCTTGCTGCTGCTGGTTTACCTCGTTATCCTGACGCGCGGACTGCTGATTGCCGCCAAAGCCCAATCGCTTTACAGCCGCACGCTTGCCGGCGCATTGACCATGACCTTTTTCTGCTACGCCTTTGTGAATATGGGCATGGTGAGCGGCATTTTGCCCGTTGTCGGCGTCCCCCTGCCGTTGGTCAGCTACGGCGGCACTGCAACACTCTCCATCATGACCGTACTTGCGCTGCTGATGGGTATTTCCAGCGAGCACAAAACCAAACGCCGCTACGAATTCAATGACAAAGCGGACGTAAACGTCTCTACAAAAAACCAATAAGGGAATAAAAAATGGAATTAGGTGTAGAAATCGGCAAACTTTTGGTTGCCTTCCTTGTACTGATCAACCCGTTCAGCGCGCTTTCGATTTACCTCGATTTGACGCAGGATCACAGCACCAAAGAAAAACGCCGCATCGCCCGCACCGCCGCGCTCGCCGTCTTCATCGTCATTGCCGTCTTCACCTTGACGGGCGGGATGTTGTTGAAAATCTTAGGCATCAGCGTCGGCTCTTTCCAAGTCGGCGGCGGTATTTTGGTATTGCTTATCGCCATCTCCATGATGAACGGCAACGATAACCCCGCCAAACAAAATATCGGTGGCGACAAGGAAGAGGGTGTTGTACCACACATCCAAAAAAACGCCAAAGCCATCGCCGTCGTTCCCGTCGCCATCCCCATCACCATCGGTCCGGGCGGTATCTCCACCGTCATCATCTACGCCTCAGCCGCCAAAAATTACAGCGATATTGCTTTGATTCTCGCCGCAGGCTTCCTTGTCAGCCTGATTTGCTACGCCATCCTCGTTGTTGCAGGACGAATCAGCAAAAAACTGGGTACGACAGGACTGACCATCCTTAACCGTATCATGGGCATGATGCTTGCCGCCGTCTCCGTAGAAATCATCGTTGCCGGATTGAAATCCATTTTCCCGCAACTGGCAGGGTAGCTCATAGATTGCGCAGAAGGCGGAATTTATCGTGTGTCTGTTCATATTTTTCAACATAAAAAGTCGTCTGAAAATGGTTTTGTGTTTTAGATGACATGTCCTGCAATATTCTTCAACTGTCCTGACTTTTAATTTTATCGTCTAGGTCAGTTGTGTGTAGAGCCCATATCAATCTTTCTTGCAGGAAAGACCGTATGCTGCCGTTTCTGTAATTGATGTACTTCAAATACGAATTCGCCGTCGTCTGAAAACCCGATTTGGGCTTTTCAGACGACCTTTCGTTTGGGGCGGTATCAATAGACGTCGCGTTGGTAGCGTTTGTCTTCGCGCATTTCGTTGAGATAGTCTTCGGCATCGTCGCGGCTGAGTTTGCCTTGGGTTTCGATGACGTTGAGCAGGGAGGTTTCTACGTCGCGTGCCATGCGGATGGCGTCGCCGCAGACGTAGAGGTGTGCGCCTTGTTGCAGCCAGTTCCAGACTTCGGCGGCGTGTTCGGCGATTTTGTGTTGGACATAGACTTTGTGTTCGCCCTGCCTGCTCCATGCCAAGTCGGCGCGTGTGAGGGTGCCGTCTTTGCGGTAATCGCTCCATTCAAGCTGGTACAGGAAGTCGTCGGCGAGGCGTTGGTTGCCGAAGATGAGCCAGTTTTTGCCGTTGTCGCCGTTGGCGGCGCGTTGCTGCATGAAGGCGCGGAAGGGAGCGATGCCTGTGCCTGCGCCTATCATGATGACGGGGGTGTCGCCGTCGGCGGGCAGGCGGAAGTTGGGGTTGGGTTCGACGAAAACGCGTACTTCACCACCTTCTTCAAGGCGTTCGCCCAGATAGCCTGAGGCTGCGCCGGTGTAGGTGTTGCCGTGGTGTTCGAAGCGGACGACGCCGACGGTCAGGTGGACTTCTTCGCCGACTTCGTCTTGCGCGGAGGCGATGGAGTAAAGGCGCGGGGTTTGGGGGCGGAAAAGTTGGAACAGGGTTTGCGCGTCCAAGGGATGGGGGTAGGCGGCGAAGACGCCGACGGGCGGGGTGGCGGCGAGGTAGGCGTCCAATCGGGTTTTGTCGGCGGCTGTGGTTTTGAGTTCTTCGCTGCCGGACAATTCGGCGTATTGCTGCACGAGTGCCGGCGTGTTTTGCGTGATGTCGGCGGACTCGGTCAGGGCGGTGCGGATGTCGGTTTCGAGGTCGTCTGAAAGGCGGATTTTTTCTTCGCCGCTTAATTGGTGCAAATCGAGGATTTCTTGAACCAAAGCGGGAGCGTTGAGCGGGAGTACGCCCAATGCGTCGCCTGCCTGATAGTGCAGTCCGGAACCGGACAGGTCGATTTCGATGTGCTCCACGTCTTTTTCGGCGGAGCGGGACGTGATTTTTTGGCGGACGGACAGGGTGGCGGTATAGGGTTTGTCTTTGGTATAGACAGTGCCTGCGGTTTGAGGGGCGGCAGGGGTTGCCACGGATGCGGCGGCGGTTTGCGCGGCAAGCTCGGCAACTAGGGGGACGACGGCTTCTATCCACGCGTCGGCGGCGCTTTGGAACTCTAAATCGCAGATGCCCAAGTCGTTCAGACGACGTGCGCCCAGTTCGGCAAATTGGGCGTCAAAGTCTTTGCCCGCTTGGCAGAAATTGGGATAGGAAGAATCGCCCAAACCTAAGACGGCAAAAGTGAGTTTGCCCAAATCGGGGGCTTTTTTGCCGAAGACGAATTTATACAGCGGCAGGGCTTCTTCGGGCGGCTCGCCCTCGCCTTGCGTGGATGTTACCAATAACACGATGTCTTCATCGGGCAGGGTTTTGCTTTTGAAGTCACCCGCGCTGCTCAATACGGCTTCTACGTCGGCGTTTTTGAGTTTGGCGTGTAAAGATTCGGCAACGCCGCGCGCATTGCCCGTTTGCGAGGCGGATAAGACCAACACGCGTCGCGCGGGGGCTGCAACGGCGGGAGCTGCGGAAACACTCAAACCGCCCGCCGCCCCTTGACTTTGCGCCCAGCAGTAGCCGGAAAGCCAAGCGAGCTGTGTAGGCGAGAGGGCGGCGAGTTGTGCGGAAAGTTCGTTGGGAAGCGGGTTGGCCGGGGTCATGTCGGTTCCTTTGTGCGGACGGCTGCTTGAGGCAGATCGTTGCCTGCGCGGCTTTAATTGTTTGGTTGAATGGTGATTTTTCTGAAAACAGTGGCGATACTGTAAACAGGTCGTCTGAAAAACGGAAAGAATGCTTGGTTTTAATTTAATGCGATTTCGTTATATTCTGGATTGGGAGAGGGGGAGAGGGTTGATATCGGTTTTCAGACGACCCGACTATAATCCTTTGAGATTTTTAAGGGGCAGCAAAAGCGCAGATGTCCATCGGACAACTAATCAAGCAGCTTATATAAAGCTGCCGTCGGAGGTAATCAGATGATTGAATTTAATGATTTCATAAAAGAAGTAAATAAAAAATTTCAAGATGAGCTATGGGCTGATTTTGAATCCAAATTTTTTGGAGATGATTTATTTATTAAAGTAGGAATAGATTTTTCTTATGGCCATCAGTTTGAACTGTATATTCAAAATGCACTCATGAATAAATCGATTGAGGAATGGACGGTAGATTTGAAGAGAAATCAAATCATATATCTGAAAGATAGGGAAATTTATTTTATAACGGATGTCGATGAAAAAATAACGGTAAAAGGGGAAAGGTTTTTTGTTAATGTTTTGACGACTATTTACCATTTGAATCCTTCTGATAGTTTGACAAATTACATAATCAACCCAGAACTGATGGATTTTCCTACTGTTTCAAATGTTACGGTAAGTAACCATTTTGAAGAGTTGCGATTGTAATAAGCGCCAGTCATGACTGACATGAAATTGAATTCGTCTCTAGGGGAAGGGATATTAAATTCAGAAAACAGCAAAAGGTCGTCTGAAAACAGTTTGGCAGTATCTGCATTTCTGTTTTCAGACGACCTTTCGAGCTTTAAAGCGTTAACCGTTTACAGCGGCCATTTCAGCGCGGGATTGCTTTCGATGACGGCTTTGAACTGGTTTTGAATCCGCCCGATGGCTTCGTCGGAATCTGCCTCGAAGCGCAACACCAAAATCGGTGTGGTATTGGAGGCGCGCATCAGGCCGAAGCCGTCGGGGAATTCTACGCGCAGACCGTCGATGGTGATGATTTCGGTCGCGCCTTCGAATTTGGCTTTGGCGGCGAGTTCGTCGATAACCTGATGGCCGTTGCTGCCTTCGGGCAGGTCGATGTTGAGTTCGGGCGTGGAAATGCTTTGCGGCAGGCTGTTCAGGACTTCGGACGGATTGTCAAAGGCAGACAGGATTTCCAAGAGGCGCGCGCCGGCGTACATGCCGTCGTCGAAGCCGAACCAGCGTTCTTTGAAGAAAATGTGTCCGCTCATTTCGCCGGCAACCAGCGCGCCGGTTTTTTTCATGGTGGACTTGATGAAGCTGTGGCCGGTTTTCTCCATGACGGGTTCGCCGCCGTGTTCTTTAATCCACGGTGCGAGCAGGCGGGTGGATTTGACGTCGAAGATGACTTTCGCGCCGGGATTACGGCTCAAAACGTCTTGGGCGAACAGCATGAGCTGACGGTCGGGATAAATAATGTTGCCGTCTTTGGTGACGACGCCCAAGCGGTCGGCATCGCCGTCAAAAGCCAAGCCGATTTCGGCGTCGCTGTTTTTCAGCGCGGCAATCAAATCTTGCAGGTTTTTCGGTTTGGAAGGGTCGGGATGGTGGTTGGGGAAATTGCCGTCCACTTCGCAGAAAAGTTCGGTCACTTCGTTACCCAAACCTTTGTAGAGCTTGCCTGCGAATGCGCCGCCTACGCCGTTGCCCGCGTCGATGGCGATTTTCATGGGGCGTTTGAGTTTGACGTGGCCGACGATGTGGTTGTGGTATTCGCTGGAAATGTCTTTTTCGGTTACGCTGCCTTTTTTATCGGAAGCGGTCAGTTTGTCGGCTTCGATCAGGGCGAGCAGTCCTTGGATGGCTTCGCCTGCGAGGGTGTCGCCGCCGAGCATCATTTTGAAGCCGTTGTAATCGGGGGGGTTGTGGCTGCCGGTAATCATCACGCCGCTGCCGCCGCATTCGTTGATGGCGGCGAAATAAAGCATGGGGGTGGCGACCATGCCGACATTGAGGACGTCGATGCCGCTGTCGGTAAAGCCGCGTTGGATGTGTTCCATCAATTCGGGACCGCTCAAGCGTCCGTCGCGTCCGAGTGCGATGCGGGTGATGCCTTTTTCGGCGGCTCGGGTGGCGATGGCTTTGCCGATGAGGTAGGCGGCTTCGTTGGTCAGGGTTTTGCCGACAATGCCTCGGATGTCGTAGGCTTTGAAGATGTCGCGGGCAATGTTTGCCATGATGGTTTCCTTTGTGATTGTGAATGGAAAACGGGCTTATTCTAACATAGGCAAAGGTCGTCTGAAGGCTTTCAGACGACCTTTGGGGGTTATATCAAATAACCATTCACTGCGGTTTCAATCAATTGCCGAAAGTGTTGCATTGATTGATGTCGCCGCTGTCCAAACCGCGTTTGAGCCATGCCATGCGCTGTTCGGACGAGCCGTGTGTAAAGCTGTCGGGAACGACGTAGCCCTGCCCGTCTTTCTGCAGGCGGTCGTCGCCGACGGATTCGGCAGCCAGCATGGCTTTGGGGATGTCTTCGGGTTTGAAGATATTATTGTTGACGGCGTAATGCCCCCAAATGCCCGCGTAGCAGTCCGCCTGCAATTCGAGTTTGACGGAAAGGGCATTGGCTTCTTTTTTGCCGACCTGCTGCTGCATTCTGTGGACTTTAGGCAGGATACCGAGCAGGTTTTGGACGTGGTGTCCGACTTCGTGTGCGATGACGTAGGCAAACGCGGCATCGCTGGCAGAGTTGAGTTTGGTCTGCATATCCCTATAAAAGTCTAAGTCGAGATAGACTTTTTTGTCGCCCGGGCAGTAAAACGGCCCCATTGCCGATTGACCCATGCCGCAGGCGGTGGATGTGCCGCCGTTGTATAACACCAGCGTGGTCGGGGTGTAGGTCCGTCCGATTTGTTTGAAATAGCTGCCCCAAGCTTTTTCCGTATCGGCGAGGACGACGCGGGCAAGTTCGTTCAGTTCGGCTTCTTCTTGAGGTTTGAGCTGGGAGGTTTGGGTTGAACCCGTACCCATGGAAGGCGTGCCGACCAAGCCGCTCAAATCGACGCCGTAATAAGCGCCGATCAAAACGACGATGATGCCGAGGATGCCGGGCGTCCTACCGCCGCCTCCACCGCTGCTGCCGCGTCGGTCTTCTACGTTTTGACTCTGTTCGCGTCCTTTCCAATCCATCTTGTGTGTTCCTTGTTGTGAAGTGATATGGGCTGATTATACCGTGAAGGGGCGGAGTGATGCCTGCCTATATGAGAAAAGGTCGTCTGAAAACACCAAACGGAGTTTTTTCAGACGACCTTTTTGCTATGTTAAAACCGGATTATTCCGCCTTCAAACCTGTCACACACTGCTTGTCGCGATCTTCAAACGCTTGCGCGCCGCCGAGCAGGTCGAGCTGCTCTTGAGGGCTGAGTTTGCCCAATGAACGGATTTGCTCTTCGGAAAGTTTGTCCAAAGGCTTGTCCCACATACAGGTGCAGTAATCGGTGGCGAGTTTGCTGTTGTTTGAATCCAAGCCTCTTGCTTTCAAATCGTTTTGCCATTTTTCGGCAAAGGGGATGTTTTTCACGCAAGATTCAAAGATGTTCTGCTTAGCCTGCGGTTTGGACATGGCGCATTGCGAGAGCAGGGCAGTCGCGGCGAGCAGTGCCAAAATGACCCACGCCCAAATGCGGATGGTGCGGATTTTGGCTTTCGCTTTTTTACGCGCCGCGGCTTGCTCTTCAGCGGACATTTCGTTTTTCGGCTCAGTCATGCAGGCTTTCCATGCGGATCATGGTGATCGGTTTTTCCACGCAGCTTAATGCTTCGATGGCGGCAATGGCGCGCTTGATGTTTTTCTCGACCGTGCTGTGGGTCAGAATCACGATTTCGGCGGTGGTTTGGTCGATGACGCCTTTTTGGATTAAGGCTTCGATGGACACGTTTTCTTTTGCCAAAAGCGCGGCGATTTGCCCCAGCGTACCCGGTTCGTCTTTGGCTTGGACGCGCAGGTAGTAGCTGCTGGTGATTTCGTCCATAGGCAGGATGGTTTGCGCTTGGACTTGTGCGGGTTGGAACGCCAGATGCGGTACGCGGTGGTCGGTATTCGCTTCAATCAGGCGTGCGATGTCGATGATGTCGGCAACCACGGCGGAAGCGGTCGGCAATGCGCCCGCGCCTGCGCCGTAATATAAGGTTTCGCCGACCATATCGGCGTTGACGCGCACGGCGTTCATCACGCCGTTGACGTTTGCCAAGAGGCGGCTTTCGGGAATCAGGGTCGGATGGACGCGCAATTCGATGCCTTTATCGGTTTTGCGGGTGATGCCCAAAAGTTTGATGCGGTAGCCGAGTTCTTCGGCATATTTGATGTCGCGGCTGTCGAGTTTGCTGATGCCTTCGAGATAGCAGGCTGGGAAGTTCATCGGCGTGCCGAATGCCAGCGCGCTCATGATAGTAATTTTGTGGCCTGCGTCGTTGCCTTCGATGTCGAAGGTCGGATCGGCTTCGGCGTAGCCCAATGCTTGCGCTTCTTTCAATACGTCGGCAAACGCGCTGCCTTTTTCGCGCATTTCGGAGAGGATGAAGTTGCTGGTGCCGTTGATGATGCCGGCGATGCTGCGGATGCGGTTGGCGGCGAGGCCTTCGCGCAGGGCTTTGATAATCGGGATGCCACCCGCCACAGCCGCTTCAAATTGCACCATGACATTTTTTTCTTCCGCCAGCGGGAAGATTTCGTTGCCGTATTCGGCGAGCAGTTTTTTGTTGGCGGTAACGATGTGTTTGCCGTTTTCAATGGCTTTCAATACCGCATCTTTGGCGATGCCGGTACCGCCGAACAATTCGACGACGACATCGACGTCTTCACGCGCGACCAGTTCGAACGGGTCTTTGACGAAGGCTGCGGACGGGCAGATTTGGCGGGCTTTTTCTTCGCTCAAGTCGCATACGGCACTGATGCGCACTTCGCGTCCCAAACGGCGGCTGATTTCCGCCGCATTGTCCTGCAACACGGCAGCCGTACCGCCGCCGACCGTACCTAAACCTAAAAGACCGATGTTTACTGGCTTCATTGTGCCTCCTTGTGAGCCGATTCTCTTAAATCAAAAAGTAAAAACAGAAATTCAGAAAGCCCGAAACGTGACGCCGCCGCAGGGGATTGATATAGTGGATTAAATTTAAATCAGGACAAGGCGACGAAGCCGAAGACAGTACAGATAGTACGGCAAGGCGAGGCAACGCCGTACTGGTTTAAAGTTAATCCACTATAATGCTGATTTTGCAAGGGCGGAAGACGCAGGCTAAAGTCGCCCATCCTACCTGAAATTGCCTGATTTTGCACCTTTTTTACGGAACGCGGCGAAAGGGCGGCAAGCCTGTTTGAAATTGATATATCAAGCCGAGAAAGAAACGGAAGAAAAATGCTGATTGAAGAAAACAAAACCGATGAAACCCTAAGCCTGACCGCTTATCGGGCGGGCGCAATCGAAGCGGGCGGCAAAACCTACACCGCGCCCATCATCTGGCACAACGGCAAAATCGAAGCAATGAACGTGCAAACGCCGTCCGAACTGACTGCCGCCGACCTGTTTCAGACGACCTCCGATTCGGACGGCTTGCCCGAAGTCATCATTATCGGCACGGGGGAGAAGCAGCAGTTCCTCCATCCGAAAATCGCCGCCGAACTTGCCGCACACGGCATCGGGTTGGAATGTATGAACACAGCCTCCGCCTGCCGCACGCTGGTGTTGCTGCAAGGCGAAGGGCGCAGCGTTTGGGCTTGGCTTTGGGTGTGAACAGGCATACGGCGCATATGAAATAGGTCGTCTGAAATTTTTCAGACGACCTGTTTTGAGCATATCGCCTTTAATTATGTATCGCTTGGCAAACAGATAAAAACCTTCTATCCTCGTCAATATTTTTCTGTCAACCCCAAAAAGGAAACCCTTATGGCTCAAATTACCTTCCACGACAACCCTGTCCATACTTCCGGCGACCTGCCCGCTGTCGGTCAAACCGCGCCTGCATTCAGCCTGACCGCCGCCGACCTGTCCGAGAAAACTTTGGCGGATTTTGCGGGCAAACGCAAAGTATTGAACATTTTCCCAAGCGTCGACACCGGCGTGTGCGCCCAATCCGTGCGTACATTTAACCAACGCGCGTCTTCTTTGGACAACGCGGTCTTGTTGTGCATCTCCGCCGATCTGCCGTTTGCCCAAGCCCGCTTCTGCGGCGCGGAAGGTTTGGACAATGTTGTGAACCTGTCTACGTTCCGCAGCAGCTTTGCCGCCGATTACGGCGTTGCCCTGACCGACAGCCCGTTGCGCGGACTAACTGCGCGTGCCGTTGTGGTTTTGGACGAAAACGACAAAGTCCTGCACAGCGAACTGGTTGCCGAAATCGCCAACGAGCCTGATTACGACGCGGCTTTGGCTGTTTTGTAAACAAGGGTTTTAAAGCTGAAAAAGGTCGTCTGAAAAGTTTCAGACGACCTTTTGTCTTTCTTCCTACAGCTAAATTATAGTGGATTAAATTTAAATAAGGACAAGGCGACGAAGCCGCAGACAGTAAAGATATAGTGGATTAAAATTGCAATGATACGGCGTTGCCAACGCCCTTATGTACTACCCGTACACGGCGGGCGTTGCCGCCTTGTCTCATTTTTATTTTAATCCACTATACTTTATTTTCGATACGCAATTTACCGGTTGTCGTCATTCCCGCGCAGGCGGGAATCCATTTTTGAAATTCAGAAACTGTTTTTCAAATCGAGGTTTCTCAAATTTTACAATGGATTCCCGCCTGCGCGGGAATGACGGAATTTGGTGATATGCTGTATTTAAAGTTAAGTGTGTTTACTATAACTATTTCGCAGGCGGCTTCAATTCAAACACTTCGGGATGCGCCTTGAAATATTCTACGGCGATAAATCCGCCGCCGATGATGATCACCAGGAACACCGCCATGACAATCATGGCAAGGATGAATTTGTCCGAAGGATGGGCGTCGGGCTTGCGTTTATCCTCCATTATTTCATCTCCGAGAGCCAGTCGCGGGCGGTGAGAAACTCGTTCAGCCGCGCTTCGGGCGAACCTTCTTCGGGCGCGTATTGATATTCGAAGCGCACCAAAGGCGGCATGGACATCAAAATGCTTTCCGTGCGCCCGCCGCTTTGCAGACCGAACAGCGTACCCCTGTCCCAAACCAAATTAAATTCCACATAACGCCCGCGCCGGTAAAGCTGGAACTCGCGCTCGCGTTCGCCGTACGGCGTGTTTTTGCGTTTCGCCACAATCGGAAGATACGCTTCGATATAGCCTTCGCCGACCGCCTTGATGAACTTCAGGCAGGTATCGAAATCCCAGCGGTTCAAATCGTCGAAGAACAAACCGCCCACGCCGCGCGTTTCGCTGCGGTGTTTCAGGTAAAAATACTCGTCGCACCATTTTTTAAACTCGGGATAAACCGCTTCCCCAAACGGCGCGCATACGTCCCGCGCGACCGTGTGCCAGTGCAAAATATCTTCTTCAAACGGATAAAACGGCGTCAAGTCAAAGCCGCCGCCGAACCACCACACAGGCTCGCCGCCTTCCGGATACGCGATAAAAAAGCGCACGTTCGCATGGCTGGTCGGCACATACGGATTTTTCGGATGAATCACCAGCGACACGCCCATCGCCTCAAACGCCGCGCCCGCCAATTCAGGACGGTGCGCCGTCGCCGAAGCGGGCATTTTGCTGCCTTTCACATGCGAAAAATTCACGCCTGCCTGCTCGAATACTGCGCCGTTTTTCAAGACGCGGGTTTCGCCCACACCCAATTTGCCCGTCCATTCCTCATGCGCAAACACCGCCCCGCCGTCTTCTTGCTCAAGCGCGGTGCAGATTTGGTTTTGCAGGTTTTTCAATACGGTTAAAACGGCTTCGGTGTGCATGGGTATTCCTTGCTTTTATGATGAGACGGAGTTCGTCGGGTTGATGAGAGAATTTAATTCGGTATTGTAGTCTGAAATGAACAAATAAGGTCGTCTGAAAACCCTTTTTCGGGATTTTCAGACGACCTTTCCGTGTTGCAAGATGCTTAAACGGGCAAGCCGGTTACGCGCCGTAAACGGGGTATTTGTCGCAAAGCGCGGTGATTTGTTTGCGGACGTTTGCCAGATTCGCTTCGTCTTCAGGATTTGCCAAAACGTCGGCAACGAGGTTGGCAAGGACACGGGCGTCGGCTTCGTTAAATCCGCGCGTGGTCATGGCGGCGGAGCCGATGCGGATGCCGGAGGTAACGAACGGTTTTTCCGGGTCGTTCGGGATGGCGTTTTTGTTGACGGTGATGTTTGCTTTGCCCAATGCGGCTTCGGCGGCTTTGCCGGTGATTTTCATCGGTTGCAGGTCAACGAGGAAAACATGGCTTTCTGTGCGGCCGGAAACGATGCGCAAGCCGCGTTTGACCAATTCTTCCGCCATCGCTGCGGCATTGATTTTCACCTGTTTCGCGTATTGTTTGAACTCGGGTTGCAGGGCTTCTTTGAACGCAACGGCTTTGGCGGCGATGACGTGCATCAGCGGACCGCCTTGCAGGCTTGGGAAGATGGAAGAGTTCAACGCTTTTTCATGTGTGTTGTCGCGGCACAAAATCACGCCGCCGCGCGGGCCGCGCAGAGTTTTGTGGGTGGTGGTGGTCACGAAGTCGCAGAATGGGACGGGGTTGGGGTATTCGCCGCCGGCAATCAGACCTGCGTAGTGCGCCATATCGACGAAAAGGTAGGCACCGACTTTGTCGGCGATTTCACGGAATTTCGCCCAGTCGATTTGCAGGGCGTAGGCAGATGCGCCGGCAACAATCATTTTGGGTTTGTGTTCAAGCGCGAGGCGTTCGACTTCGGCGTAATCGAGGACTTCGTTTTCATCCAAACCGTAGGTAATGGCATTGTAGAGTTTGCCGGAAATGTTAACGCTCGCGCCGTGGGTCAGGTGTCCGCCGTGTGCGAGGCTCATGCCGAGGATGGTGTCGCCGGGTTTGAGGACGGAGGCGTACACGGCTTGGTTGGCTTGGGAGCCGGAATGGGGTTGGACGTTGGCGTATTCCGCACCGAAGAGTTCTTTGACGCGGTCGATTGCCAGCTGTTCGACGATATCGACGTATTCGCAACCGCCGTAGTAGCGTTTGCCGGGGTAGCCTTCGGCGTATTTGTTGGTCAATTGCGAACCTTGTGCCTCCATCACGGCGCAACTGACGTAGTTTTCGGAAGCAATCAGTTCGACGTGGTCTTGCTGGCGTTGGTCTTCTTGGGCGATGGCGGCTGCCAGCTCCGGATCATATTGGGCTAGGTTGACGCTTTTTGAAAACATCTTCTCGACTCCTTTGTCGGTTGGGAAACGGGGATTGATAAGTGTTGAACAATGTACCAAATCGGTTTGGATTGTCAACGATTTTATCTTTCAGACGACCCCTTTGCTGCTTGGGAGGTCGTCTGAAAAGTTTTATTTGAACAGATTGTCTTGTTTCAAATGAAATTCGATTTTTTCGAGCAGGGCTTCGAGGTCGCTCTCGGCTTGGGCGGCGGCGAGGTTTTTGCCCAACTCTTCCAAAGCCAGCGCATCGAGCCTGCGGCGTTCGAGTTTGCGCGCTTCTTCGTTGAAGATTTTGATGTTGTCGGGCAGGACAAGCGGCGGCACGCTGCCGTCGGTCGTATAGAACGCTTCGTCCGCAAACACGAACCCCTCCGGCAAGGCGGGCGCATTGTCGTAGTCGGCATCGTTGACCGGCATCCACTCGGAATGCTGTTCCAACAGGACGAATTGCCCGTTCATGCCGTAAATATGGGCAAAACGGGAGAGCTTGGGGCGTTTGGTGTTCATGCGAATGATTGTATGCCGATGAGGCGGGAGCGTCTAGGGCGGAATTTTGTGTCGGCGCAGTAGGAAGGTCGTCTGAAAGTAGTATAATTACAGATTCGTTAAAATCTTGAAGAAAAATATAAAAAGGGAAACCTCAATGTCAGCAAACACAAACAAACAATGGCTAAGCGTCATCGCCCTGGCAGTCGGCGCATTCATTTTCAACACCACCGAATATATCCCGATTGCCCTATTGAGCGACATCGGCGCGACCTTCAATATGCCGCCGACCGAAGTCGGCATCATGATTACCGTGTATGCGTGGATTGTCGCGCTGCTGTCGCTGCCGCTGATGCTGGCAACGAAAAACATCGAACGCCGAAAGCTGCTGCTCATCCTCTTCGCGTTCTTTACCCTCAGCCACATCGTTTCCTATTTCGCCCGAAGTTTCGAAATCCTGCTCATCAGCCGCATCGGCATCGCCCTGACGCACGCCGTGTTTTGGTCGATTACCGCCTCGCTGGCGGTACGTGTCGCGCCGCAGGGTAAAGGCAATCAGGCTTTGGGGCTACTCAGTACGGGGACGGTCATGGCGATGGTGGCAGGCATTCCGCTTGGGCGCGTTATCGGGCAACACTCAAGCTGGCAGTTCAGCTTTTTGCTTATCGGACTTTGCGCGGCAGCGGTCATGGGCATATTGGCGAAAAACCTGCCGCTGCTGCCCAGCGTGAACACAGGTTCGCTCAAAAGCCTGCCCGGATTGCTCAAGCGCAAAAACCTCATGCTACTCTACGCGCTGACCGTCCTCCTGATTACCGCCCACTTTACGGCATACAGCTATATCGAACCCTTCGTCCTGCAAGCCGGCGGCTTCGCACCCGAACAAGTGACCATCGTCTTGAGCCTGTACGGGCTGGCGGGATTTGCCGCGTCGTATTTGTTCGGCAAATGGTTTGCCAAACACCAACGCGTATTCCTGCTGACTTCGGTATCTGTCATCATGGCTTCAACGCTCTGCCTGCTTCCCCTTGCCGCTTACCCGATAGCCGTTTACGCGCTGGTGTTTGTCTGGGGTATCGCCATCGTCGTCTTGAGCCTCGGCATGGTCTCCAAAGTATTGGACTTTGCCTCGGATGCGACGGATGTAGCCAACTCGATTTACTCAGGCCTCTACAACGTCGGCATCGGCGGCGGCGCGCTTTTGGGACATTACGTTACCGTCTGGGCAGGCATTTCCAACATCGGCTTTGTCGCCGCGATCTTGGCAGCGGCAGGATTAGGCGTGTGTCGGATGTTGGTTGAAATGCGGAAATAAGAGGGTTGTATAAAAAAGAGGTCGTCTGAAAACGTTTCTTTTTTATTTAAATACATCGCCCCGCTGCCGGTACGCTCCGTCCGCGTAGGCGTCAGAATGAATTTGTAAGTGTGGAGTAAAATAAACCGGATTCCTTTGATGGAAATCCGGTTTTTCTTTTCGATGATCGGATTTTCAGACGACGTTTGGGGTCGTCTGAAACTTTATCTACACCATTTACTTCTGCTTATCCAACGCTTCTTCATCCAGCGATTTCAGCCATTCCAGCTTTTCGCCGATTTTGATTTCCAGCCCGCGCGGGACGGGTTGGTAGAAATCGGGTTCGTCCAAGCCGTCGGGCATATAGCTTTCGCCGGCGGCGTAGGCGTTCGGTTCGTCGTGGGCGTAGCGGTATTCGCGTCCGTAGCCCAATTCTTTCATCAATTTGGTCGGGGCGTTGCGCAGGTGGACGGGTACTTCATCGCTGGCGTTTTCTTTGACGAAGCGGCGCATTTGGTTGTATGCCTTGTAGCCCGCGTTGGATTTCGCGGCGGCAGCAAGGTACAGCACGGCTTGTGCCAGCGCGAGTTCGCCTTCGGGCGAGCCTAAGCGTTCGAAAGTGGCGGCGGCATCGTTGGCGATTTGGAAGGCACGCGGGTCGGCAAGCCCAATGTCCTCCCACGCCATGCGCACGATACGGCGGGCGAGGTAGCGCGGGTCGGTGCCGCCGTCGAGCATACGGCAGAACCAATACAGCGCGGCATTCGGATGCGAACCGCGCACGGATTTGTGCAGGGCGGAGATTTGGTTGTAGAAACTCTCGCCGCCTTTATCGAAACGGCGGATTTGCGCCCCGAGACTGTCGGCGAGAAATTCGGCGGTCAGGGTTTTCAGACGACGTGTGTCGGCGGCGCGTAAAAGTTGTTCCAACAGATTCAACAATCTGCGCGCATCGCCGTCGGCGGTATTGACAAGCAGCTCCTGCGCATCGGCTTCAATCGTGAAATCTTGGTATTCGGGCAAGGCCAATACTTTGGCAATCAGTTTCTTGAGGTCGTCTGAAGACAAGGATTGCAAAACATACACCTGCGCGCGGCTCAACAGCGCGGGATTGACTTCAAACGACGGGTTTTCCGTCGTCGCACCGATAAAGGTCAGCAAACCGCTTTCGACATGGGGCAGAAACGCGTCCTGCTGCGCCTTGTTGAAACGGTGGACTTCATCGACAAACAAAATCGTCGCTCGTCCCTGCTGCAAAGCGATTTCAGCCTTGTCGATTGCCTCGCGTATGTCTTTCACGCCGGAAAATACGGCGGAAACAGGCAGAAACTGGGCATTGAAACTCTGCGCCAAAATCCGCGCCAACGTCGTCTTGCCCACACCCGGCGGCCCCCACAGCAACATAGAATGCGGCTTCCCGCCTTCCACCGCCACACGCAGCGGCTTGCCTTCGCCGATTAAATGCTGCTGCCCGATAACATCATCAAGCGTATGCGGGCGCAGGCGTTCGGCAAGCGGCGCATCGGGTTGGCGGGTGAAGAGGTCGGACATGGCGGTTTCCGTGAAAGAGGGTTTTCAGACGACGTGGATTATAGCAGGTCGTCTGAAAACAGACGGATGGCAAAGGGAACAATAAAGACAGGATACATCACAGCCGTCATTCCCGCGCAGGCGGGAATCCGTTTGTGAATTTCAGTTGATTGATTTTTATGGCTTTACTTATCTCCAATCTCCAAAGATGGATTCCCGCCTGCGCGGGAATGACGGTATGGATTTGCCATAACTTACTGGCAGATTTTTTTGTCCGTGTATCCTATATCAGGATGACCATCCTTGTTTCTTGGCGAATCATGATTACAGTTGCAGCAGTTGATCCCGATTGTCTACTTTTTTACATCATATTTTAGTTGTTGGATAGGTTCGGTAGAGATATAACCTTCCGGCAAAATTTGCAGGGCTTTTCCGCTGATGACGATACATTCTTCAGCTAATTTTTTAGCTTCTTTAGCAGCTAATTCGTCAGCTGCTTTTTGTTCTTCAGTTTTAGAGTCGTCATCTTTAATTTTAGTGGAGTCGGCTTTTTGATTATCAATAGTTGGTGGACAGAAAACCTTGGTGTCGCCCAAATTCCACGCCATATAACCGTATAGGGCGTTGTTGCGTTGTTCGGGAATCGGAGAACAATTAATGTTTTTGTCTTCTTTTTCTTTTTCTGAAAGAATAGAACATTTGAAATTTTGTTTTAACTTGATAAAGTCATTTTTGTCGATGCCGTTGATTTCTTGAGAGCCGTTGTTTTGTTGGAAGTTATTGTGTAGTAAATACCATGAAGAGTTTTCAGGAATTTCAATGGAATGGGTAAAATATAAAATTGCTATTTTATCGCTAAAACCGAATATCAATAGACATAATGTTATGATATATGTCATGGCTCCCTTAATTGGAATTTTATAAATTGAATTGGGATCTTTAATCCATTTTTCATAAAAATAATAGAGAACTATAAAGACATTTATTATTATCACAAGTGGATATATATTTTTTGCTTGTGGGAATAAATATTTTAAAAAAATTTCGAGTAATCGAGAAAGAGCATAAACAAATACCAAGTAAAATATTATAAATAATAATATTTTTACCCATCCAACGCTTTTATCAGAGCGATTTGACTTAGGAGATTTTAGGCTTCGAATGTCCTGTATTAAAAGAGCTAAATCTGGTAATAATAAATACACTAAAAGTTGATACAATAAAAATATAATAATAAAAATAATTATAAAAATTGTACTTGCAGCGATTAGGCTAGACGGATTGCTGAATACATCAGGAAGAATGCTTAATTGATTAATCTTTAAGAGATAAGCAAATATAACAAATCCACCGACGAGTATCCCTAATACTGTCGATATTCCGATGAGTTTGCTGATGGTTTCCAAATGATCAGATGGTTTTCTTTGCTCTTTGGGTTGCTCAACCGTATCAGTTTGTTTTATTTCTGCCTGTTTTGCAGCATCATTGTTTTCTGTGGCATTTTCATCTGCCTTCTTTGAGTTTTTATTTTTTCTTGCTTCTCTCCATTCTTTAATTTTTATAAAAAAATTACATAAGCGCGTAGGTTTATTTTTATTCTGTACATTGTCTTCTGATTCAGGCTGTTTATTTGCAGCGGTATGCTCTGAATGCTTTTGAATACCCTCGTCAGCCATTTTCTCTTGATTCTCTTTAGGGTTTTGCGTGTTTTCGTTTGAGTTAGCTTTTGATTGAGCTTTTAATTTAACTTTTAATTTTTTAACCATTGATAAATTCTCTATTTTCCCAAAAAAACGGATTATACCCCGACTTTCCCCAATCCCCCATCTCACGCCGCTTACGGTATAATACGCGTTTATTTAAAGACTTTGCGGGGCGTTTCAGACGACCTTGCGGCAAGGGATGGCTATGAATATGAAAAAGGTTGTTGCCGTTGCTTCTGTGGCGGCGTTGTTGGGCGGTTGCGCTTATGATTCTGACTCGGCGTTCGGCGGTTTGGGCGGCGGTACGGGTATCGGCGGCAGCGTGGTGAAAATGGCGGTCGATCATCAGTGCCGTTCGGAGTTGAACAAGCGCAACGAGTGGCGTTTGGTCGCGCTGACGATGAGCGCGGACAAGCAGCGCGAGTGGGAAGATAAAATCTGCGGTTGCGCGAGCGAGGAAGCGCCGAATCAGGTGTCCGCGCAAGAGTTGATGGATGTTTTGAATCCTTCTTCGCGCGATCGGGCGATTGCGTCGGTAACGGTGAAAACCGTCAATGCTTGTTTCAAGCGTTTGTATAGATAATGTTTTTCAGACGACCTCTGTGTATCGGGGTCGTCTGAAAGTTTATAGTGGATTAAGGTCGGGATAGGGCGGCTTGCGGGATGATTCGCAGACGGGCTTCCTGTTTGGATCAACAATTTTTTTGTTTTTATAGAGAAGAAATCATGAAATATATCAGTACGCGCGGCGAGACGGCGCATAAACCGTTTAGCGAGGTTTTGTTGATGGGACTGGCGCCCGACGGCGGTTTGATGCTGCCGGAGCGTTATCCGCAGGTCAGCCGCGAGACTTTGGACAAGTGGCGCGGTTTGAGCTATCCGGAGCTGGCGTTTGAGGTGATGAGCCTGTTTGTTACGGATATTCCGGCGGACGATTTGCGCGATATTCTGAACCGTACTTATACGGAAGCGGCGTTCGGCTCTAAGGAAATCACGCCTGTGCGTACTTTGTCCGACGGTATCAAAATCCAAGCCCTGTCCAACGGCCCGACGCTGGCGTTCAAGGATATGGCGATGCAGTTTTTGGGCAATGCGTTTGAATATGTGTTGAACCAAAAGGGCAGGGAACTCAATATCTTGGGCGCGACCAGCGGCGATACGGGTTCGGCTGCGGAATATGCCTTGCGCGGTAAAAAGGGCGTAAATGTATTTATGCTGTCGCCCGACGGCAAGATGAGCGCGTTCCAGCGTGCGCAAATGTACAGCCTGCAAGACGAGAATATCCACAATATCGCCGTGAAGGGGATGTTTGACGATTGTCAGGATATTGTGAAGGCGGTGCAGAACGATGCCGCGTTCAAGGAAAAATACCATATCGGTACGGTCAATTCGATCAACTGGGGACGCATCGTCGCGCAAGTGGTTTATTACTTTGCGGGCTATTTCAAGGCGACGCAAAGCAATGACGAGCAGGTCAGTTTCTGCGTGCCGAGCGGCAACTTCGGCAATGTTTGCGCGGGACACATCGCCAAACAGATGGGCCTGCCTATCCGCCGCCTGATTGTCGCGACCAATGAAAACGATGTGTTGGACGAGTTTTTCAAAACTGGCGCATACCGCCCGCGCAACAGCGAGCATACTTATGTTACCTCCAGCCCGTCTATGGACATTTCCAAAGCGTCTAATTTCGAGCGTTTCGTGTTCGACCTGATGGATCGCGATCCTCAGGAAATCAACACGCTGTGGGCGGAAGTCGCGGCGGGCAAGGGCTTTGATTTGCAGTTTGCCTTGGAAAAAGTCGGCGGCAAATACGGCTTTACTTCCGGCAAATCTACCCACGCCGACCGCCTCGCCACCATCAAACAGGTTTACGAGCAAGATAAAGAACTCATCGACCCGCACACTGCCGACGGCGTAAAAGTCGCCCGCGAAGTGCGCGAAGAGGGGGAGACGGTTGTGTGTTTGGAAACCGCGTTGGCAGCGAAATTCGATGCGACCATACACGAAGCCGTCGGCGATGTCGCCATTCCGCGCCCTGCCGCGCTGGAAGGTTTGGAAAAATTGCCTCAGCGCGTCCGAGTCGTGCCGAACAATGCAGCCGCCGTCAAAGAAATCATCCGCGAAACCTTAGATAAGTAAGCCGTTGTCCGAGAGGTCGTCTGAAACATGCTTTCGTGTTACAGACGACCTTTCATGTCTTGATAAAAAATGATCTGCCTTTATCTCTACACTGATTTCAAGATTCATAAAATTAAAGGCCGTCTGAAAACCAATCAAGGCTTTCAGACGACCTCACTTTATTTGAAACCAAACGCTTTCTCAAGCCTCTAGGTTTTTACGCCACAACACCAACAGCTTGCCGATATGCTGAACCAGTTGCGCATCGACGGCTTCGCACAGCGCATTGCAAATTTCAACGCGCTCGGCGCGGTCGTCGCCGAATACACGGACTTTGATTAACTCATGCGCCGTCAGGGCGGCATCGGTTTCTTTGATAACGGACTCGGTCAAACCTTGCTGTCCCACCATTACAACAGGATGAAGGTGATGGGCGCGGGCTTTCAATTCCAAAATTTCTTTGGTGCTTAATTTATTGTCAGTCATGTTCTAGTGCTTGAAAAGAAAGAATAATGCGGCATTGTACGCGATTTGGCGCAATCTCGGGGGAAAATAACGTACAATACGGCGTTTCTCTAAATCATTAAATAAATTATGGCAGTACGTTCAAAATCATCAAAAGCCTGGCTTCACGAACACGTCAACGATCATTACGTCCACATGGCGCAAAAAGACGGCTATCGCGCCCGTGCCGCATATAAACTGCTGGAAATCAACGAAAAAGACAAATTAATTAAACCCGGTACGGTTTTGGCGGATTTAGGCAGCGCGCCCGGAAGCTGGTCGCAAGTAGCGGCAAAACTGGTCGGCAATTCAGGGCGCGTGTTCGCATTGGATATCCTGCCTATGGATGAAATAGAGGGTGTTTCTTTTATTCAGGGCGATTTCAGGGAAGACGAAGTATTGGCAAAATTTGAAACCCTGCTGAATGCCCGTCCGCTAGACCTTGTAATTTGCGATATGGCACCCAATATGTCGGGTAACGCCGTAACCGACCAAGCCCGCAGCTTTTATTTATGCGAACTGGCTTTGGACTTTGCCGTCAATCATTTGAAAACGGGCGGCAGCTTTTTGGTGAAGGTATTTCAGGGAGCAGGCTATCAGGAATATATGGCAGCCATGCGCGAAATCTTCGGAACGGTGCAGACGCGCAAGCCCGAGGCATCGCGCAATCGTTCCAGTGAGATTTATTTATTAGGAAAAAATAAACGCTGACAATACAGACAGCGTGTTTTAAAATCTTTCTTTCGTTTATCTTTATATCATGGAGCCTGGCTAAGTGGGGAATACCTTTAAGTCAATTCTGCTCTGGGTTGTTTTGTGCGTCGGCCTGATGGCCGCATTCAACGCTCTGACCAGCAAGCAGGAAAACAAGCAGCAAATCGAATACTCTCAATTTATCCAACAGGTAAACAACGGTGAAGTAGCCAATGTCAATATCGAAGGCTCAGTCGTCAGCGGTTATCTGATTAAAGGCGAGCGTACCGATAAAACCTCTTTCTTCACCAATGCGCCTTTGGACGATAATTTGGTTAAAACGCTTTTGGACAATAAAGTCCGCGTCAACGTTATCCCCGAAGAAAAACCAAGTATGCTCGCCAGCCTGTTTTACAGCCTGTTGCCGGTATTGCTGCTGATTGGCGCATGGTTCTATTTTATGCGTATGCAGAGCGGTGGCGGCGGTAAGGGCGGCGCATTCTCTTTCGGTAAAAGCCGTGCCCGCCTTTTGGACAAAGACACCAACAAAGTTACCTTTGCCGATGTTGCCGGTTGCGATGAGGCAAAAGAGGAAGTACAGGAAATCGTTGATTACCTGAAAGCTCCAAGCCGTTATCAAAGTTTGGGCGGGCGCGTACCGCGCGGTATCTTACTGGCGGGCAGTCCGGGGACAGGTAAAACTTTGCTGGCAAAAGCCATTGCAGGCGAAGCAGGCGTACCGTTCTTCAGTATCTCAGGTTCTGACTTTGTTGAAATGTTCGTAGGGGTCGGTGCAAGCCGCGTGCGCGATATGTTTGAACAAGCGAAGAAAAACGCCCCTTGTATCATTTTTATTGACGAAATCGACGCTGTGGGCCGTCAGCGCGGTGCCGGCTTGGGCGGCGGTAACGACGAACGCGAACAAACCTTGAATCAGCTTTTAGTAGAAATGGATGGTTTTGAAAGCAACCAGACCGTTATCGTTATTGCCGCAACCAACCGTCCGGACGTATTAGACCCCGCTTTGCAACGTCCCGGCCGTTTTGACCGGCAAGTGGTGGTTCCACTACCCGATATCCGCGGTCGCGAACAGATTTTGAAAGTACACGCAAAAAAAGTGCCTTTGGATTCATCTGTTGATTTGGGTTCTTTGGCTCGAGGTACCCCCGGTTTTTCCGGTGCGGATTTGGCCAACTTGGTTAATGAAGCCGCCCTGTTTGCAGGCCGTCGGAATAAAACCAAAGTCGACCAAAGCGATTTCGAAGATGCCAAAGACAAAATCTATATGGGTCCAGAACGCCGCAGCATGGTAATGCATGAAGACGAAAAACGTGCGACTGCCTACCATGAAGCAGGTCATGCGATTGTTGCCGAAAGCCTGCCGTTTACTGATCCCGTTCATAAAGTAACCATCATGCCGCGCGGCCGTGCGCTCGGTTTGACTTGGCAGCTTCCCGAACGCGACCGTATCAGCATGTATAAAGACCAAATGCTCAGTCAGCTTTCCATCTTGTTTGGCGGCCGTATTGCCGAAGACATCTTCGTCGGCCGAATTTCGACCGGTGCTGCCAACGATTTCGAACGTGCCACGCAAATGGCGCGGGAGATGGTAACCCGTTACGGCATGAGCGATAAAATGGGCGTCATGGTTTATTCGGAAAACGAAGACGAAGTATTTTTAGGACGCAGCGTTACCCGTTCTCAAAACATTTCCGAAAAAACGCAACAAGATATTGATGCTGAAGTACGTCGTATTTTGGACGAACAATATCAGTTAGCCTACAAAATCCTTGATGAAAACCGCGATAAAATGGAAACCATGTGTAAAGCTTTAATGGATTGGGAAACCATCGATCGTGATCAAGTGTTGGAAATTATGGCAGGCAAACAACCTAGCCCGCCAAAAGATTACAGTCACAATATTCGTCAGGATGAGCCGGAACAATCCGAATCTGCAACAGAGCCTGAACCTCTGGAAACTATCGTTGAGGAATCTGCTCCGATCAGAAATTCCGAAGATTCTGGAAATAAATCATAAACATGGAAAACGGCAGCTTATTCAATCTGCCGTTTTTATTTTATTATGACTGTTGCAAAACGGGTAAGGCGAAGAAGTACAGCTTGTATAGTTTTACTGTTATAAGTAGAAGGAATGAAGGTCGTCAGAATTAGAAGGTTGTAATGTGATTGCTTTTTTTAAATCTCGTAATTAATACAAAAAGGTCGTCTGAAAACTGGGATTAGGATTTTCAGACGACTTTTTCTTATGTTTAATTTTTAAAATGTCATATGGACATCGGGTTAGCAGCTTGTTTGGAATGAGTCTAATCGAACTGGTTTCTACTCCATACAATACAGAGATGTTTTACAACCCTTGGCGGTCGAGCCAGCGTTCGGCATCCAGTGCGGCTTGGCAGCCTGAAGCTGCGCTGGTGATGGCTTGGCGGTAGGTATGGTCTTTGACGTCGCCTGCCGCCCATACGCCTTCGATGTTGGTCGCGCCGACGTTGTCGCCTGTACCGCCTTTGGTTTTCAGGTAGCCGGTTTCGTCCATATCGAGCTGGCCTTTGAAAATGTCAGTGTTGGGTTTATGGCCGATGGCGATGAAAACGCCTTTGACGGCGATGTCTTCGGTAGTGCCGTCATTGTGTTTCAGACGAGCGCCGGTAACGCCGCCTTCATCGCCCAAGACTTCGTCCAGATTGCTGTTGAGCTTGAGGATGATTTTGCCTTCTTCAACGCGCTGCATGAGTTTGTCCACCATGATTTTTTCGGCGCGGAAGCTGTCGCGGCGGTGGATCAGGGTAACGGTGTTGGCGATGTTGGCGAGGTAAAGGGCTTCCTCTACGGCAGTATTGCCGCCTCCGACAACGGCTACGTCTTGCTGTTTATAGAAGAAACCGTCGCAGGTCGCGCAAGCGGATACGCCTTTGCCGGCAAAGGTTTCTTCGCTGGGCAGCCCCAGATATTTGGCGGATGCGCCGGTGGCGACGATCAGGGCGTCGCAGGTGTATTCGCCCATGTCGCCTTTTAGGGTGAAGGGGCGGTTTTGCAAATCGACGGTGTGGATTTGGTCAAAAATCATTTCGGTGCCGAAGCGTTCGGCATGGGCTTGGAAACGCGCCATCAGTTCGGGGCCTTGTACGCCTTCGGCATCGGCGGGCCAGTTGTCGACTTCGGTGGTGGTCATCAGTTGTCCGCCCTGTTCGACGCCGGTAATGATGACGGGCTTGAGGTTTGCGCGGGCGGCATAGACGGCGGCGGTGTAGCCGGCGGGGCCTGAACCGAGGATGATGAGTTTGTGATGGTTGCTCATGATGTTTTCCTTACTGAGAGATTGAGTGTGTTTCAGACAGGGTAGATTTTACTTGAAAATCTAAGCTGCGTCCGTTGGGATTATTGGGATATGCTGGCAGTATTGAAATTGATAAGGGTCGATTGTGAATGGTAAATCAGTTATCGGGAAAGTGTATTCAAGAAAGGTCGTCTGAAAACTGAACTGGCCCCCAAATCTTGGACACTCATAAAAGCCTATTCAGGCGCTCTGTGCAAGCCGGGTTCTGTATGCGACAGGACTCGGCTTTTTCAATTTCAAACTGCAACGCTCCCGGTTGTAGTAATCCATATAGTCATCTATCTGCTTCATCAATTCATCTACCGTCAATTCACCTGCGTTATAGAAACACTCCGTCTTCAACACCGCAAAGAAACTCTCCATCGGCGCATTGTCCCAACAGTTCGCCTTTCGCGACATGCTTTGAACCATGGAATGCCCCGCAAGCAATTCCCTATACCCCGCCGTACGGTACAGCACGCCTTGGTCCGAATGAAGAATCGTTCCTTTAGCAGTCAGACGGGGTGCGGCTTTTTCGAGCATTTCCTTCACCATTTCGCTGTCGGCTCTGCGGCTCATGGCGTAGGCGGCGATCTCGCGGTTGAACAGGTCCAATATCGGAGAGAGGTACAGTTTGCCGTCCTTTCCTTTGAGTTCGGTCACGTCTGTCAGCCATTTCTCGTTGGGCTTTTCGGCTGTGAAAAGACGTTTGAGGAGGTGTTCCGATATTTCGCCCATGGCGGGATGGCGGTAGGCTTTTTTCGCCCGTATGAGGGCTTTCAGTTCCAACTGCTTCATCAGCCGCGCCGCTTTTTTGCGGTTCCAACCCAATGCGGCGGCAATGCGCCTTTGCCCGTAGCGTCCTTTATGCCGCCGGTAGGTTTCGACAAGGAGGGCTTTGTCGGCTGCATCGGGGTCGGGCCGGTCTTGGTGGTGGTAGTAAAAGCTGCTTTTGGGCAGGTGTGCGATGTGCAGCAGGTATTTGAGCGGGTGTTGCGCCCTCAGTGTTTGGACGGTTTGGCTTTGTCCTTTTCGGTCCGCTTTTGGCTGAGGGCTTTTAACTCCTTTAGATAGGCAACCTCTGCGCGCATATAGCACAACTCTTCGATAAGCTCTGCCTGCGTTTTTTCTTGGTCGGGTTTGTCGGCGATGAAGGGGTTTTTGCGGTGTTGGGGCATGGTTTTGGATTGGGGATGTTCGAGTGCGCCGATACCGCCTTCTTGATAGGCGCGTATCCATCGTCTCAGGTGGGTTCGGGAAATGCCGTAGTGGTCTGCGGTACGCTGTTGGCTGCGTATATGCAGGTAGTGGAGTACGGCTTGGTATAGTGGATTAACTTTAAACCAGTACGGCGTTGCCTCGCCTTGCCGTACTATCTGTACTGTCTGTGGCTTCGTCGCCTTGTCCTAATTTAAATTTAATCCACTATATTTGAAGTGTAATGTATATTTGCTCATAAAAAAACTGCACATTGTGAGTTGGAGGGGATGTGTCCAACTTTTGGGGTGCAGTTCAAATTTTCAGACGACCTTTTGCCTTTCAACCAGCCTTTTGCCGAATTTACTATATCCAGCGCATTGGGCTAACTTACAGGAAAACCAATGCCGTTATGTGTGTTTTATTTTTTCAGTAATTTGGCTGCTTCGACGGCGTAATAGGTCAAGATGCCGTCGGCACCGGCGCGTTTGAAGGCGAGCAGGCTTTCGAGTATGACTTTTTCACCGTCCAACCAGCCGTTTTGAATCGCGGCTTGAAGCATGGCGTATTCGCCGGAAACCTGGTAGGCGTAAGTCGGTACGCCGAACTCGTCTTTGACGCGACGGACAACGTCAAGATAGGGCAGTCCGGGTTTGACCATCACCATATCCGCGCTTTCCTGGATGTCGAGGGCGACTTCGTGCAGGGCTTCGTCGGTGTTGGCGGGGTCCATTTGGTAGGTTTTCTTGTCGGCTTTGCCCAAATTACCGGAACTGCCGACCGCATCGCGGAACGGGCCGTAAAATGCGGAAGCGTATTTGGCGGAATACGCCATGATGCGGGTGTGGATGTGTCCTGCGTCTTCAAGGGCTTCGCGGATGGCGAGGATGCGGCCGTCCATCATGTCGGACGGGGCGACGATCTGCGCGCCTGCGTCGGCATGGCACAAGGCTTGTTTCACCAAAACTTCGATGGTTTCGTCGTTGAGGACGTAGCCGTTTGCATCGGTCAGCCCGTCTTGCCCGTGGATGGTGTAGGGGTCGAGGGCGACGTCGGTCATGATGCCGAGTTCGGGGAATTTCTCGCGCAGGGTGCGCACGACGGTAGGAACGAGTCCTTCGGGGTTGTAGGCTTCTTCCGCCAAGTCGGTTTTATTTCGGGTAACGACGGGGAAGAGTGCCAGCATGGGGATACCGAGCTTGAGGGCTTCTTCGGCGGTGAACAATAATTTGTCGAGGCTTTGCCGTTTTACGCCGGGCATGGAGGGGATGGCTTCTTCCTGATTGCTGCCTTCGAGTACGAAAACGGGGTAAATCAAATCGTCTGCGGTCAGGGTGTGTTCGCGCATCAGGCGGCGGGAAAAGTCGTCTTTGCGCATGCGGCGCATACGGGTGGCGGAAACGTAACGCGGTGGGAAGTTCATAATCGTCCTTTGTCCTTCTGGAAACGGCTGAATCGGCAGGAGAAATGTTTTCAGACGACCTCTTTGCAAGCAGGGGTCGTCTGAAAATGGGTTTGCGACAGTTTACGCTGTTTTGGAGGATTACTGAAGCACCTTCGGAATCGGGAAGGTTATCTGATAGAAAATCAGTCTTCTACCCGGGTAATCGCCCTGAAGACTTTTGTGATTTCTTCGAGCGCATCTGTTTTTAGGATGCGTTGTTCGTTCGGAAACATGCCGTCGGCATTCAGCGGTTCGATGTTTGCCAGCGCACGCCGATATTCTGCTTCACTCAGTTTTTCTTGGCTGATACGCCACACCTTACGGTTGGATGCTTTGACTTCGGAAGCCGTCCACAGTCCGACTTTATGGTAGTAGAACAAAACACTTTGCAGGATGGTTTTCATGTCCGCACCGGGTTTGCCGCTGCCAATGCTGCGTCCGATACGGTTATTGCGCTGATCGACGGCTTGATCGGCGAGGAAGCGGCTGTAATAGTCGGTTTTGCCTTCGCGGATTTCCATGTCGGACAGGTAGGCATTGCCCGCCCTGTCTGCAATTTCGCTGTCGAATTGGGAGGAAATGGCGGCCTGCCATAATGCCTGGCGGACGGCATTGACCTGCGTCCCGCGCCCTTCGCCGTTGGCACGGTCGTCTAAACCTGTGCGTCTGGCAAAACGGGCAGCATTGCTGGTCAGGTTGGTCGAATTTTTGTCTTCTACGCCTATCGTTTGCGCTGCCTTGGGATGATTGATGGCGAATTGCGCGATTTTGCTGCGGCGGCTTTGATCTGCCTGATAGTTTTGGCAGCCGGCGAGCAATACGGAAGCGAGCAGAATGCAAGGAATATGTGTTTTAAGGGTAATATGTGTCATGATGGAACTATTATTTTATTAGAGGTAGATTGTATTATTTAACATAGAAATACAACCAATAGCAAAATATTTTTCAAACGGAGGAATTTAGGGGTGAATGGTTGTTTAAAGGGGTAAAGGTCGTCTGAAAAGAATCATTACATTACCTTTTGCCGGGATTTTGACTGCGGAAAATATTAATAAGCTGTTTGGATTCCTGTAATGGCAAACCGAAATGCGTCCGGATTGCCTGAATATCCTCGGCATTGTTATCACTCAGATTGCGTGAGAGCCATTCGAAAGTTTCGGGCTGTTTCAGAAGCCGTGCGAGGTATGCTTGCTTGAGTTTACGGTTGCGCCACCGAACGAACAGCATGGTGAAAACGAATAAGACAATCAGAAAAATATTGGTGAGGGCGATAAAAGTCATGTTGGAGCGTGCATGATTAGGTGGGAGTAAGTCCATATTATGAATGATTTTTATCTTTCTTACTCAAAAAACTCATGTTAAGCGGAGTAAAGCCCATGCGGAAGCGTGGTACAATATTGTCAACAATTTAAGGCGTTTTCCTCGCGGAGAACGCTGTTTTTCATTCGACATCAAGAGGCTTTTATGAAATTTTTAGACCGTGAGGCGACGATTGCCAAGCCGGGTTTCAACCGTTGGCTGGTGCCGCCTGCCGCTTTGGCGGTGCATCTTGCCATCGGGCAGATTTATGCGTATTCCGTGTTTAACGCGCCGCTGACCAAGCTTATCGGCATTACCGGATCGGCAGCCGGAGATTGGAAGCTGACGACTGTGGGCTGGATTTTCAGTATCGCGCTGGCTATGTTGGGCGCGTCTGCTGCTTTGTTCGGCACTTGGATGGAGCGTGTCGGCCCACGCAAGGCGATGTTTGTCGCGGCGTGCTGTTTCAGCTTGGGCTTTTTTGTGTCGGCACTCGGCGTCGGTACGCATAATCTGTTTCTCCTCTATTTGGGCAACGGCGTGATCGGCGGCATCGGCTTGGGGCTGGGCTATATCGGTCCTGTGTCCACTTTGATGAAGTGGTTTCCCGACAAACCAGGCATGGCGACGGGTTTGGCGATTATGGGATTTGGCGGCGGTGCAATGCTTGCTTCGCCTTTGTCCGTATCATTGATGAATGCGTTTTCAGACGACGTGTCGGTCGGCGTCGCGCCGACTTTTGTCGTGTTGGGACTGTTTTACCTTGTGTTAATGATGTTCGGCGCATTCACCATCCGCGTGCCGGCGGAGGGTTGGAAACCTGAAGGCTATATCGCGCCTAAAACTAAAAACAAGTTGGTCAGCAGCAATCATGTCAATGTTTCCCAAGCGATGAAAACGCCGCAATTTTGGCTGTTGTTTTGGGTGTTGTGCCTGAATGTAGCTGCCGGTATTGGCGTTTTGGGACAGGCTTCGGTCATGATTCAGGAGCTGTTTTCAGAAGCGTCGGTCGGCAAACAAGCGGCAATCGGCGCGGGGGCGGCGGCAGGTTTCGTCAGCCTTTTGAGCCTGTTCAATATGGGCGGGCGGTTTTTGTGGTCCAGCGTTTCCGACAGAATCGGACGTAAAAATACCTACACCATCTTTTTCGTACTCGGTTCGCTGCTGTATTTTGCTATTCCGTCCATTGGCGAGAGCGGAAACAAGGCTTTGTTTATTATTGGATTCTGCGTCATCATTTCCATGTATGGCGGCGGTTTTGCCGCGATTCCGGCTTATTTGAAAGACTTGTTCGGCACTTATCAAGTCGGCGCGATTCATGGGCGTATTTTGCTGGCGTGGTCAACCGCTGCCGTTATCGGGCCGGTCTTGGTGAACTACATCCGCCAAAGCCAAATCGACAGCGGTGTTCCCGCCGCGCAGGCATACGGCGTTACCATGTATATCATGGCAGGATTATTGATTGTCGGTTTGCTGTGTAACCTTGCCGTCAAATCCGTGCATGAAAAACACCACGAAACCGACATCAAAACAGCAGCACACAGCAGCAACCCCGATGACGAAACTGCTGTTTCCGATGCCTACTTGTTGCAGGAAAAAGTTGCGGCAGGCGGTTTTTCGGTTTGGTGGCGTTGGGCTTTGGTCGGTGTCCCGCTGGTTTACGGCGTGGTGATGGTGTTCGTTAAGGCATTGGGCTTGTTCCGTTAAAAGCGGATTGATGAGCAAAAGGTCGTCTGAAAAGTTTTCAGACGACCTTTTTGATATTGGTTATGATTGGAGGCTGTGTCGATATAGCGGGTTTATATGAGATTCTCCATCCAGTCATTTTTGTGGAGAGGAGTTTGGAAATTCGAAATTAAGGCGATTTTTGAATATTTCTAAAAATCAGACTCCTTATGCCTCGAGGAATAACGAAAAAGTCATTCTTATTTTGTATATTGACTATAAATTAAACCCGCTAAGAAAAAAGGTCGTCTGAATTTTCAGACGACCTTTCGGTTTATGGATGGGATGGTTCGGAAACCATATCCGTCTCATCAAAATCCGGTTCGGGATCGCTTTGAAGGACTTTGCCGTTGAGCTTCAGTTCACCGTTTTGCAAAGTCATCTTGGTTTTGACCGTACCGTTTTCCAGCGTCAGATATTTTTCGTCCGCCATGCTGCGGATGGTGCTGTCCACCATTAGACGCAGGGTTTCGGTAACGTCTTCGATACCTGCCTGCCCATTTGCCTCATCGTCGGGATTGACGCTGAAAATACTGCGTGCCTGACTGATTGCCAGTTGTTCGAGCAGTTTTTGCGGAACCGCCATGTCAAATCCGGCTTCGGTTTTTTTCAGCATATCGCTGAGGCTGTTCAAATCTTTTGTTGCCAGACCTTTAAACAGCAGTTTGCCACTGACATCGACATCACCTTGAGGCATCGTGAATTTGAAGGTCTTAACATTTAAGATAGGATTATTGGTAAACAGGCTTGAAGCCTCGTTCTTGGCGGTCTGTATCAAGGCGTTTTGGATTTCTTCTTCGCTCATTTTTTTATCTGCAATTTCGGCAAATTTATTTTTCAGCGCAAGAAGGCCGGAGGCATCCAAGTGTTCGGCGGCAATATTGATGTCCAACGGGCCGTATTTTTCGTCGCCGTAAGTCAGGTCTTGAAATTGGAAGCGGCCTTCGCTGTTGATGAACTTTTCCGCTTCGTGAGTATCGGTTTCAAATTTCAGTTTGCTGACTTTGATTTTTGACGGAGGGATGCTGCCTGTCGGATTGATAAACGCGCCGATTTGTAGATTGGTAACTAAGTTCACCAATTCATTCAGCTTGATGTTGTAATCGATGTTGTCTTTCCACTGGAGCAGGAATTTATCCAGCGTAGTGCTGCTTTTGCCTAAAGACAGTTTGTTGAGGCCGCTTGTGGTTTCAGATTGGAAATGTAGGTTTTCCAGAGAAATGTCGCCCTTGTCCGCCAGTTTGACTTGAAGGGAGGGAGCCAGATAGTCATGGCTATAACTTTGGAAATCTTTTTTATAGTCGGTATGCCCGCTCAGACCTTTCCAGTTCAGCTTGATGCCGGAAAGCTCTTCGTAATCGAAAGCGGGTATACTCAAATCCAGTTTGCCGCTGCCGCTGAAATAGATGGTGTTGCTCATCGTTACCGGCGTTTGTTTGCCGAAGAAGCGTGATAATGCTTTTTCGGTTTCAGGGTGATATTTGAACTCGGTTTCGATGTGCGCCTGAGTGCCTATGTCGCCGGCAAACGGTCCGTGGCTGATGTGGTTGATAACCGTAATCGGCTCTTGCAGGATGGTTTTCAGGTTGTCGGGAAGGTATTTTTGCGTATTTTGAAGAAGAGTAGGTTTCAGGCGGATAACGGTGGTTTCCGTTGCGCTGAACCAGCCACGTTCGTATTGATGCGATTCTACGGTTAGAAAACCGGATTCTTGTAAGAGTTTTTGTTGTGCGGTAAGGCTTTCCTCTGCTTTGATGCCGAGGTAGTAGGGGGTGCCAAGTGCGGCTGCTACGGCTACGGCAGCAACCGGAATAAGATACTTTTTCATTGCTTCAGACACACAGATTGAAAGCATTAAGCATAGCATTTTTTGCTTTGCTTGTCTTTTTGGTGTGGCGGCTTCCTGTGAAGAATATGGGTCGTCTGAAAATTTTTGGGCTGTTTTTTCGATTGTTCGGTAGGTGTTGGCGGGTAGTGTTTGGATATGTCTGTATTAGGTTTCAAATGATGTTCAAATGCAGTTTTTACTGTTTCCGTCAGTTGCTTTGACGGATGGGTGGTGCGGGTAAAAGCGTGGAATATCTTTCAGACGACCTTTAAGGTTTGGGGAAATGTTCAGTCGGTTAGGTTGCGTCCGTCGGAAATGTGCAGGCGGCTGAATATAGTACTGGAGACGAGTGTAATCAAGCCGATGGAAAGCAGGGTGAGGCGGAATGAGAGATGGAGGTTGCCTGCGGTGAAGCTGCTTTGCGACCAGTTTTGCAGGATAAGCGCGCCGAGCGCAATGCCGAGGCTGATGGCGAGTTGTTGGTTGACCGCCATCAGGCTGTTGCCGCTGCCGGTTTGGTGTGCGCGCAGGTCGGCGATGGTCAGGGTGTTCATGGCGGAGAACTGGATGGAGTTGCAGGTGCCGATGAGGAGCAGCAGGATTATCCAGACGCTTAAGGACGTGTCGGCGTCGGGTAGGGCAAGCAGCATAATCAGTATGGCGAGGAGGCGCGTGTTCCAAATCAACACGCTGCGGTAGCCGAAGCGCGACATCAGGGGCTTGATGAGCGGTTTGACAACAAGCGAGGCGAAAGCGACGGGCGCGACCAGCCAGCCGGATACGCTGGCGGCAAAGCCGAACGCGACTTGAAACAATAGCGGCAGCAAAAAGGGGATGGAACTGATGCCGAGCCGGCTGAACAGATTGCCTGTCAGACCCAGCCGGAAGGTGCGGACTTGGAACAAATCCGCCGCATAAATCGGGTTGGCGGCGGTTTTCATGTGGCGGTAGTAGAGCAGGGCGAATGCCGTGCCGCCGAGCGCGAGCAAGAGCGAAAACCAAACCGCGCCAGAGTGGGACACCATTTCCACTGCCAACATCAAGAGACACGCCGCCGAAGCGAAAGTCAGGTAGCCGCTCAAGTCCAGCGCGGTATTTTCGCCTTTGACATCGGGCATAATCCGCCAGCCCAGCAAGACACCGAGCAGCCCTATGGGCAGGTTTAGCAGGAAAATCCAATGCCAAGATGCGTATTCGACCAAATAGCCGCCGACCAAAGGACCGAATATTGGTCCGATCAGCGCGGGCATGACGGCATAGTTGATGGCGTTTAAGAGTTGGGATTTGTCGTACACGCGCAAAATCGTCAGGCGCGGTACGGGTACCAACATCGACCCGCCTATGCCCTGAATCACCCGCGCCATCACCAGCATGGGCAGATTGGCTGCCGCCGCACACAATTCCGATCCGAGCATAAAAATGCCGATTGAGCCGAAAAATACGTTTTTAGTGCCGAACCTGTCCACCAAATAGCCGCTTAAAGGAATCAGCAGGGCAACGGTCAGCGTATAGGAAATCGCCGCCAGCTGCATATTGAGTGGCGATACTTTGAAATCTTTGGCGATTTCGGGCAGGGCGGTGTTCAGAATCGTCGCGTCCAGCATTTGCATGAAAATCGCAATCGCCAACAGCAGGGGCAGCCATCGGGACGGGCGGACGGGCGGCGTTTCCGAAACATTTGATTCGGTTTTGTTCATAGGGATGAATTGTAACTGATTTGGCAGGAGGTCGTCTGAAAGAGGGTAAGGGTAGCAAAAGGCAGCTATTGGCAAATAATATTTTTAATCTGATTCAGTTTTAGAATATTGTTTGAGCAATGTACTTTTAAGCGATGAGTTTCAGACGACCTTTGAAGTTGAGTGATGGAATGACAGTCGTTATAGCGGCAGTGAGTTCATAAGTAATTTATTTCGAGTATTGTTTAATTATGAATATATTAGAGATTGATTATAATGATAACAATTAACATATATAAGGACGATTCAAGATATGTGGGTATTAGGTTTTAGCAGTCATCCGATTCCAATATTATTTTTTAAAATTATACTTGACCGCCTACATGCAATTACTTAAAGTAGCCGTCTATTTATACAAAGAAAAACGGGTACTCCCGTTAACGAAAAAATGAGCGCAATCACCCCACCCAAAATCACTACATTCGACAGCAAGCCGACGGATGTCTATTTCTTCGGCACCTGCGTCCTCGATCTTTTCATGCCCGAAGCAGGCATGGATGCCATTACTTTAATCGAGCAGCAAGGCATACGGGTTCATTACCCGATGGCGCAAAGCTGCTGCGGCCAACCCGCCTACTCTTCCGGCCATCCGACCGAGGCGTTTGATGTCGCCAAAGCGCAACTCGACCTTTTCCCTGAAAACTGGCTGATCGTCGTACCGTCCGGCTCGTGCGGCGGCATGATGAAACATCACTGGCCTACCCTGTTTAAAAATACAGAATACGAATCCAAAGCGGTTGATTGTGCCAACCGCATCATTGAGTTTACTCATTTCTTGCTTGCCATCGGCTACAAGCCTGAAGACAAAGGCGAGCCGGTCAAAGTCGCCGTCCACACTTCCTGCGCCGCCCGCCGCGAAATGAACGTTCATATTTCAGGTTGGCAGTTGATTGACGGTATGGAAAACGTTGAACGTATCGTTCACGACCATGAAAGCGAATGCTGCGGCTTTGGCGGTACATTCTCTGTCAAACAAGCGGATATTTCCGGCGCGATGGTAACAGACAAAGTTGCCGCGCTAAAAGAAACCGGTGCGACCGAAATTATCAGCGCGGACTGCGGCTGCATGATGAACATCGGCGGCAAAATCGCTAAGGACGAACCGAATATGCCGCGTCCGAAACACATCGCATCCTTCTTGTTGGAACGTACCGGAGGCAAAGCATGAGCGCGCGCGAAAATATTTTGGCAAAACTGAAAAAAGCCGACGCATTGCCGATGGAAGAGCCTGCGGTTTTTGATTATTACCGTGAAATGGGTGTTTCTTGGGACAACGAAGTTGAGCGTCTGAAACATTGGGCTGCCGCTATGCGCGCCGTCAAAACCGAAATTTATTGGGTGACCAAAACCGGCTGGCCGCAAGTATTCCGTCAAGCAGCCGAAGGCAAAGGTTTGAAAAACATCCTGCTGTCGTTAGCGACCGAACACGGACAAATCGCCCGTGCCGCGCTGGTGGACAGCAATATCGAACCGATTGCTTTCGAACGCGAAATCGATACTTGGAAAACCGAGTTCTTCGCGAACATCGATGCAGGCTTTAGCGGATCGCAATGCGGGATCGCCCGCACCGGTACGCTGATGCTGTTTTCCAGCCCCGAAGAGCCGCGTACGTTGAGCCTTGTTCCGCCCGTGCATTTCTGCCTGTTTGATACGGCGAAAATGTATAACGAATTTCACAACGCTGTCGAAGGTGAAAAACTGGTGGAAAACGGTATGCCGACCAATGTTTTCCTGATTTCCGGCCCGTCCAAAACCGCAGACATCCAACTGACGCTTGCTTATGGCGCACACGGTCCGCGTGATTTGGTCATTCTCGCCATCCTGCCTGACCACATTTCCCCTGCCGATTTGGAGGAAAACGCATGACTACGCAAACCATCAAGTTCCACATGAAGCCGGAAACTTTCAAACAAAACGCCGCAATTTCCCTTCAAGACAAGCCTTTGCGTAAGAGTCTGCGTACCGCGATGGATATGCTGATGACCAAGCGTAAAGCCGTTTTGTCCGACGAAGAAGAGTTGCAAAACCTGCGTGATTTGTGCGAACACGTCCGTCAGCGCTCATTGTCTAAATTGCCCGCCCTGCTGGAGCAATTGGAAGAAAACCTGACTAAGCTGGGCGTAAAAGTACACTGGGCGGAAACGCCGGCCGAAGCCTGCGAAATCATCCACGACATCATTACTGCCAAAAACGGCAAGCTGATGGTCAAAGGCAAATCGATGGTCAGCGAGGAAATCGAGCTGAACCATTATCTTGAAGCAAAAGGCATTAAAGCAGTGGAAAGCGACTTGGGCGAGTTTATCGTCCAAATGGCAGGCGAAAAACCGACCCATATCGTGATGCCTGCTATCCACAAAACCAAAGAACAGGTTAGCGAACTTTTCCACCAAAATCTTGGAACTCCGCTTACGGACGACGTAGACCAACTGACCGGCTTCGCCCGCAAAGCCCTGCGCGATATTTACAGCACTGCCGATGTCGGTTTGAGTGGCGTAAACTTTGCTGTTGCAGAAACAGGTACGCTGTGTCTGGTGGAAAACGAAGGCAACGGTCGCTTGAGTACTACCGTACCGCCCGTGCATATCGCCATTACCGGTATTGAAAAAGTTGTGGCGAAATTGTCCGATATTCCTCCCTTGTACAGCCTGCTGCCGCGTTCTGCCATCGGTCAGAACATTACCACCTATTTCAACATGATTACCGGCCCACGCCGTAGTGAAGAATTAGACGGCCCGCAGGAAATGCACTTGGTTCTGCTCGACAACGGCCGCAGTCAAGCCTATGCCGAAGATCAAATGCGCCGCACCTTGCAATGTATCCGTTGTGGCGCGTGTATGAACCATTGTCCGGTTTATACCCGTATCGGTGGCGCGGCATACGGCACAACCTATCCCGGTCCTATCGGCGAGATTATTTCTCCGCACCTGTTGGGTCTGGATGCCACCCGCGACCTGCCGACCGCCTGTACGATGTGCGGCGCGTGCGTGGAAGTTTGTCCGGTACGCATCCCGATTACCGAACAAATGCAGCGTTTGCGTGTCGAAGCACAACGTTCGCCGTCCGAAGTCGTGCCGCATCCTATCCGCGGACAAGGTGCATCGCATACCTTCGGCGAACAAATGGCATGGCGCACATTCAACGGTATTTTCAGCGGCAGCAAGGCCTACCGCGCCTTCGGTTGGGCGGCTACCAAATTCCGTGCATTGACACCGAGCAAGCAACTGGGCTGGACGGATAACCGCGTTCCGATGAAACCTGCCAAAAAAACGCTGCATGAAATAATGGCGGAAAAAATGCGCCAAAAAGAAAAAGCGTAAAGCTGAAAATCATAAGGGCAATGACCCATATTTGAACATGATATGTGTCTAAGTTTTTTCTTGTGAAAAGTTAGAAAGGTCGTCTGAGAAGCATTTCAGACGACCTTCTGTTTATTATTGAAGCAAACACAGGATAAGCAAATACTGCTTAGTTTTACTACAAAATAGCAGTTCTTTGCCAAACATAATTGGTATAAAATACCAAACTATTTTTATAGGTCGCAGGCAATCATTTCAGCGCATTTCAGAATGCGAAGCCTGCCTGTTAGATACGGCCTTATCATATAAATAAAGGAATGCAAAATGCCAGACTACCGCTCCAAAACCTCTACTCACGGCCGCAATATGGCGGGCGCGCGCGCATTGTGGCGCGCCACCGGCGTGATGGAAACCGACTTCGGCAAGCCCATCATCGCCGTTGCCAATTCGTTCACCCAATTCGTGCCCGGCCATGTCCATCTGCACAACATGGGCCAACTGGTTGCCCGCGAAATTGAAAAAGCCGGCGCAATCGCCAAAGAATTCAACACCATCGCCATCGACGACGGCATCGCCATGGGACACAGCGGCATGCTGTACTCCTTGCCCAGCCGCGATTTGATTGCCGACTCCATCGAATACATGGTCAACGCCCACTGCGCCGACGCGCTGGTGTGCATTTCCAACTGCGACAAAATCACCCCGGGTATGCTGATTGCCGCCATGCGCCTGAACATTCCGACCATCTTCGTTTCCGGCGGTCCGATGGAAGCGGGCAAAGTCATCGGCGTGGCCAACATCCAGCCCGAACGCCGTTTGGACTTGATTGACGCCATGATTGAATCGGCGGACGACAATGTCAGCAACCAGCAAGTCGAAGAAGTCGAGCAAAACGCCTGCCCGACCTGCGGCTCTTGCTCCGGCATGTTCACCGCCAACTCCATGAACTGCCTGACCGAAGCGCTCGGCCTGTCCCTGCCCGGCAACGGCTCCTACCTCGCCACCCACGCAGGCCGCAAAGAATTGTTCCTCGAAGCGGGCCGCATGATTGTCGAAATCACCAAACGCTATTACGAGCAAAATGACGAAACCGTGTTGCCGCGCAGCATCGCCACCAAAAAAGCGTTTGAAAACGCCATGACTATGGACATCGCCATGGGCGGCTCCACCAACACCATCCTGCATTTGCTCGCCGTCGCCAACGAAGCGGGTGTCGATTTCAAAATGGCCGACATCGACCGCTTAAGCCGCGTCGTGCCCTGCATCTGCAAAACCGCGCCCAACAATCACGACTACTACATGGAAGACGTGCACCGCGCGGGCGGCATCTTCGCCATCCTGAAAGAATTGGACAAAGCGGGCAAACTGCACACCGACGTGTACACCATCCACGCACCGACGTTGAAAGACGCGATTGAACAATGGGACGTGACCAATCCTGAAAACACCCACGCCATCGAACGCTTCAAAGCCGCGCCCGGCGGCGTGCGCACCACCCAAGCGTTCTCGCAAAACCGCATGTGGAAAACCCTCGACCTCGACCGCCAAAAAGGCTGCATCCGCAACGTCGAACACGCCTACTCGCAAGACGGCGGTTTGGCGGTCTTGTTCGGCAACATCGCCGAACGCGGCTGCGTGGTGAAAACCGCAGGCGTGGACGAGAGCATTCTCAAATTCACCGGCCGCGCCCGCGTGTTTGAAAGTCAAGAAGCCGCCGTCGAAGGCATTTTGGGCAACCAAATCGTCGCCGGCGACATCGTCATCATCCGCTACGAAGGCCCGAAAGGCGGCCCGGGTATGCAGGAAATGCTGTATCCGACTTCTTACCTGAAATCCAAAGGCTTGGGCAAAGCCTGCGCCCTGCTGACCGACGGACGCTTCTCCGGCGGCACATCAGGCCTCTCCATCGGCCATGCTTCGCCCGAAGCGGCGGAAGGCGGCGCAATCGGCTTGGTGCACGAAGGCGACACCATCGAAATCGACATCCCCAACCGCAGCATCAACCTGAAAGTGTCTGACGAAGAACTCGCAAAACGCCGTGCCGAAATGGAAGCACGCGGCAGCAAAGCGTGGAAACCGGAAAACCGCGACCGCTACGTCTCCGCCGCCCTGCGCGCCTACGGCGCCATGGCGACCTCCGCCGACAAAGGCGCGGTGCGCGATGTGTCGCAAATCGAACGCTGATTCGGTATATTACGGGCAGGAGGCCATCGGAAACGCTCCTGCCTTTTTTCTGTTTGAATCAATGTTTACGGCGAAACCGTATCCATGACTTATCTCTCAGCGATTTATTTTATTGCTTGTATCGGTTGAAAAAGTTTCAAGCGGGTATCTGATGGAAAATTAGGCAAAAGGCTGCGAAACTTTGATACCCATATGTCAGGTCGTCTGAAACCCGTTTTCCAGACGACCTGACATTGAAAAAAGGACAAAACATGAATATCCGTATCGGACAAGGCTACGATGTCCACCAACTCGTCGACGGTCGCAATTTGATTCTCGGCGGCGTAAATATTCCGTTTGAAAAAGGCCTGCTCGGTCATTCCGATGCCGACGCGCTTTTGCACGCGATTACCGACGCATTGCTCGGTGCGGCGGGCTTGGGCGACATCGGCAGCCATTTCCCTGATACCGCCGCCGAGTTTAAAGATGCCGACAGCCGCTTATTATTGCGCGAAGCATATAAGAGCGTGCAGGCTTTAGGCTGGCGCGTTGTGAACGTGGACACGACCATCATCGCGCAAAAGCCCAAGCTCGCGCCGCACATTCCCGCCATGCGCGCCAACATTGCCACCGATTTGGGCATTCAGACGACCTATGTGAACATTAAAGGCAAAACCAACGAAAAGCTCGGTTATCTGGGTCGCATGGAAGCCATCGAGGCGCAAGCGGCGGTGTTGCTGGAAAAAGCGTAAGCAGGCAAGCACAAACGGCATGAAAATGTTAAGATAATCCTATTGACCCACATCCCATTAAGGAGAACTCATGGCTACTCAAGATGAATTGAAACGCATTGCCGCTGAGAAAGCGGTGGAATTCGTACCCGAAAACGAATACATCGGTATCGGCTCTGGCTCGACCGTCAATATGTTTATCGAAGCGTTGGGCAAAAGCGGCAAAAAAATCAAAGGCGCGGTTTCGACTTCTAAAAAGTCCAGCGAACTGATGGCGCAATACGACATCCCCGAAGTATCGCTGAATGATGTGATGGGGCTGGCTGTCTATGTTGACGGCGCGGACGAAGTGAACCATATGCTGCAAATGATTAAAGGCGGTGGCGGTGCGCATCTGAACGAGAAAGTCGTCGCCAGTGCGTCTGACAAATTCATCTGTATCGCCGACGAAAGCAAGTATGTATCTCGCTTGGGCAAATTCCCGCTGCCCGTAGAAGTATTGCCCGGCGCGCGTTCGCTGGTGTCGCGCAAACTTTTGGCAATGGGCGGACAGCCCGAATTGCGCTTAGATTACACCACTTTCCACGGCAACCAAATTGTCGATGTCTATGGCTTGAATATCGACCGTCCGCTGACTATGGAAGATGAAATCAACCGCATCACCGGCGTTCTCGAAAACGGCATCTTCGCCCGCAATGCCGCGGATTTGTTGATCTTGGGCACAGAGCAGGGCGCCAAAGTCATCAAGCCCGGACAAAATTAAAGGCAATAAACAGCAAAGGTCGTCTGAAAACCAATATCGATTTTCAGACGACCTTATCATTCTCAAATTATGAAGACCACCACCATGCTCAAATGGCTGCCCGTTTTCCTGTCTGTATTGGGCGCATTGGGTTACAGCTCACGCGATACCGAACTTGTTCAATCAGGCGTTCAGATTGTTTCCGATATTACAGACAGCCGTCATTTCGGCTTAGAGGCCGTCGGTGCGCTACTGACCGATACAATCAGGCCAAAGTCGTCTGAAAACGAAGTGGACAAGACTGGCATACATAAAAAAGCCCCCTATACTTATCACGGAAAAATCATCAAAATCCACGACGGTGATACCCTTCATGTCATCGACGGAGACGGTGCAAAACACAAAATCCGCATGGCGTATATCGACGCGCCCGAAATCAATCAGGCATACGGCACACGTTCGCGCGACAACCTTATTGCCGCGGCTGACGGCAAAAAAGTGAAAGTACGCGTATTCGAAAAAGACCGCTACCAACGCGAAGTTGCGCAGGTATCCGTTGGAGCAACCGATTTGAACCTTGTGCAGCTGCGCGACGGCGCGGCATGGCATTACGACAGCTATGCCAGAAAACAGCAAAGCAAAACCGCCTATACCGATTACGCCGCCGCCCAAAAGCAGGCAAAACAAAAACGTAAAGGTTTGTGGAGCGGTAGAAATCCGCAAGCACCCTGGGATTTCCGAAGAAAGGAACGCGAAGCACAAGAAGGACGCGGAAACTCAAAATCGGAAGAAAAATGGTTGGGGATTTGGTAAGAAGGAAATATAAAGCAAGAAGTCGTCTGAAAACTTTTCAGACGACGGCGGGTTCGCATTTGAATGAAATGCAACTTTCCATAACAGAATCGCCAAACAGATCAACCGCCACAAAAGCACCATCAGCCGCGAAATCAAGCGGCACTGCATCAAAGGACAGCAATACAGTGCCGAAAACGCACAACGGCAAAGCCGCCTTACCAAACAGCGCAAGCGAAAACCCTATAAGCTCGATTCGCAGCTGATTCAGCGCATCGCCCCCCTTATCTGCCACAAACTCAGATGCAAAGTGCGCAACCGCATAGAAAACCGACCCGCCGTCGTCGACTAAAAATCCCACATCGGCGATTGGGAAGCCGACACCATCATCAGCAAATTGGATAACTTAAAGGCTGAAGATACTGCCCGGGCGGCCATTAGGGTATTAAAGGTCTATAAAGCCAGAGTCCACACCATCACCATGGATAACGGCAAAGAGTTCTACCAACACACCAAAATAGCCAAAGCATTGAAAGCGAAAACCTATTTTTGCCGCCCTTACCATTCTTGGGAAAAAGGACTGAATGAAAACACCAACGGACTCATCCGACAATATTTCCCTAAACAAACCGATTTCCGAAACATCAGCGATCGGTAGATACGTAGGGTTCAAGATGAGTTGAACCACCGGCCGAGAAAAACACTTGGCTGCGAAACGCCAAGTGTTTTATTTTTGTCCTGTTCCAACGACCTGTACCCTGGTGTTGCACTTGAAATCCGAATTCAAGGTCGTCTGAAAACCCGTTTCAATAACATGAACCTGTTTTTCAGACGACCTGAATCATTTGCCCTTATCGTTTATCAAACCGTTTTTCTGCAAATAATCCCGCGCCACATCTGCCGGTTTTTCTCCGCCTACTTTCACGCGGTAGTTCATTTCGGTCATTTCGGCTTCGCTGATTTTGCCTGCCAGTTTGTTCAATGCGTTCACGATGTCGGGATGCTGTTCGGCAAACTCGGTTTTCATCAGCGGCGCGCCTTGATAGGAAGGAAACAGGGCGATGTCGTCCGAAAGGACGGCGAGGCGGTATTGTTTGAGGTCGCTGTCGGTGGAATAGGCTTCGACGAGGTCAATTTTGCCGTTTAGCAGGGCGGTGTAGCGCAGGGCGGGTTCGAGCGTCGAGAGGCGGCTAAACTGTATGCCATGTTGTTGCAGACCTTTGTAGCCGTCGGCGCGGTCGGTAAATTCGAGGGTAAAGCCGGCGCGGATTTGGTTTTGCACGCGTTTGAGGTCGGAGATTTTGTGCAGGTTGTGCGCGGCGGCGTAGTCTTGGCTGACGGCGAGGGCGTAGGTGTTTTGGTATGCCATCGGCGGCAGAAAGGTCAGCCGCTGTTGTTGGGCGAGCAGGTCTTTGGCGGTTTGGTAGGTCTGTTCGGGGGAAAGGCGGCGGTTTTGCTGTTCGGCAGGGACTTTGACCAGACTTTCGAGGACGGTACCGGTAAATTCGGGGTAGATGTCGATTTCGCCGCTGTTTAAGGCGTTGAACAGGAATGAGGTTTTGCCGAAATTGGGTTTGAGCGCCACCTGCGCGCGCGGATTATTTTCTTCAATCAACTGTTTGTACATATTGATGAGGATGTCGGGTTCGCTGCCGAGCTTGCCTGCGATGGTGATTTTTTGTTCGGATGGGTTCGTTTGAAAAATCGGTGCCAAACTGATGGCGATAAGGATGGCAAGCAGGGCGGCGGTAATCGGCATTTTGTGCTTGGACTTTTGCAGTATGCCGATGCCGCCGCTGACCAATACGGCGAGCAGGGCGGACAACAGCGCGCCGGTAAACGTCATCGCCATGTTGTTGCGGTCGATGCCGAGCAAAATCAGGTTGCCCAAACCGCCTGCACCGATAAGCGCGGCGAGTGTCGCCGTGCCGATAATCAATACGGACGCGGTGCGGATGCCGGAAATCATGGCAGGCAACGCCATCGGCAATTCAATGCGCCACAACGCCTGCCAACGGGACAAGCCGAACGCGGTGTGCGCTTCTTTGATGGCGGGATCGATTTGGCTCAAACCGAGATAGGTGTTCTGAAAAATCGGCAACAGGGCATAGAGCGTCAGCGCAATCAAAACCGGCGGCGAGCCGATGCCGACAAAGGGAATCAGCAAGCCGAGCAGCGCGAGAGACGGAATGGTTTGCAGGATATTGGTTACCTGCAAAACACCTTCCGCCCAACGCCGTTTGTCCGCCAGCCATACGGCGAGCGGTACGGCAAGCGCGACGGCGCAAAGCAGGGCAATCAGGGAGAGGCGGAGGTGTTCAAGCGTCGCCTGCCACAACTCGGCTGGCGGTGCGGGAAGTAAATTTAACATAAGCCGCTATTCAAACAAAAAAGAACTTCAACTATATCAAAAGGTCGTCTGAAAATATTTTTCAGACGACCTTAAAAAGTTACAAAGCTGCGTCGTATCCGCCATCTTCGATAGCTTCAATCAACGCTTCGGGATTGGTTTTTGCAGGATCAAATTCAATGACTGCATTTTTGTTATCCAAACTGACTTCAGCTTTGGCAACGCCTTGCGTGTTTTCCAAAATACGGGTAACGCTTTTCACGCAGCCGCCGCAGGTCATACCGCCGATATTGAGGGTAAGGGTTTCCATAGGATTTCCTTTCTGTGAACGAATTGAGTCTAAAAAACAATAAAATATGAAGAATTAACAAAAATCAAGATGAGGCAGAGAAGCAAGCCATAATTCAAATCCAATCAACTATAACCCCAAATGTAGGGGCAAAGTCAAGCAGGTCGTCTGAAAACATAGTATCGTTAGATTCTCACCGTTTATTATGCTAAGCCATCACGCTACGTTTGATTTGTTCCATTGCTCACAAGTAGTCAGATTGATATTGTTATTTATTAATTATAAGTAATGTATTATATTCGGATAATTATAACGAATAAAATAATGACATTATAAATTCCCAACTATCTACTTTATCTGTCATTCAGACGACCTCTTTCCGCAGATTTCCGATTTTTCAACCTCAAGCTATTTATATGGCTTGTTTGTTAAGGCTTTGTACGTTTCAAATTTGGAGAATCGATGTGAATTGCGACTGCATCGCCCATATCCGTAAAACAAACTGGCTCCCGCAGCCTGTCTTTGCAAAGACAGATGGCAGAAAACAGAAATAGCCCGGCTGAGACCTTTGCAAAAATAGTCTGTTAACAAAATTTGACGCATAAAAATGTGCTAAAAAATTTTCAATTGGCTAAAACCTTTCTGATATTGAGAAAAAAAATAGAAGAAATCAGGGAGGTTTCTCATTTTGAAAATGGTATTGAGCATAAAATTTTAATAACTCATGTTATTGCAAAGGTCTCCGGCTGTGAGAATACCCAAGGGGATCTAGATGATGACCTACTACGCCCATTCCGCCCAAGACGAACTCGGCAATCTCTTGCCTTACGAACATTGGCAAACCTTGCAAAGTCATTTGGTAAATGTTGGGGAAATGGCGGCAGAGTTTGCTCGAGTATTCGGTGCGCAGGAAATTGCCCGCCAGACGGGACGGCTTCATGACTTAGGGAAATATTCGGAAGCCTTTAATCACCGATTGCATGGTGGCTCTCCAGTTGATCATGCTACCGCCGGAGCCAAAATTGCAGTCGAGCGTTGGGGAAATGTTATCGGCAAACTGATGGCGTTTTGCATCGCAGGGCACCATGCCGGATTAGCAAATGGAAATGGAGAAGGCGATAACCGCCACACGTTAAAGGATCGTTTAGCCTTGCAATTTGGCGCAGATATTCCCGCCCTCGATAACCTGTGGCAACAAGAAATCAAACTCCCTCAAAAACTGCCTGCACCTCCACTTAAAGCCGATGCGCATCATCCTTTTTTCTCATACGCCTTCTTCACCCGAATGCTCTATTCTTGCTTGGTGGATGCTGATTATCTTGATACTGAAGCCTTTTATTCAAACCTAGAAAACAAAGCCGTCAAGCGCGGCGATTATCCTAAGTTAAACGCCTTACAACACAATTTCAATCAATTCATCAACGATTTCAGACGACGTATCGCCCAAGCTACAGCGCAAACCGAAGCCGAAAAACGTAATGCCGCCTTAAACCGCCTGCGCAGCGAAATTCTCGATCATGCCGTAGAACAAGCGACACAACCGCAAGGGCTGTTCACGCTCACCGTGCCGACGGGCGGCGGCAAAACGTTCACTTCCATGGCATTTGCGCTGGAACACGCCAAACGGCACGGTATGCGGCGCGTGATTTACGTCATCCCGTTTACCAGCATCATCGAACAAAATGCCGCCGAATTCCGCAAAGCCTTTGGCGAATTGGGCGAACAAGCCGTGTTGGAACACCACAGCACCTTCGACGATGGCAAACTGCAAAATGAGGCCACCAAAGACAAATTGCGCCTTGCCTCGGAAAACTGGGACGCGCCGATTGTCGTGACCACCGCCGTGCAATTCTTCGAATCCCTCTTTGCCGACCGCTCCTCGCGCTGCCGCAAGCTGCACAACATCGCAGGCTCCGTCATCATCCTCGACGAAGCGCAAATGCTGCCGCTCAGTCTTTTGCTGCCCATCATGCAAGCCATCAAAGAATTGGCGAAAAACTACCGCTGCAGCGTCGTCATGTGCACCGCCACCCAGCCAGCTGTGCAAGCCGAAAACGGCTTCTATCGCGGCTTTGAAAACGTGCGCGAAATAGCCCCAAAACCGACCGCACTTTTTGACAAACTGCGCCGCACCACCGTGCAACACATCGGCACACAAACCGACGCCGACCTGCTCGACAAACTTACCGAACACCCACAAATGCTCGTCATCGTCAATAACCGCCGCCACGCCCGCAGCCTGTACGACCAAGCCAAACACCTTGACGGCACGTTCCACCTGACCACCTTAATGTGCGCCAAACACCGCAGCCAAAAACTCGATGAAATCCGAGGCCGTCTGAAAAAGGACGAACCCTGCCACGTTATCGCCACCTCCTTAATTGAAGCCGGCGTTGATGTGGATTTTCCGCTGGTGATGCGCGCCGAAGCAGGTTTAGACAGCATTGCCCAAGCCGCAGGACGCTGCAACCGCGAAGGCAAAAGGCCGTCTGAAAACAGCTTTGTCTGGATATTCGCGCCTGAAGAACAATGGAAAGCCCCGCCCGAACTTGCCGCCCAAGCCGCCGTTATGCGCCTGACCGCCGACAGCTTTTCAGACGACCTCTTATCCACCCAAGCCGTCGCCGCCTACTTCGCCGAGCTTTATCAATTAAAAGGCAGCGAACTGGACAATAAAAAAATCCTGAAAATGCACAACGATACAGGGCAAAACCTCGATTTCCCATTCCAAACCATCGCTGATAAGTTCCGCATGATCGAAAGCCATATGCAGCCGCTGATTATTCCGTTCGATGTCGATGCCGAAAACCTCATTAGCAGCCTGCACCACGCCGACCACATCGGCGGGCTGCTACGCAAACTGCAACCCTATACCGTCCAAATCCCCGAAAAAGCCCTTGCCGCTTTATATAAAGCAGGACGTATTGAACCAATTAACGAGAAAAACTTCGGTAAACAGTTTTATACGCTGATTGGGCTGGATTTGTATGATGAAGTGGCGGGATTGAGTTGGGAGGATAATGCTTTTATCAAAACTGAGAATTTAGTTTTTTGAGTAAACTAAGTGCTGAGATGGGTAGATGTATTACTACTCTTATTTTAGATATTTATTAACTTAACCAAAGGAAAAAATTATGGATATTTCCCCTGATAAACAAAATATAGATAAAGTTTTTAGTAATACTCAATATTACATTGATTTTTATCAACGTGAATATAAATGGACACAAGAACCAGTAAAAAGGTTGTTAGATGATATTTTTTATAAATTTAATGAAGTCTACCAACAGAATAGTAGCTTGCCTCCTGATGAACAAGTTATTGACAGTAAATATCCGTGGTATTACTTAAATACTTATGTAACTAATACCATAGATGGAAGGGTTTATGTTGTAGATGGACAGCAACGATTAACAACTTTAACTTTGATCTTATTAAACTTGTATCATAAGGCGATCGCTAATAAGAGTGAGCTATCTGATTGGGTAAAAAGTAAAATATTCGGTCAATCAGGCTATAAGAAAACTTTTTGGATGAGACATGAGGCTCATTTGTTAACGCTGGAGGCATTATTTGAAGAGCAGATTGACGAAGCACCAACAAATAGTGGACTAACTGCTGAAAATATGGTTAAAAACTATAAGGTAGTTAAATCTTGGCTAGAGCAAAATATAGATGGAAAACATCAATTAGAAACATTTATATTTTATTTTTTACGTCGCTTGGTATTGATTAATTTATCTGTAGAACAGACAGATGTTCCTATGGTATTTGAAGTTATTAATGACCGAGGAGTACGCTTGAAGCCTTACGAAATTCTCAAAGGTAAGTTACTTGGACAAATTGATAAGATTATCTTGGATAAGAAGCAATATAACCAACTTTGGGAAGATAAAACTCGTGCAATTAATCAGTTATCTGATGATGAGACCGATCGTTTTTTCCGTTTTTATTTAAAAGCCCGTTTTAGTCAAAATCGTAGTGATGCTAAACGTTATGACGGCGATTATCATCGATTAATGTTTTCAAGTGAGTTTCAGCAAAATTTAAAACTGGATCATAATCCACAAGGTGTTATGGATTTCTTGGATAACGATTTTACTTATTATGCAGATTTATATGTGAAACTATCAACTCATCTTAAAAAAGATGAAATAGGTGGATTTGCGTTTAACCGCTTGAATGACATTGATGGTGTATTTTTATTGGGGCTGTCAGCCTGTAAGATTAATGATGAGAAAGAAGAGGAGAAAATTAAAAAAATTGCACTAGAAACAGACAGACTGTTTTCTTTACTGCAACTTCAGAGCGTTTATGAAAGTAACGACTTCCAAGAGGCATTACATAGGATTGCAGCAAGCATTCGCAATGCTGATAACAACGAAATTATCCGTTCTGCATTCGATAAAGAGCTGAAGGACGCATTAAAAGATAAAACAACATCTGAAGAATCAATGATCTATTCCTTATTTAAAACGACAGGAGATAATTTAAATACCCGCTTTAAACGCTATTTCTTTGCTCGGGTAGAAGGATTTCTTGCAGAGCAGTTTAATGTAAAAATGCGGCATACTTATGAAGATTTGGTTACAAAAACAGGTGCTAAGAATGGTTTTCATATCGAGCACATCCTATCTCGAAATGAAGAAAGCCAAAAACATTTTGAAGATGAAGATACTTTTCTTGTTGAAAGAAATAGATTAGGTGGAATTTTGTTATTAAAAGGAAAAGATAATATTTCTAGCAGCAATGAGGTTTATCAACAAAAATTAAAAACTTATTCTGGCACTTTGCTTTGGAATGAGACATTGAGAGAGGATTTCTACAAATCTAATCTTGATCTGGAACGGTTTAAGAAAGAACACGAATTAAACGAATTAAAGGCAATTAATGAATTTGATCGAAATGCATTAGAAGAACGCCATATGCTGTTATTTAAAATTGCCAAAATGATTTGGGCTTAATAGAAAGGATTAGGTCAATAAGCAAAAGTGCGGTCATTTTCGCTAACGTTTCAAAACGTTGTCTGAAACCGCACTTTCCAACCAAAAGGAGAACCAAATGAACCAAATCCGCCTACACGTTTGGGGCGATTATGCCTGTTTTACCCGTCCGGAGATGAAGGTGGAGCGGGTGTCTTATGATGTCATCACGCCGTCGGCGGCGCGCGGGATTTTGGCGGCGGTGCATTGGAAGCCGGCGATTCGGTGGGTGATTGACCGGATTTATGTGTTGAAGCCGATTCGGTTTGAGTCGGTGCGGCGCAATGAGTTGGGTGGCAAGATTTCGGCGGGTAAGGTCAGCGGCGCGATGAAGCGCAAGAATGTTGCCGATTTATATACGCTGATTGAAGACGATCGCCAGCAGCGCGCGGCGACGGTGCTTAAAGACGTGGCTTATGTGATTGAAGCCCATGCGGTGCTGACGGCAAAAGCAGGCGCGGATGAGACCGTTACCAAGCATATCGAGATGTTCAAACGCCGTGCGAAAAAGGGGCAATGCTTTCAGCAGCCTTGTTTGGGCGTGCGTGAATTTCCTGCCGATTTTGCGTTGATTGACGAAGGCGAGCCGCTGCCGCCGTCGGCGTTATCGGAAAACGAGGTAAACCGCGATTTAGGCTGGATGCTGCACGATATTGATTTTGACCACGGCAACACGCCGCATTTTTTCCGCGCACAAATGAAAGAGGGCGTGATTGATGTGCCGCCGTTTTACGCCGAGGAGGTGAAAGCATGATTCTTGCGTCCCTTGCCCGCTATTACCGCCGTTTGGCAGCGGAAAACGATGAAATGGGTAATCCGAAAGTACCACCTTATGGCTTTAGCGAGGAGAAAATCGGCTGGATTTTGGTGTTGGATAAAGAAGGTCGCCTGAAAACCGTTGTGCCGAATCTGACTGCCGATAAAAAGCCGCAGCCGAAGCTGATGAGTGTGCCGCGCCCTGAAAAACGCACGTCGGGCATCAAACCGAATTTTTTGTGGGATAAAACCGCCTACGCGCTTGGCGTAGAAGCCAATAAAAACAAAGCCGAAGCCAAAGAAAAACCGTTTACGCCGTCTGAAAAAACCTTTGACGCCTTCAAGCAATACCATCTCGATTTACTGCAAAACAGCGACGATGAAGGCTTGCAAGCCTTGTGCCGTTTTCTGCAAAACTGGCAGCCTGCACATTTCGCTGCCGAAAATCTGCCTGCCGAAATGCTCGATGCCAACATCGCATTTTCTCTTGAAAAACCGACCGCACTTATTCATAAACGCGAAGCCGCGCAAACCTTGTGGGCAGGCTGCCTGAAAAGCGACGAGGCGCTTGAGGGCTTGTGCTTGATTAGTGGCGATACAGCCCCGATTGCACGGCTGCATCCTGCGATTAAAGGCGTGTTTGGCGGACAAAGCTCCGGCGGTTCGATTATTTCGTTCAACAAAGAAGCCTTTGCCTCTTTTGGCAAGGAGCAAGGCGCAAATGCCCCTGTTTCCGAACAATCCGCCTTTGCCTACACCACTGCGCTGAACTATCTGTTGCGCCGCGAAAATAATCACTGCCTGACCATCGGCGATGCCAGCACGGTCTTTTGGGCGGAAGCGGACGATAACGCCACGGCGCAGGCTGCCGAAGGCTTTTTCGCGCAAGTGTTCACGCCGCCGGATGACGAACAAGAAAGCGCCAAAGTTTTCAACGTATTGGAACAAATTGGCAAAGGTCGTCCGCTGCAAGAAATTGCGCCCGAACTCTCTCCCAATACCCGTTTTTATATCTTAGGGCTTGCCCCCAATGCCGCGCGGATTTCTGTTCGCTTTTGGCTGGACACCACGTTTGGGCAATTGGCGGAAAATTTGGCGCAGCATTGGCAAGATTTAGCCCTTGAGCCTTGCGCGTGGAAAACGCCGCCATCTATTTGGCGACTCTTATTGCAAACTGCCGTATTGGGCAAAAGTGAAAATATCTCGCCCGTATTGGCAGGTGAAATGACCTGCGCCGTGATTTGCGGCACGCCGTACCCCTTAAGTTTGCTGTCGCAACTGATTACCCGAATCCGCGCCGACGGCGATGTAAACGGACTGCGCGTGGCAATGATGAAAGCCGTATTAGAGCGGCGTTTTAGAAAAGGTTTTATCGAAGAAGGAGTTCCTATGAGTTTGAACAATGAAAGCCCGAATCGCGCCTATCTTTTAGGGCGGCTGTTTGCCGTGTTGGAGCGCATTCAATATCAGGCGTTGGGCGAATTAAATGCCGGTATTGCCGACCGTTATTATGGCTCTGCATCCGCCGTGCCGTTTTCGGTTTTTCCGCGCCTTTTGTCGGGTGCAAAACACCATTTGTCGCGTTTGCGTAAAGACAAAGCCGGCATGGCGGTGAATTTGGATAAAGATTTGGGCGAAATCATTGCCAAACTGCCCGAAACCTTTCCGCGCCATTTGAGCATTGACGAGCAAGGCCGCTTCGCCATCGGCTATTACCACCAAAAACAAGGCTATTTTGCCAAAAAAGAAACCGCTGAAACCATTGAAAACTAAGGAGCTAGAAAATGTCTGCCATTCAAAACCGCTATGAATTTGTTTACTTTTTTGACGTAACCAACGGCAACCCCAACGGCGATCCCGATGCGGGCAATATGCCGCGTCTTGATCCTGAATCCAGCAAAGGCTTGGTAACCGATGTCTGTCTGAAGCGCAAAATCCGTAATTTTGTAGAAATCAGCAGCGAAAACGAAGCCGGTTACGAAATCTACGTTAAAGAAAAAAGCGTGTTAAACCTGCAAAACAAACGCGCTTATGAGGCACTCGGAATTGAGTCGGAAGCCAAAAAACTGCCAAAAAACGAAGCCAAAGCCCGCGACATTACCGCATGGATGTGTAAAAACTTCTTCGACATCCGCACCTTCGGAGCTGTGATGACCACCGAAGTCAACAGCGGACAAGTGCGCGGCCCGGTACAACTGGCGTTCGCCCAATCCATCGACCCGATTGTGCCACTGGAAGTTTCCATCACCCGCATGGCGGTAACCAACGAAAAAGACTTGGAAAAAGAACGCACAATGGGGCGCAAATACATCGTCCCTTACGCGCTCTACCGCGTGCACGGCTTTATCTCCGCAAACCTTGCCGCTAAAACCGGTTTTTCAGACGACGACTTAGCCAAACTCTGGCAATCCCTGCAACTAATGTTTGAACACGACCGCTCCGCCGCCCGTGGCGAAATGGCGGCACGCAAACTGATTGTTTTTAAACACGACAGCGCACTCGGCAGCCAGCCTGCACATAAACTGTTTGACGCCGTAAAAGTCGAACGCGTAAACGGCGAATCAGGTACGCCCGCAAGCGGTTTTGGCGATTACAAAATCAGCGTGGTTTCAGACGGCCTCAATGGCGTGAGTGTGGAAGAACTGCTTTAAAAACACTTAAAAAGATGACCGCACTTTTAGCCGAAATCCAAAGGGAAAATCAGGACACGCGCCTGATTCCCCTTTCGGCCCTGCAACACTACGCCTTCTGCCCGCGTCAATGCGCCTTGATTCACAATGAGCAGGCGTGGGCGGAAAATTATTTGACCGCGCAAGGCAAGGCGCTGCATGAGCGGGTGGATTCGGGCGAGCCGGAAACGCGCAAGGGCGTGCGCTTTGAGCGGACGGTGCATGTTTCGGCGGAAAAATTGGGCATCAGCGGCGTGTTGGATTTGGTGGAAGTGGAAACGAAAACAGGTCGTCTGAAACCTGTGGAATACAAACGCGGCAAGCCCAAACCCGACCCGATGGACGAAATCCAGCTTTGCGCCCAAGGTTTGTGTTTGGAAGAAATGACGGGGCAAACCGTCTCTGAGGGCGCGCTGTGGTACATGCAAACCCGCCACCGCGTCCCCATCATATTTTCAGACGACCTACGCGCCCAAACACTCGCCACCATCACCGCCGTGCGTGAACTTCTAAACAGCGGCCAAACCCCGCCGCCCGACTACGGCAAACGCTGCAAAGCCTGCTCGCTGGTGGAAATTTGTCAGCCGGAGCTGCTGGGGAAATGGGATAGGAGTGTGGGGTATGTGGCGGGGTTGTTTGGGGAATAGTGATTTTAGATTATTTAATAGAGATGAGATTATGAAAATAATGAGTTATATCATTACACATGATTATGGCTTTGCTCCTAATCCTTATGGTGGCTTTTTAACTCTCGCCACATGCAAACCCAAAATAAGAAATAGTGCAAAAATAGGGGATATTCTTGTTGGAATAGGCTCTAGCACAGGAGCTTATAAAAATCGATTGATTTATGCAGCTCAAGTATCGGATGTAGTGAATATGAATGAATATTTTGAAAATCCCATATATCAAGTTAAAAAACCAAGTGATGAAAATATTTTAAGAAGAAAAGGAGATAATATCTATTATAGAGAGAATGGAACTTGGACTCAGTTAAATAACCCTTTCCATGATGAAGGCAATATGAGCCATGATTTGAATTCTACGAATGTTCTAATATGTAAAGATTTTTGGTACTTTGGAAACAAAGCACCATTATTACCTGAAAATTTCCTTGGTATCGTTAAGAAAGGACCTGGTCATAAAAACATAAATGACCACATTTTAGTGTCTAGTTTTTTAGATTGGTTGGCGGTATATGAAAAAGGAATTTTTGGTAAGCCTAGTAGTTTAGAAAATAGATAGGAATACACCCATGCGCAAACTGCAAAACACGCTCTACATCACCACCCAAGGCAGTTATCTGCATAAGGAGCGGGAGACGCTGGTGGTGGAGCAGGAGCGTAAGAAGGTAGCGCAGTTGCCGGTGCATTCCATCGGGCATATTTTCTGTTTTGGAAATGTGCTGGTGTCGCCTTTTCTGCTGGGGTTTTGCGGCGAAAATAATGTGAATTTGGCGTTTTTTACGGAAAACGGGCGTTTCTTGGGACGGCTTCAAGGGCGGCAGAGCGGCAATGTGCTGCTGCGTCGGGCGCAGTATCGGGTGTCGGAGCAAAATCCTGTGCCGATTGCGCGCAATATCATTGCGGCGAAGATTCAGGCGAGTAAGCGGGTGCTTCAGCGACAGATTCGCAATTACGGCGAGAATGCGGCGATTCAAAGTGCGGTCGATGCTTTGAACATTTCGCTGCGGCAGTTGAAGGGCGCGGCGGAGCTGGACGTGGTACGCGGCATTGAGGGCGATGCGGCGGCGCGTTATTTCGGAGTGTTCGGGCAACTTTTGAGCGAAAAAAGCGGCTTTATTTTTGATGGGCGCAACCGCCGTCCGCCCAGAGACGGAGTGAACGCGCTCTTGTCGTTTGTGTACAGTATTTTGGGCAAGGACATCAGCGGCGCGCTGCAAGGCGTGGGGCTGGATCCGCAGGTGGGTTTTCTGCACGCCGACCGACCGGGGCGCGACAGCTTAGCGCAAGATATTTTGGAAGAATTCCGAGCATGGTGGGCAGACAGGCTGGTGTTGTCGCTGATTAACCGAGGGCAAATCAAACCGCAGGATTTCGTTACCGAGGCAAGCGGCGCGGTGAGCTTAAAAGCGGAGGCGCGTAAGCTCGTGTTCCAAGCCTTGCAGGCGAAAAAGCAGGAGAAAATCGTTCATCCGTTTTTAGGCGAGGAAGTGGAAATCGGGCTACTGCCGTATATTCAGGCGATGCTGTTGGCACGGCACTTGCGCGGAGATTTGGCGGAATACCCGCCGTTTTTGATGAGATAGGTTTGCAGGTCGTCTGAAATCGGGTTGGATGTTTTCAGACGACCTCTAAAGCAGCCTGTACATGGGAATACAAAATGCTAATGCTGATTACTTACGATATTTCGCTGGAAGACGCAGAAGGGCAGGCTAGGCTGCGGCGCGTGGCGAAATTGTGTCTGGACTACGGCGTGCGCGTGCAGTATTCAGTGTTCGAATGCGACATCGCGCCCGATCAGTGGGTTGTTTTGAAAGACAAACTTCTGAAAACCTACAATCCCGAAACTGACAGCCTGCGCTTTTACCATCTGGGCAGCAAATGGCGACGGAAAGTGGAACACCACGGCGCAAAACCGGCGGTAGATGTGTTTAAGGATACGTTGATTGTGTGAATCGCCAACCTGTAGTTCTCATGAAAATGCGGCAGGGTTGGCGAATTGGGATTGTTCTTTAACAATCAGGATATTGCGAATGCGGGTGTAACGGACAAGGCTGTGTTATACTCGCGTTCACGCTTTTCTTGAGAGTTTAGCGAAATCGGGGCTGCGAAACCTGATGGAGCAAGGCTTTTGAGAGAGGCGCCAGCTGCCTTCGGGCTGCTGTGTGTTGAAACTATGGAATTGGGTTGTGCCCATCCCCACCAGAGCCAGCTGCCTTCGGGCTGCTGTGTGTTGAAACGCCGCACCTGATGCATTTCTTAGAGCGTGTTCATAGTCTTCGTAGCAGGACTCCCAAGAAAGCCAAAGCTACCATTTGCAGACTGGTACTCAACTTACGCTCGCAGTTTTTCCAAAGCCGCCTGTTCTTTTCCAACCAGGAAAAGCTGCGCTCTACTACCCATCGCTTCGGCAATACTGCAAAACGGTGCAATTCGTTTCGTTTGGCAATCTCTACCTCCGCACCAATCAACTCCTGTACCGACGAAGCAAATGCCTTACCCGTGTAACCACCGTCAGCAAGGATTTTTTGTATCGCACCAAGATTATCCCGCCCATGTTCCAATGCCACCAGGCAGCCTTTTCTATCCGTAACATCCGCCGTCGTTACCGCAAGGGCATGCGGCAAACCTTGCGTGTCAACCGCTATATGTCGCTTGATACCGCTAACCTTCTTGCCCGCATCTTAGCCTTTTTCCATGGCGGTATCCGTGTTCTTCACACTCTGCGCATCAATAATCAGGAAAGTAGTTGCTTCATGGCGCCCCTGCTTGCGGCGCTGCGCAACTACCTGATTTTTTTAATGCTTCCTCAAGGATGCTGATACCACTCTCGCGTGGTTCGGTCCATCTCTGGAAGTAGGAATGCACGGTGCGCCATTTGGGGAAGTCGCCCGGCAAAGCGCGCCAGGAGCAGCCAGTGCGTTGCAGGTAGAGAATGGCACAAAAGACATCGTACAAGTCCACCTGGCGTGGCGCTGTGTGTTTACGGGCACTTTCCAGCAGGGGAAGGAGAGGCGCAAATTGCTCGCGACTGATATCGCTTGGGTAGGTTTTTCTGTTCATGCCGATAGTTTACAGCAGAGGCTGAGACAATGAACACGTTCTTAGTCGTCATCACCCAGCTGCCTTCGGGCGGCTGTGTGTTGAAACCGCTTCAAGGCTTGTCAGTGATTCGACTGCCATCCCAGCTGCCTTCGGGCGGCTGTGTGTTGAAACGATGACCTCGCATTTGATTGACGGGGACGATGTGCCAGCTGCCTTCGGGCGGCTGTGTGTTGAAACAAAAACGTCCACAGCGTAGACTGTCAGGACGTCTCAGGTTTCGCTAACCATATGTCGAAACCAGACTGTGTTTTACTGATTTAAACCGTCTTTAACCATTTGCTTCTTGATGGTTATGTCTGAAAAATTATCTGTGGAATAGGAAATCGTCAATCCATCAAATCTCTGTCTTTCAGACGACTGTAATCGGATTTGTTCTGTTCTGATCAAATCAGATTTTCCAGCTTCGGGCTGTCGGATAAATTTGATGCAATGCAGGATTTGATTGGCAAGGGGCTGGATAAAAATGGCAGCTTTGTTATAATAAAACTACTGGCAGTTACATACTTTTCTTGGCATTGCGCCGTTTTATTCATATTAACGAAAGAGGAAAACAAAATGTTTCCGGAATATCGCGATTTAATTTCCAAATTAAAACAAGAAGACGCCCACTTCGCCCGTCTGTTTGACGAGCATAATGAGTTGGACGATAAGATTACAGGTTTGGTTAATAATCCTGTTACCAGCGGTTCTGAAGAAATTGAGGAGCTGAAAAAAGCCAAATTGAAACTGAAAGACGAGTTGTACGCTCTGTTGCAAAAGGCTTCAGGCAAGTAATCGGGATTTGAATAAGGTCGTCTGAAAACCGGATTGGGGTTTTCAGACGACCTTTTGTTTGTTTAAACAGTTTGAACCAATGCTTCAGGCGACTTGTTCGTGCATCGTGTGAAGGCGGCTTTGCGCGGGGTTTTCTTGAAACCATTTCAACTCGTCGCGCAGGGAAACGACTTCGCCGATGACGATCAGCGCGGGGCGCGGGGCGTTTTCTGCCAGCTCGGACAGGTTTTTCAGACGACCTGTCACGACGCTTTGGTGCGGGAGCGTGCCGTTGGAGACGATGGCGACGGGTGTGTCGCCGCTGCGTCCGTGCGCCATCAGTTTTTCGGCGGTTTCGGCGGCTTTGAGCGTGCCCATATAGACGACCAGGGTTTGGTTGCTTAGGGCGAGCGTGCGCCAGTCGGGTTGGTGGCCGTCGTGTTTGCTGTGCCCGGTAACGAAGAGCGCGCTTTGGGCGCAGTCGCGGTGTGTCAGGGGGATGCCTGCGTAGGCGGTCGCGCCCAGTGCGGCGGTGATGCCGGGGATGATGCGGTAGGGGATGTTTGCCTGCCGCAAGACTTGGGCTTCTTCGCCGCCGCGCCCGAAAACGAAGGGGTCGCCGCCTTTGAGCCGGACGACGCGCAAACCTTGGCGGGCGTATTCGACCAGGAGGCGGTTGGTTTCTTCTTGTTGGACGTGGTGCGAGCCTCCGCGTTTGCCGACGCTGATTTTGTCCGCGTCTTTGCGCACCATGCTTAAGACGTCGTCTGAAACTAAAGCATCGTGGAACACAACATCCGCCGCCTGTATCGCCTGCAAAGCATGCAAGGTGAGCAGCCCTGCGTCGCCGGGGCCTGCGCCGACAAGGACGACTTCGCCTTTTGCCGCGCCGAAGCCGTCAAGCTGCGCGGCAAGTTCTGCTTCGGCGGCATCAAGGTTGCCTTGGGCGGCGAGTGCGTTAAAGCGGCTGTCGAACAGGTTTTCCCAAAAACGGCGGCGGTTTGCCGTGCCTTTGATTTTGGCTTTGACCGCGTTGCGCCATTTGCCGGCGAGTGCCGCCATTTGACCGGTGTGCAGCGGGATGAGCGTTTCGATGATTTGCCGCCACTTGCGCGCCAAAACGGGAGCGGTTGCGCCGCTGGAGACGGCGATTTTGAGCGGGCTGCGGTCGATGACGGCGGGGACGGTGAAGGAACACAAATCCGCAGTATCGACGGTGTTGCAGAGCTTAGCCCGCCGCTCCGCCGCTTGGAAGATGCGGCGGTTGAAAGCGTAATCGTCGGTGGCGGCGACGGCGAAAAATACGTCGTCCAAATAATCCTCGTGAAATTCGCTGCCCAGCCATTCGATTTTGCCTTCCTCCGCCCATTTTTGGAAAACGGGATTGAGTTCGCGGGCGACAACCCTGACCGCAGCCCCTGCCTGCAACAGGCTTTCGGCTTTGCGTTCCGCCACTTTGCCCGCACCCGCCAGCAGGACGGGGCGGCCGTTCAAATCGGCAAACAGGGGATAATGGTTCATGGCGTGTTCTCTTATTAAGCTATCGTTCCGCCCATCTTAAAATCCCGCAGGCTTCGGCGGAAAGAATGGTTTTTGCTTATCTTATCGAATTTGGTTATATGTGCCGTTTCCGTTGTCGCGCGGCAAAAAGGTCGTCTGAAAACGCCAATCCCTTTTCAGACGACCCCGCCAATATAACGAAATCATCTTTGCTTCAAACAAACCATTCTTTCCGTTTTTCAGACGACCTCTTTAGAGTACCGCCTATCCGAGTTTTGCTAAAGAGAACAATATGTCTATTCAAAACCACCACCTAGACTGGCTCGAAGCCGAGTCCATCTACATCATCCGCGAAGTCGTTGCCGAAGCGAAAAATCCCGCGCTGCTGTTTTCCGGCGGCAAGGATTCCGTCGTTTTGCTGGCGCTGGCGGTCAAAGCGTTCAAACTCGAAGGCCGCCCGCTCAAGCTGCCGTTCAAGCTGCTGCATATCGATACGGGGCACAATTATCCCGAAGTGATTCAGTTCCGCGATGAAACCGTGGCGCGCACGGGCGTGCAACTGGTGGTCGGCAGCGTCGAAGATTCCATCAAAAAAGGCACGGTTGTCCTGCGCCGCGAAACCGATTCGCGCAACGCCGCGCAGGCGGTGACGCTGGTGGAAACCATTGAAGAACAAGGCTTTGACGCGCTGATGGGCGGCGCGCGGCGCGATGAGGAAAAAGCGCGGGCGAAGGAGCGGATTTTCTCGTTCCGCGACGAATTCGGACAATGGGACCCGAAAAGCCAGCGTCCCGAACTGTGGTCGCTCTACAATACGCGGCTATTCAGCGGCGAAAACATGCGCGTGTTCCCCATCTCGAACTGGACGGAACTCGACATCTGGCAATACATCGCCCGCGAAAACCTCACGCTGCCGCCGATTTATTACAGCCACAAACGCGAAGTCGTCGAACGCGGCGGGCTGCTCGTCCCCGTTACCCCGCTGACGCCGAAACGCGAAGGCGAAGTTTCCCAAATCCGCGACGTGCGCTTCCGAACCGTCGGCGACATTTCCTGCACCTGCCCCGTAGCCAGCACCGCCGCCACGCCCGAAGACATCATCGCCGAAACCGCAGCGGCCACCATCTCCGAACGTAGCGCCACACGCATGGACGACCGCGTGTCGGAAGCAGCGATGGAAGAGCGCAAAAAGGCGGGGTATTTTTGAGCGGAGCTGCAGGCGAAATCAGTTTGAGTTGAAACCCAAGCCGAGGACTTTGTTCCGAAAATATTGTGCTGAAGAGCGAAAAAAGGTCGTCTGAAACCTAAATTTGGTTTTCAGACGACCTTTTCGTTTACGGCTTTAACGTTTATTCGATGACAACGCGCGCGTTAAGCGGCTGGACGGGGCGGCTGTTGTGTGAACCGATGGCGCGGGTGAATTTTTCTGCCTGCGCCTGATCAATGTAGTCGTAGGTTTTCAACAGCAGCCACGATACGCCTTCGCTGCACGGCGGCGTGGTCAGCGAACCGGCAAAGCGGTAGTAATTCAGCCGTTTCGGCAGCAGGGTGCCGGCGTCGAAGGCTTTGTCGAGGTTTACCTTTCCTTCTTTCATCGGCATCACGTTCCATATAGGCGCGAGGCGGTCGTTGGTTTTGCCGGCTTCGTACAATACTGCCAATACCAAAGGCTGGCGGTTTTCGTCTAGGTGGACGAAGTGGGCTTCCATTGGGAAGGTGCGGCCTTTGATTTGGTTTTCACTGGGGACGTGGAAATGGAATTGTTTCAGGGTGTAGGTGCGTCCGTTCACGCTGAGGGTATTGCCGCCTTCGGGATAATTGACCTGGATGGTGTGGCCGTTGTTTTCCACGTTAACCGCGCTCGGTTTGTAATTGACTTTGATGGCAGGCAGTCTGCCGGAGACGGTTTCGGTAATGTTGACGGGGGATTGGTTTTTGCCTGTGGAACACAAACGGAACTCTTCAGAAAGCTCGCCCCAGCTTTCGGGGGAGTCGTGTCCGGTGTAACCCCAATGGGTGTGGTTTCCGTGTGCGGCGGCGGAGAATGCTGCGAAGGTGGACAGCAGGAAAACAGTCAGACGAGGTAACGTACGGGTCAAGCAGGGCATTGCAATATCCTTTCTGTGAGGAGGAGGGGAAAAGCATTGCGGTGCGTATGTAGATTATTGTTATTTTTTATTTAACCATAGCCATATTAAATCATTAGGTCAAGCCTTCTTGGGTTAATTCTGTTAATGCTATGAAGTTAAGGCGAATTCATTTTTTCAAAACGATGTTGTCGTTTTGAAAATTGATAATAATTTGAAATAGAAAATGCCTATTTTTCACACCTTAAAAATTTAAGGAAAGCCGACTCGTGAAAAAGGTCGTCTGAAAACCTGAATTCGGTTTTTCAGACGACTTTTCTGTCATGCCTGCCAAGGTTTATTTGTGCAGGCCGCATTCTTTGCTGTCCTTGCTTTCCCACCACCAGCGTCCGGCGCGGATGTCTTCGTCTGCTTTGACGGGGCGGGTGCAGGGTTCGCAGCCTATGCTCGGGTAGCCTTGGAAATACAGGGCATTGAGCGGGACGTCGTAGGCTTGCGCGTATGCCCAGACGTCGTTTTCTTCCCAGTCGAAAATGGGGTTGAACTTGACGATGTTGCGGCTCTGGTCGGTTTCTTCAAAATCCAATTCGCTGCGGGTTGCCGATTGGCTGCGGCGTTGTCCGGTCAGCCAGGCGGGGGCGTTTTTCAGGGCGCGGTTGAGCGGCTCGATTTTGCGGATGTGGCAGCAACGGCGGCGCAGCTCGACGCTGTCGTACATGGCGGTTGCGCCGAATTCCTGCTCAAACTGTCGCGCGCTTTCGGGGTCGGGGTGGAAAACTTCCAACTCGGTTTGGTAACGGACGTTGACGGCGGTAATCAGGGCGGCGGTTTCGGGATTGAGCTTGCCTGTGTCGAGGGTGATGATGCGCAGGGGGAGTTTCAGGCGGCAGATGGCGTCGGTAATGATCATGTCTTCGACGGCAAGGCTGGAGGCGAAGACGGCTTGCGGATAGCGGCGGGCAATGTGTTTGAGGCGGGTTTCGAGCGTGGCGGTCAACTCGGGCAGCTGGCGCCGTTCGGCTTCGCCTGTCGTCGGGATGCACCAAAGCTGGGGGCGGAAGAGGGACATGGTTGGCTTGTTCCTTGGTTTTTGTTTTCAGACGACCCCTCTTGCGGCAAAAGGGGTCGTCTGAAAGTTTGTACGGAACATTATTGTCGGGCGGTCTCGCGCGAAGGGGAAAGAATGCTTTTCTATTTCTTTATAACCAAAGCGATTGCTGCTGGTCTTTCGGCACGAGGTGGTTCACGCCTATGCCGATCAGGCGGAAGGCGTCTTCGCGCTGGGGTGGCACGCGCTGCATCAGGGTTTGCGCGGCGCAAAGCAGGGCGTCGGTGTCGGGCAGGACGGAAGAGTAGGTCAGGGAGCGGGTGATGATGCGGAAATCGTGGGTTTTCAGCTTGAGGGTTACGCCTTTGGCTTCGACGTTTTTGCGTGAGATTTGCCGCCACAAGTCTTCAGCAAGATGGGGCAGATGTCCTGCCGCCTGTTCGAGCGACAGGTCTTCGGGCAGGGTGATTTCGGTGGAGATTTGGAGGCGTTCGCGTTCGGCTTTGACGGGGCGTTCGTCCGTACCGCGTGCCAAATCATAGAGGCGGTAGCCGTAGCGTCCGAAATGGTTTAACAGTTCGCCACGCTCGAAACGGCGCAAATCGCCTGCCGTCTGCATACCCAGCGACTGCATTTTTTTCAACGTTACCTTGCCCACGCCGGGGATTTTGCCCAAGGGCAGGGTTTCCAAAAATGCCATGACTTTGTGCGGCGGCAGGACGAATTGCCCGTTCGGCTTGCGCCAGTCCGACGCGATTTTCGCCAAAAATTTGTTCGGCGCGATGCCTGCGGAAGCGGTCAGGCCGGTTTCCGCAAAAATGGCGGCGCGGATTTCTTTGGCAACTTCGCTGGCGTAAGGGATGTTTTTGAAATTATGGGTCACGTCAAGATAGGCTTCGTCCAGCGACAGGGGTTGGATTAAATCAGTATAGCGCCTGAATACGGCGTGAATCTGCGCGGAAACCTGACGGTACAAATCGAAATGCGGCGGCACATACACCGCTTGCGGACACAGCCTTTTCGCTGTCGCCACCGACATCGCGGAATGCAGCCCGAACTGCCGCGCCTCATACGATGCGGCGCAAATCACCGAACGCGCGCCCTCCCACGCGACGACCACGGGCAGCCCTTTCAAATGCGGCTGCTCGCGCAGTTCCACCGATGCGTAGAACGCGTCCATGTCGATATGGATGATTTTGCGCTGGGACATTGAAGACGGTCAGGAAGGAAAAAGAGACGGGTATTTTAGCGGAAAACGATAGGGGAAGGTCGTCTGAAAACTGTTTTCCAGTTTTCAGACGACCTTTGCCGGTTTATTTGATTTGATAGTCTAAAACGAAACGCGCCGCATCATCTTGAGCCAGAATTTCCGTCAGCTTGGGCAGCGTATCCGCCAATTTTTTTGCCAGCAGATAGGGCGGATTGACGACGAACATCCCGCTGCCGTGCATACCGAAGCCGTCTTCACGAGCTTTGTGAACATAAAGCTCGGCTTGAAGGTAATTTTCGGGCATGAGTTTTTTCAACTGTTCCGGCATCTTACGGCTCTCTTCGCGGTTCAAGCAGGGATACCAAACCAGATAACAGCCCGACTCGAAACGTTTGAGCGCGTCTTGCAGGGTTTGGACGACGCGGCGGTAATCCTGTTTTTCCTCATAGGGTGGGTCGATCAGTACCACGGCGCGGCGCGGCGGCGGGGGAAGCAGCGAAATCAGTCCGCGATAGCCGTCGGCTTGCGAGATTTGCCCGCGTTTGCCCAGGCGGGCTTCTTTCATGTTGTTTTGCAAATGCGCAAAATCGGCAGGATGAAGCTCGAATAGGCGAAGTTTGTCGCAGTCGCGGGTGAGAAAGCGGGCAAGCCAGGGCGAGCCGCAGTAGAGGTTTTCATCGGGCAGGATTTCTTTCAGACGACCGGTAAAGTCGGACAAATCCGAAGGCAGCGCATCTGCTTGAAGCAGCCGTGCAATCCCCTGCCGGTATTCACCGACCTTCTGCGCCTGCTCGCCACGCAAATCATACAAACCTGCGCCGCTGTGGGTGTCGATATACCAATACGGTTTGTCTTTGAGGTTGAAATATTCCAGTGTAAGGAAGAGGGTGAAATGTTTGAGCATATCGGCGTGGTTGCCGGCATGGAAGGCGTGGCGGTAGCTGAGCATGGCAGGGGTCGTCTGAAAACAGGGAAGGGCGATTATATCCGCAAATGCAGCGGGACTGTTGCCGGGCTTTCAGACGACCTTGGGATTGCGCTGGAAGTAAACCGTCCTGACAGGCTGCCGTCGCGGAAATTTTTGTTTTGTCCGATATAATACAGGTCGTCTGAAAACTGGATGTCCGTTTTCAGACGACCTTTTTTCAATACGGGAAACGAAGATGGCTGAGAATACTGCCGATGATTTGAACCTTGTCGCCGCTCAAGCGGCCGGGCATTTGCTGGAGCGTTGCGTACCGGAGCATGCTGCGGTGCAGACGCCGTATGTGTTGCGGCTGTTTGCGGCTTTGCAGAACGGGCATTCGTTTGTTTGGCTGGATGAGGGCGAGGCGGAGGAATTGGCGGGATTGGCGCCGACGGTCGGGCAGGGCGCGTCGCCGTTGGTGTTGCAGGGCAGAAAGCTGTTTTTGGGGCGGATGTGGCAGCTCGAGCATGATTTGGCGGCTGAAATCAAGCGTTTGGCAGAAGCGGAAGTCGAGCCTGTGGATTGGATGAGCGCGTCGCAAAACTTGTCCGGCTGGTTTGCCGATAAAGGAAGTGAAGGCCAGCGGGATGCGGCGGGGCTTGCCTTGCTTCAGACGTTTATGCTGATTACGGGCGGACCGGGTACGGGCAAGACGACGACGGTGGCGAAACTTTTGGGGCTGATTTGCACCAACTCTGCCACGCGCCTGCCACGTATCGCGCTGGCGGCTCCGACGGGCAAGGCGGCGGCGCATATGGCACGCGCGCTGCATCGGGCGGTGGACGGTTTCGAGATGCCGGATGCGGTGCGCAATCATTTGTCCGCGCTGGAAGGGCAGACGGTTCACCGCCTTTTGAAACTGCGCCCGCCGCAAATGCTGCCTGCGTTTGACGGCAACCGTCCGCTGCCTTTGGATGTGTTGGTGGTGGATGAGGCTTCGATGTTGGATGTTTCCTTGCTGCTTCACTTGCTGCGTGCGATTCCGTCGGGCTGCCGTGTGATTTTTTTGGGCGACGAGTTCCAACTGCCCTCGGTCGGCGTTGGTGCGGTATTGGCGGCGTTGTCGAGACGGACGGTTTTGGATAAGGAGACGGCGGAGCAGCTGAGCATTTATCTGCCGGAACACGGTTTCCCCGTGGAGGAAAATCCGCCGGCTTTGTCGCAAAACGTCGCGCAACTGACGGTCAGCCACCGTTTCGGTGCAGACAGCGGCATCGGTTGCTTGGCGAGGTCGGTTGTGTCGGGTAAGAGCGGGGAAGGTTGGGCGCAGTTTACGTTGTTCCCCAACGAGCTGGAAATCCGCGAAGGTCGTCTGAAACAGCAGGTGGAGCTGCTTTACCGCAAACACGAAAAATACTGGCAGGCAGTCGATAAAAACGATGTGGCGCTGGCATTCGGACACGCGGCGGATGTGGTCGTTTTGGCGGCATGGCGGCAGGACGCGGAGGCGTTCAACGAAGAGTATTGCCGCTATCTGCAACGCAAACATCGGGCTGGCGCGGATACGCCGTGGTTCGCGGGACAAATCATCATGATTGCGCGCAACGACTATACGCTGGAAGTGTTCAACGGCGACATCGGGCTGATTATGCCCGACGCGGAATCGGCGAACGGCTTGGCGGCGTATTTTCCGAATGCGGACGGTTTCAAAAAAATCGCCATCAGCCGCCTGCCGCAGTTTGATTCCGCGTTCGCCATGACCGTGCATAAAAGCCAGGGTTCGGAATATCGGGAAGTCTGGCTGCTGCCGCCGTCGGGGAAAATAGAGCAGGGCGGGGATGACGCGCTGTCGGGCTTAAACAATGCGCTGCTCTACACCGCCATCACCCGCGCACGGGAACGCTTCGTCTTTTGGGGAAATGAAGAACAATGGCGGTTGGCGGTGGAGACCCGCAAAACCCGCCGCACGGCATTGGGCGACATCTTGGACGCGATGTTCGTGCCGAAAGCTTGAATCAAACCCTAAAGGTCGTCTGAAAACGAAACGGATGCTGCCGGGAGTTTTCAGACGACCTTTCTCTATTGATATGCGTCAAAATCAGTTTGGAAATAAGCATAATACTCTAAATCTTCTTGACGGTTTGTGCCGTCTTTCATAGGATTACAGCCGTTCGATTACAAAAATTAGTAAATTTCTAACAAATATTGATTAGGAATTTTTGTTAAAAATACCTTTTACCCTTCAATCGGAGATTGGCATGAATATCCAAAAAAACTTTGCCGTTGTATGCGCTGCCTTGGCGGCATTACCCACCGCATTTGCAGAAACCGCTAGCGTAGAGCGCGATGCCGCCGCATTGGCAACGACGAGCGATTACGTCAATTCGGGCAGCGTCATCCGCAAAGACGAGGACAAAATCAGTATTTTCAACGATTTGCTGACCGTAAACGGCACATTCCGCGTCCGTGCCGACACCAAAGACATCAATGCCAACAACAGCAGCACCAATCCCACGCCCGACGCCTCCAATACCAATTTCAACGCCGAATTCTGGTTGCGCGCCAAACTTTATAAAGACTGGAAACTGGTAACCCAAATCGAACCCAACATCGACTTGAAAACCGGCAAATTCAACGGCGACCATGATGTTCCCGTGAACAAACTGTATGCCGAAGGCTCGATTACCGAAGGCATCAAAGCCCGCGTCGGTAAATTCGGCGCATTTTCCTCCTACGGACGTGTCTGGGATACGGAAGTAACCGGCGGTGAAATCTTCTTTGACAACAAAACCCTGCCCACCAAAATTTACGCAGGCCGCCGTACCGGCAGCCTCAACGACAACGTATGGGGCATAGGCGGCCGCCGCAAACACTTCGCCGCCATTCAAAGCAGCCTGCCGATTAACGAAAACATCAACGTCGGCGCAACCGTCAGCTACATGAAAGACATAGACGTGCGCGACGCGAAGAAAAACGCCGTCTTCGGCGAAATCGGCGCAGATGTCAAATTCAACGACGATTGGCGTTGGATGGCGGCGGTCAGCAAGTCCAACATCAAAGCCTATAACGACGCAGGACAAAAAATCAAAAACGACGGCGTGTTCACCGAAGTCCGCTACAAACTCGCCGACTGGAAAGTCCGCAATTCCTACGACGTCTTCCTGAATTACCGCCGCGTCGGTGCGCTTTCGGGCGTATCTTCCGTACAAGACTACAGTAAAAACGTACAAGGCGTACAAGTCGGCGCGACCTACGTTCCTTGGAAAAACTGGAAAGTGTCAGGCTTTTACTTGGCGGGCAAACAAGTTACCCCGACTGCCGGTTCAAGCAGACAAGACGTCAACGTCTTGCGCGGTCAGGTGGAATACAAATTCTAAGACTTTTGGATAAAGGTTTTGTAGAAACGAAAAAACAGGCAGGGAAAACCTGCCTGTTTTAGTTCGGATAAGATTTCAGATGACCTTTACCTGTTTCCTGATAAAGGTCGTCTGAAAAGTACGATTCCACCAAGACAAACTCCGAATCCTACCAGCTGTCGCGTTTCATGCGGTCGAGTTGGCGGCGGTCTCGTTTGGTCGGCCTGCCGTCGGGATACGCCGCGCTGATGCGGCTTGCTTGGTCGAGTTGTTTCTGCGCTTCGCGTTCGGCGGCGGTTTTCATGTCTTCTTCGTAAAGCTGACGCGCTTCGGGGGCGGGGCGGCGCTGGTGGTTGAGTGCCAATACTTTGATTTTGTAAGGCAGCGAATTGAGCGTCAGGTCGATGATGTCGCCCGCGCTGATGTTTTTGCTGTTTTTGACTTTGGCGCCGTTGACCTGAACCCTGCCCAATTCGATATGTTTTTGAGCCAGTGCGCGGGTTTTGAAAAAGCGTGCAGCCCAAAGCCATTTGTCGAGCCGCATCGCCGTATTGTCGTGTTCGTTTTTCATAGCCTGTTTGAAATGATTGAACTGAATGGAAGTTTATCATAAGATACGGCACTTCATTTGTTTAGTGCAGATATACTATATCATCCGCAAAAGGTCGTCTGAAAAGGCATCCGCCCGATTATCTGCCGTTTTGCACGGCATATCCTCCATGAGAAATGCTGCCAAATATGCCTGATTGGCGTATGATAGCGGCAGCGTCCCTACCGAGAGCTTCACCCTATGAAACCAGTTTTTTTGGATTTTGAACAACCCATCGCCGAATTAACCAATAAAATCGAAGAGCTGCGCTTTGTGCAGGGCGAATCCGCCGTCGATATTTCCGATGAAATCGCCAGATTGCAGAAGAAAAGCAACGACTTGACCAAATCGATTTTCAACAAGCTGACGCCCGCTCAGATTTCGCAGGTTTCACGCCATCCCCAACGTCCTTACACCTTAGATTACATCCAAGCCATTTTCACCGATTTTGAAGAGTTGCACGGCGACCGCCATTATTCAGACGACCATGCCATCGTCGGCGGTTTGGCGCGCTTCAACGGTCAAAGCGTGATGGTTATCGGCCATCAAAAAGGCCGCGATACCAAAGAAAAAATCCGCCGCAATTTCGGTATGCCGCGCCCTGAAGGCTACCGTAAAGCACTGCGCCTGATGCAGACCGCCGAGAAATTCAATATTCCCGTGATGACTTTTGTCGATACGCCGGGCGCGTATCCGGGTATCGGCGCGGAAGAGCGCGGTCAGTCCGAAGCCATCGGACGCAACCTGTACGAATTGACCCGCCTGCGTGTGCCCGTTTTGTGTACCATTATCGGCGAGGGTGGTTCCGGTGGCGCGCTGGCGATTGCGGTCGGCGATTACGTCAATATGCTGCAATATTCGACTTACTCGGTTATCTCTCCGGAAGGTTGTGCGTCTATTCTGTGGAAAACTGCCGAAAAAGCGGCAGATGCCGCGCAAGCCTTGGGCATTACCGCCAAACGCCTGCAAGAACTGGATTTGATCGATACCGTGATCAACGAGCCTTTGGGCGGGGCGCACCGAGATTTTGAAACGACCATGAAAAACGTCAAAACGGTGTTGGAAACCGAGTTGCGCGAAGCGCAAAATATGCCGATGGCGGATTTGCTGTCGCGCCGTTTCGACCGGATTATGGCTTACGGCAAGTTTACGGATAAGTAAACAATTAATGTGCAGAAAAGCAGGCAGAAGCCCCCCTGCCTGCTTTTTCATTTCTAAGAACTTGCCTTGCCGACACAATATAGATTACGCCATATGAACCCGACGTCGTCTGAAAACCTCCCGCCTCAATGCCGCAGTTTGTTGGAAACCCTGCGTCTTTCGGCGCGTTCGCTTCCAGATGGTTGTACGGTAACGGTCGGATTGAGCGGCGGTTTGGATTCGGTGGTGTTGCTGCATATGCTGGCGTGTTTGCGGGAAGAGCTTGGTTTGAATGTACACGCTTTGCATGTTCATCACGGATTGAGCCGCAATGCGGATGACTGGCTGGGGTTTTGCACACGCTTATGCCAAGAATGGAATGTGCCGTTTAGAAGCGTAAAAGTTGAAGTCAAAAAAGACGGCTTGGGAATCGAAGCTGCCGCACGGAAAGCGCGTTATCAGACGTTTTCAGACGACCCCTCCGGCATCATCGCGCTGGCGCACCATCAGGATGACCAAATTGAAACATTCATGCTCGCGGCGGTTCGCGGCGGCGGCATTAAAGCACTTGCCGCCATGCCGCAATGGCGCAAGCTGGATGAGGGAACGCAAATTTGGCGGCCGCTGCTGACGTTTTCCCGAAAAGAATTGGAAAACTACGCCGCTGCCTGCAATCTGCCGAACATCGAAGATGAAAGTAACGCCGATACAGCTTTTTTAAGAAATTGGATGCGTTACGAGGCGTTGCCGGTTTGGCGGGAGCGCATTCCGAATTTTGAGCGTCATGTGTGTGCCAACATCCGTTCTTTGCAAACCGATTTGGCGATTTTGGACGAAGTTGTCGAAGCGGATTATCAGACGGTTTGTCAAAGCGGACGCTTCCAAGTCAGCCGTTGGCAGACATTCAGCGAAGCGCGCCGCAGCCGGATTCTTTGGCGGTTTTTTAAAGAGAATGAGATTGTGGAAAGTTCTCCGAGAAAGCTGGCGGATTTTGCGCGGATACTGTTGGAAGCAGAAACTGCACAATGGCAGTTCGGCGAAACATCGGTATGTTTATACCGGGATTTTTTATTCATATTGAAACAAAACCAGTTTGCAGACGCGGATTGGATAAAGGGAAAAGAAGTCAGAGGTCGTCTGAAAGATATTCTCCAAGAAAACGGCTTTTTTCTGGCACCGCACCGCAACGGATTGCCCGAATCGGTCTTGGAAGAAGAAGGAATCATTCGGACGGCGGGCAGTGATGATATGATGAATGTAGGTTTTTTGTATAAAAACGTTAAGAAAGTGTTGCAAGAAAACCATATCGTACCGTTCGTCAGAAAATGCTGGCCGATTATCACAAATACTGACGGAAACTGCATTGCTATTGTTAACCTTACGGTAAGCCACGATTTTCAAGGGTTTGACGGTTTTTTACCGGTTTACGGAAAATTTTTGAGATATAAATGGAACTAAATACGGCGGCAGTTGTCTTTAACTGGCACGGCACGCTTTACTATTTTATAGCTTATAATGCAGTTATTATAAAAGGTAAGATATGAATGATCGCCAGATTGATCAGGCCTTGGTAGAGCGCGCGCAGAAGGGCGAACAAAAAGCATTCGAGTTGCTGATGTCCAAATATCAGCGTCGGCTCATCCGCTTGATTTCCCGTTTTGTCAAAGACGAACACGAAGTCAACGATGTGGCGCAAGAGGCAATGATCAGGGCTTATCGGGCTTTACCGAATTTTCGAGGACACAGCGCTTTTTATACTTGGTTGTATCGGATTGCGATCAATACTGCCAAGAACTTCTTGGTAACCTCAGGGAAACTGCCCTTCGTCAGTGCAGAGACCGCCAATGAAGACGGCGATATTCTGGATTTGTCGGACCAGATTGCGGATTACCATACGCCGGAAGCTGAAATGATAAATCGGGAAATCCTGCAAACAGTAGAATTGACAATTTCACATTTGCCCGAAGACTTACGAAAAGCCATCACCCTGCGTGAAATGGAAGGTCTGTCTTATGAAGAAATAGCCAAGATTATGGATTGTCCGATAGGGACCGTTCGATCCCGTATTTTCAGGGCGCGGGAAGTCATAGCAAAAGATTTGAGGCCGTTGTTGGAAACCTCTGGAAATCAAAGATGGTAAAAAACAGATTTATAGATTAGATGGGACAATGAAATGGTGACGACAATGAATAGAACAAGAGAATATGTTTCCATGCTGATGGATAGCAATCAAATAAATGATGAAATGCTTGACCGTCTTTTGTCAGAAGATGCTGCTGCAGAAGCATGGTACGAATACCATCTGTTGGGCGATTGCATGCGTTACAAAGCAGGCGCAGGACGTGATGCTGACTTTATGCAAAGCGCAGCATTTACCGCTACGCTTGCCGAAATCAGTGAAGAACACAAGCAGCGTTATGAAGCCGAAGTTGCCGCTGTGCTGCCTGTTAAGGACGTTCAAGCTGCGAACAACTCGTTCTTCAATTATTTTGCCGTTGCCGCCAGCGTGGTTGCCGTTGCCGTTGCCGTATGGCAATTCGGTCCGCAAGTGAGGGACGATTCGTCAGGCATGATTGCGGAAAAAGCTGTTGACACCAAAAACCAGCAGAAACATATTGTTCCCGTAGCTGCTAATCCGACAGTAAAAAATGCTTCAGATACTGTGGTACTGCCTGATTCTGTAAAGAATGAAAAGGGTGTGAGTCAGACTACGGTTCGAACTGAAGTGCAGATTCAACAGGACTCCGCCGTTCATTAAATTGAATAGAGATACAGAAAGAATAGAGATACAGAAAATTGTATAGAGATACAGATTTTCATCTGGCAGAAAAATCCCTTCCCGAGCTATTCGGGCAGGGATTTTATTTTTGAACGGATGTATCTTGAGGTCGTCTGAAAAAGCAGGTTGAACAAAGTCGGACGGTATTGTGCTGTATCTTTTTTATTTGAATCCGCTATATAATGCGCCACATGAAATTAATTACCTCCGCGCAAAACGAGCAGCTCAAGCATTTGTCCAAGCTGCTTTCACAATCTAAAGTACGCCGGGAATATGGGCAAACCGTGTTGGAAGGCGTGCATCTTTTGCAGGTCTATTTAGAGGCGGGATATACGCCCAAACAAGTGTATTTGCCCGAAAGTAAAAACACGCATCCTGAAATCCGAAATTTAATCAGCAGCTTGGACGAAGATTGTATTACTTGGGTCGGAAACGAAGCCTTGTCTAAAATCACCAGTTTGAACGATGCCGACGATGTGATGACTTGGATAGAGATTCCGCCGCAAGGGGATTTGCCTTTAAGCGGCGACTGCGTGGTGTTGGACAGGCTGCAAGACCCGGGCAATGTCGGTACGGTTTTACGCAGCGCGGCAGCTTCGGGCATCAGGCAGATTGTGTTAGGTAATGACTGTGTCGATATTTGGTCGCCCAAGGTATTGCGTGCGGGTATGGGGGCGCATTTTCTGCTGGACATATACAGCCGCGTTTTTCTACCGCATTGGCTGGATACTTATCAGGACAAAATATGGGCGACCGCTTTGGACGGGCGCAATCCTTCCGACTTGTACCAACTGGATTTAAATGCTCCTTGCGCCTGGGTTTTCGGCAATGAAGGCAGCGGCGTGAGTCGGGAAATTTTAGAAAAAGTCGACGGCAGCGTCAGAATCCCGATGTTGGGACAGACCGAGTCGTTAAACGTCGCCATGGCGGCAACGGTATGCCTCTTCGAGCAAATGCGCCAACGCATTGCGTAAGCACTTTCAGACGACCGGTCCGTTTGGTAAAAAACTGATTAAGGTCGTCTGAAAACCTTATCTACTGCAAGCTCAAAACACCAAACCGGCGGTTAATCTGTTTAACCGCCGGTTTGGTGTTTCAAAGCAATCAGAATTTGTCATCAGGCCAGCGCGTGCTTTGCAGGATGCTTGCATCGACGTCCTGAATATTGCGGTGGCCTGTAAACGCCATGGATATGTCCATTTCCTTATACAGGATTTCCAGCGCGCGGGTGACGCCTTCTTCACCGTATGCGCCCAAGCCGTAGAGGAACGCCCTGCCTATCATCGTGCCTTTTGCGCCCAAAGCCCATGCTTTAAGGACGTCCTGACCACTGCGGATGCCGCTGTCCATCCAAACTTCGATGTCGCTGCCGACTGCGCTGACGATGTCGGGCAAAGCTTTGATGGCGGATATGGTGTCGTCGAGTTGGCGGCCGCCGTGGTTGGAAACAACCAATGCGTCCGCGCCGCTTTTCGCTGCTTTTTCCGCATCTTCAGGTTCCATAATGCCTTTGATAATCAGCTTGCCGCCCCACAAATCTTTAATGCGTGCAACGTCGTCCCAGCTCAGGCGCGGGTCGAATTGTTCGGAAGTCCATGAAGACAGCGAGGACAAATCGCCGACGTTTTTAGCGTGTCCGACGATATTGCGAAATGTGCGGCGTTCCGTGTTCAGCATTTTCATGCACCATTCGGGCTTGGTCGCCAGATTGATTAAATTTGCGATGGTCGGTTTCGGCGGCGCAGAAAGGCCGTTTTTAATGTCTTTGTGGCGTTGGCCCAAAACCTGCAAATCGGCGGTCAAAACCAATGCCGAACACTTGGCATCCTTCGCGCGCTTAATCAGGTTTTCCATAAACTCGCGGTCGCGCATCACATAAAGCTGAAACCAAAACGGCGCGCTGGTGTTTTCGGCAACGTCTTCAATCGAGCAGATGGACATGGTGGACAACGTAAATGGAATGCCGAACTTCTCCGCCGCCCGCGCCGCCAAGATTTCGCCGTCGGCGTGTGCCATGCCGGTAAAGCCTGTCGGAGCAATCGCCACCGGCATTTTCACGTTCTGACCGATCATTTTGGTTTCCAGGCTACGGCCCTCCATATTGACCAATACCTTTTGTCGGAAGCGGATATCCTTGAAATCCGAAGTGTTATCACGGTAGGTGGTTTCCGTCCAAGAACCTGAATCGATGTAATCGTAAAACATGCGCGGCATCTTGCGCTTGGCGACAAGGCGCAGGTCTTCGATACAGGTCATTTTACTCAAATCACGTTTCATTGTTGATTGCCTCTGTTAAGGGGGTTGCATATGGATTGGGTCGTCTGAAAAGGGCAGCGCGCTTTCAGACGGCCTTTTGCAATACCATAATCATTCAGTATGAATTAAATAATCTATATCAATCGCAAGTATAAAGCAAATGGTTTTAACCCTGCAAAGAGCGGGGCGATAGCACTTTTCAGACGACCTCGGATTTAAGTTTCAGATAAAAAACAGAAATTTTCAGGCAGATAAAAATCCATTCGCACAGTCATTTAAACAAACAATCGGAAGACGCCCGAATATACTTGACTGAATCACTCAGATATTAGACAATCGCACCACTATAAAAAAGCCGACACAGGCACCTACCATGAGACTGACCACAAAAGGGCGTTTTGCCGTTACCGCCATGATCGATTTGGCGATGAACGCGCAAACCGGCGCTGTCAAACTCAGCGCCATCAGCGAACGCCAAAGCATTTCGCTTTCCTATCTCGAACAACTATTCAGCAAACTGCGGCGCGCCGGGCTGGTTGAAAGCCTGCGCGGCCCTGGCGGCGGCTACATCCTCGCTGCCCCTCCCGCACAAATCAATATCGCCCAAATCATTTCCGCCGCCGAAGACAAGCTGGACGCCACCCAATGCAGCAGCAAAGCCAACTGCCACCACGGCGCGCCCTGCCTGACGCACGACCTTTGGGAAAACCTGAATAAAACCATCAACGACTACCTCAGCAGCGTTACCCTGCAAAGCATCATCGAACAGAAAAACAGCGATGACGGCAGCCACGTCATCCAATTTACACATATCCATTAAGTACATTACAGAAAAAGAAAGAGCGAACCATGACCGTCAAAACCCCCGTTTATCTCGACTACGCCGCCACCACACCCGTTGACAAACGCGTTGCCGAAAAAATGATTCCCTATCTGACCGAAACCTTCGGCAACCCCGCTTCCAACAGCCACGCATTCGGCTGGACAGCGGAAGAAGCTGTCGAAAAAGCCCGCGCCGACATCGCCGCCCTGATTAACGCCGACCCCAAAGAAATCGTCTTCACCAGCGGCGCGACCGAGTCCGACAACCTCGCCATCAAAGGTGCGGCAAACTTCTACAAAACCAAAGGCAAACACCTCATCACCGTAAAAACCGAACACAAAGCCGTGCTCGACACCATGCGCGAACTCGAACGTCAAGGCTTTGAAGTAACCTACCTCGGCGTACAAGAAAACGGCCTGATTGATTTGGAAGAACTCAAAGCAGCCATCCGCGACGACACCATCCTGATTTCCGTAATGTGGGTGAACAACGAAATCGGCGTCGTGCAAGATATTCCCGCCATCGGCGAAATCTGCCGCGAACGCAAAATCATCTTCCACGTCGATGCCGCCCAAGCCTGCGGCAAAGTGCCTGTTGACGTGGAAGCCGCCAAAATCGACCTGCTGTCCATGTCCGGTCATAAAGTGTACGGCCCCAAAGGCATCGGCGCACTGTACGTCCGCCGCAAACCCCGCGTCCGCCTCGAAGCCCAAATGCACGGCGGCGGCCACGAACGCGGCTTCCGCAGCGGTACTCTGCCGACCCACCAAATCGTCGGCATGGGCGAAGCCTTCCGCATCGCCAAAGAAGAACTCGAGCAAGACATGGCGCACTACCGCAAACTGCGCGACATCTTCCTCAAAGGCATCGAAGGCATCGAAGAAGTCTATATCAACGGCGACCTCGAACACCGCGCCCCGAACAACCTGAACGTCAGCTTCAACTTCGTCGAAGGTGAAAGCCTGATTATGGCAGTGAAAGAACTCGCCGTATCCAGCGGCTCCGCCTGTACCTCCGCTTCGCTCGAACCCAGCTATGTCCTGCGCGCGCTCGGCCGCAACGACGAACTGGCGCACTCATCCCTGCGCATCACCTTCGGCCGCATGACCACCGAAGAAGAAGTACAGTTTGCCGCAGAACTGATCAAATCCAAAATCGGCAAACTGCGCGAACTGTCGCCGCTGTGGGAAATGTTCAAAGACGGGATTGATTTGAACTCGATTGAATGGGCAGCGCATTAAAAACGGAAGCCAGCACAGGCTTCCCACCGTGCTGGCTTATTATTTCGATGATTTAGGTGCTTCTAAGTGCACAGGAGCACGGCATTTTTCAATCGACCTTGGTTCCTGTACAAATAGGAGAAGCGCAACCAGCAAAGCTATTGCTTTGTTTGGGTTCATTTTTTTTCCAAATAAATCTAGGTCAATGATAACATAATGTCTCTGTTTAATTCAATAAGTTATTAAAGATGGGAAGAAGCCCAACAAATCTGTTAAATCACCCGAAACATTAAGTTTGATAACACTTAGTCCACATATTAAAAACAAAAAAGGTCGTCTGAAACCTCAAAAAGACCTTTTCAGACGACCTAAAAGCCACCACATTAAAATCAAGGATGCAACCCATGAACGAACAAGAACTCGACCTCGATAATCTCGACAACCTGCTTGAAGATTTTGACGGCGTTACCGTGGAGGGCGGCGTCGATTCGGAAAACGACGACGGCTGCGAAGGCGGCGCGTGCAAAATCTAAGGTGGCTTGGGTCGTCTGAAAAAATTTAGAGGCAAAATAAGGAATCCTTATGTCCCTACAAAATCAGGAACAGCAGCATCATTTGCCGCAAACGACGCATTCCATTATCGGCTCATGGCGGATGGAGCAGTTGAACATCAGCCCGGAGGCCATACATGATATGCAGCGTTTGGTAGAAGGCAAAATCAGCTTGGATGAGGCTTTGGACGGTATCAAACAAAGAATGGCGGAAAAATGAGCAAATACGGCGGAGAAGACACCATTTATATGAATGGGGGAGTATTTAAAAACAAGCTCTCCATCCAAGATAGTGAATTGCTGGAAACCGCCGAAAAAGAATTTTCCGCCGTTCGCGCCCAATATCTGCTTTTGCAACCCATTATGGGCAATTTCGATTTGGCGCATTTACAGACCATTCATCGCGAACTGTTTGGCGATGTTTATGATTGGGCGGGCGAAATCCGGCGGATTGATATTTCCAAAGGTAATACCCGATTTGCCAATTTTGCTTTTATCGAAAACGAAAGCCGCAAACTTTTGGAGAAGCTGAGAAGCGAAAACTATTTGCATGGCTTGGATAAAGATAAGTTTGCAGAGCGTGCAGCCTATTATTTAGGCGAGTTGAACGTCCTACATCCTTTTCGTGAAGGAAACGGCAGAACATTGCGTCTGTTTATAACGCAATTGGCAATGAAAAACGGTTTGCAGATACATTGGCAAAATATCTCTGCCGAACAAATGATTCAAGCCTGTATTCAGGCATACCATGCCGATAGCAGTTTATTGGCACGATTAATTTTAGACAATTTAGAACAATCGTCTTTTTCAGACGACTAAAACATCAACAAACCACGATATTTTAAGGAAACCACATCATGGCATACAGCGATAAAGTAATCGATCACTATGAAAACCCCCGCAATGTCGGTACTTTCGATAAAAACGACGAGTCTGTCGGCACCGGCATGGTCGGCGCGCCTGCTTGCGGCGACGTGATGCGCCTGCAAATCAAAGTGAACGACGAAGGCATCATCGAAGATGCGAAATTTAAAACTTACGGCTGCGGCTCTGCCATCGCTTCTTCCAGCCTGATTACCGAGTGGGTCAAAGGCAAGAGCTTGGATGACGCGCTGGCAATCAAAAACAGCGAAATCGCCGAAGAACTGGAACTGCCGCCTGTGAAAATCCATTGCTCCATCTTGGCTGAAGATGCGGTGAAAGCGGCTGTTGCCGATTATCGCAAACGTCAGGAAAACAAATAAACCGATTCAGTTGGCGCTTTGTCGGCGGACGTTTGTAGGATTCCTGAAAGTCTTAGGGTTTCCGGAAAAAGTAAACTCGAAGGCTTGTTCCCTTCTCACTCAGAGGTGGGAGACAAGGACACAGAAACTTAATCGTTTGGAAGTTGCCGCCAAATTTGGGACTGCCTGCCAATCTATCCCCTCTCCCCGCGGGAGAGGGTTAGGGAGAGGGCGATAAGCCGTAGGCTTATATTTAGTCGATACGCCTGCAAAATCAAAAGAGACGACATGCCTTCTCTCGTGAAGAAGAGGGTGAGGGCACAGAAACTTAATCGTTTGGAAGTTGCCGCCAAATTTGGGACTGCCTGCCAATCTATCCCCTCTCCCAGCGGGAGAGGGTTAGGGAGAGGGCAATGAGCCGCAGGCTTATATTTGGTCGATACGCCTGCAAAATCAAAAGAAACGGCATGCCTTCTCTCATGAAGAAGAGGGTAAGGACACAGAAACTTAATCCTTTTGAAGTTGTCGTCAAATTTGGGACTGCCTGCCAATCTATCCCCTCTCCCCGCGGGAGAGGGTTAGGGAGAGGGCGATAAGCCGTAGGCTTATATTTATCAATACGTCTGCAAAATCAAAGGACACGAAATGCCTTTTACCGATGAAGAAGCCCAATCCCTGCTTGCCGTCAAAGGCATAGGCAAAACCGTATTGAAGCGTTTGCAGCAAATGGGTTTGGATGATGTTGCCACGCTGGCGGCAGCGGATTTGGACGATGTTTTGGAACAGGGCGCAAAATTGACCGGCTCGACCTGTTGGAAAAACAGTCCGCAGGCAAAAGCCGCCGTTTCTGCCGCGATAGCGTGGGCAAAACAGCGTTTTCAGACGACCTGAAAGGCAAGAAGTCGTCTGAAAATGAAAGTAGGTAAAACAATGATTGCGAAATAAGGAAAGAAGCATGATTACCATCACAGAAAATGCAGCCAAATACATCAACAACTACCTGACCAAACGCGGCAAAGGCTTGGGCGTGCGCTTGGGTGTGAAAACCAGCGGCTGCTCGGGCATGGCCTACAACCTCGAATTTGTCGATGAGGCCAGCGCCGAAGATTTGGTATTCGAAGAACACGGCGCCCGCATCTATATCGACCCGAAAAGTCTGGTTTATCTGGACGGCACGCAAGTCGATTACACCAAAGAAGGTTTGCAGGAAGGTTTCAAATTCGAAAACCCGAATGTCAAAGACTCTTGCGGCTGTGGCGAGAGCTTCCACGTTTAAGACATAAAAACGGCGGGACAGTATCAAAACCGTCCCGCCATTTTTTCGCTTCCTGTCTGTTGTAGCTGCCTTTGCCTTTTCTTTTCCGTTCCACCTTGTGTCGGAACAAATCGGATTTTACTAAGGCTTTTAAGGCATTGTCGCGTATTTTGCCTTTATTGTGTTGCACTTTACTGCTCATATTCAGTCCTTTTGGTTAAGAATCAGCGGATTATAAGGCAAAATCAGGTTTCTGCCGAAAATTTCACATTAATTATCCCGCCATGTCCCAATATTTCACACTCTTCCAGCTTGAACCCGCTTTCGATATCGACGCCGAAAGCTTGGAGCAAACCTACCGCGCCTTGGCTGCCCGTTTCCATCCCGATAAATTCGCTTCAGCCTCCGCCTTCGAGCAAAAGCAGGCAGTGATGATGTCTTCTACCATCAACGATGCCTACCGTACCTTGAAAAATCCCATCGACCGTGCTGCGTACCTGTTGAAGACATTGAGCATCGACGCCGACGCGCCGGAGCATACCTCTTTCGCTCCTGAATTTCTCATGCAGCAAATGGAATGGCGCGAAGCGCTGATGGATGCGCAAATGGAGCAAAACAACGAAGCCCTGCGCGCGTTGGATCAAGAAATCAGCCGCGAACAAGACAAGCTGTATCAAGATTTGCGGACGGCCTTTGCAGCGAAAGACCACGAAGCTGCCGCTCAATGGGTGCGCCACGGCAGGTTTTTAAACAAACTGCGCAACGAAATCGCCGCCGCATTGCAAGATTAAATACCTAGATTTTGAGCATCTGAAAGGTCGTCTGAAAACCGGAATAAGGTTTCAGACGACCTTTATTGCTTATTTCATCATGTTGTATGCCATTATATTTTCAAAATTTAACACAAATCCGAATTTGCCTTATTTCATAAGCGCATAGCCGAATGAGGGTTTTGATGCTAAAAAACGCATCTTTGCGGTAAGGCTTGAATCATAGGGAAAGAGGTCGTCTGAAAGAAAATTGGGAAAAGCCCGATTTCAAAACAGCGGCCTTGTCAAGACTGGATAAGCGACGAAAAATACACTATATTGTGCCACTCGATATTAATACATACTGTATCTTGTGTTTCAGGATGGAGAAAGCTCACGATGAATGCACCGACTGATTTGAAAGTAACCAAGCGCGACGGACGTTTGGAAAATCTCGACTTAGACAAAATCCACCGTGTCGTTACTTGGGCGGCGGAAGGCTTGAAAAACGTTTCCGTATCGCAAGTCGAGCTCAAATCGCACATCCAGTTTTACAACGGCATCCGCACCGACGACATCCACGAAACCATCATCAAGGCGGCTGCCGACCTGATTTCGCAGGATACGCCCGACTATCAATATCTCGCTGCGCGTTTGGCGATTTTCCACCTGCGCAAAATCGCTTACGGCGAGTTCGAACCGCCGCATCTCTTCGACCACGTTAAAAAACTCACCGATGCGGGCAAATACGACCGCCACATCATCGAAGATTACAGCCGCGAAGAGTTTGACGAGCTGAATACCTATATCGACCACAGCCGCGACATGACCTTTTCCTACGCTGCCGTGAAGCAGCTCGAAGGCAAATATCTGGTGCAGAACCGAGTTACCCGCCAGATTTATGAAACGCCACAGTTCTTATACATTTTGGTGGCGATGTGTCTCTTCAGCAAATACCCGAAAGAGACCCGTTTGGACTACGTCAAACGTTTTTACGATGCCGTTTCCACATTTAAAGTATCGCTGCCGACCCCGATTATGAGCGGCGTGCGCACGCCTACGCGCCAGTTCTCAAGCTGCGTATTGATTGAATGCGACGACAGTTTGGATTCCATCAACGCCACCACCAGCGCGATTGTGAAATACGTTTCCCAACGCGCGGGCATCGGCATCAACGCCGGACGTATCCGCGGTTTGGGCAGCGAAATCCGCGGCGGCGAAGCGCAACATACCGGCTGCATCCCGTTTTTCAAAATGTTCCAAGCGGCGGTTAAATCCTGCTCGCAGGGCGGCGTGCGCGGTGGCGCGGCAACTTTGTTCTATCCCTTGTGGCATATCGAAGCCGAAAGCCTGTTGGTATTGAAAAACAACCGCGGCGTGGAAGACAACCGCATCCGTCAATTGGACTACGGTGTGCAAATCAACCGCCTGCTGTACACCCGCCTGATTAAAGGCGGCAACATCACGCTGTTCTCGCCCAACGAAGTCCCCGGTCTGTACGACGCATTTTTTGCCGACCAAGACGAATTCGAGCGTCTCTACACGAAATACGAGCAAGATCCGAACATCCGCAAACGTACTTTGTCGGCTACCGATTTGTTCTCCACGCTGATGCAGGAACGCGCCGGAACAGGACGCATCTACATCCAAAACGTTGACCACTGCAACACGCACAGCCCGTTTGACCCGCGCGTCGCACCCGTGCACCAGTCCAACCTGTGTATGGAAATCGCCCTGCCGACCAAACCGCTGGATAACATCAACGACCCGAACGGCGAAATCGCCCTGTGTACTTTGTCCGCCTTCAACTTGGGTGCATTAAACAGCTTGGACGAGCTGGAAGGTCTTGCCGATTTGACTGTGCGCGCACTTGATGCCTTGCTGGATTATCAAGACTATCCGGTCGAAGCCGCCCGTACCGCGACCATGAACCGCCGCACGCTCGGCATCGGGGTCATCAACTACGCCTACTATCTGGCGAAAAACGGCGTCCGTTACAGCGACGATTCCGCGCTCGGCCTGACCCACCGAACCTTTGAAGCCATGCAGTATTACCTGCTCAAAGCATCGGTGAACCTTGCCAAAGAATACGGCGCATGCCCGCTGTTCAACCAAACCGTTTATTCGCAAGGCAAACTGCCCATCGACACCTACAAAAAAGACTTGGATGCCGTGTGCAGCGAACCGCTGTTGTGCGACTGGGAAAGCCTGCGCGCCGACATCGTCAAATACGGTCTGCGCAACTCTACCCTGACCGCACTCATGCCGTCTGAAACCAGTTCGCAAATCGCCAACGCCACCAACGGCATCGAGCCGCCACGCGGCTTGGTAACAGTCAAAGCTTCGAAAGACGGCATCCTGAAACAAGTCGTGCCGGAGTTTGAAACCCTGAAAGACGCCTACGAAACCCTGTGGCAGCTTCCGGGCAACGAAGGCTATCTGAAACTTGTCGGCGTGATGCAAAAATTCGTCGATCAGGCGATTTCCGCCAACACCGCCTACGACCCGGGCAAATTTGAAGGCAACAAAGTTTCCATGAAACAAATGCTCAAAGACCTGCTGACCGCCTACAAATACGGCGTCAAAACCCTGTACTACCACAACACCCGCGACGGCGCGGACGATACACAGACCGATATTCAGGATGACGGTTGTGCAGGTGGGGCTTGCAAGATTTGATAAGGGCTTTGGTGAAGTAATTGAAAGCCTTTCCTAAATTTGATTATCAAGGTATTGAATATGATCTAACGCATTTAACTGCGTTTTCTTGTGACTATATTCAACCTGCTAAAAGTGATGGTACGGCGGAAAAACGATACCGCTGTATTATCGAGTTTAGTACACATTGTTTTACAAGAGGTGAAAATAAACGTAAGGGAGAAAAGTTATCAGATATTGAATCTGCATTGCATTATGTAACGGCTAAAGAAACACGAATTTTTTGTTTCGAGCGCTACCAGGTTTCAAAAATGTTGCCGCAAATTATGCGTGAAATTAGTAGAAACAAATGTTATTTCACTTCGGCTGACGATAAGTTTCTGACCATATCAGTAACGGATAAAAACGGTAAAAAAGTAGATTATGAAATTTACTTTTCACTTCAAAGAGCCAAATCTCCAAAACATGATGTACATATTTACATTAATAGTGCATATATACGGGATGGGGATTACAAAGAAAATCACGGAACAAAAGTAAGGAGAAAACCGGTCGGTTTCTTTGTGTTATTACATAATACATTGGTCAATAAGAGAATCAAACGCCCAAAGTAAAACAACCCTCACTTAAAAGCAAGGGTTGTCAGTACAGGCTTCGCTTTATAACTGCTCTTGGGCTAGTAGCCTAAAAAAGGCCGGACAAACGCTGAAATGGTTTCATGCCTGCTCATGCGTTTTGTTGAGACAAATTGTACCACGATTGCAATAAGGCTCAAAATAAAAATTTTCAGACGACCCATATGCTTTGCATAGCCTAGAAGTCGCCTATCCTACTTTTAGATTTAAATCAACCTGAGAAAACAGCCATGTCCTGCGAACACCTAGTCATGTCATACAGCACCTTTTCCAAAACCAAAAACGACGCGCTGAAAGAGCCGATGTTTTTCGGTCAGCCGGTAAATGTTGCCCGTTATGACCAGCAGAAATACGAAGTATTTGAAAAACTGATTGAAAAGCAACTGTCGTTTTTCTGGCGGCCGGAAGAAATCGACGTGTCGCGCGACCGTATTGACTACGCCAACTTGCCCGAACACGAAAAACACATTTTCATCAGCAATCTGAAATACCAAACCTTGCTCGATTCCATTCAAGGTCGTAGTCCGAACGTTGCCTTGCTGCCTTTGGTGTCGATTCCCGAGCTGGAAACTTGGATTGAAACGTGGAGCTTTAGCGAAACCATCCACTCGCGCAGCTATACCCATATTATCCGCAATATCGTGAATGATCCGTCAGTCGTGTTCGACGACATCGTGCAGAACGAATACATCATCGCCCGCGCCGAAGATATTGCCTGCTATTACGATGATTTAATCGAATATACCCAGTATTACAACCTGTTGGGCGAAGGGACGCACAATGTCGGCGGCAAGCTCGTTACCGTGTCTTTGCGTGAGTTGAAGAAAAAACTCTATCTCTGCCTGATGTGCGTTAATGTGTTGGAAGCCATCCGTTTCTATGTTTCATTCGCCTGCTCGTTTGCTTTTGCCGAGCGCGAGTTGATGGAAGGCAACGCTAAAATCATCAAACTGATTGCCCGCGACGAAGCCCTGCACCTGACCAGCACCCAGCATATGCTCAACCTGATGCGCGCCGGTTCAGACGATCCTGAAATGGCGGAAATCGCCGTCGAATTGCAGGACGAATGTTTCAAACTCTTCAAAAAAGCGGCAGAGCAGGAAAAAGAATGGGCGGCCTATCTGTTTAAAGACGGTTCGATGATTGGTCTGAACAAGGAAATTCTGGCGCAATACGTCGAATACATCACCAACTTGCGTATGCAGGCGGTCGGTTTGCCTGCCGGATTTGAAGGCGCCACCCAAAACCCGATTCCGTGGATTAACGCGTGGCTGTCGTCCGACAACGTACAGGTCGCGCCGCAGGAAGTCGAAATTTCTTCTTACTTAATCGGTCAGATCGATTCGGAAGTCAGCGCGGATGATTTGGGCGATTTCGAACTGTAATCAAACTCGGCGGTTTTTCCGCATTTCCATCATCAGAGGTCGTCTGAACAGGTGCAGAAACGAAATCAAAGATTTCGGTTACACCGTGCAGACGGCCTTTCCCGCTTAAACGGATAACGATGGCACTCATCAGCACACACGACAAAACCTTCGAGCTTCAAGAGGGAGAAACCTTATTGGAGGGCTTGGAGCGCACCGGCCACGAGGTCGAATATCAGTGCCGCAGCGGCTATTGCGGTTCCTGCCGCGTCAAAATATTGGACGGCAGGGTATCCTACGACGATTTCCCGCTGGCGTTTGTCGCGCCCGGCGAGATTCTGCCGTGTTGCTGTCGGGTAAATGAGGACATTAAGGTTGATTGCCGTGGGCGGGTGAGTGAACCAGATTTGTTCGATGTCGGCTTGTTTGATGAGCAGGAATAACTTTAATTGATTAGATTGGTAGTGGATTCGAATAGGGATATGAGTGTTTTTATTTGAATCTATCAACTGACTAATTTTCGTTTTTTAAATACACATTACTGGAAACATAAAATTAAAATGATCCAAAACAATACATCCCAATTTTTCTTATTATCCCTCGCCGTCTTATTGGCGGCTTGCTCTCCTGACAAACAGGATAAGGTAAAAGAATCTGTCGTTTCTGCACCTTTATCTTCTGTTTCCGAGAAATCCAATACAAATGATAAGACCGTAGAAACGGACATAAACAAAGTAGAAAGCGCACCTTCTTCAAATTGTACCAACCTGCATCAGATTGAAGGCATTGACGATTTTGTCCGTCAGGTTGCCGAGAATATCGATTCCAGTTGTTTGTTTGAACGCAGCCCTAAAGAATTGGCGGCGATTTGGGGCATTCCCGGCGGAGATGACCCGCTGGAGCAGGCACTGTTCCCTGATATTGATCCGAATGATCCTAAAAACGTTGATAAAGTGATAGAGGCTATTGATCAGATGGTAAAAGGGGAGCGGAGCTATAATCAGCAGGCGGTAGAACCGGTGGTACAAGAAATGAAAGCACTCAGGCAACGGGATACGTTGGTTTTATCAACAGGCGATCATAAAAGCCAAGGTTCGAATCAGCCGCTGAGGATAACGCGTAATTTCGGTATAGGAGGAACGCCGGAATATCTTAAGAAACATGGTGGCGGGTTTGGCGGCAGTTTTCAAAACATCAGCCAGTTGCCCGAATATTTGAAAGCACACGGAAAGATTTTTGAGGCGCAACGGGTATTCCGCCTTTTCAACCGCGACCGCAGCCCTGATAAGCCTTATCTGGAAATTGTGTTCGACGAAAGTGGAAAAATTGTTTCGATTACCGTATATGAAAATGTTTCCAATCCGGCAAGCGGGATTCATTTGATGTAATGGGTTTGGAGCACAAACGGAGAGGGTAGGAATCTAAATGCATCGAGCGTTCGTTGAACATTTGATGAGATAGCAGTTTGATTGGAAGCCTTCAATTCAATATCGAAAAGGTCGTCTGAAACCTGAATCGGGTTTCAGACGACCTTTTGTTGATGTGTTCGAGATTAACCAGATGCTTAACGGCTGTCTTTCCATTGGTAATATTTCGAGCCGAGGAAGGAGCCGAGTTTGCGCAGGAAAGGTTGGGTAATGATGCTGGGGTGTTTGAGTTTTTCAAACGGTTTCAGACGACCATCGTCACCTATGATGGCTTCGGCAATGGCAAGGCCTGCTATGCCGGTAATTGCCATGCCGTGTCCCGAGTAGCCTTGGGCATAGTAAACATTGGGCGCGAGTCTTCCGAAGTGGGGGGCGAGGTTGGCGGTGATGTCGCATTCGCCGCCCCATGAATGTTCGATTTTGACATCAGCAAGCTGGGGGAAGACTTTGAGCATGTCTTGGCGGACAAGCTCGGTCATGCGGTCGGGATCGTCGATGAATTCGTTGTCTTTGCCGCCGAAGAGCAGGCGGCCGTCCGCGCTAAGGCGGTAGTAGTCGAGGACGTGGCGGTTGTCGCAGACAGCCATGTTGTTGCGGATGAGTTCTTTGGCGCGTTCGCCCAGCGGTTCGGTGGCGATGATGAAGGTGCTGACGGCGATGGCTTTTTTTTCCAATGGCTTGAATTTTTGATGCAAACCGGCGTAGGTGTTGACGGCATACACGAGGTTTTGGCATTCGATGCTGCCGTCCGGGGTATGGACGAGCCAGCCGCCTTGATAGGGTTCGATACGGGTCATCGGGGACTGTTCGAAAATCTGCGCGCCTGCTTCGGCAGCGGCGCGGGCGATGCCCAGGGTATAGTTGAGCGGATGGAGATGGCCGGAATGAGGATCGAACTGTGCGCCCAAGTACATATCGCTGGCAAGTTGTTGCTTGAGCGTGGCTTTATCCCAGAGTTGGTAATGGGTAGCGCCGTAATGTTGTCGGGCGTGTTCATGCCATTGTTGCAATTCTTCCCAATGCTGCGGGCGGATGGCGACGGTAGCATAGCCTCGCTGCCAGTCGCAGGCGATTTGATGTTTTTTAACCCGTTCGTCAACGAGTTCGACGGCTTGCAGGGATTGCTGCCAAAACCAGCGGGCTTGTTCCAAGCCGACTTGTTTTTCGATTTCTTCCATACCGCAGGCGTAATCGCTGATGACTTGCCCGCCGCTGCGCCCTGATGCGCCGAAGCCGATACGGGCGGCTTCGAGTACGGTTACTTCGCGTCCGTTTTCGGCAAGGGGAAGGGCGGTGCAAAGTCCTGTCAATCCTCCGCCGATGACGCAGGTCTCGGTTTTCAGACGACCTTCAAGCTTGGGATAAGCGGCGTGGGGATTGATGGTGCTGAAATAATAGGAGGGAAGGTATTCTTTGAAATTGGGATGAATCATAGGGTAATGCTTTGTGTGGTTTCAGACGACCTTTGGAGGGTATAGTGGATTAACTTTAAACCAGTACGACGTTGCCTCGCCTTAGCTCAAAGAGAACGATTCTCTAAGGTGCTGAAGCACCAAGTGAATCGGTTCCGTACTATCTGTACTGTCTGCGGCTTCGTCGCCTTATCCTGATTTAAATTTAATCCACTATAGTTGAGGGTCGTCTGAAAAGTGGGTTAAACGGGTTGTGTGAAGAAAACAGGCTGACCTTGCATTGATGCGGTCAGCCTGTCTGATTGGGTCAATTTGTTTTTTCTGCGGCAAGCTTTTCCTGACGGTAGGCTTCGGCGGCTTCCCGATCACGTTTGGTTGCTTGGCGCATCATCCAGTAATTGATGACGATGACCAGCGTACCGATAATGCCGATCAGGATGGTTGCCAACACATTCATCTGCGGGTCGAGACCCAGCTTGATTTTGGAGAAAATCACCTGCGGCAATGTGGAAGAACCGGGACCGGACAGGAAGGAGGTAATCACCAAATCATCCAGCGACAGGGTAATGCCGAGCAGGAAGCCTGAAGCGATGGCAGGGGCAATCAAGGGCAGGGTGATGACGAAAAAGATTTTCAGCGGACGCGCACCCAAGTCCATGGCGGCTTCTTCGAGCGATTGGTCAAGCTCCACCAGGCGCGAGCGGATGACGACGGTAATGTATGCCATACAAAGCGTCGTATGTCCGAGGAAAATGGTGAAGAAACCGCGGTCGAAGTAAAGCCTTTGGAGCAATTCGCCGCTGCCTTGCAGGAACATTTGCACCTGAATAATCAGGAGCAGCATGGACAAACCGGTAATCACGTCAGGCATAACCATAGGCGCGGAAATCATACCGGCAAACAAGGTGCTGCCGCGGAAGCGTTTGATGCGCGCCATCGCGTAGCCTGCCAGCGTGCCCAAAACGACGGCTGCAAGCGAGGATGCGGCGGCAATGCGCAGCGACAGCCAAGCGGCTTCCAAGATGGTGTCGTTTTCCAGCAATGCGCTGTACCACTTGGTTGAAAAGCCGCCCCAAACGGTAACCAGCTTGGATTCGTTGAACGAATAGATGACCAAAACGACCAGCGGAATATACAGAAACGCCAGCGACAGCATCAGCATCAGTTTCAGGAACCAGGATAATCGGGATTTCTGCATTATTTGGATCCTTCTTCTAATTCGCGGTTTTCATAATGCTGGAACAATGCAATCGGCACGACCAGCAGTGCGACCATGACGACGGCGACAGCGGAAGCCAACGGCCAGTTGTTTTGATCGAAGAACGCCTGCCACAAAACTTTACCGATCATCAGGTTTTCCGAACCGCCGACCAGCTCGGGAATTACAAATTCACCGACTGCGGGTACGAAAACCAGCATGGAGCCTGCGATGATGCCGGTTTTAGACAGGGGCAGGGTAATGGTGAAGAACGATTTAATCGGTCCTGCGCCCAAATCAGAAGCCGCTTCGAGCAGGCGGTTGTCGAGTTTCACCAGTTGCGTGTAAAGCGGCAGAATCATAAACGGCAGATAGGCATAAACCATGACCAAGTTCAGCGAGAACGCGTTGTAAAACAGGTCTAAAGGCTCTTCGATAATCTGCATTTTGAGCAGGAAATTGTTGATGATGCCGTTGTGTCCCAGCAGGCCCATCCATGCGTAGACGCGCAATAGGAAGGAAGTCCAGAAAGGCAGCATGATGGCAAGCAGCAGACCGTTGCGCATGGCGGGATTGGCGCGTGAAATCGCATAGGCGGTCGGATAACCAATCAGCAGACAAATGATGGTCGTCGTCAGCGCAGTCTTAATCGAAGACCAGTAGGTCATCAGATAGATATTGCTGTTTTCGCTGTCGCCGAACGGATTCAGGGTATTCCAAAAATTTTGGAAGATATCGGCATAGTTTTGATAACTGATGGCGATGTTCAGACGACCTAAATCTTCATCGACGCTGGTCAGCGGCGTAAACGGCGGAATGGCGATTTCTTGTTCCGCAAAGCTGATTTTCAGCACGATGGCAAACGGAATCAGAAACAGCACCAAAAGCCAAATATACGGCACGGCGATGACCGCGCGCTGACCCGGGCGGCGGAACAGTTTGTTTTTCAGTTTTTTAAGGTTCATCTCATTCCCCTTAAATCAACGGAACAACGGAGTCGGTTGGTTTTCCGGCCAGCTGATATAGACAGTTTCGTCCCAAGTCGGCGGCGTGATGTTGCGGACATACCAATAAGGTGCGGGAACTTGGCTTTTGACGACGCGGCCGTTGGCGAGTTTGATGTGGTAGATGGCGAAGCTGCCCAAGTAGGCGATTTCTTCCACAGTGCCTTTTGCCCAGTTGAAGCTGCCCAAGTGGTCGGGTTTTTCTTTGTATAAATCAATGTCTTCGGGACGGATGCTGACCCAAATGTCTTGTTCGCTCGGGCCGCCTAGACCGTGGTCGATGCGGACGTGGTTTTCCAAGCCTTCGCATTCGATAACGGCATAATCGGCATGGTCGTCAATCACGACGCCGCCGAAAATATTGGTCTCGCCGATGAATTCGGCGGTAAAGCGGCTGTTGGGGTAGTCGTACACATCGCTGGGGGTACCAACCTGTTGCAACTGACCGTCGGACATGATGGCAATGCGGGTCGCCATCGTCATCGCCTCTTCTTGGTCGTGCGTGACCATGATGCAGGTTACGCCGACTTGTTCGAGCGTGTTGACCAATTCGAGCTGGGTTTGTTGGCGCAGTTTTTTGTCCAACGCGCCGAGAGGTTCGTCAAGCAGCAGGATTTTCGGACGCTTTGCCAAGCTGCGTGCCAAAGCGATACGCTGTTGCTGGCCGCCGGATAATTGATGCGGTTTGCGCTTGGCGTATTTGGTCATCTGAACCAGACGCAGCATTTCTTCCACGCGCGCAGCGATTTCATCTTTGGGCATTTTGTCTTGTTTCAGACCGAAGGCAATGTTCTGCTCCACAGTCATATGCGGGAACAGGGCATAGCTTTGAAACATCATATTGATGGGGCGCTCGTAGGGGGCAAGTTTGGTAATGTCTTGACCGTCCAGAATGATTTTGCCCTGATTGGGGCTTTCCATGCCCGCCAGCATACGCAGCAGCGTGGATTTGCCGCTGCCGGAGCTGCCCAAAAGGGCAAAGATTTCATGTTGATAAATATCTAAGTCGATGTTATCGACAGCGTAATTGTCACCAAACTTTTTCACCAAGCCTTGGATTTTAAGATAAGGTTTGGCTGAAGACGCAGTGGTTGCGGTCATAATGGCAATACTCCAATAAAAATGACGAGTACCGGCAAAACGGATTTTCGAAAGGGTGATAAAAAGCTGTTTGATTGCTGGCGGGAGTCGCAACGTCGAAACGTCGTCTGAAACTCTTGTGAAGCGCACGGGCAGCATGGATGGGAAACGGGTGGAAATCCAAGGATAAACCGCCTCCGCCGAACTCGCTATTATATTAGCCTATGGCACGCATGGGCAATACGAAATTGCCCGAAGGGGCTGATTTCCCGCGGATTTGATTTAAACAGGACATTTTGAAACCTGTTAGATTGAATCTGCGGTCAATCCATACGGGTGAATAAGGAAAGGCAATCGCTTTCATGAGCAAAGTTGAGTGCGTTGTTTTTATGCAATTAATTTATATGAATATTATGCTTATATTTTAAATATTCATTCAAAATATAATAAAATATGAAATATTTACATTAATGCTTGATAAGCATTTTGTTGCAGAAAGTGCAATAACAAGCAGATTTTCAAACAAATTTTTTCGTGAATGTTCACGCAAGGGGTAAAACATGAGTATCAAATGGGCAATATGAAATTGCCCGAAGGGGCTGATTTCCCGCGGATTTGATTTAAACAGGACATTTTGAAACCTGTTAGATTGAATCTGCGGTCAATCCATACGGGTGAATAAGGAAAGGCAATCGCTTTCATGAGCAAAGTTGAGTGCGTTGTTTTTATGCAATTAATTTATATGAATATTATGCTTATATTTTAAATATTCATTCAAAATATAATAAAATATGAAATATTTACATTAATTGCTTGATAAGCATTTTGTTGCAGAAAGTGCAATAACAAGCAGATTTTCAAACAAATTTTTTCGTGAATGTTCACGCAAGGGGTAAAACATGAGTATCAAACAATGGCCTGAAGGCGAGCGGCCGCGCGAGAAATTGTTGGCACATGGTGCAGGTGCATTGAGCGATGCGGAGTTATTGGCGATTTTGCTGCGGGTCGGTACGCGCGGGATGAGCGCGGTGGATTTGGCGCGTTATCTGCTGAACGAGTTTGGCAGCTTGGGCAAACTGATGAGCGCCGACGCTAAAACACTTTCCGCATACAAGGGCATGGGTTTGGCGAGTTTTACCCAGTTTGCCGTCGTTAAAGAAATCGGCAGGCGGATTTTGGGTGAGGATTTACAGGAAAACATCACGCTTTCCAGCCCGAAAGCCGTTGCCGATTATCTGCGCCTGCATTTGGGGCATGAAAAGATAGAAGTCAGCACCGCGCTTTTGCTCAACCGCCAAAACAGGCTGATTGCCATGCGCGAACTCTCGCGCGGAACGGTGGCGGAAAATACCGTCTATATCAGGGAAATCGTCAAGCTCGCATTGGACGAATACGCCGACAGCCTGATTATCGCGCACAATCATCCCGGCGGTTCGGCAACGCCTTCGCAATCGGACATCGCGTTTACAGGTCGTCTGAAACAGGCTTTGGCATTGGTTGATGTCTCGCTTTTAGACCATTTTATTGTTACGGCGACAGAAGCCTGCTCGATGCGGGAACAGGGGTATATGGAAGGGTAAAGTGATATTGCTTGGCGGGGCAAAGGTTGGGATAAAGAGGTCGTCTGAAAACGGATTTCAGACGACCTCTTTACTGATTTTAGTGTGATAGATATTGATGATTAATGCCTTGAATACAATTGATATTATAAACAAACGGACATGAAGGATCGTCTGAAAATTCTTTTCTCTAACCCAGATGATCTTAAGCCCTTTCGCTGATGATGTCGGACACGCCGACTTCGTGCGGATTGATGCGGGCGGTTTCTTCCTGCCCCAGTCCGACCAGTTTTCGCAGCCGAGTCATATAGGCATTGACATCCAAGCCGCGTCCGTAGCGTTGCGCTTCCCATATGGTTTCTGCCAGCGCATCCATCATATCGTGTTCGGCACGTACCCAATCGCCGCCATAGCGCGCGCAGAGTTGTCCGTGTATGGCGCGGATGCCGGGCGGCTGGTCGATGGCTGCTTGTTCTTGCAGGGAGAGATGCAGCGACATATGCAGGAAGGGACTGGTTTCTCCTTCTTCGGGCGTCCAGGTTTTGTCCAGATAGTCTTCGATATTTTCGAGATAGTGGGTGTATTCGGGATGGGCTTCGATAATCCGCAGGGCTTTTTGTTGCAACCCGTCCAGTTGCAGGGGGGTGAGGCGTTGTTGCCAGACATGGGCGAAAAATCGGCGGACATCGTGTGTGTTGACATCGTACATGGCGGGAATTTCAGAAATTCGGATAGGGCGATTATATAGTTATCTTTCCTGCTTTTACATTTGATTAACGGTTTATGCCTCAGGGCGTTTTAAAATGCAGCTTTGCTTCTTATCTTATGGAATAACGATGAACCCTTATTTGTCCGCTTTTGTATTATCTGTCCCGATGGTGGTTGCCGCGCCTTATGTGGCGGCTGAAACACACCACGCACAGGCTCAGATGCAGCAGAATATAGATGCAGTTTTGAAAATTGCGCGCAACGGCTCTTTGAGCGAGGCGCAAAAGGTCAAGCAGATCGAGCAATATGCAGACCGTTATCTGGATTACGAACGCATTTCCGCTTTGGCGGTCGGCGCGCCTTGGCGTGAATTCTCCGCCGCTCAGAAAACGGAATTTATCCACGCTTTTAAAGACATGATTATAGCCATGTATTCGCATTCCGCCTTAATCGGCGCGGCGGATGCGCAGGTAAGGCTGTTGCCGAAAATGACGGTCAACGGCAATAAGTTTGACGTATTTTCTGAACTGCACACCAAAAAAGGGACGAAATACGAAGTAGCCTACCAGCTTTATAAGGTCGGCCCTGCCTATAAAATCTACAACATCCGCGTGGACGGAACGAGCCTAGTAACGGTTTACCGCAACCAGTTCGGCGAGCTTATCAAGCAAAAAGGCATAGACGGCACCATTGCGACCGTCAAAGCCAAAGGGCTGAAAAAGCAATAAATCCAATGACAAAAGGTCGTCTGAAAGTTTCAGACGACCTTTTTCTATTTGTTCAAATTGTTATTTCAACATCAAAATCGCAGCCACCGCCGCAGCCGCCACTGCCAATGCGGCAATCAGTTTGGCGGCGGAAGCAAATTTCAAGGTAACGGTTTGCCCCTCGATATACTTGTAGCCGCTGATCATCGGGCGGATCAAATCTTTTTTCTTCAAAAACTTATACGCCAAGACCGTAACGATGTGTAGCCCTGCCAATGCCGCCAGCAGGTTGAAGAAATTGACGTGGATTTTGCGCATCAGGCTGCCCGTGTCCGAGCTGATCAGATGGTTCAGATAGCCGCTGTCGGTAAACGTGTTTTCATCGGCGGCAAACAAGCCCGTCGTCGCTTGCAGCAAAACCGCCGCAATCAGCGCAATGACCATCAGCGCGCCCAAAGGGTTGTGTCCGGGCTGTTCGTTTTCCGTCAGGCTGCCTTGCAGGTAGCGGCGGATGGACGACGGACCGCGCACGAATTGCGAAAACCGCGCCGTATCGCTGCCCCACAAGCCCCAACACAGGCGGAAGACAATCAGCCCCGCCACCAGCAGCCCGCAGCGCAAGTGCCAAACCAGCATCCCGCCGCCAGCCTGCGCGCTGTACCACATAAATCCGACTGACAAGACCAAGAGCCAGTGAAACAGGCGCGTTGGCAAATCCCAGACTTTGATTTTTTGTTTCATTAAATATTCCTTGTTGTGCGGTTGTAGTGTTCCTATACGGGGCGGTAGAATCGTGACAACAACAGTCGATAAAAGACATCCTCTTTTCGCCACGCATCCGCTATTTTATCCCAAACTCAGGCAGATTGATGATGAACCCGTCCTATAAGCTCCCCGATACGCCCGATTTTTTTCAGACGACCTCGCAATTTCCCGACGTATTCACCCCGCGTCAGGCAGAATCGCACAAAGGGACATACGGCACGTTCGCCGTCGTCGGCGGCGCATCGGGCATGAGCGGAGCCGTTGTTCTCGCTTCCACCGCCGCGGTTTATCAAGGCAGCGGCAAAGTGTGGGCGGGCTTCAATCAAAGCGCCTTGCCCTTTGCCGTCATCCCCGAACGCCCCGAAATCATGCTGGCGACTGCCGAAGACCTGCTGAAACGCAAGGACATCAGCGCATGGGCGGTCGGCTGCGGCATGGGTTTGGACGAAACTGCCGACTCAATCTTAAATGCCGTGTTGACGCAAAATCAGGATGCACCGCTGCTGCTCGATGCCGATGCACTGACTTTGCTGGCAAGGTCGCATCCCGAAACCCGCGAAGCCGCACAAAAACGCAGCCATCTGGTTCTGACCCCGCATCCCGCTGAAGCCGCCCGCCTGCTCGGTACATCCACCCAAGCCGTCCAGCAAGACAGAATGTCCGCCGTCCAAACCATCAGCGCAACATTCCAAGCCGTAACCGTCCTAAAAGGATACCGCACACTGGTCGCCGCGCCCGATGGCACGGTCTATACCAACCCAAGCGGCAACGCCGGACTTGCCACCGCAGGCAGCGGCGACGTTTTAAGCGGCATCATCGGCAGCCTGCTCGCGCAAGGCATCCCGCCGTTCCAAGCCGCTTGCGCCGGCGTATGGCTGCACGGCGCAGCGGCGGATGTCATCAAACGCTCGACGGGTGTGGAAACCGGTATGCTCGCAGGCGAAATCTCACCTGCCGCCAGATGGTTGAGAAATCGGCTGATGACGGATAAAACAAAAAATTGAGCAGGAAGGAGGTCGTCTGAAAACGGTTTTCAGACGACCTGTGTGTTGTTATTAGATAAAAAAGGGAAAAAATGAAACCGAATATTTTTGATATAGCCACTAAAGAACTGAGTCAGGATGCTTTTATTACTTGGCTATTGCTGTTTGCCGATGGGGGATGCAAACGAGAAGATGAGGTTTTAAATGAATGTGCGCGGGAATTTGTTACAGAATTAATCAAATCACACTATCCGAATTTTGATGAAAAAATTACTTCTGTGAAAGCAGGGAGGCAAAGGGAAAATATTGATATATGGGCTGAGGTAAATGATAAATATTTTATTGTAATTGAAGACAAAACCAATACTAAGGAGCATTCTAATCAGCTAAACCGGTATAGGGAAGCTGCGGAGAGAATGACGAAAGGTAAAAGCATTGTCTGCATTTATATAAAAACCGGTAATGAAAACAAAGCCAGCCTGACAAGAGTGGAAAATAAAGGGTTCAAGGTTTTTGACAGGAAAAACCTTATTCGTATTCTCGAAAAATATACGGATCTTATAAAGAATAATATTTTTATAGATTTTCTCGAGCGGATTAAAAGGCTGGAGGAGAAAAATAATCAATTTGGAGAGATAGCCATTACGGAATGGCAGGGTATTGATTGGCAGGGATTTTTTCAATTTTTAGAAAATGAATTACCAGCGGCAGATATGTGGTGGGATTATGCAAATAATCCCAGTGGCGGTTTTTGGTGGTATGCCTTTTCTAAATTGCCGCTGACAGACAAAAATTTTATTTATATGCAGTTGGAGCAAAGTAAGGCAAGGCTTTGCTTTAAGGTCAATATATCTGACGAGAGTGCTGAAAATGATAGAAGACAAATACGAAAAAAACTTTTTGATTTGTTTATATCGGAAGCTCGCAAAGAAGGTTTCTTCGAGATTAAAAAACCGAAAAAGTTTGGGAAGGGGAAAACCATGACGTTTGCCGTGGTTGAGCGAGAGGGGTGGTTTGGTAACGATAAATTGGATAGGGAGGGTGTTATTAAAAATATTTTGAAATATCAAGAATTTTTCATAGAGTTTCAGAAAACATTCAAAGCTGATACGCAGTCTCCAAAGCAGGCACAAATACCCAGTTTACGTTTTAAAAAATAATACAGAAAGGATTTCAGACGACCTAACCATCCGTTTGAAATCCTTTCCCGTACCGATTAAACTGCCGACTTGCTCTTTTTCCATCATCCTTATTTTGTCCATCACACACTATGTCCAAACCGCTCATCATCCATTGGCTTGCCATCTGCCTGATACCTTACCATCAAGCATCTTAGTTTTAAAAAAGTCGTCTGAAAGCGGCTTGGCAGGTTTGCTGAAACCGTTTTTCAGACGACCTAATCCTATATTTTTTAATTTTCATACAGCATCAAACCATGTCTTCCATCCGCTCTTTCAGTTCCACTTTACTGCTCGCGCTGCTGCCTTTGGGCTTCCTTATCGTGATGGTCGTCGCGCCTTTGGTTGCGCTGGCTTTTTACGACGGGAGTGCATGGGGCGGGGTGTTGCGCGATGATTATATGCAGCACCTTATCTTATGGACGGTGTTTCAGGCTTTGGCAACCTGCGTGCTGGCGGGGATTTTGGGCGTGCCTGCGGCGTGGGTGTTGGCGCGTTTGGATTTCCGGGGACGCGCTTTGGTGTTGAGGCTGTTGATGCTGCCTTTCGTGATGCCGACTTTGGTGGCAGGTATGGGCGTGTTGGCTTTGTTCGGCACAAACGGTGCCGTTTGGGCGGGCTGGCAGGATACGCCGTATCTGTTGATTTACGGCAATGTGTTTTTCAACCTGCCGGTTTTGGTGCGCGCGGCGTATCAGGGATTTTTGCAGGTTCCCGAGGCGCGACTGCAAACGGCGCAGGCTTTGGGGGCGGGGGCTTGGCAGCGGTTTTTAAGGGTGGAATGGCCGGTATTGCGCCCGTGGTTGGCGGGCGGTTTGTGTTTGGTTTTCCTGTATTGTTTTTCGGGGTTCGGACTGGCTTTGCTGTTGGGCGGCGACCGCTATGCGACGGTGGAAGTAGAGATTTACCGGCTGATTGCGTATGAATTGGATATGGCGCAGGCTTCCGTCTTGGTATGGCTGGTGTTGGGGATTACCGCTGCGGCGGGGTTGCTGTATGCGCGGTTGAGCCGTCGGACGGATGCGGACAAGGCACACGCCGCACCGCGTCCGCGCAAGCCCGAAACAGCGGCGGAACGGCTGATGGTCGCGGCGGTATTGTCGGTGTTGTGTGTGTGCTGCCTGATGCCCCTGCTTGCGGTTGTCCGGCAGGCTGTCCTTGCCGGAGGGTCTTGGCGGGTATTGCTCGAGGGCGAAACGCTGGCGGCGCTTTGGAACACCGTTCGTTTTTCGGCAGCGGCGGTCGCTGCCGCTGCGGTATTGGGCGTGTCGTATGCCTGCTTGGCAAGACGTGCGGCGTGGGTGAGGGGGGCGGTATTTTTGCCGTTTATGGTGTCGCCGGTCTGTGTGGCGTTCGGCGTGCTGCTGCTGTATCCGCAATGGACGGCATCGCTGCCGCTTTTGATTGCCGCTTATGCGCTGTTGGCGTATCCGTTTGTCGCCAAAGATGTTTTGGCGGCGTGGGATGCGTTGCCGCAAGGCTATGGCGAGGCGGCGAGGACTATGGGGGCAAACCGTTTTCAGACGACCTTTTACATCACCGCCCCATTGCTGAAACCTGCTTTCAGGCGCGGGCTGACTTTGGCGGCGGCAACCTGCGTCGGCGAGTTTGCGGCAACGCTGTTTTTGGCACGTCCCGAATGGCAGACGCTGACCACCCTGATTTACGCCTATCTGGGTAGGGCGGGGGCGGACAATTATTCGAGGGCGATGGTGTTGACGGCGGTACTGATGCTGTTTGCGACGATGGTGTTTTTGCTGTTGGACGGAAAGGACGAGGACTGAATCATATTGAAGGTCGTCTGAAAAGGCGGTTTCATCTTGGTAAAACCGGTTTTCAGACGACCTTTTCGGTATGGTTGCCTGTTTTGACCGTATATTCCAACGCTTTGTAAGGTTTTAGCGTGGATGAAATATAACCGTTTTCAGGACGGCGGACGTAATCGAGATAATCCTGCATGGCGGGTGAAAAGCCTTCCACATCATCCACAGCGATGACCGCGCGGTCGGCAAGATTGGGTTCCAGCAGCTTGAATACGGGGAATACCAAATCCGGCCAGCCGTCGAGCAAGACGAAATCGGGGCGGATGGCTAAGTCTTTTAAGGTTTCCAGCGCATCGCCTTCGCGAAGCTCGATATAGTCTGCCAAACCGGCTTCTTGGAAATGTTTTCTCGCCGCGGCGGCTTTGTGCGGCAGATATTCGCAAGTGATGACGCGCCCGCCGTTGCGCTTGGAGGCTGCGGCAAGATACAGCGTCGAAATGCCGTAGGAAGTCCCAAATTCGACGATGTTTTTTGCATCCGATGCCAAAGCCTGCATGTACAAAAACTTGCCTTGTTGTGGTGCGATGGGGATGTATTTGTCTTCGTAAAAACTTTCGTTTTCCCCCGTCCAATCCAGCCCTTTGCCCAACAGTTTGAAAATCTTGGGCAGAAAATGAAAAAACATCTGCCTGTTTTGCTTTAAGGCTTGTGTGTAGAGCCGCAGCAAAACGGCTTCAACTTGAGGCTCTTGCAGAAAAGCGAACATTTGGGGTGTCAGCTTGGGCATGGGCTTTCTCCTGTTCAGTTCAAATCTTCTATATTGTCCATCTTGCCACAGCTTTGCTTTTCAGACGACCCCTGCATCCAAACTCCGCTATAATGGCGGCTTTCCCATTATTTCATTCAAAAGACGGTCTTATCATGAAACACATCCACATTATCGGTATCGGCGGCACGTTTATGGGCGGGGTGGCCGCCATTGCCAAAGAAGCGGGGTTCAAAGTCAGCGGTTGCGACGCGAAGATGTATCCGCCGATGAGCACCCAGCTCGAAGCCTTAGGCATAGACGTACACGAAGGCTTCGATGCCGCGCAGTTGGACGAATTTAAAGCCGACGTTTACGTGATCGGCAATGTCGCCAAGCGCGGGATGGATGTGGTTGAAGCGATTTTGAACCGCGGCCTGCCTTATATTTCCGGCCCGCAATGGCTGTTGGAAAACGTGCTGCATCATCATTGGGTACTCGGCGTGGCGGGGACGCACGGCAAAACCACCACTGCGTCCATGCTCGCATGGGTCTTGGAATATGCCGGACTCGCGCCGGGCTTCCTCATCGGCGGCGTACCGGAAAACTTCAGCGTTTCCGCCCGCCTGCCGCAAACACCGCGCCAAGACCCGAACAGCAAATCGCCGTTTTTCGTCATCGAAGCCGACGAATACGACACTGCCTTTTTCGACAAACGCTCCAAATTCGTACATTACCGTCCGCGTACCGCCGTGTTGAACAACCTGGAATTCGACCACGCCGACATCTTTGCCGACTTGGGCGCGATACAGACCCAGTTCCACCACCTCGTGCGCACCGTGCCGTCTGAAGGTCTAATCGTCTGCAACGGACAACAACAAAGCCTGCAAGACACTTTGGACAAAGGCTGCTGGACACCGGTAGAAAAATTCGGCACCGAACACGGCTGGCAGGTCGGCGAAGTCAATGCCGACGGCTCGTTCGACGTGTTGCTTGACGGCAAAAAAGCCGGACACATCGCATGGGATTTGATGGGCGGACACAACCGCATGAACGCGCTCGCCGTCATTGCCGCCGCACGTCATGCCGGCGTCGATATTCAGACAGCCTGCGAAGCCTTGAGCGCGTTTAAAAACGTCAAACGCCGCATGGAAATCAAAGGCACGGTAAACGGCATCACCGTTTACGACGATTTCGCCCACCATCCGACCGCCATCGAAACCACCATCGAAGGCCTGCGCCAGCGCGTCGGAAACGCCCGCATCCTCGCCGTCCTCGAGCCGCGTTCCAACACCATGAAACTCGGTACCATGAAAGCCGCCTTACCCGAAAGCCTCAAGGGTGCCGACCAAGTGTTCTGCTACGCCGGAGGTGTGGACTGGAACGTCGCCGAAGCCCTTGCGCCTTTGGGCAGCAAGCTGCACGTCGGCAAAGACTTCGATGCCTTCGTCGCCGAAATCGTGGAAAATGCCGAAGCAGGCGACCATATTTTGGTGATGAGCAACGGCGGTTTCGGCGGGATACACGGGAAGCTGCTGGAAGCGTTGCAATAAGGTTGGTTGAAATTTTGGAATGATTGAGGTCGTCTGAAAACCGGAGTTTGGTTTTCAGACGACCTTTTTGTTGTGAAGGAATGGGATGGGATGGGGCAGGCCCGATATTTCCGGCGGGGGGGCTATAAACCCGGCCGGGTTTGCCGTTTGCCTTTATTTGGATTTTTTGGGCGGCTTGGCGTTTTTGCTTTCTATTGCTTTTCGGTACAGGTCAAGCAGGAAGGCGACGCGTTCTGCCTCGTCGTCGGTGTTTTTGCCTTTTTTGTAGCCGTAGGCTTTATCGACGGCTTTGTCGAGGGCGGCGTGGGCTTTGGCGAGGTCGGGATAGCCTGCGTCGGGCGCATAGAGTTCGGCGAGCGTAGGGGGCGGCAGATTTTTAGCAAGCGCATAGGCACGGTATTTCTCGCGAATGTCGAGGATGGCTTGGGCGGCAGATTCGATGGCGGCGCGGAGGGGGCTGTTTTCAGACGACCTCGGTTTTTTGCCTTTTTTGCCCGTGGTTTCCTGACGGGCAGTTTCATCATCGTCGGGTTTGCGGCAGCTTTCGGGGAAGGGGAAGTTGTTGTACACGACGGTATTGGAGTAGCGGTAATCGCTTTTAAGACGACCTGCGACAGTACGCATAAAGGCATTGTGCATGGTGGAGCTGAGGATGCCGAAGTGGAAAAGGGTGGCGTTTGGAAGGGTAAAATTTGCGTTGCTGTTTATCATAATATGAGAAACATAATCAATGGGTACGAAATGACGTCTTTCAGAAGAAGTACTCGGAATAATCAGATAATTGCCTTCTGAAGGCTGGCGGATTTCGTCGAAGAGCCACGGGGTAGCGGCTTTTTTTTGCGTAGCGGCTTTGCTGCTGGCTTCACGCATGGCTTTGACTGCCTGAATACGGGTTCGTACTTTCGGCATTTTTTTTAAGTCGTTGTTACGCTTGACGTCGGCTACATCATGAAACCAAAGGCACCAACGGGCTTTGCCGTTGATGAATTCCTCGGCGCCGATAAAGGGGCGGATGTATTGTTTTGCCAAGGGTTCATCGACAATCAAGGTGTCTTTTTCATCGGTTGAAAGGATAAGGTTGCCACCGTCGGTCGGTTGATTGCCTTTGCACATTTCAATTTCCCCGCTGATTTGGGTTTTGCGCTTGGCAATAATCAAATCGGGCGCATCAATCAGATATGGATTGATGTTGGCTACGGCGTGTTTTACGGGTTCGCCTTTGATGTCGGGATAGTCGTAGAGGTATTTGGGCAGGGTGGGATTTTCCGAAGCGTTTGCGCCGCCGTTTTCAGACGACGTTTGCGGTTTGCGGCTGAAGCCGACGATGATGCAATGGACGGCGGCTTTGCCTGCGGCCTGGCTCGTCCATTGGAAGGTACGGTGGGCAAAGTTGATTTCGATGCCTTGGTTCAAAAGGCTGCCCCAAAGGATTTCGACCTGCTGGCCTTGGCAGATGGAATTGGTGGAGACGAATGCCGTACGGACGCGGGGATTCTGCGCCATGATGCCGGCGGCTCTGACGTACCAGTTGCAGACGTAATCCAACAGGCCGTAGCCTTTGATATGGACGCAGATGCTTTCTAGGTCGTTTTTCTGCTCTTTGGTTTGGTAAGTCGAGCCGATAAAGGGCGGATTGCCGAAGATGTAGTCCGCCGCCTGCCAAGGTGTCCGAAGGCTGTTGGCGTGGATGATTTCGGCGGCGTCTTCGAGCGGCAGCGTATGGCAGGCGACTTCGCCGTCGAAGCGGATTTGCGTGCGGATGTTGCATTGGTGGTTTTTGAGCCACATGGCGGTGCGGGCGATAAGGACGGCAAATTCGTCAATTTCGATGCCGTGGAATTGTTTCAGACGACATTGGACGGACGGGCTGTCGAACAGTCCGCCCGCTTTGTCTTTGAGGGCTTCGGCAATGATGTCGTCTTCAAGGGCGCGGATGCGGTCGTAGGCAACGATAAGGAAGTTGCCGCAGCCGCAGGCCGGGTCGAGGAATTGCAGATTTTGGATTTTTTGGTAGAAGGCGGCGAGTTTTTTGGCTTTGTCGCGTTTGAGGGCTTTGACGGCTTCAAATTCGGCGCGCAGGTTTTCTAAAAAGAGGCCGTTGATGACTTTGTCGATATTGGCGGCTTCGGTGTAGTGTGCGCCCGCTTCGCGCCGCTCTTGCGCGTCCATGACGGATTGGAAGAGCGTGCCGAAGATTTCGGGGCTGATGTTGCGCCAGTCGAAATTGCCGCAGTCGATTAAGGCGCGGTGCTGCTTGGCGGTGAAGTCGAAGGTGCGCAGGCGTTCTTTGAAAAGGCCGCCGTTGACGTATTCGAAACCTTTAAATTTTTCGCTTTGGGTCTTGCTGCGCTTTCGGTCGGGTGTATTGAGGAATTCAAAGAGTTGGTTGAGCTTGTCGCCGAGCGTGTCGGCTTCTTTGCAGCCTTCTAAAAAGTCTTGAAAGAGATAGTTGCGCTGGAAAACGGCGCTGTCATCGGCAAAAAAGAGGAAAAGCAGGCGCGTGATGAAGAGCCTGAGTTCGTGTTCTTCGTAAATGCCTTCTTCCTGCAAGGCATCGTGCAGCCTGCCGATGGCCGCCGCCGCTTGAATGTTGGCTTCTTCTTGAATTTGGCGGACTTTGGCTTCAATGCCGAACATAAAGTCGAAAACGCCGCGCGTGATGTATTCGGGCAATGCTTCCAGCGGGAATTGCCATTGGTTTTCCACGCCTTTTTCAGGCACGCGGCGGTAAAGGTGGAAATGGGCAAAATCGCTGACGGCGTAATATTCAGGTAAGGCAGACGGCTTGGTGCGCTCGATTTCCTGCAAATAACGCTCCGCCTGCTCTTTGGCTTTGGCCAGGTTTTTGTTGGCGGATTTGTGTTCAGCCAGGAAGATGCCTTCCCAAAAGACATCGACAAATTGGGTGTTGTTGCTCGGGTCTTTAACGGCGTATTCGAAGTGGGCGACGTTTTTGCGGTCTATGCCGAAAATGGCGAAAAATTCATTCCAAAAGGTGTCTTTTTCACGGCGTTCGTCGGTTTGGTTTTTGTAGTAGTCGGCGAAATTTTGGGCGGCGGTTTGGAGTTGGAGCAAGGTTTTCATGACTTTATGCAATGAATGTATTGTGGAAATGGATGGGGCGTTATTATAACGGTTTGCGTTAAAAAGGTCGTCTGAAACCATTTCAGACGACCTTTCTGCTTCCTAGCTATCCATACTCAGCCGCAACCGCCGCATTTGCCGCAGCCGCTGCTGCAGTCGCGTTTTTTCGGTTTGAACACGAATTTTCGCAAGAGGAAGAATACGCAGGCGAGCATAATCAAGCCGACGATAATATATTGAGTCATGACGATAGTATCCTTGAAGAAATTTGGTAAACCACGAATGCGGCGAAGTAAGCCATCAGGAACAAATAGCCTGTAATCATCACCATATTTTTTGTGGATTTGGTTTCACGTTTAATCACAGCCAATGTCGCGGCGCACATGGGAGCATACACATACCAAGCCAGGAAGGCGAAGGCGGTCGGCAGGCCCCAGTTGTTGTGCACAATCGGAATCAGTGCGTTTTGTACGGCGTCTTCAGACGACGCGCTGACGGCATAGACCGTACCCAGCGCGGCAACGACGACTTCACGCGCGGCGATGCCCGGAATCATGGCGATACACATTTCCCAAGTGAAGCCCAGCGGGGCGAACAGCGGCTGGATGGCGTGGCCGATGGTGCCGGCGAGGCTGTAATCGATTGCCGCGCCCGTTGCGCCTGCAGGCGGTTGCGGCCAGCTTACCAAGCCCCACAGGATCACGGTCAGCGCGAAAATAATCGTACCGGCGCGTTTCAGGAAGGCTTTTACCCTGTCCCACAGGCTGGTCATGATGTGTTTGAAGTTGGGCGTGCGGAAGGTCGGCAGCTCCATCAGAAGCGGGAATTGTTGCACGTTGCCTTTCATCCGCGCCAAGCGTTTCATAATGTACGCCGCCAAAGCAGCCGACAGGATGCCTGCGATATAGAGGACGAACAGCGTCAGCCCTTGCAGGTTGAAAATCCCGCCCACCGTGCGGTTGGGAATGACGGCGGCGATAATCAGCGCGTAAACGGGCAGCCGTGCGGAGCAGGTCAGCAGCGGGGCGACGGCGATGGTCACGAGGCGTTCGCGCGGGTCGTGAATCGTACGCGCCGACATCACGGCGGGGACGGCGCAGGCGAAACTCGACAGGAGCGGGATAAACGAGCGTCCGGACAGGCCGCTTTTCGCCATCACGTTATCCAGCAGGAACGCCGCGCGCGGCAGGTAGCCGGAGTCTTCCAAAAGCAGGATGAAGGCGAACAGAATCGTAATCTGCGGCAGGAACACCAACACGCTGCCGGTACCGGCAATCACGCCGTTGACGATCAAGTCGTTGAGGATGCCCGGCTCCATGTTGGCGCCCACCCATTCGCCCAGTGCGGTAAAGCCGCCTTCGATGGCGTCCATAATCGGTGCTGCCCATGTGTAAACCGCTTGGAACACCATAAACAGGATGACCAGCAGCATAATCATGCCCCAGACGGGGTGCAGCACGATGTCGTCGAGTTTTTTGTGCCATGCGGGCAGCGTCATTTCCGTGCGGACGACCTGTGCCAAAATCGATTCGACTTCTTGATAAAGTTTTTCGCTCTCCAGCGCATCGAGCGTGCGTTCGGCAGAGGCGGGGTTGGCGGGGAAAGAGCGTTTGCGCGGCAGCTTCGCTACGGCTTCGCGTACTGCCTGTACGCCCGATGCGCTCACTGCGACCGTTTCCAAAACGGGTACGCCCAGCAGCTCGCTCAGTTTGGCAGCGTCGATATTCAAGCCCCTTCTGCGGGCGACGTCGCTCAAATTCAGCGACACCACCATAGGCAGTCCCAGCGTTTTCAGTTCCAGAATCATGCGCAGGGTCATACGCAGGTTGGTCGCGTCGGCAACGGCGATGATGGCGTCGGGCGGAATGCCCAGCTTGCCCACGGCCACATCTTTCGCCACCGCTTCGTCGGGGCTGGTCGTGCGCAGGCTGTATGTGCCCGGCAGGTCGATAATGCGGACCGCCTCGTCGTCGAGGAAGGCACCCTCGCGCTTATCGACCGTTACGCCCGGATAATTGGCAACCTTGGCATGTGAGCCGGTCAAACCGTTGAACAAAACGGTTTTGCCGCAGTTTGGCGCGCCAATCAAGGCAAAATAGCTTAGTTCCATTTATTTATTCTCCTTGTTTGATTGTGTGATGAGTTTGGCGTTGGATTGGGGAAAAGGCTTTGAAACGGCGTTTTCAGACGACCTAGGTCGTCTGAAAAGGATGGGGCGGTCAGATTAAATCCGCCTATGCCGCATTTTCAAAATAGAAGCCTGCCTGCGTGTACGGCGGTCAGCCGTCAATCACATGGCACATAATTTTTCCCGCCTCTTCCTGCCGCAACGAGAATTGCGACTGGTTGCCCAAGCGTACGGCAAACGGGCCGCGTCCGAATCCGCCGACGGCAATCACCTGCAACGGCATTCCGCTTGAAAAGCCCAAATCGGCAAGGCGGCGCGTAACCAGCGGGTCGAGTGCGCCGAAAGTCGGATTGGGGACGATGGAATCGATGTGCGCGACCGCGCCTTTACTGAGTTTTGATAAAGGTATGGCAGACATAGGGTGTTTTACTTTCGTTTCGATTGAAAAAAAGACAGCCTGTGAAGACGAATTGGACACAGGGCGGGACAAAGGTATGTCCCAAAGCCCGTCCCCGCAAAAGAAGTAGTTTTGATTGTTTATTGTTTTATTTTATTATGATAATAAATATTATTAACATAAAAATCAAATTCAAAACCGCCCAAAACTTGGTTTTCAGACGACCTCTTGCGGCAAATCAAAAAAAGCGAATGATTTGACGGGAAAGTCGGGAAGGGCTATTGATAAGGTTTTCGTTTGGATGTTTGATAGGCAGAAAAGAGAAAAGGAGCGAATGATGAAAATCTACACCGCCGCAGAAATGCGCGAACACGAACAAATGGCAGTCGATAAAGGCACGACTTTCGAGCAACTGATGGAAAACGCGGGACAAGCCGCCGCCGCGGATTTGCTGCGCCGTTTCCCCAAAGCAGGGAGCGCGTTAATCGTTTGCGGCAAGGGCAACAACGGCGGCGACGGTTTGGTCATCGCGCGCGCGTTGTCGGATCGGGATTGGCAGGTAGATGTTGTTTTCGTCTTGGGAGACAAACTGTCGCCGCTGGCGCAGTTGAACCGCGAGCGTTTGAATCATGCGGACGGCGTCAGCATTATCCGCCCTGACGAACTCAAAGGTCGTCTGAAAACAGGTTACGGCCTCGTTATCGAAGGCATTTTCGGAACAGGCTTCAGCGGCGCATTGCCCGAAACAGCCGCCGCTGTCTGCCGCCTGCTGAATCAAGCCGACGGTTTCAAAATCGCGCTGGACATCCCGACCGGGCTGAACTGCGACACAGGCGAAGCAGACAAAGACACCTTCCGCGCCGATCTGACCTACGCCTTCGCCGCCTACAAACCCGCGCATATGACTGACGCAGGCAAAGCATATTGCGGCGAAACCGTGTGTTTGGATATTGGGATAGAGTAGCCCTCTTCTGGGTTTAGATAAAACGTCGTCTGAAAATATGGCTTTAGCAAAGTCTGCTGTGCCTGTTTTCAGACGACGTTGTTTTTGAGATTGAATATGGAATAAAGTCCTGCAATATGGAAGAAGCCGATACGATCGGAAAGTATATCGTGCAGAAAAACTTCCGAGTGCTTTAAATTCCCAATCGATATGAAATCATCGGGCATTGGCCGAAGTTTGGGGTTTATAACCAAAATCGCTAAACCCGAAAGCAAACATTATTTCCGTCGTCTGAAACGTCGGTATAAAGTGTGCCTGTCAAATATTTGGAGAACAAAATGACTGTCCGCACAACCGCCCTTTTCGCCGCCGCAGTTTTAGCGGCATGCTCGCCGCAATCTGAACAAAACACCGCTTCACCGTCTTCTCCTGCGGCAGACGGCAAAGGTGTGAAACTATTGAATGTTTCTTATGATGTGGCACGAGATTTTTATAAGGAATACAACCCTTTGTTTGTCAAAGAATATCAAAGCAAACACAAGGGCGCAGACATAGACATTCAACAGTCGCACGGCGGTTCCAGCAAGCAGGCATTGTCTGTTGCCAACGGCCTGGCGGCGGATGTCGTTACCATGAACCAGACTTCCGACATCGATTTGTTGGCTCAAAAAGGGCTGATTAAACCCGATTGGGCAAAACGTCTGCCGGACAATGCCGTTCCCTATACCAGCGTAACCGTTTTCCTTGTCCGCAAAGGCAATCCCAAACAAATCAAAGACTGGAACGACTTAGCGAAAGACGGTGTCAAAATCGTACTCGCCAACCCGAAAACTTCCGGCAATGGCCGCTATGCTTTCCTTGGCGCATACGCTTACGGTTTGAAAGCCAACAACGGCGATGAAGCCAAAGCGCAGGAATTTGCCGCTTCCGTCCTGAAAAACACGCCTGTGTTTGAAAACGGCGGACGTGCCGCCACGACAACATTCAGTCAGCGCAATATCGGCGACGTTTTGGTTACCTTTGAAAACGAGGCGAATCACGTCAGTAAAAAACTGACCCAAGATCAGTTTGAAATCGTTTATCCGAGCTATACCATTCTGTCTGAAACCCCTGTTGCCGTTGTGGACAGCGTTGCCGACAAGAAAGGTACGCAGGAAGCCGCTAAGGAATATTTGGAATATCTATGGAGCAAACCCGCGCAGGAGCTTGCCGCCAAACTCTACCTGCGTCCGCGCAATGCCGAAGTCTTCGCCGCACACAAAGCAGATTTCCCCGAAATCGAAACCTTCAGCCCCAACGAAAAATTCGGTACATGGGATGAAATCATGAAAAAATTCTTCGCTGACGGCGGTCTGGTCGATAAACTGTCGCCCAAAAGATAAGTTGGTACTTTGATAAGAAAAACGTCGTCTGAAAACCGGCTTGAGCAAAACCTGCCATGTCGGTTTTCAGACGACGTTGTGTTGAGATGTGATACGGTCGGGGGCGGTTACGCTTTTATCGGTATATGTCTCAACCGAAAATCTTATTTCTATGATTTAGAGGTGCGGTCATGCTTTCTTTTGTGTTGCCAACCAGCATACGGCCGATCCGATGCATACCATCGCCGCACCTTGCCAAAATTCCGTAGGAGGCGGTGCGTCGAGCAGGAAGGATGAAATCAGGGCGGAGAAAACGGGGATAAAATAAGATGCTCCTGCCAAAACGGTCATGTTGCCGCGCGAGATGCCGATGTTCCACACTGCATAGCCCAAACCCATACAGGATGCGGCAGCAAGCGCATATAAGACTGATTCGGTATCGAAATTGAGGCTGCCGTAGCTGCCTGCAAAATATTTAGCCCACAGAACGCAGGAAACGAGGAAAAAGAAAAAGCCGACGGCATTACCCTGCGCCTTAACCCTCGCGGTCAGTGTGCAATATGCCGCCCAAAACAGCGCGTCCAAGAGCGCCATGATATAGCCTGCGGGATTTGCGAGGACATTGCGGTAAATATGGGCTGGGGACAATCCGCCTTCCCCGCCCAAGACAATGGCAATGCCGATGAAGGATAGTGCAAAGCCTATGGCGATCCACCATTTTGCCGGCTGTTTGTTAAACCAGACCGCGCCGATGATGGTAAAAGTCGGCCATAAATAATTGACCATGCCGATTTCGACGGTTTGTCTGGCGTTGTCCGCATATCCGATGGAAAGGGACAGGCACAATTCGCAGCCGACAAAAAAGATACCTGCCCAAAAAAGGTAATTCCGGCTGAAGCGGCGCAAATCGGGTTTGCCGAAAATCAGCAGCAGCAATATCGTGGCAAGGCTGTACATGACCGCTGCGCCGCCTACCGCCCCCATGTGCAGGCTCAAGGTACGGATTAACCCGATGACGGAACTCCAAAAACAGACGGCGAAAAGGCCGATGAAGGTGGCCTGTTTCGGGGAGATGGGATAGGCGGTAATACGGAACATGATGCGGTGTATTGGAAGTGCGGATGGAATGGCGAGAGACGGTAATGTTTTTGTTTGAATCTGCCTGTCTGCGTGTTCAAAAAGGCCGTCTGAAAACATCGCTTCATTGAATGATGCTTTCAGACGACCTTTGTATCGTTTTGCGGGAATCTAGGAAAAACTTGCTCTTTTTTAGAGAGCGATTCCACAGAAAAACGAAGGTTTTTTCAAGGGCGAATTATAATGGAAAAGATGGGAGGCAAACAAGGTGGCATAATGCTTGAATCTTATTTTCATCTCTACAAAAAAGGTCGTCTGAAAATCTGTTTCAACGAAATGAAACGTTGATACCCGTTTTCAGGCGACCTTGTGTTTTTGTGGAAGGATTAATAATCGACCTTAATCTTGGGCGTTTCCTGCGCCGCTTCGTATTCTTCTTCCAGCTCAAACTGCAGCGGATACAAATCCAGCTTTTCCATCAGCAGGCGGTCGCCGTCTTCGTCGGGATTTTCGGTGGTTAAGAGTTTGTCGCCGTAGAAAATCGAGTTCGCGCCCGCCATGAAACACATTGCCTGCATGGATTCGGGCATACTCGAGCGTCCGGCGGAAAGGCGGACATAGCTGTGCGGCATGGTAATCCGCGCCACGGCGATGGTACGGACGAACTCCGTCCAATCCAAATCTTCGGCATCGGCAAGCGGCGTGCCTTCCACTTTAACCAACTGGTTAATCGGTACGCTTTCGGGCTGCGGGTCGAGGTTGGCGAGGCTGGCAATCAGTCCGGCACGTTCGGCGCGGGTCTCGTTCATGCCGACGATGCCGCCGCAGCAGACTTTCAAACCGGCGTTGCGGACTTTGCCTAAGGTGTCCATGCGGTCTTCGTGTTTGCGCGTGTGGATGATGTCGTTGTAACGTTCGGGGTCGGTGTCGAGGTTGTGGTTGTAATAGTCCAAACCTGCTTTTTTGAAGTCTTCCGCCATACCATCTTCAAGCATACCGAACGTGCCACAGGTTTCCATGCCCAAACCCTTCACGGCTTTGATGATTGCGGAAACCGTCTCCACGTCTTTCGGTTTGGGGCCGCGCCATGCCGCGCCCATGCAGAAACGGCTTGCGCCGCGCGATTTGGCGATTTTGGCTTTTTCGACGATTTCGTCCACATCCATCATCTGCTCTTTGCCCAGATTGGTGTTGTGGTGCGCCGATTGCGGGCAGTAGGCGCAGTCTTCGGGGCAGCCGCCGGTTTTGATGGACAACAGGGTGGAAAGCTGGATTTCGCGCGGGTTGAAATTTTGGCGGTGGATTTCGGCGGCTTGGTAAACGAGGTCGAGGAAGGGAAGTCCGAACAGGGCTTCGACATCGCATTTTTTCCAATAGCGCGCGGTCGGATGCGGCTTGCGCTCGGTCTTACGGCGCAAGGCGACGGGAGAGATGGTCATAGTGTGTTCTTTCGTATTTACAGCGGCGCAATGACGCTGACTGCCTGACTGCCGGCGCAATGACGGCAGCGGCACGGTTGGAGTGAAACGTCGTCTGAAAACAGACGAGGAGGAAGTGTAACGCGTTTGAAAAACGGGGGCAAAAAAATTCTAGTCGGCGGTCAGCAAAGGCTTGACAAATTCTGCTTATTTTTTGGGAATTTTATCTGCCTGTTTTTTAATCAATTATATTTTCTTCTTTTATATCAATTATTAATTTGATATATCCACAGCGGAATTCACATAAAGCATGGATAATCGGAAGCAAGGTAAGGAGGTATTTTTTTATCTGGTCATTCCAATTTTCAGAATATTGGGAAAAGGTCGTCTGAAACATACACGGTAATTTCAGATGACCTTTTTATAGTGGTTTAACTTTAAACCAGTACGGCGTTGCCTCGCCTTGCCGTACTATTTGTACTGTCTGCGGCTTCGTCGCCTTGTCCTGATTTAAAGTTAATCCACTATACATTTAATTTTTACACCTGTCAGGCTTGATGAAGTTTGCGGATATAGTCCACTTCTTCTTTGCTGCCCATGAAGACGGCGACGCGTTGGTGCAATCCGACCGGCTTGACATCCAGCATGTCGGTCTGTCCGTCGAAAGCTGCGCCGCCTGCCTGTTCCAAAATCAGGCTCATCGGGTTGGCTTCGTACATCAGGCGCAGTTTGCCCGGTTTGGAGAGATCGCGTTTGTCTTGAGGGTACATGAACACGCCGCCGCGCATCAGGATGCGGTGGATTTCGGCAACCATGCTGGCAACCCAGCGCATATTGTAGTTTTTACCGCGACTGTCGGTTTCACCTGCCAGCAATTCGTCGATATAACGTTGGACGGGCGGCAGCCAATGGCGGCGGTTGGACATATTGATGGCAAATTCTTTGGTGGTTTCGGGAACGCGCGGATTTTCTTTGGTCATCACAAAATTGCCGTCCTCGTCCAAAGTAAAGACGGAAACACCGTGTCCGACGGTCAAGACCAGTTGGGTTTGCGGGCCGTATAAAACATAACCTGCGGCAACTTGATCTCGGCCTTTTTGCAAAAATGACGCCGTTTCCAAATCGCCTTCGGGTTTCTCCAAAATGGAAAAAATTGTGCCGACGGAGATGTTGACATCAATGTTGGACGAGCCGTCCAGCGGGTCGAACAAAACCAAATAGCGTCCGTCAGGATGGGCGGCGACAAAAGTGTCTTCCTCTTCGCTTGCCAAACCGGCAACAGACGGATTGTCTTTTAAGATACGGATGAGAATATCGTTGGCGATAACGTCGAGTTTTTTTTGGTCTTCACCTTGGATGTTGCCTGTACCTGCCATACCCAAAACGCCTGAAAGCGCGCCGAGGCGGACTTTTCCGCTGATTTCGCTGCAGGCGGAGATGACGGATTCCAATACGCTGCCTAATTGTTCGGGCAGGGCGTTTTGCTGTAAATGTTCCGGAAGGAATTGCGCGAATGTGGTCATGTCAAACTCGATTTCTTGAATGATTTTGAAAAACGTCCGAAAAAGGTTCAGACGAGGTTTGAAGAAGGGGGGGGGTGTTTATTTACTGGCCGAAGCGGCGCGCTTGCCGTCCAAACCGACAGTTTCTTTCAAACAGTCCGTGGTGCTCTGTTTGATTTGTTCTTTAACGTTTTCACTGATATTGCCCGACAGGATGGCAGACATATCTTCCACCGAAATGCGGTCTGCCATCTTTTCGGCAGTGCAGGTGCAGACTTGAAGTACGGTTTCTTCCGAAAGCAGGCTTGTTTTCGGTACTTTGGCAACGCATTGCTCCGTTGCGCCTTCGACAAAACCTTTGCGGAATTCGCTTTTGAATTTGTCGGTAACGCTGTCGGAAGACCCGTCTGAACAGGCGGTCGCAGCAAGGGCGAGGAATAAGGATAATACGTTGGTTTTTTTCATCATCGGACAGGAAGGATAAGTTTGGTTCATTGTAATTTAAAACTGCTGCGCCTGCCAGCCGGAGGCGGCAAGGCTTCAGACGACGTAGGTTAGCGCAACTTAAGGTATAATGACGCCCCGCCCGCATCGGTGGCTTCCGTTTGCAGGCGGAAGGATAACAAGAAAGAGTATCAGGAATATGTTGAAAAAATGGCTGAACAAAGTTTTGTCCGGCAGACAGAGCAGGCAAACCGAGGTTCGCAAAGAAATCATCCCCGCTGAAGAATACCGTATCAGCGCGGATATGATCAGTTTTGCAGCGGAAAAAACCGTCAAACGTTTGCAAGAGGAAGGATTCAAAGCCTATATCGTAGGTGGGGCGGTCAGGGATATGCTGTTGGGTGTAGAGCCTAAAGACTTCGATGTCGCCACCGATGCTACGCCGGAGCAGGTGAGAAAAATTTTCCGCCGCAGCCGCATCATCGGCAGGCGTTTTCAAATCGTCCATGTCATGACAGGTCCGGAAACCATAGAAGTAACGACATTCCGCGGCGGCGGCAAGGTGCAGCAAAACGCGCACGGCAGGATTATGAAAGACAACACTTATGGCAGCATAGAAGAAGATGCGATGCGCCGAGACTTTACCTGCAATGCGTTGTATTACGATCCGATACGCGAAGAAATTTTGGATTTCCATAACGGCGTCAACGATATAGCCGACAGAAGCCTGGTTATGATAGGCGATGCTGCGGAGCGGTACCGCGAGGATCCTGTCCGTATCCTGCGCGCCGTACGTTTGTCGGGCAAACTTGGCTTTTCGGTGGAAGAATCCACTGCCGCGCCGATTCCCGAGTATGCTAGTCGTCTGAAACACGAACCCGTCGCCCGCCTGTTTGACGAAATCATGAAGCTGCTGTTTTCCGGCCATGCGCGGGAATGTTTGAAAAAACTTAACAGCTTGGGTGTTTCAGACGACATCCATCCGCTTTTGACTGCGTTGAAATCGGCGGAAAAGCCTGAAAACCGCATTATTTCGCTTGCACTGAAAAACACTGACGAGCGGCTGCGTCAGGACAAATCGGTTTCAGTCGGCTTCGTCTTGGCTGCCGTATTGTGGCCGGATGTCAACCGACGCTGGCAACGGAATCTGGCACAGGGGCAAAAGCCTACGCCTGCTCTGACAGACGCTATCGAATCCCTGCGGAGCGATGTTGAAAAAGGTTGGGGCGTGCCGCAGCGTTTTGCCGCGACCATGCGGGAAATCTGGCAGTTCCAACCGCAATTCGAACAGATGCGCGGCGCCCGTCCGCACCGCCTGCTCGCGCAGCAGCGTTTCCGGGCTGCTTACGACTTTCTGGTGTTGCGCGGCGAAGTGGGCGAGATTGACCGCCAAACGGTCGAATGGTGGAACAGTTTCCAGCATGCCGATGAAGGTTTGCGCAATGAAATGACGACAAACCATGCTCGTGCGCAGGGCAACGAAGGTGTGAAAAAGAAACGCCGCCGCCGTCCGCGCAAAAAGAAAACGGAACAAGGGCAATAGAGATAATAGTCGAAAAGTCGTCTGAAAACGGGTATGACAGGTTTTCAGACGACTTTTTTCATGGGGCTAGAACGGTTGTTTCAAATCTGCCAATATTTTAAGAAATTCAACTGAAAAGGTCGTCTGAAAACTATATTTCAGACGACCTTTTCTATATTTTCACTTAAGAATCAGATTCTTCATTCTTTCGCCGTATTCATCAGCCGCAGGGCTTTGAGGCGACCGATTTCTTTTTGGTATTCCACCAAGCCGATAAATGTTCCGCTTCTGTCGTAAACGCGGATGGGCTGATCGGCGGAGATGTTTTCGGTAAACTGCGGGCGCTGGCCGCATTTGAGCATGGTTACGGCGCGGTCGTTTAGTTCGATTTTGGGGAAGTGCCGCACTAAAACGTCGCAGGGCAGGAGCAGGGCGTCGCGTTCGGTTTCGTTTAATTCTGCCAAGGCTTCGAGCGTGTGGCTTTCGCGGATGGAGAAACCGGCGGTTTCGGTGCGGCGCAGGGCGGTCAGGTGGGCGAACGTGCCGATGTGTTTGGCGATGTCTTCGCTTAGGGTGCGGATGTAGGTGCCTTTGCTGCAACGTACGTCAATGACGGCTTTGGGCGCGTCAAACTCGGTAATATCAATGGCGTAAATGGTGATGTCGCGTGGTTTGCGTTCGATGACGATGCCTTTGCGGGCGTATTCGTACAGCGGTTTGCCTTCGTGTTTGAGGGCGGAAAACATCGGCGGCACTTGGCGGATGTTGCCCGTCAGGGCTTGGCATGCCGTCTGAAATTCGGCTAAGGAAATATCGGCGCGGGCGGTGGCGATGATTTCGCCTTCGGCATCGCCCGTACTGCTGGCTTCGCCGAGTTTCAGCGTGGCGGTGTAGGCTTTGTCGGCATCCAGCAGGTATTGGGCGAACTTGGTCGCTTCGCCGAAGCAGACGGGCAAAAGTCCGGTCGCCAAAGGATCGAGTACGCCGGTATGCCCCGCTTTTTCGGCGTTGTAGAGGCGGCGGGCTTTTTGCAGGGCGGTGTTGCTGGAAAGTCCTTCGGGCTTGTCGAGCAGAAGGACGCCGTTGACGGGGCGTTTGGCGGGTTTGGCGGTCATGTCAGTGAAGGAGGAAGGAAAGGGATAAGATGTAAGTGCCGAGTAGGATGATCGGCGTTTCCGATATTGTTTTTCTGAGGATGATGTGGCTGTGCGGATTTGGTGTTTCTACTGTGTAGCTGCCTTTTTTCAGACGGCCTTGCTTTAAAAGCGTGATGCGGCCGCCGGTACGGCGGAAACTGGCATGAAACAGCGGTTTGGAGAGAGGTGCTTCCCGCCCGTTTAGGTCGGTGATGCGGAAGGGGATTTGTCCGTCTCCATCATGCCAAACCGAGTAATGCCCGTTTTTACCTATGTGGATTTCGTTGCCCGATGCGGTATTAAAGACAGTTGTCCCTTTGCGCAAACTGAAAGCGTAGCAGGCACAATAGGAGAAAAAGACTAAAAACAATAGAAATTCGGGAAAGGTCATGGATATATCCTAAAGCAGAGCAAGGAGGCCGTCTGAAACAGATCTTCGGTTTTAATACCGGGTGTTCAGAAGAGCTTTATTTTTAATCTTCCACCGGCTTTTCCGCCGCCACTTGGTCGATGAGGCTGGAAATGCTCATGCCGCGTTCGAGCGATTCGTCGTATTTGAAGTGCAGTTCCGGCGTTTTGAAGAGTTTGATGCGTTTCGCCAGCTCGCTGCGCAAATGACCTTTGGCGTGTTCCAAGGCTTCTTCGGTGATGTCGCGGGTGCTGTCGTCGAGGACGGTGTAGAACACGGTGGCGTGGCTGTAATCGCGGGTGACTTCGACTTCGTTGATGGTGATGAAGCCTGCGCGCGGGTCTTTCAGGCCGGTGCGGACCAGCTCGGCCAGTTCGCGCATGATTTGTTCTTTGACACGGTCTTGGCGGGCATAGCCGCGTTGCGGTTTTCTCATGGTTTTCCTTAAACGGCGGCGGCCGTTTCAACTTTGTTTTCAGACCGCCTGTGTGAAATAAGTGCGGTATTATAACGGATATACGGCAATTTGAGGTCGTCTGAAAAGGAGTTTGGCTATGCAGAAAATCAAAATCGGATTGGCGGGGTTCGGCATGTCAGCGCAGGTGTTCCATCTGCCGTTTTGGCGTGCGGATGCGCGGTTTGAAGTTGTGCGCGTGTTTGAACGCAGCGGCAATAGGGCGCAGGAAGTCCTGCCGCAGGCGCAGACCGTGCGTTCGTTTGAGGAGTTGCTTACCGACGATGTGGATTTAGTGGTCGTGACCACGCCGAACCAGACGCATTTCGATTTTGCCGCTCAGGCTTTGCGTGCGGGTAAAAATGTGGTGGTGGAAAAACCATTGTGCGCCACGGCGGCGCAAGCCTTGGAACTGGCGGAACTCGCCGAGCGGCAGGGCGTATTGCTGACTGTTTACCAAAACCGCCGTTGGGACAGCGCGCCGCTGACCGCCAAAAAACTGCTTTCAGACGACCTCTTGGGCGAAATTGTGGATGCGGAGTTCCGTTTCGAGCGTTATGCGGCTGCATTGAACAAAAAACGCTGGAAGGAAACGGGCGAGGCGGGGGTAGGGCTGGTGTACGATTTGGGTTCGCACCTCATGGATATGGCGGTCAATATCTTCGGGATGCCCGACGAGCTTTATGCCGATGTGCGTTATCAACATGAAGGAGCGGTCAGCGACGACAATTTCTATATCGTGCTCTATTACGCCGACGGCAAAAAAGTCGCCTTGACCGCAAGCAAATATGCCCGCGAACCTTTGCCGTTCATGACCTTGCACGGCAAACGCGGTTCATACGTCAAACAAAACGCCGACAACCAAGAAGCCTTGCTGCTCGGCGGCGCGCAACCCGTCGGAGCGTGGAACCGTGAATCGGAAGACGAATGGGGCATCCTGCATACGGAAATCGACGGGGCAGTCGTCCGCAAAAAAATCGAAAGCGTCAGCGGAAATTATGCGGCGTTTTATGAAAATCTTTATGACGCGCTGCAAGGCAAATCTCCCGCAGCGGTGCAACCGCGCCAAGTGGCGGAGGTATTGGGGCTGCTGGAAAAAGTATATGAAAGCGCGAGATCAGGGCGTCGGGTGAAGGTGTAGGGAGATTAAAAGTTGCAGGGAACAGGATTTCTGAAATTTTTTAAAATACAGAAGATTAACTCGGAAGTCACTATTTTCTCCTGTGTCTGCGCGAGGACAGGCTATGGCGGGAATCCAGATCTTGGGTATTTCTTCGGTAACATTTAAAAATGGCCGTAATTTCTAATTTTCAGATGCCTACCTTTATAGGAATGACGATGTAGGCATTTCTATCATTTTTAAGGCTATGTTTTCTGTTGAGTGCGGAAAGGTCGTCTGAAAACTTTTAGCGAAACCTGCTATATTCGTTTTCTGACGATCTTTCATATTTTTTATTGAAAGACTGGCAGAGGCTTATTCCTCAGGACGTTCACCGTCGGTGTCGTCCAGTTTGCCTTCGGTAATATCAACGTTGATACCCACGGCGGCACGGATTTTGGCGTCGATTTCGTTGGCGATTTCGGGATTCTCTTTCAGCCATACGCGGACATTGTCTTTGCCTTGTCCGATTTTGGCGCCGTTGTAGCTGTACCATGCGCCTGATTTTTCAACTATGTCATATTTGACGCCAAGGTCAATCAGTTCGCCTTCCCAGCTTACGCCTTCTCCGTACAGAATATCGAATTCTGCTTGGCGGAACGGGGGCGCTACTTTGTTTTTGATGACTTTGACTTTGGTTTCGTTGCCGATAACGTCGTCGCCTTTTTTGATTTGTCCGGTGCGGCGGATGTCGAGGCGGACGGAAGCGTAGAATTTGAGGGCGTTGCCGCCGGTGGTGGTTTCGGGGCTGCCAAACATCACGCCGATTTTCATACGGATTTGGTTGATGAAGACAACCAGTGTGTTGGTGCGTTTGATGTGGCCGGTGAGCTTGCGCAAGGCTTGGCTCATCAGGCGGGCTTGCAGGCCGACATGGCTGTCGCCCATTTCGCCTTCGATTTCGGCTTTGGGTACGAGGGCCGCTACGGAGTCGACAACGACCATGTCCACGCCGCCGGAACGTACCAGGGTGTCGCAGATTTCCAAAGCCTGTTCTCCGGTGTCGGGTTGGGAGAGGTAGAGTTCTTCTACTTTAACGCCGAGTTTGCGGGCGTAAATCGGGTCGAAGGCGTGTTCGGCGTCAATAAAGGCGCAGATACCGCCGTTTTTCTGGCATTGGGCAATGGCTTCGAGACAGAGCGTGGTTTTACCGGAGGATTCGGGGCCGAAGATTTCCACGACACGGCCGCGCGGCAGACCGCCGACGCCTAGTGCCAAGTCCACGCCGAGCGAGCCGGTGGAGATGACGTCAAGGTTTTCTTCTTGCTGGCTGCCGTCCATTTTCATGATGGAGCCTTTGCCGAAGTTTTTTTCAATTTGGGCAAGGGCGGCGGCTAGGGCTTTGCTTTTTTCGTCTGACATGGTGCTGTTCTCGTAAGGGATGTTATCAAAGTAGCTAAGAATTTGTTTAGCTATTATCGCATAAATTAAGAAAAAGTATAGTTTTATTTCGGTTTTATTTCATATTTTGGATAAATTGTTGTTAATTATCTGAATTATATGATTTATGAGTTGTATGTTTGGATGTATTAAGAGTGCTGAAAGGTCGTCTGAAAGCGAATATTTCATTTTCAGACGACCTTTTTGGATTTGAACTCAATAGATAATGTTTTTGCCGTAGCTTTCCAAAATCGATTTGATTTTGAGGATGGTTTCTTTGGGAGGCGGATGTACGCCGGTGAGTTTGTAGGTGTCGCCGCACAATGCCCATTTGTGCGCGCCCAGTTCGTGATAAGGAAGGAGTTCGACCATTTCGACGTTGTCCATGTCTGCGATGAATTCGCCGAGCAGGTGGGCGGAACGGTCGTCATCGGTATAGCCCGGCACGACGACGTAGCGGACGCGGGCGGGCTGTTTGCGTTCGGCGAGGTAGTGGGCGAATTTGAGGGTTTTGGTATTGGGGATGCCGACGAGGACTTTGTGGATTTCGGGGTCGATTTGTTTTAAATCGAGCATGACGAGGTTGGTGTGGTCGATCAGGTCGTCAAGGATGGAATCGTAATGCAGGGCGTAGCCGTTGCTGTCGAGGCAGGTGTGGATGTCGTGTTCGCGGCAGGCGGTGAACCAGTCGCGTACGAATTCGTATTGCAGGAGCGGTTCGCCGCCTGTGGCGGTAACGCCGCCACCTGTGGCGCGCAGGTAGTGTCGGTAGGACATGACTTGCTTCATGACTTCGGGCACGGTCATTTCTTGGGCCTGTTCGGTGTGCAAGTCCCATGTGTCGCGGTTGTGGCAGTAGAGGCAGCGCATGAGGCAGCCTTGCAGGAAGAGGACGTAGCGCAACCCGGGACCGTCCACTGCGCCGCAGGATTCTACGGAATGGACGATGCCTTTGCCGTTGTAATGGCGGTGTCCGAGGTCTTTGGCGGGGGCGGGCGTTTCGGGGTTGATGGCGATGGATGTCTGCATGGTGTCTGATGTACCGGATATTGGGGTCGTCTGAAAACTTGTTTTTGTGTTGCAGAGGGTTCTTCTTATTGGATTAATATGCGGGCATTGCGTTCCCTGTTGTGGGAAGTTTATGGGCTGTTTTTAAATAGGTAAATGGGTTTTAATGATAACTCTATTGTACCGCCTTCGGTCGTCTTGATTTGAAGTTAATCCACTGGATTTTGATATTATCAAACCATTGCTTCAAGCAAAATCAAGCCGGGTTCCGGATAATCCGTCCCCCGGCTTGGTTTACTGTAAACCCTTTGCTTTACATGGTTTGTGTAAAGGTGCGGGTAATCACGTCAAGCTGCTGTTCTCGGGTCAGCGAGTTGAAGCGTACGGCGTAACCGGACACGCGGATGGTCAGTTGCGGATATTTGTCCGGATTGTTCATCGCGTCTTCCAGCGTTTCGCGGGTCAATACGTTGACGTTCAGGTGTTGGCCGCCTTCCACTTCTCCTTCTTCGTGGTGGAAGTAACCGTCCATCAGGCCTGCGAGGTTGCGTTCGCGGGAATTTTCGTCTTTACCCAATGCACCCGGCACGATGGAGAAGGTGTAGGAAATACCGTCTTTGGCAAACTCGAACGGCAGTTTGGCCACGGAAGTCAGCGAAGCGACGGCGCCGTTGACATCACGGCCGTGCATCGGGTTGGCGCCCGGACCGAACGGTGCGCCTGCGCGGCGGCCGTCCGGCGTATTGCCGGTTTTTTTGCCGTATACGACGTTGGAGGTAATGGTCAACACGGACTGGGTCGGCGTTGCGTTGCGGTAAGTTTTGTGGGTCGCCACTTTTTTCATGAAGCGTTCCACCAAATCGCAGGCAATATCGTCCACGCGGTCGTCGTTGTTACCGAACTGCGGATATTCGCCTTCGATTTCAAAGTCGACGGCAATACCGTTTTCATCACGAATCGGTTTGACTTTGGCGTATTTGATGGCGGACAGTGAGTCGGCGGCCACAGACAAACCGGCGATACCGCAAGCCATAGTGCGTTTCACGTCGCGGTCGTGCAGCGCCATCAACGCGGCTTCGTAGCTGTATTTGTCATGCATGTAATGGATGATGTTCAACGCGGTAACGTATTGGGTTGCCAGCCAATCCATGAATTTGTCCATGCGTGCAAAGACAGTGTCGTAGTCCAAAACTTCGTCCATAATCGGTTCGGTTTTCGGGCCGACCTGGTCTTTGGATTTTTCGTCCACGCCGCCGTTGATTGCGTACAGCAGGGTTTTCGCCAAGTTGGCGCGTGCGCCGAAGAACTGCATTTGTTTGCCGACCACCATCGGGCTGACGCAGCAGGCAATGGCGTAGTCGTCGCTGTTGAAATCCGGACGCATCAAATCGTCGTTTTCATATTGGATGGACGAGGTGTCGATGGACACTTTGGCGCAAAACTCTTTAAAGCCTTGCGGCAGTTGTTCGGACCACAACACGGTGATATTCGGTTCGGGAGACGGACCCATGTTGTACAGGGTGTGCAGCACGCGGAAGTTGGTGCGGGTTACCAGCGTGCGGCCGTCCAAACCCATACCGCCGATGGATTCGGTTGCCCAAATCGGGTCGCCGGAGAAGAGTTGGTCGTATTCGGGCGTACGCAGGAAACGGACCATACGCAGTTTCATCACCAAATGGTCGATAAATTCTTGCGCTTGGGTTTCGGTAATTACGCCGTTTTTCAGGTCGCGCTCGATGTAGATATCCAAGAATGAAGACACGCGACCGAACGACATGGCGGCGCCGTTTTGCGATTTAACGGCGGCAAGGTAGCCGAAGTAAGTCCATTGGATGGCTTCTTGTGCATTTCTCGCAGGACCGGAAATGTCGTAGCCGTAAGAGGCTGCCATTTCTTTCATTTGACCCAAGGCTTTGTATTGGTCGTTGATTTCTTCGCGGCGGCGGATGACTTCTTCCAAATCCACGCCGTTTTCCAAATCGGCTTGCAGCGAGTTGAACTGGTTGAGTTTGTCTTTCATCAAGAAGTCGATACCGTACAATGCCACGCGGCGGTAGTCGCCGATGATGCGACCACGACCGTAAGCATCCGGCAAACCGGTGATCACACCGGATTTGCGACAACGGCGGATGTCGGGCGTATAAACGTCAAACACGCCTTGATTATGGGTTTTGCGGTATTTGGTGAAGATTTCGCTAACTTCGGGGTTCAACTCGACGTTGTACACTTTGCACGCGTCTTGTACCATTTTCAAACCGCCGAACGGCATGATCGAGCGTTTCAGAGGCTCATCTGTTTGCAGGCCGACGATGGTTTCCAAATCTTTATCGATATAGCCCGGTGCATGGCTGGTAATGCCGGACACAACTTGCGCATCGATTTTGTAGGGTTCGTGCGTGCGGTTTTCGACTTTGATGCCTTCCATCACTTCCGCCCACAGTTTGGTCGTCGCCTCGGTTGCAGGCGCGAGGAAAGACGCATCGCCTTCATAAGGCGTATAGTTTTTCTGAATAAAATCGCGCACGTCGACATTGGTTTCCCAATTACCGCCGACAAAACCTTCCCAAGCGGCAGGGCGTTGCTGTACATCGGTTGACATATCAAGCTCCTAATTTGTCAGATAGAATTTATAGGTAGAAGAAATTTACCTTTGCAGAATAGCACTTTAGCTCTATGAAGTGTAACGATTGGCGGAGATGTGAATGCATACCCGATGTTTTTTTGACTTACATCAATGAGAACAGTTATTACTTAAAACTACATTTTATTTTTCAAGCCTTTAGCGTGTAAACAAGTGTAGAATATAAAATTAAGCCATGAAAACTTGTCCGGTTTTCAGGGCTTTTGTATGGGGTTGGGGTTTCATGGGGTTACATATTCTTTAGAAGAAGGTAAGTCGTCTGAAAAACTGAAATACTGTTTTCCAGACGGGCTTGATGAAAAGAAAAACGGCATATCCGAAAAGATATGCCGTTTATGGGTGCAGGGACTGCTATATTTGGCAGTGGTTTGTGTTTTAGTCCTCTTGCGCCGCTGTTTGCAGGTAGTTCGGCAAACCGACTTTGCCGATCAGCTCCTGCTGGGTTTCGAGCCAGTCGATGTGTTCTTCGTTGATGTCTTTTTGTTTTTCCAACAAATCACGGCTGACGTAGTCTTGCTGTTGTTCCGCGATGGCGATGGCAGCGATGAGGGCATCGTGTTTTTCCTGTTCTTTCGTCAAATCGCAGGACAGGATTTCCTCGGTTGATTCGCCGATCAGCAGTTTGCCCAATTCTTGCAGGTTAGGCAGACCCTCCAAGAACAAAATACGCTCGATTAAATCGTCTGCGGATTTCATTTCGCGGATGGACTGTTTGAAGAAATGTTCGCCCAATTCTTCAAAGCCCCAGTTTTTCAAAATGCGGGCATGCAGGAAATATTGGTTGATGGTAACCAAAAGCAAGCCCAAGTTTTTATTCAATTCGCGGATAACTAAGCGATCGCCTTTCATTTTCAGCTCCTTATACGCTTAATTACAGTTGGCTTTGGTAGTAGTTGCCTTCGCCGACGAGTTCGATCAGACGCAGTTGTTGTTCCAGCCAGTGGGCGTGATCTTCCTCAGTGTCTTTCAACTGGGCAATCATCAAATCACGGGTAACGTAGTCTTGTGCTTCTTCGCACAGTTTGATGCCTTTTTTCAATGCATCGCGTACTTCGTACTCGGTGTTCAAATCCGCTTTCAGGCAGGAAATCACGTCGGTACCGATGTTCAGTTCGGCACGGGTCATTTTAGGCGTACCGCCCAGCATCAGGATACGGCGGATGAAGTCTTCGGCGTGAGTGGTTTCTTCTTCCATCTCATGATTCAGACGTTCGAACAGTTTGTTGTAGCCCCATTCGGAGTACAGGCGTGAGTGGATGAAGTATTGATCGCGTGCAGCCAGCTCGCCGGACAACAGTTCGTTCATATAATCGATAACAGCTTGATTGCCTTGCATAATTCTTTCTCTTTCTTTGAAATTGTAAAGTGTCTGTAAAAAACATTGCGTGTTGTTTCTTGATGGCTGAATTGTATGAAAAAGCCTGACGCTTGACAAATTTTCTATTTAAAATACAAACAATTATCAAAAGAAACAGAAGCCTTAAAAGGTCGTCTGAAAATTCAATATCTTGTTTTATATAGATATTTGTTGCCATTGGTATTAAGAATCCATTTCAACATTCAAAAACATTTACACTCTTTAACCATAAATAAAAGCAAATAAATTATAAAATCCAATCAAATTTTATTATTAATTATTCTCAAATGCTTTTAAAGTTAATCCACTATATCGTCAAACTGTGCCGCAGTACACATATAGTGAATGACGGTTGAACCAGGACAAACGCCGTACCAATTCAAATTTAATCTACTCCCCCTCCGTCCGATAAGATGAACCGTGATATAATCGCGAGTTACTTTTTGATAAAAATCATTTGAAATACATATCACCATGAAACAAATTCGCAACATTGCCATCATCGCCCACGTCGACCACGGCAAAACCACATTAGTTGACCAACTGCTGCGCCAATCCGGTACATTCCGCGCCAACCAGCAGGTTGACGAACGCGTGATGGACAGCAACGACCTTGAAAAAGAACGCGGCATTACCATCCTCGCCAAAAATACCGCCATCGATTACGAAGGCTACCACATCAACATCGTCGACACTCCGGGACACGCCGACTTCGGCGGCGAGGTGGAGCGTGTTTTGGGTATGGTGGACTGCGTCGTATTGTTGGTAGATGCGCAGGAAGGCCCGATGCCGCAAACCCGTTTCGTTACCAAAAAAGCCTTGGCTTTGGGACTGAAACCGATCGTCGTCATCAATAAAATCGACAAACCGTCCGCCCGCCCGAGCTGGGTCATCGACCAAACTTTCGAACTCTTCGACAACTTGGGCGCAACCGACGAGCAATTGGACTTTCCGATTGTCTACGCTTCCGGCCTGTCCGGTTTCGCCAAACTGGAAGAAACCGACGAGAGCAACGACATGCGTCCGCTGTTCGACACCATCTTAAAACACACGCCCGCACCGAGCGGCAGCGCGGACGAAACGCTGCAACTGCAAATTTCCCAACTCGACTACGACAACTACACCGGCCGTCTTGGCATCGGTCGTATCCTGAACGGACGTATCAAACCCGGCCAAGTCGTTGCCGTGATGAACCACGATCAGCAAATTGCCCAAGGGCGCATCAACCAGCTTTTGGGTTTCAAAGGTTTGGAACGCGTACCGCTTGAAGAAGCCGAAGCTGGCGACATCGTGATTATTTCCGGTATCGAAGACATCGGTATCGGCGTAACCATCACCGACAAAGACAACCCCAAAGGCTTGCCGATGTTGAGCGTGGACGAACCGACGCTGACCATGGACTTTATGGTGAACACCAGCCCGTTGGCGGGTACCGAAGGCAAATTCGTGACCAGCCGCCAAATCCGCGACCGCCTGCAAAAAGAATTGCTGACCAACGTCGCCCTGCGCGTGGAAGATACCGCCGATGCCGACGTGTTCCGCGTATCCGGACGTGGCGAACTGCACCTGACCATTTTGCTGGAAAACATGCGCCGCGAAGGCTTTGAACTGGCAGTCGGCAAGCCGCGCGTGGTGTACCGCGACATCGACGGTCAAAAATGCGAACCATATGAAAACCTGACTGTGGACGTACCGGACGAAAACCAAGGCGCGGTAATGGAAGAACTCGGCCGCCGCCGCGGCGAACTGACCAATATGGAAAGTGACGGCAACGGCCGTACCCGCCTCGAATACCATATTCCCGCGCGCGGCTTAATCGGTTTCCAAGGCGAATTCATGACCCTGACGCGCGGCGTCGGCCTGATGAGCCACGTATTCGACGACTACGCGCCCGTGAAACCCGATATGCCCGGCCGCCACAACGGTGTACTGATTTCCCAAGAGCAAGGTGAAGCCGTCGCTTATGCCTTATGGAATCTGGAAGACCGCGGCCGTATGTTCGTGTCGCCCAACGATAAAATCTACGAAGGCATGATTATCGGCATCCACAGCCGCGACAATGATTTGGTGGTCAACCCGCTCAAAGGTAAAAAACTCACCAACATCCGCGCCAGCGGCACCGACGAAGCCGTGCGCCTGACCACGCCGATCAAGCTGACGCTGGAAGGTGCGGTCGAGTTTATCGATGATGACGAACTCGTTGAAATCACGCCGCAGTCCATCCGCCTGCGCAAGCGTTATCTGAGCGAACTCGAACGCCGCCGCCACTTTAAAAAGCTGGATTGATTCCACTAGACTGTTGATGAAATGAAAAAAAGTCGTCTGAAAATTTTCAGACGACTGTAAGCCGCCGCCGCCTTTTGCACTTTGTTACATTAACTTTTGCACTCGGTACGTTTTAAAAGTTGCGACAGCTTTTGCACTATATATCGGATAGCAGAAAGTAAGAAAAGCGACGGAAACGTCGCTTTTGTTTTTACCAGTTACAAATAACCAATTCGCCGCTGGTTTTGCCCGTCTTATCCCTGCCTACGGTATAAGCCAACTCCAGTTGAGTAATACGAAAATCTTTAAACAACGCCCTTATATCAGGGTGGTCATTGATGGATAACATGACCTTACCTTTGCTCTCCGCCATTGCCTTTGCCATCAACTCGTATTGGTACCAATCAAAAGCACTATCGTAGCCTGCCGTTTGCCAATATGGTGGATCAGCGTAAAAGAAAGTGTGCTCGCGGTCATATCGTTTTAAACAACGCTCCCACGGTTCGCTTTCTATATAAACACCTTTTAAACGGTCTTTAGCAGCCTTTAATTTAACCTCAATCTGCGACGCATCCCACGCTTTTGACGTGGTAGCCGTGCCAAAATGTTGATGGACGGTCTTGCCACCGAAGGCATTGTGCTGCAAATAAAAGAACCGGGCAGCTCGTTGAATATCGGTCATGCAATCAGGCGGCGTGCTTTGCAGGCGGGCAAAGACCTCTCGGCTTGTCAGTGTCCACTCAAACTGGCGGACGAACTCGTCAAAATGGTGTTGTACCACGCGGTACAGGTTGATGAGCTGTCCGTTGATGTCGTTGAGTACCTCTACTTTAGCAGGCGTTGGGCGCATAAAGAACAACGCCGCGCCGCCGGAAAACAGCTCGACATAACACGAATGCTCGGGAAACATGGGCAACAGGTGTTTTGCCAATCGGCGTTTGCCGCCCATCCAAGGGATAATCGGTAGAGTTTGTTGTGTTTTTTGCATCATATATACTCCTAATTTGCGGCATTCGGGACGCTCGGAAACAGAATTAATATGATGCTCAACGGCACTCTACTGATTTTTTAGTTACTGAAAGAATTAATATTTTTGCAGCGTGTGCATTTTATTTGCACGAAACCGCTGCCTTTTGCCAGTAATTTGCCGCAGTATTTGCAGCGTAACTCACGATAAATTTGCATTTGCATCCACTCCTGTATCAGATAGAATGCCCCGGTCTCTAGAGACTAAGGCGGCCTTAGAAGTCAATGCAGGCTTGTTCTGCTTGGCTGGCGTAGCGGTGTTCCCGCACTGCTACGTCGCCGTCCCACTTTATTCTTAAATCTCCTTCTAAAGGTCGTCTGTTTTCAGACGACCTTTTAATTTATAGATCAACTGATCCCGTACTCCGTCATCAGCGTAGCGGCTTTTTCGGCTGCCTTACTGATGTCGCCTTGAACAAACTCGATGCCTGCACCAATCGTTGCACTACGCCCCGAGTTGCTTACGTGGTTAATGCCAAATCTTACTTTATCAAATCGACGCTCATCGCCTGATTTTACGGTGATAACGGCAACATGCCATTTGTCGTATTCGTAGATTTTTTGGGCGGAAATTGGTTGTCCGTTAACGGTCGTACCGTCAACAGGTCGCAACTTAAATCCGCCATCTGCGTCCGTCACCAGCAGACCTGAGTTGACTATATTTCGGCCATTAAGGACTATCGCTGCAAAAGCCCCGCCATTGCTCGATGTTGCAGATATTTTAATCGGCACAATGATTGCACTATCTGATGATCCATCAGACGCAATGCCATCACTCTCAATATAGCGTACGCCTTTATCTGTACCGGCTGCACTCGCAAACATGACTTTATGTCCGTCAACCTCTCCAAACGCGCCAACCCACTCATCAGGCTCGCCAGATTTTATTGAGTTATTTTCGGTTTTTAGTTTGGATGTACCGTTGCTACCAACAATCTCGGTAGCTGTCACCGCAACTCCATCAAACGTAAATTTGATGGACGTTTCGGGCTTGGCCGCAGGCTGGCTTTGCGCCTGATCGCTATTTGTCAGTGGGTTAGCTGGCGTTACAGGTGCCGGTGTTGTCGGTGCCGGAGCCACAGGCGTTGTCGGCTGTGCAGTAGCCGTTGCGCCTTGTGAGCCACTGTCAGATTGCGGCGTGTTCGCAAGGCTTGGAGTAACCGTACCAGCCGCCTTCATAGCCGCCATCTCGGTCTTAAGGGCTTCAAGCTGCATCTCAAACGATTTTTGTTTGATGGCATCCAAGAAATCCTGTTGAGTCGTCGGCGCATAATTGCTATGCACACTAACAACTTTATCGCCGCGCAAACTGCTTCCGGTCCATACATCCAGTCTGTCTGTCATTTGGTCGTATTCGTAGTTCCCGAATACTTCGCACTTGTCCAATGCCCCGCCGTAAAAGCCGAATGAACCAATGCCGTCACGGTATTTCATGCTATTGCTAACATACGGGTCGCCGAAAGGTTTTTTAGCCTTTTCGACGCTCGAATATGGCGTAACGTCTGCATAGTTGCAAGCGATAGTAGCCCCGCGAAGATTGCCAATGGTAATTTGACGCGCAAAGTTGCCTTCAGGCGAGTTTTGAACATAATTTCGGGTAATCACGCTGCCAAGCATTGTACCGTGTCTTCCTTCAGCCCCTACCAACATTCCGTAGGTAAAGGTATTCACATACGCTTCAGCCGTAGCCCCAGACCCGCCGCCGCCTTCGATGGTAACGGTAGGCGGAACCATGTAACGGCTGCCAACGCGCTCAATACGAATTTCGATGACTTTGCCGTCTTTGATTTTGGCGCGTGCCTTGGCGTCATAGGCTTCATCGCCGCCGCCTGTGATTATCACTTTCGGCGGCGATGTATAACCGCTGCCGCCATTGGTTACTTTGATGTCCGAAATTTGATTCAAACCGTAAAAAGTACCGAAAGGCAGGGCAAAAGTGAACTGGTTGTTATCAATCACAAAATGGTTATGCCCAAAGTTGCAAATCAGTCCGCGCGGCGCATAAACGATATTGTCAGCCCAAACCTGATGGCAACGAAGCCACCATTTGCCAGCATCTTTACGGAATTTCACGCCTGATGCCCCGTTGATTGGATGCAAACCAAACAAGCCTGAAACAATCACATTGCCGCGAATTTCAATGTTACTGTCTTGATACGGGAATGAATACGGGTCGGCGGTGTCTTTACTGTTGCGCGGGTCTTTAGGGTTAATCAACTTACTTGCAAACAACTCTTCGATAACGGTTGACACGCCGTAATACATTGCGCGTCCGCTGTTATTGATGACCTTGACGTTATTGCCCGTATGAATATCCATGATTTTACGTTTACCAAGACCGAAAACGTTGTCATGGATGAAGACGTTATCTAACGGCAAATAACGGCTGGTACATTGCTGATAGCCCGGGTCGATTGAGGTAGTACCACCAATTCCTCGGACGTGCTCGAGGTGCGCGTCAGGGTGTCCGACGACGGAGTCAGGGGCATATATGCCGCAAAGCTCGTACCCGCTCGCACGAATAGCCTCAACCCCGCAAATATAGTTGTGGGTAAAGTACCCACCGGTGATTTTAGTGTTTACTGCAACAATACCTGCATCGTAAGCAGCTTTTGAATCACGCGCATCGACTTGCTCGCCATCGGGCGCACCATACAAGCCGCAAACAATGCCGCCGCCGTTAAACCCGCGAACGTCAAAATACTCTATATGGGTTCGATTTGTGCCATAGATGCGCCATCCATAGGCACGACTACCGATTTGACCGCCGCGCCATTTACCCCATGTATCTCCAGTAGTACCGTCATGTCGCGGAAATTTAGAATTTCCGTTTGCATCCCAATAGCCGCCTGCTGAAAGATAACGAGTGCCGTCTTCATCTCGGATGTACTGGAGTACCTGCTCTCCTGAGAACCAACCTTCAAAATTCTTAATGCCTTCACAAATAAGGCTATTATTCATGTAGGTTGCATTATCAACAATAGGATATGTGGTGGTATTAAAGCCAGCCTCCGCCACGCCTTTTTCCGCCATACCTGTACCAAGATGCGGGTTTTCTTTAGACCATCCGTCAATCGGAGGCCATAGCATTTTGTCAAGGTCTGCCCCTGACTTATAGCCATACTTCAGGTATGCGCGGGTTGTGATATTGCCTGCGTGGATGATGCGAGTGCCTTCAGAACCATCACAAAGGTGGAAGGCATCCTGACCATGCTCTTCGACAATAAAAGTACCCTTCGTAAAATCAATCGTATTGAATTTGAATTTACGGAACGCCAAACAAGGCTGGCAACCGTGAAGCGTCAATCTGACTTCATCGGGTATTCTTTCCTTAGTTCCAGGTTTGAAACCATAACCGACACCGCGAGTTTTAATGCGGTTGTCCGCGCCGAAATAATCGGGGGCATAACCGACGTTTTTGGTCAGCGGGAACACGCCGCCGCGCGTGGAAATCCAAACATTGGACGGCAACTTATCCAGCCACGCCTGAATGAGTTGGACGATTTTCAACGCTTCTGCTTGATTGATGTTTTTCTCTTTTTCGTAATGACGAGTGCGAACCTTCTCTTTAAGGTCTTCAGGCAACGCGTCTTCGATGTAGTAAACACCCTGTTCAAGCGCAATGCGGGATGCTTCCTTGACCTGAAATTCTTCAAAATTGCTTTGCTGTTTGTACAGACTATTGGCAACATCAGGGCCGCCCAAAGCAACTCCCACCTCTCTGGTAAGGGTCGATGGTGTAATAAGTTTAGTGATGGTTTTGCCGCCATACTGCAACTCGCCTGCTTCGTTTACGGCAGGTTCGATGGCTGCCAGTTTTTTGGCGTCCGCCGCCGTTGTTGCAATCGCTACAATGGCTTGGTCTAAGTTTGATGTCATCGCGTAATTCCTAAAATTTTATTCACTTTTGCTAATGCCTCATCAGACAGGTCGGTATTGGTCGCAGGTTTCGGCGCGGGCGCAACGGGCTGATCGGGTTGCGGGCTGGGCTGCACCGGTGCGACATTGCCAGAGCCGATTAATTTGAGCTGGGCGACCGCAACCGCTACCGCAGCGTTTACCTTATTATCCAAATCGGCGGCGACTGCCTCTTTGACAGCCTTTTTAAGTTCGCCCGGCTTGACTGCCAAACGCTCTAAAAACTGCTCATAAGTCGTATCAGGCTCTATCAAGCCTCTTTCGATAGCCTCGGTGTACAGGCTTGTACGCCCGTCGAGGATGACCGGCATACTGTCAACGCTGCCGCCGCTGACGGTAATACCGCCTTTTATCTCTGCCATTTGTTAAGCTCCCAACTCTGTCTCAAGGGTCAGATTGCCCTCGTAAATCACGGCGGCGACGCCTTTTACGGTAACGCGCACGCTGTACCGCGCCCACCGCCATCTCCATCCCCGTGTCTGCTCTGCCGTCAAGAGCGTACCGATGCCGCCCGGCTTGACGGAGAGGGGCAAGGCAAAAGCCTCTGCGGCTGTCGGGGCAATGGTCAAAACTGCACTGTCCAGATGTTTAAGCGATGGATGCGGCTTTCCCTTGCCGTCAAGTACGGCAAAGGTCAGCGGTACGGTGGTACCTTGTTTGACGGCAAAATCAGCGTGGGCGGTCATTTCAACCCATCCGGTAAGTGCGCCCGCTGCTTTTCTCGCAGGTAGGCCGCACGGCAATGGTCGTCCTGCCAAAAAAACAGTGTATTTATTGCGCGATACGCCATGCGGGCAACGCGGGTCGGCTGTGCCGCCAACACTGCACCTCGGTAGACACGGCTGCTGACGGTTTCGTCCGGACTGCCTGCAATCATGGCATTGGCGAGCTGGTCGGCGGCAATGGCGATATTTCTCATATAGTTTTTGATGCTTTGTTTCATGTTCAGACGACCTTACAAGCTGATTTCGGTATCGATGGTGTTCAATTCGTCTAGGGTTTTGGCGGCTTCGATTTGTTTCCCGATTGCCTGCCTTTTGCCTGCGACGGTGGCGCAAAGGGATTCATAGGCCAAGGTTTTTTTGAGGGCAGCCGCTTTGAGTTTGTCAGGACTGATGCCTCTTGCTTGGGCAATTTGGTCAAGGACAGGAGTTTGAGTGGAATTGTCCGCCTGCCATGCGCGGGCCTCGGATGCTTGCACCGGCCAGCTCTGTACTTCAAAGGCCGGAAGGTCATCCATGCCGCTTTGATCGTTGACGATGGCTTGGGCATGTTGATTGAGGCGATGCAGGGCGATACCTTTTGCGGAGGCGAGTTTAATCTCGTCCGCTTTTGCTTTTTTGATTTGACTTTCCGTCCATTTTTTTCCGTCCCATTCGCAATATTCCGATGGCGGGGCAATCATGGTCAGATCGTCTGAAAGGCTGCCGATTTGGTCGATGGTAACGGCTGTACCGTCAGTTTTTCGGTAGGCGATTTTGCCGCGATGGTCTTCGAGGGAATCCCAGCCTTCGCCGTTCCAGCGGGCGGCGCGGTCTGCGCTGATTTCGGGCGGGTCGGTATCGATGCAGCCGGCGGGAATCAGATAGCTTCCGTCGCGTGCCATGATGTCCAGATCGGCTGTGGTTTGGCCGATGTAGAGATGGTCGGCATCAAGTTGGCAGACGGGTTTTGTCCATTGGATGTTTTGGGTCATTTTTTACCTTTCTAAACGGTTTAAGGCGGCTTATGCCTTGATGCATGCCAGCAGGGCGATATTTCTAGGGCGCGTTTCGATGCCGCCAGCCGGGTCGGTTTGGCCGACAGTGTCAACCGATACGGTTGACAGATTGCTCCCCCTGTCGGTGTCGGTCATGCGGCTGATACCGATGCCGTGACTGTGGCTTCGGAATTCATCTGCCTGCCATGATCCTAGGACACGTCCGTTGTCGACAGTTCGCCCGTCGTCCCAACTCCTGATAAATTCGCCGCGCAAATCCGGGAGATTAAAGGTAGTTCGTCCGTCGCCTGAGCCATAAGCGGTGCCGATGACGGCGAATAGGTTGGCATAGACGGTGCGCGACACTGCCGCGCCGTTTGCTTTTAGCCAGCCGAAGGGGGCGGCGGCATAGGGAAAATAGGCGATTGCGCCTGTCGGGACGCCGACGTTAAAGATGTGGTTATCGATTTTGGCGATCAGTCCGGGCGTGTCCCAGCCGATAGCAATCTGGTGCGCCGCTCCGCCCAGCCCGATTGCGCCTCCGCGCTTGATTGAGTTGTCAAACGCCTTATTGAGCGCAAACGATGACGGTACGGTTGCAACCGTTTGGTCATCGGGGTTGTGGCTTACTTTGCGGGCGGTAATAATGTCTGACCCGTCGTATAACAGGCTGCCGTTGTTGGCAAGCCGTAATTCCTTACCTGATTTCCTATTGAACAGGTAACCACCATCGGCATTTGCGCCTAAGTTAAGTACATTTCCGCCGTCCAATAAGGCTTTGGTATCAGATACAGACAATCCCTTGGCAGCGTTGAATTCAGCAAGGAACGTTTTCATACCATTGACGTTTTGATTACCTGTCGTTTTGACATTACCGCCGTCAGCCTGATTGTTTGCCTCTTGGATTTTGCCGACTTCGTCACCGATCAGTTTTTCAATGGCTCGACGGACTTGGTTCTGATTGTTTTTCTCAGGCGACAATTTCGCCGCTTCCAAAATGCCTATTAATTCCGCCTGAACTTGGTTTAACCACCATGCAGGAAGAACTGTTCCCAGTTCGCTGGTGCCGTTGCCGTCACGAAACAGCTTGTCCGATGTCTCAATTGGATACATCGCTACCTCTCATAAGTGAAATGCACATCTGTATGTGCAGGTTTTAAATCTTGGATAACACGTTCGATAAACGCGTCACCGTAGCCACTCAACCGTTCGCCAGCCGTTGAAACCCCCGCACGGAATTGATAAATGTGGTTGTTGCCGTTTTTAATATTCACGCGCCACACATAAATCACATCTTCGTGACCGAGCCGGTCGCCAACTCTGTTTACCCCTGCACGGAAGGGCTGTGGTTCGGTAATCTGTATCTGATAGCCCGCAGCAGCTGCGAGTTGGACGAAATAAGGTATCGACAGCCCGCCTGTCTCATTAAGCTTTGCGAGCACGGCAAGTATTCGCTCTTGCCGTGTTTTGCCGTCTGGAATTAGCCCCAAGACACGCTCCCAATCCAGTAACATATCACCCGATGTCGCTGGGTTGATTGCATTGGTAACCGTCAAACCGTGTTCCTGAACTTCATCCAAGGCTTTACCGTCAATCTGCGCCTGCGCGCGGATACGCGGCGCAGTGCGGGCGTATGACACGGGAGGCAATAGCCCTAATAAGGTCTCTCTATATCCCATGTCACACCATCTTTGTGATAACTAAATTACCGAGCTTGTACCATTCGACCTTGTTTGATGTATCTGCTGCCAAATTCGTAGCCGGAGAGACCAGTTTTCGGTCAATCACGCCATCAGTATTGCTGATTGCTGCCTCAATCTTCGACACAATCACGCTGTCGCCCGGTATCAAACTGTCGAAATACTCTGTCAGAGCGACTTTGATTCGCTCTTTAACTGATTCCAATGCTACGCCATCAACCTTGACCTGCATTTCCACCGTCAATGCTGTGATATCAGGCTTAAGTACGGCCACATTCTTAGCCGTGACTGGGCGTACATCGTCGATATAGTCCTGTACCTTCTTAATGGTTTCATCGGACGGCAGACCGTTTTCAGATGTAATGACCACGTCTACCGTACCCAAACCTCGGCGCAATGGATGAACATAAGCGGCGGTCACTCCATCAACACTCAATGCCCAGTTGCGGTAATCGTATTTATTGCCACCGGCAGGCGGTCTGCGCAGGATTTCAAGCAATCTTGCCAACAGAGATGCGTCACTTTCGCCGTCTGTCCCTCCCTCGGCTGACACGGTACAGTCGGACGACACGCCAATCGGCGCGGCCATCATTTCGGCAGAGGTTTCGTTCGTATTCGCCGCTGCACCAGATTCCAAGGCCATGATTCTGACCCTGCCCACACCGTTCGCACTAATTTCGCCCGCGAATCTGACTTGATAGAGCCTGCTTCCTGCTCTGATTTGCAGACCTGCAGCGATTTGGCTGCCTGCAATACCCGTCAGTTTTGCTTCGCCCGTCGCAGTTGTCGGATTTCGACGATAAATACCGCGCATGGCGGCGTGTCGTTCCAAATAATCGCTGTCTGCAGTATCTGGAAATATTTGACGGGCTATCCAGTGTTGATGTGCGTATTGCCCCATCGCGCAGCTTGCAAGACGGCTGGCGTGGACAAAGTGGTCACTGTCCTCGCTGACATCTGCCGACGGCCAAATACTCTTGGTATCGCGCAGAATCGTGTCGCGTATCTGTTCGAATGTCGGGGTTTTAAACACTTGATAATGGCCTTTTAAATCGGTTTTAAATCAGAGGGACTTTATGGCTGTAATCGAACGCGCCTGTTGCAGTCTCTACACGGATGCTCAGTATCAGGCTGCCGTTTCGCGGCTGCCCTGCTTTGACGGTAATGTTGTCTGCTCTGCCGCTATCCACAATGGGCTGTAACGCCTCTGATGCGTACTGCTCTGCCAACAGACTGACCCGTTCCAAGTCTTTCTCACGTTGCAACAGATGCAACAATGAGCCGACCGATTTATCCGCCCACCAGCTGCCCAACGGCGTCAGTAGGCGGATATAAACTGCGTTTTGCAGGTTATCGGTCATGCGGCCTGTGTAGTCGCCGCTGTTTGGGTCTAGTTGTTTGTCCATGCTGTCATTTTCTCGTTTTTGACTGCATTTAAAGAGCGTAAGTGTTTCAAACCCTTAAACAAAAAGGTCGTCTGAAAATGTTTCAGACGACCTTTTGAATGCCGTAAAGATTTAAAGCGGTTCGGATGTCGTGCCGTTGCTGTCGCCACGGTGTTTGTGGTCTGAGCCGATGTTTTTGCCGTTATTGGTAACCTTACCTGTACTCTCAAAGTCTCCCTTAAGGTCGATATTTCCTTTAAACCGTGCTCCGCTGCCGCCCTCGACCGCCATCCCACCGTTGCCGTTGAACTGCCCCTGTGCCGTCAAGATCGCGCTTGTCTCCAGCTTGGGTGTTTTAAAATCAGCCGCCGATGATGCGTTGACCTCGTAGTGTTGACAGTTGACCCTAAACACATCACAGTCAGCTTCAATGATTTTCCCGCGCTTAATCACGATTTTCGCACCGTCCTGACTGAAAATCGCCGTTTCGCCAGGATTCAGATTCTTAATCCGGAAACTGCCGTGCTGTGTGGCCACAACCACACCGTGGGTCGTATCGCCGCCCAACGGAATGACCACTGCTTCCGAACCTTCAGGCGGGTTACTGGCAAAACCAAACTCCTGCAAATGCTCCAACTCCTGCAGCACTTCGTCAGCCAAGCCGTTAAGCTGTACACGCTGGATAGGCTCGGACGACACCACCAGTGTGATTTTCCCGCGAAACGCCGCGCGCATAGTATCGCCGATTTGCTGCACCACCTGCGCCGTCTTTCTTGCCATTTTTACCAAACTCATTGAAATACCGCCGTTTCTGTTGCTTGTTTTCCTGTTTTACCGTTTCTTGCGCCTGTTTTCGGGGCTTGTTTCTGTTTGTCGGTAACGCCTTTTTTCTTGCCTGAACGCTTGCGCGCCGATTCGGATTTCGTAGCATAAGCGTCAGGCACCCATACACCATCCTCCTTGAGCCGCAATTCCGTTGCCGTCCCGTCCATACGGTTGAGCATAAACCGCCGCCCCATCAGATAAAAGACAGCATCGATACCGTGTTCTTCATCAATGACGTGGACACGCTGCCCCGGCTGCCAGAGTGTGCCGTCCTCGGTCGTATGCCCGCCGACCGTTATCGTCAAGGTAAACCCTTCAAGCCGCCAGTCGGCAAGCTGCTTTTTAGCCTGCCGTTTAAGAGCTTCAAGGTTTTCAGCGTCAGATATCACTACCGTCTTTGGTCTGTGCAACGTCATGGTCGGGTCTTTGTACTGCCATTTCAGGTCATGCTTCGCGCTATCGCCCTTCTTGGCATGGGATTGCCCTAAAAAAGTAACCTCGGAAAACCTGTTCTCAATACTTCGCTCAATACTGACACGTTCGGTATTTCGGCGTTTATCATTCCTGCTCCAACAAAGTGTAGCTACAGGCGGGCTGGCATAATCTGCCCCGCCGACAACTAAAGTACCGTCCGGTTCCATCCAAGGATGCAATCCCACAGAGTTGGCAATATGGGTCAAAGCCTGCCAAACCGTCTCGCCCGGCTCGATGTCTATTTTGTCTAAGGTCGGGTTTTTCTCAGCTTTCAGCACTACTTTTTTTATTTGTGACCATGGCGCGACCAGCTTTTGAGCAGCGGCCAATACCGTCATGCCTTTAACATTCAACTGAGGGGCGGCGCAGTCAACCAACAATCCCGCGAAGTCACGCCCAGACAAGCGCAGACTGCGGCGGCCTTTTTCTTTATCGTGCATTTGCGTGTCGATAATGCCAGTTAAGACAGTTTGCCCGTTTATCACAACCGAGCAAGCCTCGCCTGACAAATCGGGAATTTCAGATTCCCCGTAAGGCAATCCGACCATGAATTCAAAGCCGTCGGCAGGAATAAGGAAGTCACCGTCGATGTCGTAACTTTCCCAATGCCGGTGTTCCTTCCCAGCAACTCGGACGGCTATTTCGTAGTTATAAGAACTATTTTGCATACAAATTAACCAAAGTATCACGTTTCACAAAGGCAGGATGAACGATATGCGGGTTAAGCCGTATCAGCTCGTCAGCCCTATTTAAGTCGCCGTAAAATTCATGGGCGATTTGGTGCATCGTTCCATTTATGGGCGCAGGACGCACCAAGAGCGGAGGTTTTTGATTGATTGCCGCGGCAATCATGGCATTCAGACGACCGGCAGTTTCTCGCACCGCCTCGATAACCGTGTAACCGGCATCCTCCATACCTGCTCCGTCTGCCTGTCGCAGAGCCGTCAAGGTCGTCTGAAAACGCAAACGCATATCACGGTTGATGTGCATTAATTCGGGCGCAGTCATCGTCTCGCCGTCAGCATCGACCAAATCCGCCACAACAGCAGTCAAAGCCGCATCTGACATCAGTCTAACCATCAAACCTACCGTCTCAACTTGCCGCTTTACGCTATCTTTCAGACGACCTTTGCCCAAATCAGCCACTAAGGTTGCCACCGTATCAGCCCGAGCCGCCGCCGCGTCATAACATTGCCGCGCACCGGCACCGCCTTTGTCCTGTCTGTCCAAATAAGCAGCCTGCCGCAACCCCTCCGTAGTCATTGAGGATACATCTGCAATTAGGCGCGGGAACCCTGCTTTAAAAGCCTTTTGGCTATATCCGCCACGCGACGGAAAACGAATTGAATCCAAATCAAACAACGAACGAACCGCTTCAAACACTCCCGATGCAACACTCCATAAACCCGCAGCACTGCCGCGCAGAGCCTGCCCCGCCGCCACCTGGGCAGTAAGTGCGTCGATAAACCCCTCTCCTGCAGCACGGTAGGTATCAATCTGCGCAATCAACCGCTCAACGCCCATCAGGAAACTGTTTTCAAAGACGAAAATCAGCTGTGCCTCAGTCGCTTCACGAAATGTCACATCCAAACGGGCAAAATCCGAGTAATCCGCCTCATGACGGTAGCTCCAACTCGCCCCAATCATGTTTTGCATTCGTCCCCATACGGGATGTACCAAAACTCCACCGCCACGCTCTTCCAGCTTATCCAATAAGGATTTCAGACGGCCTGCATAACCTTTACCCCAAAAGACCGCGCTCAATTGCACTTCACGGCCAGTCGTCCCCATGTCTTCGAGGTCGATACCGTTTACAAAAGGCCGTGCGTGTTCGGCGAGAGCCTTGCCGTTGCGCTCGTCCATATTCTCAATTTCAAAGCCCACGCCCTTGTAGGACGCGGGTTGTAGGATGGTGTGCCACATTATTGTCCTGCTCCCCGACCGAAGATTTGTACTTGCTGTCTAGATACCTCATTCGCGATAACACGTCCGTCAATATTCAGGCTCACGTTGGTATTGATGGTCTGACTTGCCGACGCCATCGCACTTTGCACTTGTGCCAAACCTGTTGTAACTGCAGCCGTATCCTGCGCCAATGCAGCCTGATACGCCGCCGTCTGCTGCTGAATGGCTGCCTGATACGCCGCCGTCTGCGTTGAAAACAACGGAGACAACATCTTATCGGTAGGCTGCGCTGACGGAGCAGCCAAATACTGAGGGACACCACCCCGCGCCTGTTCCCGCTTCGGCGCAGGTTCAAATCGGATACCGTTGTTTTTCAGGCGATTAATCATTTCAGGAGTTGTCTTGGTACCACGCAAACCCTTTGGCAATGTGCCGTCCCCCAAAGACTCGGAATACAGCAACATGCCCAACAATCCCGCCCGTTTAACCAACGCAGGATTATTCATTAATCCGCTACCGGCAGATTTACCCCATGACAGCAACTTACCGCCTGCCGCTGTGGCACCTGCTGCCACGCCGCCTGCCGCAGCCTTACCCCATCCCAACGCTTTACTACCTACATCTTTCAGAAAGCCGCCACCTTTACCGCCACCGGCGGTTAATAACATTGCGGCAGACGCCGCTGTTGCCGCCGTCGTCAGGGCTTGCAGGGCTAGAGTGGCATTAGGGTATTCCGCTGCCAGTTGCTTGAACGCCGTTTCCGCTTTCACCAGCGTCTTGGTCAGGCTCTCTTCCAAGAGTTTTACCGATTCCGCCTGCTCCTGCTTGGCGGCATCCGTCATCATCCGCGCTTCGTTGATTTTGCCGATTTTTCCGTTGTTCAAGGTTACGCCAGCCAACGAAGCCATATATTCACGGATTTGCGTCATATCCGTTGCAGCCAGCAAGCCTTGTTTTGCCTGCAAATCAGGCAACAGTTGCGCCAAAAGCGCGCCCTTAAGCATATTTGCCTGCTCCGCCGCCGTCTTATCGCCTGCCGCCGCGCGTGCCTGATAATCTTGGTATTGCTTATCCTTTGCCAACATGGCATCGGCAAGGCGGGACAACACCTGCACCGCGTTTTCGCCGTTTTCCTTACCCTTCAATACCGAGCCTACCCAGTCCACGCCTTTTTTGGGGTCGTTCGGGTTCGCCATCTTTTTCAGACGACCTATTGTGTCCGGCGACAGGGTTTTGCTTAACAGGTTTTGCACATTGGTCGCCGCTTCGGCGGGGCTGCCCGATTTGTTTGCCGCAGACTGCAAGAGCGAGAGCAGGTAGTCCAAACCGCCTACGCCGTTCATGCCTGCCTGTTGAGCGGCAGGCAGCAGGGCGGGCAGCTCGCGCACCATGTCCTGAACCTCAAATGTACCGTCCAACCCCGACTGCAAGACGTGTTCGAGGGCAAGTTTCAAATCCTTGCCGTTCATCCCGCCGTCTTTCAGGGTTTTAATCAGTTTTGACGTATCCGCGCCGCTGCCTTCCGAGGCGAGCGAAAAGGCATAGGCCGCCTGCGCCTCCTCTTTGGTTTGGGCAAAATTGAGACCCGTCGTCATCATGCCGCTGATGACATCCAAGGCTTTGTCGTGGTTGCCGCCGTTTTTCTGCACGAGTTCGAGTGCCAAATCCTTGACCTGCCGCGCGCCTTCGGTGGCAATCCAAGCCGCCGACTTGCTGTTGTCCTCAATAAACGCCTGACGCGCCACGCGGTTGATGTTCTCGTCAAGCTGCTTGCGGTCATTCATTGCGGGTTTTAAAACCGCATATGCCGCCGCACCGCCCGCAGCGACAGCCGCGCCCGCCCGTCCGATTTTGCCCATCCTGTCCGCAAACCCCGCACCCTGTTTCAATTCCGCGTTCAGCTCGCGGATACGGTTGCGCGTCGCAACCGCCGCCCGTGCCAAATCGTTTTTCGATGCCGCGCCAATTTTTGCCAGACGGTTGTAAGCCGCCTGTGTCTGTAGGATTTCCCGGCGTATCTGTTGTTCCGAGCGTACGCCCGTCATCGCGTAGTATCGTGCCGACTTTTCCAACGCCTCCCGCGATTTTGCCGTCCGCTCCAATTGACGCTGCGTATCCGCCAGCAGCCGACGCGCCCCGTCGTCCTTCCCGGTCAGTGCCAGAACCAGCTTCAAGATTCCGTTTGCCATAAAAAACAGCCTTTAAACGTATTAACTCAGGGTCAATTATCGTTTAAAGGCTGTTTAAGGGAGGGCGGTACGGATTTCAACCCCTCCTACGTCTTTAATCGCTGATTTCTTTTTTACAACAAGGGCATAATGTAACAGTTTTGCATTTCCCGTCCTTTAACCCTGCAATAATCAAAGCTGTAACAAACACAACTGCAAACATAACCCAAACTGAAAAATAGATATAAGCCACTAAGCCGATGGCAAATAAAATCAGAAAACTAAGGGACACATACCAAGGCTCTTCGGTTTTTATAACCCCCATTAAACCGTGATACCCACATTCCAGGCACAATCGCTCGATATGTGCCTTATACGGACGTAGGTTTTCCAATATCTCCGGCGGGACATTCATATGCTGTTTATTATCCATCACTTCACTAAAACAAAAGCCGTGCGACATTGCACGGCTTTATTATAACTATGGTAAATCTACCTGTCTTCAGGCTTCTTCTGCCGCCGAGAGATAATCACACCGTCGTCTTTAGGCGTTTTGATACCCAAACTTGCCAAAATATCATCGAACCATGCCGCCAGCTCGGCGTGACACATTTGACGCACCGCGTCCGCGCCTATACCCGCCTTTGCCATCAGGATGACCGCCTGACGGTAGTTTTTGTGTGCCGTCAGGTAGCTGCGTTTTACTGCTCCGCCGCCGACGGCGCGTCGTGGCTCGCCGTAGCGGCGGACGGTTTTAGGCGCAAGTCTTCCTGTGCCGCCATCACAATATGATAGTCTTGGGTGGACAGATTATCCATCAGCCACTGCGCCGTCATGATGTCGGACGGAATATTGTCGGCGACAATCTGCTGCGACCAATAGGTCAACGTCTCGATGACGTCGCGTTGCAGCAGTTCGGCTTTTGTGGCGTCACCGGGCAGTTCAGGTAAATCGTCGATCAGGGAAAACGCCGCCAGCTCGCCACCGACACTTAAGGGCTTTAGGCGGATTTCGGCAACAGTTTTATCCTGATAGGTCAGTCCGTGGGTCAGTTTGACGGTAATCACGCATTACTCCTTAATTTTGTGCAGCGCAACCATCTCAATGTCGATACGGGCTTCGTTGTCGACTTCGTATTGTTCGCTGGTATCAACGGTAAAACAGTCCAAATAAGACGTGCGTCTGCCTTCGTCGTTGATGGGGTAAATCGTAATTTTGGCTTTAGTGATGTTATCCCAGTCAATTTCGGTACCGTCAATCGGAATGGCAGCAGTCAGACTGAGCTTGTGTTCGGTTACGCCGTCGGCGTATCCCAAAACACGACCTTGCCGGTTCATGGTCTTAACGGGCTTGCGTCCAGTGGTAGTCTGCGGTTTGATGCTGATGATTTCGACGTCGCGGCCATTGACCTCCATAATTACCGCGCCTGCGTAGGTAGCGTCGCTCATGTTTTATCCTTTCAATTTTTCAGACGACCTTAAAGGCCGTCTGAACAGTTTATAAAATCAAATCTACGCGGGCGGCAAAGACATGCAGACCGTTGACGACATCCGATGGGATGACCGCGTTCAAGCGGCTGGCGTCTTGTTGGCTGCGCTCGATTAAGAGTTTGCCTTTGTTCGCTTCAACGTTTTCGATGATTTCCGCTTGCTCCAGCTTAATCAACACGTCCAAAATCTCGCTCTTGACTTTGAGAGGTGTGCGGTTGGACAGCTTGTCACGAGGGAAACGCAGCGCAATACGCTCTTTGATTGAGCGGCGGACGTAGTCCAGCGTGCGAATCGTCGTGATATCCAAGAGGGCGGGGTCGTCGGCATTTGCAGGATTTTTGGTGTACGTTGACACGGCGCGCATGATTTGGACTTTGTTATTCACGATTACCAACGGTGTCAAACCGTTGTATAACGCATTGTTGCACTCGGCAAACAGCGGCCATTGCGCGTCTGGTGTTACGTTCAGACCTTTGATTTCCAAAGTATTCAGGGGGCGGGCGGGGTCTTCCTCGAAGGCAAGCACCGCCGCGTAGCCCGCAGCAATCATGCCGTTCGGCTCTGCCGCACCCTTGTACCAAGCACAGGTAATGCGGCCGTCGTTGAGTTTGGCGGTGTATGCCGTACCCGTCGCAATCGTGCCGCGCCATCCCAAAACGCCGATACAGCCGCGCTGTTCGATGGCATTTGAAACCTGCTCGATATGGCTGCTCAATGCTTTGGCATTGACGTCGTCTGAAAATGCCGAGCAGATGATGTGGTAGTGTCTGCCCGCCACTTTGGTCAGGGCGGCGGCGATTTCGGCGTTTTTCGCGCCTTTGGCAAACGCGCTGATTTGATAGGTCAGACCGGTATTGCCCGTATCGCAGGACAAGCCCAGCTCGTTGCCGACCTCGCCCTTGTATTTGACGGTCAGCGTCAGCTTGCCGTTTGATGCGGGCGTGGTCAGCACTGGCACAACAGGCAGGTCGGATGCTTCGATGGCGGCACGCAGGCGTGTAGCCACATCAACAGCCGTCTCGCCCTTGGCAGCGGAAACGCTAACATCACGCCCACCGACGGAAACAGTTACCGCTCCCGGCCCTGTTGCCGTACCGCTGATGACGATGCTGCCTTCAGCAGCCACACCCGCGCTGTTATCTGCCAAAGCGATAACTGTCAAATCAAGATACTGATTATTTCGGAAAGCCTGACGGACCATCAAATGAGCAAGAGAGCCTTTGCCGAATAAATCAGCCGCTTGCGCGTCGCTAAAAAGCTGAATCGGCTCCAGTTCGGGCTGTGTTCCACCTGTTTTCGGCGCAAGCATCAAAACCTTTTGCGGGTTTTGCGGCAAACCCTGAACCGCATTTCGCGTATTAAATTCGATATACTGCCCCAGTACGCGAATACTGCCCGGAATAGTGTCAAAACTGATAGCGTCAGCCATTATTTAGCTCCTTTCGCTTTATACGCTTCCGATTCATCGGCGACCTCTACCAAATCGCCATCCATGAGCAGGCGGCGGTAATACAAGTTGTCGCCATCAATTTCGACCGGCTCTTGCTCGATGTACTCATGGGGATGGTTGGACAACGGGACGCGCAGACCGTCCGCAGCAACTACTTTAATCATTGCCATTTTGTTTATCCTTTTTTTCCTTCAAATCAACATGCAACGGCACCTCTCCGCCGTTTGGGTCAAAAATTTTGCCATCTACGCCGGTAAAGTCCGGGTATGCAGCATCGGATTTGCCCGAATATCTGCTAAAGATGAAATCAGGGTGGCTTTGGTCATTCTGGCGTTCAGGGTATCGACCGTCCTCCAAAGCAAAGCTGTCAAACCGTAGAACATACTCAATTGCGAACACACTGACCGCCGAGTTTTGCACCAAAACATTATTGGCAAGGGTGCGTACTGCCTTTGGGGTCAACCCGCGTGAATCACTAAACCCCAGACTCTGCCCGTCCAATAGGCGGCGTACGGCATAGACAAGTCGTTACTGCCGATTTCGCGTGCATCCGTGCCGCCTTGTCTTAATGCCGCCTCGTTTCTAAGAGACCGGGTAGCAACCATCACAACAAATTCCGCGCTGTCTTGATACCGTTTCTTCCCAGTTGCTTTCGGCTCGATACGGCTGCCACCATAGGTTACCCATACGGCAGGAAGCACCATTACCTGTGTTGCCAAGTCTTCCAGTTCGCCGCTGTAGCTTTTGACAGTTCGAACCATTCGACCCAAGCCATTTTTAAGACGGCTTACAATTGCTTGCTCAATCTTTGTTATCACGGGCGAATATCCTGTTTTTACCGTTGACGAATATCACAGTGTTTTCGGCTTTGACTTCCTCACCGGCATCGTCGATACCCAATTGAATATCTCCGCTGGCGAGTGCCTTTAAAATTTCCAATACGTCGATTTTGTAGCGGTTTCGGATTTCCTCTGTGATTAAAATCCCCTGAGCCGCCGTCAAACGGTAACGGGCGATATCACAACATAGGCGCACCAGTAACGGAGGGATTTTCCCAAATGGTCGCTTGAACCGTCCGAGATAGGCGTCGATTTCGGCAGTAGCATCATCCAATGCGGTTTTTGCGACAGCCTTGTCAATAACACCTTCCTGATTGCGGTCGGTAAGCTGTAAAACCTCCAGCTCTCCAAAACGCGCAATCATGTCCGCCACTGTGGCATAAGCCATTACTCGTCCACCTTCCGTTGTAATGCAGGCTCGGCACAGATTGCAGCCCATGCCTTCTCACCAACCTCGGCGCGTTTGACTTCACGCCATTCGCCATTAAACAAAATGCCTGCGCGCCAAAATTCGTTGCCATCGACACCTGTGCTGACCAACATGACGTCGCGGCTTTCTGCCAAAGCATCGGCTGCGCGCTTAGTGTGTTCAGCTTTCAATTCGGCAAGTTCATGGGAAATTGCCTGTTTCTCTTCATTGGCTTTTGCCAACTCAAGGGTCAGGGCTTCGATTCTCGCTTGAGCTTCTTCATGCGCTGCCTTCAAGGCATTGAGTTCTGCTTGGATTTTTTCAGCGTCAGCGCCGACACCTGCTTCGCCGATTTGCTCCAAATCTTCAGTGTTGTTTGCTTTTGCCATATTTACTCCTTGTTTCAGGCGGTCTTTAAACAGGTTTTAAAGACCGCCTGAAAGCGGTTTGGGGTTTACAGATGCACGCAAACGTGCAGTTTCAGACGACCTTTGAAGGTATTGGTCGTGCCGTTGATTTTGTCGGCTTCCAAGAGTTCGCGGGCTTTGTCTTCCAACTCGGGCGGGACGACCAACAGGCTTGGTTTAATGCCTAAGACATAACCGCCATCAGCTTTGGTTTTTTGCATTTGCACGATGATTTTGGCAAGGTTTTCGCGGGTCAACGCGGTTTTTTCTGCCATGTGCATCAACTGCCACAAACCGAAACCGGCATTACAACGGCGGCGCGAGCCATACAGATATTCGTCTTCCATGAACACACGGTCGGATTTAGACGGATCGAATTTGGTTTCGAACTCTGTTTCGGTGCGGTTTTGGAAAATCAAAGGCTTCAGGGTTTTGGTGTCGTCAACGACGTAGAATGTAGGTGCGTCGTTGTCTGTACCGGTAGTCAGGTTGGAATAAGGCGTGTTTTGACCTGTGCCATCGTGGTTTTCGAAAACTGGATGGTCAACGTCGAAGAAGTATTGGCCGTCGTAGCCAATGGTGGTTTTACCTTTTTTGAGCAGACCCCACACTAACGTATCAGGCAGAGCGGCAGCGGATTCACCCATTGCGGCCATCATCGGACGGTACATACCTACTTGGTCGTCTTCGATGTCAGTGCGAGCCACGCCGACAGTCGCTTCGAATTTTTTGTTTTCCAAGCTCATTGCCTGATTGCTCATTTTTTTGATCTGACGTGAGCCGACCCACTCGCGCATTTGCGGGAATTTGCCCAGCCACGCATAAGTATTCGTCGATGTTGTTGACGGAATAGTCATAGCGATAGCAGGGTAGTCAGGCTTAACCGAATCTAAGCCGGACTGAAACTCTTTGCGGAATGCTGCCGTCAGGGCGGCTAAAATTGCTGCCTTATCCATTACTTACCTTCACTTTCTTTCACTTTTTTAAATTCCTCTGGGGTCATACCCAGCATTTTCGCGGCACGCTCTTCCTCTGCAGTCAGTGCAGCAACACGTTCTTCCGGCGAATTGCCGCCTGTTTGTGTGCCGGATAAAGCTGCGACAGGTTGGGCGTTTTCAATAAAGCCGGTCAAAAATGCCAAGCCGCCCGGCTGTTTCAATACGCCTTCTGCCCACTCCTTCTGAGCAGGCAGCAATTTGCCTGAAGTCAGCGCGGCGGTAATCAATTCGTTGCCTTTGTCGGCTTCGCGCTCGGCGGTCAGGGCAGCAACTTGGCTTTGCAGCTCTTGAACCACCGAGATAGGCGCGTATTTAGTCAAATCAGGCTTGGCGGTTTGCGCCGTCAATGCCGCGATGCGGCTGTCTTTCTCTGCCAACTGTGCAAACACATCAGCAGACAAAGCCACTTCTTTAGGTTTGGCAGCCAGCAGGGCGGACAAAGCCGCTTTCAGTTCTTCTTCGCCTGCTTCAGACAGGCCGAACAGTTGTTGTAACAACTCTTTCATAGGGTTTTGCTCCGTTTCCGGTTTTAAAATTTGCGCCGACGCTGCCGCCAGCACCTCGTCCATGCCGTCCAACGCGGGGAAATTTGTCAGCGCGGCGTGAAAAATTTTGGTTACATATCCCTTTGTGTCATAGGAAAACACAGCAGAGATGTAGCGATACTCTTTTGCGGCAATTGCCGCAGCCGCCTTGTCCGTCCACTCCACTTCGGCAAACATGCCTTTAGGCGTGAACTCCAGCCAACGCATCCAACCGGCGGCAGGTGCAGGTTGTCCGTTTTTCTCTTTGTAGAGCGTCTGGTGTTCATAATCGACAACCAACTGATTGCGCGAGCTGTTGGCCAACAACGCGACATCATGACCGTTCTCTTCAGTCAGATACCACGCAGGGACATCAGTCGGACGACCATCTACTGCGCGAAATTCGCCATATGGCAGCAGTTGGATTCGCCCGTCTTTGGGCTGCACCTCGAAACTGCACACGGCAAGTAGGGTTTTTTGTACATTTTTGGACATGTGTACCTCTCTCAATACTGTCATTTTGCCTATTTGAAAAAACAACAAAGAGTAGGCGTGCTTCAAACCCTCCCGCCATTTTTTTAAAACCTGTCCGCGCGATACACAATTAATCGTTTTCAGGGGCTTTTTAGAAGCGTCTAGGATTGATTTTTATATCTTGGGTAGGTGTTTGTATTACCCGCATAAAAAAACGCGCTAAAAAGCGCGTTTTTGAGGGTTTTATAAATTCACGGTATCAGACCCGAAAAATAATCCTGCACATCGTCCATCAAAGCCTGTTTGTCGTCGTCCGTCAGCGTCAAAAATTCCCGTTGCGGAATTCGAACTTTGCGGTTGCGCCCCGCCATACCGCCGAAGTTGTGGATGGCGGCATAGACGATATTCGTACCGACAAGGGCGGTATCGTTGTCTGACAGTGTGGAAAAACTGTCTTTCAGACGACCCGAATCCGAAAGCGGCTTGCCGTCGCGGTATTTCAGCCCCAACCATTTCGGACGGCCTGCATAGCGGAAATTGAGCTTGACCGCCGTGTGCATGGTTTCGGACAGTCGGCGCATCAGCAGGTAGCGGTTTTCGACGCCGTTGCCTAGACGCTCGATTTGGTTTAGGACGACAAAGATATTGTCTATTTTGACATCAATCATGGTATTATCCTGCCTAGGCTACTAAAAAAGCGGTGAATTTGTCTGCCCTCCGCAGCCCTTATGCAGTCCTCGGACTGGGATTGGTATCCGTTACATAAGCGAGAGTGTGTCGGGATTGCAGTCCGACTTAGTAGCCTTTTTTCATTTCATAGCGTTTCTTGCTCTTAACAATTTCTTTTTCATCCGCCCGGCGAAACGAATCCAAAAAAATCGAATCGTACTGCGGCAGATATTTCAAAACTGCCATCAACCTGTATTTGTCGTTATCTGACAACGGCTTTCCAAGTAAAACAAAACTCTCTTTACCCCGACCGTTATCATAAAAGATATATTCTGGCGCATAAATCAAATCAGGCAGCATGGCATATAAGTCTGCCCCAAACGATTGCCCCTCACGGCTGTCTACCTGTTTAACCAACGTATCATCAGACAGCCACACCGTCGCCCGCGCCATGCCTGTCAGCTCCTGTGTCTCCTTACTCAACACTCCAGCGGCAAATTTAAGCTGTCTTGACAGCGCGTTCCGGATTTTGATTTTTTGCTCTTTATCCGGTTTGCCATCGATTTTCAGACGACCTTTTACTTCATAAAACTCTTTTTCGAGCTGTTTGAAACTGCTTTTAAAATCTGGACCGCCCATTTCCGCCTTGGCAAACTCATGAGCCAAGGCGCGGTCGTACCTGTCCAAATCGGGGCGGTAGTTCATTCGTCCGGCGTTGTAATCAAATCCTCGGTCGGTCGTGTACAGACTGCCATCCGGTGCTTTATAGGCAAGGGTCAGATAAGTGTCGCCTTTCTTATTGTAGATTTTATGGGTCTCAACAAGATTGTCCGACGTGCTTTGCCCGACAATCCGCCCCTGCCGGTCGACATCGCGCGCTGATAAAGCAATGACCGAGCAGCGGCAGTTGTAGCCGTTTGGCGGGTAAAAAGTCGTCCAGAAAGCGTCATCGTACCGATACACCAGCCCGTCCATAGCCGCATGAGCGGGACGGGTGCGGCTGTCGCCTACCGAGTCATACATCCAATAGGGTCGCGCATCGACATTTGCCATATAGCCTTGATACTGCCCGGCGTTGTAGGCGGTCTGCATATTTGTACGGTAAATCGTCTCCAACCTTCGCGGCGCGCCGAACACCTCGCCCGTCATGGGGTCGATAATGTCTTTGCCGTTGTGTCCGTTGGGATGCAGCCAACCCTTGTTGCTGAGCAAATTTAAGATGCCTTTGCACCAGTCGCTGTATGACTGCCCGCTCTTTGCCGATTCAACCATCGATGTTTTGATGTCATTGAGCATGTCCAAGTCGGTCATACGGGCAATCGTATAGACTTTTGCGATTTCAGAGGCGGTCAGATTGCGGTAGCTTTCTGCCGTAACCTTTTTACTTTCCAGCCACTCGATTGCCTTTTTCGGCGGCAGACTTAAGGCAAATCCCAAATCAGGCGCGGGCATGGTCTTGTCCCAAAATATCGCTGATAAACAAGGCCTGCTGCATATAGGTACGCAGTTTCGCGTTGTCCAAATTCGGATAAAGCGCATTCAGTGCGGCATCTGCCTCCTCGTAGCTGTTGCAGGCATTAAGTGCGGCAACCGCCTGACGCACCATCGGGTTGAGCTGCGAATTGAAATCGGGTTCAACCAGCGCGTCATCCAATACGCTGTCCAATATTTCCTGATGCCTGCCCGTAGCCTTAGATGGTACGGCGTGGGCGGATAAAGCCGCCAATGCGGTTCTGTTTACCGGATTGTCCGATACCTGCCGCGCCAACACAGCCTCACCCTCCTACACATCTGGAATTACCAATTTGTCGCGCACCCAGCTTTCGGGGATTTGTACGCCGACATCCACCAGTTTCGGGATAGCGTCGGCAAAAACCGCGATGTCTTCCGGCTCGCGCGTGTCAAATTCAAATTTCGGCACGCGGTTTGGGTCGGCATTGGGATAGTTGATTTGCAGGAACGGTCCGATGATTTGACTTGTGATGGTTTGCGCCACCTGTTTTGCATCCGACACCAGCAAATCGCGGCGTACCTCGTTGTGGATATTGCCCAGCGCGTTGGTGCTGGATTTTCCGTCCGCGCCGCTGGTCAGCGTTTGCCCCAAAATCAGCCGTGCCGCCGATTTTTCGCACCAGTCCGCCATCTGCAAAAACGGATTACTGGTTGCCGTCGTACCGCTTGCCGCGTTGTGAAGCTCGATTTCCATACCTTCGGGCATGATGCCCGCCGCGTTGTGGCCGATTTCCGCCACCGCCCGAAGCAGGGTGTTTTTTTCCTCTTTGGTTGCGCCCGCGCCGTATTTGCCGATACGGATGGGCATGCCGTACAGCTCTAAAAACTCGGCAAAATCGTGAACGGCGTAGTGTTTGAACATATACAGCCAGGCAAGCGTGCGAAAAAGCCCGTTACGCGCCTGCTGGACGCTGCGCGATTTTTGGGTATGAACGACCCAGCCCAGCGGCCACAACGATTCGCCTTCCGGATTTTCGCGGGTACGCAGCAGCAGCCCGTCGTCTTTGTCCCATTTGAACCAGCTTTGCGGGCGGTGGACAAAGTTTCGGGGTAGGTAAAGGCCGTCTGAAAATACCCACTCGACCTCTAGCGCGGAAAAGCCGTGTCCGACCGCGTCCATCAAATCCATAATCAGGTCTTCGAGGGTAGGCAGTCCGTCCAGCATCTCATAAGCTTGGTCGGACAGCTTTTCTTCTTGGGGCGTCGCATTTCGCGGCGGGGCGACGCGCCAGTTGAGCGTCAGCAGCGCGCGTTTGCGCGTACCCATATTTGCCGCGATGTCGCTGTCGCGCTCCTCAATGTCCACGAAAAGCTCGTGTTGGGCGCGGATGTCGCCGCTTTCCGCGTCCTCAAAGAGGGCGCGCATTTTTTGAGGCGTAATAAAATTGGACGGATGCTCAGCAATTACTCGACCGGTCGCCGTGATTTGAGCCACGTCCGTCTGCAATGCAGCTTCGGGCTTTTGGATTTTAGTTTTATTGTCCTTTTTTGCCATTATCGGCTCCATTTACTTTTTATCTCGCCATCAAAATCGTTATCGGTAGGACTTTGCCATTCTATCGGCACACAATTCGCCACCGCCCCCGACCAGAGCATATGCACGGCATCAGGACCATCATCATGATCAGCCTTTGGAAAATGGCGGAACTGCTGTATCAGCGTCTGTTGGCTCTCATTCAACAGAATCAAACCGTTTGCCATGTGCGGCTGCAAAGTCTCAATCCGCAAAAGTTTGTCCGATACCGGCTTGACCGCCCGCGCCGGGACAGGTATTCCACGCGCCGCGCTGCGCTTGACCAGCTCGTCTTTCAAAAACTCCTGAAACTGAACCGTCTCGACAAACCACAGTTTGCAACGATATTGACGGTGCAATCGAATAACGTCCTCAATAATCAAATCAGGGAGACGTTTTTTAATCTGAGCCTCAACGACATACAGTTTGCCGGTTTCACGTTGATAACCGCCAATGATAATCGCGGACGGGTCACGACTCGCCCCTGCCTTTCCGAGTGACGGGTCAAGCGCACCGAAATACACCAAATCGGACGGCAGGTCTGTCCAGAATTTCATAGATTTCGCAAACGGCGCATCTTCTCCGCTGACCGGGTCGTTTTGATACTCGCTGTCAAATGTCGCATGACCGTCACGGGCGCGGATTTTCATCAACGCCAACACGCCGCGAGCCGCCCAGCTTGTTTGCGCGCCGCGCTCCATCTCGTCTTTGTTGGCGAGATAAAACGCCTCGGCCACCGTCTCGCCGTCGTTTCGGAAAAGTTCCTCCCATCTGTCCCACAAATCCATGCGGTCGGGCCAGCGTTTCATCGCCTTAAACTTAATACCGTGCCAAAACGGGTTATTCAGGGTTCGGTTCAACACACTGTCGTAATGCAAAATCGTGCCGATATAAATCACATCGTATTTCTGGCCGACCCCGCCCAGAGGCAATACAGTCTTAGTCAGCCACGCATTGAGTTTGTCGCGTTGTTCGGGATTTCGGACTTGCTCGTCATTCTCGATATCGTCCAAAACAGTTAGATCAGGACGGTAAGGGCCGTGACGCAAACCGCGCAGCTTTTTACCGCTGCCGGCCACTTGGACTTTAACGTCATTAGTCGTCACAATCGTACCGGCCTGCCATACACGGCCTTGTCCGCATACTTCCGGGAAGTCGGTTTTCAGGCGCGGATTAAATTCCAATTCCGCCTTGATGGCTTCGAGCATTGGGTATGCCTGGTCGATACTGTCCATCACAATAACGGCATAATGTTTTTGACCGGTCACGATACACCACAACGTAAACAGCTGGGTAACCTGCGTCGATTTACCTTCGCCGCGCGGCGCGCCCACCGCCTCATTTTCCCCTTTAGGGGAGCGAATAATCTCCGGCAGCCGGCTGAATAAAAACGCATGCAGTTCGGATTTCTCAGGCGAGCGGATATAATGAGGGAAGTAGGTATTCACGAAATATTCGTAACCGCCTACCGGGTCAAACACCTTGGCACGGCGTGCAGCAATAGCCTTGGGCGACGCATCGAAGCCGTCCACTTCCGCTTCGATGACTTGGCGCAGGCTAGCGGCCAGTTCGGCAAGGGATTTGAGGAATTCTTTAGTTTTCATATGGATATTAAAATGCCGGAAACATTAAAAGACATTATTTATCAGGTGATTGAAGCCTACTATGAGTTTGAGAAAGAAAATCGTATCAAAATAAATGAATCTTTACATTATCCATTTTGTGGTATCGATGTAGCTAATATGCAGCCTAAAATTCTTCACAACCTAGGCATAAGTGCAGGCTATTTAGATATCGAAAATTGCGCTATCGAGCTTGTCCAAGAAGGAAGAGCTAAATATGTACCAATTTATAATGCTTATACTTCAGTAAAAGCACCCAACTAACCAAACTTCTTCTCCACTTCCACCCCAAACGGCTCCAATACCTCCACAAAGGCAGGCAAATGTTTGGGGTGTTTTTCTTGCACAAACGCCATCAAGAACTCAATCAATTCCAAAGCCGTCGCCAGTTTTGACGTTTCCGGCATCACGCGCGCATTGGCGGATACGGTTTTGGTAAACGCATCAGCCAAGCTGGCCAACAGCTTCGCACGGTCCGATGGCGGCAAATCTTCGGTACTCGAATCCTGCAGCATCGTCATCGTGCTGTTGTACTGCACCATAAAACCGGCTAACATCGCACGGCTCAAGTCCTCGATACCGCCGCCGGCCAAAGTGTAGGCGGCGCGCATCTTGTCCCAGTCGTCGCCTTTTTCCTTATCCGCACGTTTCCACGCACGCGCAGTGGCCTGCGGGATTTCGCACATCAAGGCCGCCGTTTCCAAAGTTTGCTCGCCGCTCACATAGAGCCGGCGTAACTTTTCACGGATTTCCTGCGGGTGAGCCATAATTACAGTCCCATTTTCGCTTTAATCAATTCCCAACCGACCGTAATCACACTGCCGCCGATTGCGCCGAATGTAATGGCCGTGCGTTTTGTGTCTTGGCGGATTTGTGCAATTTCCGCCTGCATTTCCTTCTGATTTTTCAGAGTTTGATCAGTCTTGTTTTCAATCCGCGCCAAGGCTTCTAAAATCGGGTCGCTCATGATTTGTCCGCTTTCCTGTCTAATTTTTCATTCATTTTTTCAAGTTTGTTTTCGATTCGCTCCAAAGATGCCGCGATATTTTTTCTGTCGGCTTGGGCGTCCTGCTTGGTGTGATAAGAGAGCTTGACTTCGTGTAGCTCTTCTTTCAGGCCTTCAATGCGCTTATCCGCCTCTTTCAGACGGCCTGAAATGCCGTTGACCCAAAACCAAAACGCGGCAGTCGCAATCGGCCACAGGGTTTTAAAACCAAATTCAAAGTCCATTTAAAACCCCTTTAAACCGGCACATCGCCGAATACGATACGGACGGAGTAGCCGTCAGGATGACGACTTGCCACCTCGAATTCGCCACCCCCTGAAAAAATCAGGTAATAAGGCGACACCGCAGAATAGACAGCCGCCTCCGCGTTACCGTCAAATTCCACACAAAAGGTCGTCTGAAAATCCTTATCCATACGCACTGCGTACTCAATCCCCGCCTTATCCAACAACGAGGACACATGTTCGACAAACGGCTTTTGCTCTCTTGCTCTGCTCAAGCCCAACTCCAAATCGGCATGGCGGCAGGCAATCACGCGCTGCACCAACTCTTGATAGGTCATTTTGCGACCTCCGACGGACTGTCAATTTTGAGTTGACTGTTGACCCAATCGCGCCAAGCCTGATTTTGGTTTTTCAGTTCCGAAACATAGCCGCCAAACTCAGCGGCGTGTTCGAGCAGCGTTGCCGTCTTGCCGTCTTTCGGCGGATTCGGGCGCACCGGCGCAACCATCAACGCAGCGGGCGGTGTCGGCATGACCGCCTTTTCGACAATCTTAATTTCCGTAGCCGAGGGCGCGGGTGTAGAGGCGCAGGCTGTGATAGCCAAGGCCGTCAATACAACCGCCGCCTGCTTTTTGGCGGTCTTGAGTAAGCGCATTTTCGATTTCCTTTTTGTTTTCCGTTTTCAGACGACTGACTTCCGCCTGTTTTTGCGCCAAAGCCACACCGACGGCGTGCGCCTTGGCTTCAGATTGTTTTGCTTCCTCGCGGGCTTGCTCCAGCTCACGGGCGTATGCTTGGGACGACAGCCTCAAGGCCTCCGCCTTGTCTTTTTCCATCTTGTCGATGACTGCCTGCTGTTTTTGGTATGCCGTCTTGTAGCCTTGCTGATACGATGCCGCCAAAATCAGTGCCAAAAAGGCAGCCAAGCCACTCAGCACCCATTTATTCGTCAACAGTTTGAGCGTCATTCTCGACCTCCTGTCGCTTCACGCTTACCAAAGAGCGTGCCACGGCATAGCCGCCAACAATGCCAAGATACACCCCCCAAATTTCTGCCGACGGGTCGGGCAACATGACGAACTTAACCGTCCCTGCCGCGCAGGCGATATTTGCCCACAGCTTCGAGTGCGACACATTGCCTGTCGCAGGGTTTTTAAAAATGTCGAAAATCCGCATATTTATTTCACACTCCCGTTTTGCAGATGCCGTTTCAGCATTTCCCGATAATTGGCAAGTTCGCTCTCCGCAAATTCAAATGCAGGCAAGTCCGCCCGTTCGCTTGCCTCGCGGCTTTTTCGCGACCATTGCTCAATCATCTTTTCGTAAAACTCAACCTGTCCCATGATTAACGACGGTTCTTGCGTTTACGCGCCGCGCGTTTGGCAGCCGCCACGCCCGACTTACCCAAGCGCAGGCTCGGGTGTTGTTTTAAATTGCCCATGCGGGCAGGTTTAATCTCAAATTCAGGCACCTGCGGTTTCAATGCCGCCAATGCCAGAGCAATCAAAGACTTTTTCATGCCTCGCTCCTGCTCATTGCCGCACCGCCCAATGGCAGGTTGTAACGCTCCGGAGCGGGGTCAAGAGGCGCACCGCCGACAGACGGCCATACATACGCAGCCACTCGGGATTCCGGAAATGCCGCGATGCTGACGCGGTTGCCTTGGTTGCCGCCCAAAACCAACAGATTGCCTGCCTTGTCCTTGCCTACAACAAACCCAACATGACCGCCGCCTTGGCGCGTAAACACCACTAGGCAGCCATAAGCAGGTTTTGACAGGCGTTTACCGGCAAAGGCATATTCTTTGGCGCGCATCCAATCCTTCGGGATGTCTCGATTGCCGATTCGCAGGCAATGAGCGACGAACACGCCGCACCACGACGTCTCGTCATCTTTCCACCAAGCCTTCAACCCGTGCAGCCAGTTTAAAATCATTGGATTGTGGTTTTTACCGGGGACTTCAGCGAGGCCGATATACTTTCGCGCTTCAGCCACCCAAGGGAGTTCTTTTTGTTGAGCCATACATACCTCAAATGGATAGTTTTAAAACCCCATTAAACCGTCTTTAACCCATCGTCCTGAACGGTAGATGTTTCAACCCCGACAGACCAAAAAAAAGACCGTCTGAATACAGACGGCCAAAGCCTGGTCACACATCACTGCCTAAAATAAAGCCGCCTGCCGTGCCGCAGGTCTGCTCATCTCATTGATAATTGTATATCCCGTGCGCGAAGAGATACCGTATTTAGGGCATAGCTTCGTCATCGCCATAAGCCCGCTCTCCTTATCAACATCGCGCAGTTTGACAAACTCCTGATAAAACCTATGGTTTCTCAACTGTATTAACGCCTTGCCGCAACGTGGCACATACAATTCCTCGCCACCATATACCCGCAACAGCTCATGCGTTTTCACTTCGCCGATGGCTTCGACCAAAATTGCCAAACGCTCGGTGTCCACCTTACCCTTGCCAAATTTAAACCGCGCCCCGCCAATCGCCTTGACCAGCTGTTCCGTCGCCGCCAGTCCGATGACATCCACAATGTCCAACACGGTATCCGGCAATAAATGTTCAACTTTTTCGAACTCCATCATCCCCACTCGCTTTTTCCGTTTTCCTGTTAGCCGCAATCTGCAACGCAGCAACCAGTTTATGTAGCTGCGTATCGTCTAAATATTCGACCTTATCCTTACCAAACATCCGCCGCGCCATCGCATGCGCGTAGTTCCAATGTTTGCCGCCGACGGTCAGCAGGGCTTCGACTTTGTCCAACATTGCTGCCGATGATGTCCGACGAAGATGCGGTTTGCCATGCGGATTACCTTTTGCTTTAGGCTTAAATCCGTGCGACCGCATATCAGCGACAACATACTCAAGTTCAGAAACATCCATATCCGCACACGACCGCTTGCCCGTCACACGCTCCAACACCGCGCGATAGGTATCGTCGTCCAAGCCCAGCTCCTTTTGAGCAATCTTGATTTTCGCAATCAACGCACGGCGCATCTTGAACCCATAAAACACAATATATTGATTAATTAACGCATATTATACAGATAAAATACTATATGTTGTAGCAAGCCACTGTTTTTTTTTTTGCGAAACTGACAGACACAAAAAAGGCCGTCTGAAACAGGTTTTAAACCCCATTTCAGACGGTTTTTAATCAAGCTTTAAAAGTCAAAAAAAGATAAAATCAACGAAAGAGAAAACCAAACTGCCCCGACGCAGTAATAAATAAAGGCTTTTTTTCGATTGCGTATAGCTTCTTTTTCTCCTTCTTTCACTTTTTCCCAAACGCGAAGAGCAGTTTCCAATTTGCGGTTGGCGTTTTCGACTTGAGCATGGATGTAGAAGGAATCGCGTGCGGCAATTCTTAAAACTTCCAGCTCATCGGTATTTAAGTTTCCGTTTTCCATCACATCAACTCCTGCTCCGTAGGCTCAATTACAAAATCCTCAAGTCCCGACACAATCTTAATACCCGGCACTTGACCATTGGCGAACTGCTCGCGCTCATTCAGGATGGTGTCTTTGTCGATTTCCTGCTTGGTGCGGATAAAGCTTTGATATGCCGTTTTTTCCGACATCCACGCCAAGACGGCGGCAACGCCTGTTACTTTGACACTAGGCGGGCGGATGCGCCATTTGACGAGTCCTGTCACAAAATCCACCGTCTTGGTCTTGCCGTTTTCCGTCAGATCGTCCTTGTGTGCCTCGCAGTAGGCGGCGACGGCGGCGGTCAGGCGTTCCGATTCGGCTTTCAGTGGCGCGGCAAGCGCGGCGTATTCTTCTTCAATCACCGCTTTTTTATCGCCCGCTTCGGTTTCCAAGCGTTTGATTTCGCGGTTCAGGTCGCCGATGGTGCGGATATGCGCCGTTACCTCGGTTTTGTCTTGTGCGGCTTCGATTGCCGCCTGTTTGATACGTTGTTTAGCCATTTCTTTTTCCTTTCTTAATTTACTTTTCGTTCCGCATCTCTCAACTGTCTTGCCAGTTGCAATGCTTTTAAATTAGTGACAGCAGCCTTCATAAATCCTTCCGCATCTCGGGCGGCATCACTACATACGCTGCCTAAAAACTCCCTTGTCAACGCAGCCATCAGGTCAGGAGCTTGATACTCGCCGTTTAGCTTGATTTCGGGCAACTCGACGCGACACTTCCCATCTTCCGAAACAATTTTAAAAACATACTCTTTCATTTCACTTACCTTTCTTACTTAAAGCTTCTTTCACTTCCGCCATTTTCTGACGGCCCTTTTCTTTGTCCGGCGCGGGCTTCGCCAACATCGCCCTGGGTATCAACCGTGGCGGCAGGTTGCGGAGCAGTTCGGCGGGTTGCGGCCATGTTTCCGACTGCTGCAACACCTTAAATCCCGTCTGAATACGTTTCGGGTCATACTCCGGCGAGACGATTTCCTTGGTTTCGATCAGTTTCCGATACCAAATTTCCGCGACTACCGGCAGGTCTTGCGCTGCAGGGCGGTTGGGCAGATTGAGCGCGGCGAGCAATGCAAAACCTGCCGCGATTTCCTGTTTTGCCCAATCTTCACCGGCCCATGCGCCCAAGGCTGCCACACCTTGCCGCAGCTTGGACGGCGCTCCGCCTTCGCCCCCTCTCCCCGTGGGAGAGGGCTGGGGAGAGGGCAACCCCGAACCCTGCCACTGGCTCACAATTTCCAGCAAATAACCGTGTGATTTCAGCGGCAGTTTCAGACGACCTTGGTCGCGGGCGTTGACGGTTTCGTTAAAGCCGTGCAGCCAAGCCTCGGCGGGAGCGGGATGGGACACGCCGTCGCGCTCCGCCGTCTGCGCTTTCATCATCGGCATCAACTCGTTCAACAGCTTCGCGGTACGCGCCCAGCTCAACTGCGACTTGGCGGGGCGGAACAAGCCGACATAACGTATCGCCGCCTTGCCCATTTCAGCGTCCATATCCAACACAGCCCGCAATACAGACGATGCGGCGGCATCGTTGATTAAACTGTCCAAGCTATGCACCGCTCCGCAGTTCGGGCATTTGATGTTCATTTAATCACCCCGAGAATCGCCAAAAACGCCACAAGGACAACAACCAACCCAAAAAACATACCGCAGGCATCCAAAACAACAGCTTTAGTACGCTGCTTAACCTAGTTTTCAATCAGGCTCATCAGTGCCAAAACCACCAGCGCCAAACCAATCAGCCCGCAGCTCAAGAGATAAATCATCATTCCGGTAGTCATCACATCTCCTTCCACTCTTTCATCACATCATCCAAGGCTTCGCGGTAATTGCTTCCATAGCCTCTAATGCCATATTCGTTTAAGCTGCAACAGGCCTTCTCACCATTTTCTTTTGAAAATTCGGCTGACCCGACTTCAATTAAGAAATCCAATCTTTCCGTATCCTTTACGGCCTGCTTAAATTTCGGAGAGAAATCCAAAACACTAGATTCTTGGTCAACAATGTCGTTATTCGAAGACAGTAAGGTATCCAATACGGTCATAATCCAAGACAAACCGGCGTTGGCAGACTTAGATTCCAAAGCTTCAAACACTTCATCCGCAGGCGCATCACTCAGATATTCAAAATCGTCTTCATCCTCTGGGTCGGCAGGTTGATAAATCGGATTCAAACCCTGCTCAATTTTGTTTAAAAACGCGACCAACTCCCATACTGCGTCAAGGTCTTCTTTATTCGGTCTAGCGATATTCATCGTATTTCCTCCCAAGCTTCTATTGCCATTGTCAGTGTTGCCGCCTCTGCCGTTTTCCAAATACCGTCCGGCGCGCGGGCGGCAATCACAAATCCCTCGCCATCCTTCTTCATGACCATCAGCTCGCCACGGTCTTCGAGCCATTCGACTAAGTCTTTTTCATTCATCTTTGTTTCCTTCCGTTTTCAGACGACCTTTGCCGTCCTGATCTTCAAACTGCGCCTGATATTCCGCGATTGCCTGCTCGCGGTTTCGTTTGACCATAAACTTCGTCGCGCGGCGGCGGTGTTGTCCCCATGCCTGCCAATCGTTGTTCCGTCTTTTAAAGCTCATTTCGCAGACTCCCTAAATTTCAACGCCCATTCGGCATCCGCTTTGCGCGTATCTGTTGCCGTCCAGTACCGGTTATCCATAATCGCAGGAGCAGTGGGCCAGCTATCGCCCCAAACCGAGCGGGCGACGGCAGGTCGTCCAAACTCAAGTACCGTCCCGCGCTTTTCGCGATGCCATTCCATATTCGCTTGAGCTTCTTTTTCCATCTGCTCCGCCCAACATTTCGCACATCGGTGCGTCCGTTTCCGCCCCCCGTTTTTATCCCAAGTCCACGCAAATGCCACTTCAGGCTTCATCTGTTTGCAAACTCGGCAGGGTTTTAACTTGGTTAACATTTTTACTTCCCTTCTGGCTCACGCCATCCCTTCATAATCGCCCGTTCGCCGTATTTGGCGCGGATTTCCTCGACCGCCCGTTTCAATGCCAATTTCTTGACTCGATTCAGCCCCCGTTTAGGGCGTCTAACCTTATTCATAAACCACTCCTTCCATTTTTTGCTCCACACTCATTGCCTCGTAGGCACGTTCCATTTTCAAAACTTCCAAATCCGCCTGTCTTTCCATCGCCTCAACCTTCGTCAGCTCTTTCGCAACCGGTTCGGGTTCTTGGGTGCAGCCATACAACGCCATTCCACCCACAAAACACCACACGCCCACCGTCAAACCAACCGGCACCCACCGCCAAAAAGAGCGCGCCACAAACATCTTCCAATCAACTTTCTTCAAAACTTGCATTTTGCGTTTTCCTTCTAAAACAACAACTTATTAAAATCATAGGGTAAAAAAATATATAGCCCTGTCAAAGACTTACCGTTTCAGACGACCTATCGGATAATCAATGTCGAGTATTTTTTGATGATGCCCGATTGCATTTTGATGCCGTTTTTGTTTGCCGTTCGTACCGCACCGCGCATCAACTTGCTCATCCGTCGCGTATGTTGCTTTGCTTAACCAGTTCCGCAATCGTCTCATCATCAGCTTCCGGCATGGCTGCCCGTGCAATCTGTTCCAATTCCTCGTCCGGCATCGAGTCGCCCAAATTCAGCGCAACCGACACTCGGCTATAAAGTTGTACCAACTCGCCATGCTTACCGCGCAAATTCGCCACCAGTCGGGGCATACCGCTTAAAACCAACCCGCAGCCCGTGTCATCGTGCAATCGGCGGATAATCTCAAGGGCGCGTAATGGCAGGTTTTCTGCTTCGTCGACCACAATCAGACGACCAGAATCGCGCAGGCGGTCAGATACCGATTCAAACAAATCATTCAGGCTGCCGACCGTGGAGACCTTCGCCGCTGCCGCCAGCTTGCGCATCAGGACAAGTGCCGTAAAGCTCGGATTAGCCTCAATCAGGATGGCGGCGGGATTCTTTTCGCAGTAGTTTTTGACCGCTTGCGTCTTACCTAAGCCCGCTTGGCCGTAGATCACCACTGTGTCGCCTGCTTCGTGTGCGTCGCGCATCACTTCAGAGATTCGGCGGGTTGTCTTGGTCGATACAAACCCCAACACCAGCTCTTCGCGTTGCGCCTTACTTTCCTGTACCTCTAAAAACGCTTCGATTTTCGGCTCGATGGTTTCATAATTTCCGCCTTTTGCCGCGTAGTTATCATTCAGGTACATACTGATAGATGCCGGAGATACCCCGATACCGCGTGCAAGCATCGTCTGATTCATCCCTGATTTGGCTTTAAATTCAGCCAGTTTTTGTTGCAGTGCTTTGTTGACCGTATTTGTCATGATGTTTTCCTTATTAAAAGTGTTTTAAAACCGTTTTGACTACATATCCGCCTCAAACAAGACAATCTCGTCGTCTGTACCCGTTTTCGGCAATACCGCATACTCCGCCTCGATGGCTTTTCCGCCCAAATTTCCCAGCTCGTCCCAAACCTCAGCCTGTTCCAAAGCCGGATTGACTTCCGCATTCGCGATCCTGATCGCATTTTCCGCCCGCTTGATTTTGCCTTTTCGGCGGTTTTCTGCCAGTTGGTCGCGTCGGCTGACCGGGAACGCCTCGCGGGTATTGCCGTTGATTTGCGCCTTAGCGATGAACTTGCCATCCATATCAAATACATTGACAAAGGCAGCGTCGTCCAAATCGTAGCTGACCCGTACCTCGTCCTTGTGATACTCCGCCAGCTCGACCGAAAAATAAGAGTTGTTGAACAAATCCAGCCAACCTCGCTGAACTTTTCGCACCTCTTGCGGCATAAACATCGTCGCAAGCTCTTCCGCCGACAACATATCCGGCGCGATACCGTCCTGTTCCAGCCTCATTTCCCGATAAGCCTTCGGCGTATAATGCCCGCCGTCAGGATGTCGGGGCAGCTCGCCGTGCGGGCGGTTGTTGTATTCGTCGATACACTTGACCACATCCGCGATAAATTGCGACCAGCTCGGCAGTTTTTTCAAATATTTTTGCTGCTCCTGCGTCGGCACCTTGCCTTTTTCCAAGGCGTTGAACGCACTTTCCATCTTGCGGTACATCAGGTTCTTCGTGCTGCTGTCCATCCCGCTGCCCGTGAAAGTCTCATACTGTCGCGCCATTTCAATCAGATTGTCTTTCCACCATCGCTCGATGATGCCGCGCCCTTGCGGGTTGCCCGCGATACCCGTTTCATGTCGGATACCCAGTCGGGACGTAATACCCGTGATTTCATGGTCTATCGTCTTACCCGTCTGACCGCCGCCGTTGTCCGAGTAATAGATAATCGGCAAACCATAGTGCTTGACCCCAATACGCAGCGCGTCCGATACCGCTACGCAACTTTCAGCCAGCGACACCGAAAATCCCACTACAAACCGCGTACATCCGTCGATAATCACCGTAACTTCAGGCTTAAACGGCCTGCCGTGTACCGGATGCGCGACTTTCGCTTTGAAACTGTGGCCGTCGCCGATCTAAACATCGTTCGGCTTCAAAGCCCCCCAATCACGTTTCACATAAGGCAGCAGCGATTTATAAGCCGCCCCCGTTTTCCTGCCGCGCTCCTGCATAATCAGCGGGAGCTTTTCCCAAACGCGCCGCACCATACTCAAGTTAGGCACATCATTGACCGGCATATTTTCCGCTTCAGCCCACTGCACAAATCGGCGGTAGCTGTGTGCCAGTTTCGGCGCGGACGGGATATTGTGAAACTGCATAAACATCGGCAACCAACCGTAGCTCTCAATCGGTTTGACCGCCTTCGTCGTCTTCGGAGCCAAAGCAACCAGCCGCTCCGTCGCGTTTTCCGCCTTAAGGTAGGCAGAAATCCAGCCGTCTAAAGTGCGTTCGCCAACCTTTGCCGACCGGCTGCGGTCATTGGCCGTTTCCAAGTTGGCGAGCGTAACCTCGTCTAACTTACCCTCCGCCAGCAGTCTCAAAAACTGAGCCACCGCAACCTTGGCAGAGCACCCGTATTGATATTTGATACCCAACACCGCCGCCACCACCGCGCATCGCGCATCCGCCACCGACCGTTGTTTCTCGTTCAGCCGCTTTGCCGCTTCCGCCAAGACTTGAGGCGACATCGCCGTCTTCTCCTGTCTGATTTGGGGCAGGGTTTTCGGCATCTTCTCCGTCAGTTCGTCCGACTGCCGTTTCATAATGGCGGCTCGGATTTCGGCGGGGAGGGAGGCGATTTCATACAGCTTTTTGGGGCGGCCTCTTCCTATTTGCTCAAAACAGTGTCGCCAATTATTTTTCTTGGCATGGTATTCAATCCCTTGCCTATCAGTTGGCAGACTTGGGATACCTAGTTTCGCAATATCTGATGCAGATATTTTCATATTTACGCTTTCTATTTTTGCTTAAATGCGTTACCCTTTTGGAACTCTTTAGCAAAACCGTTATCTATTTACAGACTTGGGAAAGTAGGCTTACGGTTTCTTTTCTCAAACCTAGAAGGCCAAATCTCCTCTGCAGGTACTCCGATTGCAGCAGCTATAATCTTTTCGCCTTTTAGGTATGGTGCATCTAAAGCCTTTCCCAATGTATTTGGTGCTAAATTGGCTTGAATAGATAATGCCCTTACCGACCAGCCCGCCTTTTTAAGACGAGCCACAATGTCAGCACGATGCCAATCTGTCATGGTTTCTTGCTTTTTTTTCATCTTTGCATTTCCTTAATTAAGTAGGTTTGTTACCCGCTGTTATTGAGTAAGTGAGTGAATTATATTTAGCAAAATAGTTTCTTGCAACTCTTTTGCTAAATTATTTTACGCAAAAAAGAGATTAATTTAATAACTTTTTGATTATTTGAGTAATTTTATTTAAGCAAAAGAAACACTTTTTTGCTTAATGTTTTGCTTAAATGAGTGAATACTATGGATACTTTTTTAGAAAGGCTTAAATCCCTTTGGCCTGAAGGTGTAAAACCGTCTGACATCTATAACAAGATAGACATGTCAGCGTCTGGTTTTAATAGAGTTTGGAAAGAGGGAGCCGTCCCAACGGCTGATTACCTCGTCAAGATTCAAGAGGTTACAGGCTGCGATCTCAACTGGTTGCTGACAGGCAAGGGCGTGCCATACCTTGACCGCGCCCGTCCTGAGAATGCCGGAGCCTTCCCCGTATCCGATACCGACGCAGGCGCGGTCGATACGCTCGGCAATCCCGTCGATTTGCGCGAATTCGTCTTTATTCCACGGTACAGCGTCGAAGCTGCAGCAGGGCATGGGCAAACCGTAAGCGACGAAAAACCCCTATTCTGTATGGCTTTCCGCCGCTACTGGATAGAAAACTACGTTACCCGCCAAACAGACAAACTCTCCGTAATCGCCGTGAAAGGCGACAGCATGGAAGGCATCCTGAACCACGGCGACAACATCCTAATCAACCACGCCGAAACCGAGCCGCGCGACGGCCTGTACGTCCTACGCATAGGAAACGACCTTTTCGTCAAACGCGTGCAACGTATGCCGGGCAAGCTATTGGTAACATCAGCCAACCCACATTACGCCCCCTTTGAAATAGACCTAAGCCATACAGACGACGACATCGCCATCGTCGGTCGCGTCGAATGGTTCGGCCGCTCCGTGAACTGATTTTAAAAACCTCTTAAAACCCGTTTAAAAACCTATCAAAACCCCATCAAAACCCGACAGCTTTCAACAAAAAACCGCGCATTCCCGCGCGGTTTTGTGAAAAAGCTGATGCAACTTTTTTTCAAACACAAAAACGCCGAAATCCACGTCTTTAAGAGATTTCGGCGTTTTTTTATATTACTTATTATTTGTGCAAAAACTAACAGTCCCCCACACGACCTTTTTTACGGGAAATGATTAAGTTGTTTGTACTTTTTTAAAACAGCCATGCAAAAAAGCGAACAGTGTAAGCAATACTAAAATTACTTACGCCTTTTCCATTTATCAGTGATGACCGCAACCGCCGCCATGACTTTCGCTGTGAATTCCAATGTTGTTTACGACTAGAATATGCAAAATCTTATACTTCTAATAATGTTATTTGCGACTGAAAACAAAAATTTTGCATTAAGATTTGAAAATAATATTGTTATTTGAGACTAAATTATAAGAAAGCTAATTGAGTTTGGGTTATTGATAAAGGGCATTAACTCATTAAGATTGTCTTCCTTTTAATCCTTTTTCTACTACACATATAAAACTATGCCAATCCGTAAAATTCCTAAAAACTATCGAAATATTACAGGTATCGCTCCATATAACAAAGCTATAGGCATTGCAGCTTATGAGTCATCTTTGGAGCGTGATTTTTTAACTCTGCTGGAATTTGATTCTAATGTGCAGCATTTCGAAGTACAGCCTATCACGATTGAGTGGTTTGACCCAGCAGGAAAGAAGCATATCTATACCCCTGATGTTTTGGTTCATTATCAAAATGATGTAATTATTTACGAAGTAAAATATCGTAGCGATTTACGTAAAAACTGGTGTGAACTCAAACCTAAATTTCAGGCTGCCTTACATTTTTGCAAATTACACGGTTGGCATTTTAAACTGATTACAGAGTTAGAGATTCATACTGATTATTTATGCAATGTACGCTTTTTATTGCCATATCAACAAAATGGCTTATCTGGCGAATACAGCGAAGCATATATGACTTTATTGGATGAATCGTTACGCGAATTGAAAAAATCCACACCTAAACAGCTTATTCAACAGACTTTTCAGGATGAATACAATCAAGCAAAATTATTGCCTGTATTGTGGTACTTAATTGCAGAACGAAAAATTGGCGCAGATTTAAATCAACCACTCACTATGCAATCCGCTATATGGTTTAAAAAATGAAAGCAACTTTAAATGTGAATGTCGGTGCAATGGTTTTGTTTCAAAACAAAATCTGTGTAATTACAGCAGTCCTGGATTTAGAAACATATCAGTTACGCGATAGTGTAACCGGTGCAGATTACCAAGCAAAATTAGCGGATCTATCAACAGTCCAGAGTGCTGAATTAACCCACTTAGATAGTATTCCTGAGCAAAAATGGCAATTAGCTCAACAACATTTCGATGTAATTGAGCCACTTATCCGAAATCCAAAACGTAGTAAATCTGATGTTCAAGCGAGAGCTGCCGAATGCGGTGTACATATCAGTACGGTTTATCGCTGGTTAAAAAGTTATAAGGAAAGCGGCGTTCTGACTGCTTTAACACGTAAGCAGCGTAGTGATAGTGGTAAAACACAGCTTTCTGATGATGTAGAACAGCTTATCAGGCAAGTATTGGAAGTGGATTATTTAAGCACACAACGTAAATCAATACAGAAAATCATTAGAGAAATTACACGGCGTTGCCATAAACAAAATTTACCAGCTCCTCATGCTAATACCATTCGTTCTCGAATCAAAAATATTGCGCCTCAAATTAAAACTGCTAAACGGCTAAGCCATAAAGCAGCAGAAATGAAATTTTCTCCTTTACAAGGTAGCTTTCCAAATGCCGATTATCCGCTTTCAGTGGTACAAATAGATCATACAAAGTTAGACATTATTTTAGTCGATGATGTATATCGTAAGCCTATTGGTAGGCCGTGGATTACGCTGGCGATTGATGTGTTCAGCCGAATGGTTACGGGATTTTATGTGTCATTCGATCCACCAAGTGCATTATCTACAGGTTTGTGTTTAGCACATAGTATTTTGTCTAAAGAAAGCTGGTTGGCAAAACATGGAGTGAAAGGGCGGTGGCCTGTGTGGGGTTTGCCACGCAAAATTCATTTGGATAATGCAAAAGAATTCCGTGGCAAAGTGCTGGAAAAGGCGTGTAAACAATACGGTATTGAAATTGAGTGGAGGCCTGTGGCACGTCCTCATTTCGGAGGACACATTGAGCGTTTACTGGGTACGATTTTGGATGAAGTCCACGGTTTAACTGGTACTACTTTTGCAAATACACAACAAAGAAAAGATTATGCTTCCGAAAGCAAGGCGGCATTAACGCTAACTGAATTTGAAACGTGGTTAACACTATTTATTTGTGATGTTTATCATCAGCGTACTCATTCTGGATTGGGAATCTCACCGTTAGCCAAATGGAAATCAGGTGTATTAGGAGATGATGTTTCTTTAGGAACAGGATTACCTGATAAAGTGGTTGATGAGACACTATTGCGCTTGACCTTTATGCCGTTTGAAATGCGAACGGTGCAGCAATATGGGGTAGTTATCCATAAAATCACTTATTGGCATGACGTTTTACGACCGTGGATTGCAGCAACTAATCCGACTAATCCTAGACAGGCTCGCCAGTTCATTTTTCGCATAGATCCACGTGATTTGAGCGTGATTTGGTTTTATGACCCAGATTTATTGATGTATTTTCCAATACCTTATCGGAACAGTTCGAATCCGGTTATCAGCATTTGGGAGTTACGAGAGATTCAGAGACAATTAAAAAATGAGCAGAAACAGAATATTGATGAGAACATGATTTTTGCAGCATACGGACGAATGCGAGAATTGGAACAGCAAGCTCAAGGTAAGACTAAAGCCATCCGTCGCGCTCAACAACGTCGCCAATTAGATCAAAGTACTCGAGCATCTTTACCTATGCCTCAAATTGATTCGAGGAATATTATATCGTCTGAAAATGAGGAAAATATGTTTGATGATATTCAGCCTTTTGAAGATTTGGACGATTTATCATGAATTATCCTCACCTTTCTCCCAAAGCAGAAGAACAACTAAAGTATAGTGATATTGAGCGCATTGAATACATACGTTCCCCACGTTGGATAGGTTATCCGCAGGCTCAACAGATTTTGGTAAAACTGGAAGATTTGCTAAGTTTCCCGAAACAAAACCGTATGCCTAATATGTTGTTGGTTGGTGATACTAATAACGGTAAAACCATGTTGATTAAATATTTTTTGCGGCAACATCCAGCCCATGATAATCCACATGGAAATGGTATTATCGCACCAGTAGTGATTATTCAAGCACCGCCTATACCTGATGAAAGCCGTTTTTACAATGCTATTTTAGATTTACTGTTTGCCCCCTATAAAACTCATGACAGGACAGATAAAAAACTTGCCCAAGTGCTTCATTTGCTCAAATACGTTAATACTAAAATGTTGATTATTGATGAAATCCACCATATCCTTTCCGGGAGTTTGAATAAGCAGAAAACGTTTTTAAATGTAATTAAATACTTAGGAAATGAATTACAAATTCCGATTGTAGGTGTAGGTATTAAAGACGCATATCGAGCCATTCAAACTGATGCACAGTTGGCCAACCGTTTTGAACCTGCGGTGCTTCCTCGTTGGGAATTAAATAAGGATTTTATGCGTTTATTGATGAGCTTTGAACGGATGCTGCCGCTTAGTCAACCGTCGGATTTACATGAAATTTCGTTGGCTACAAAGTTATATGCCATGAGTGAAGGATATATTGGAGAGCTTTCTCGTTTGCTGACACAAGCTGCTGTAGCCGCTATTCAACAACAAACTGAATGTATTAACGAAACAATCTTAAATTCAATCAACTGGATTAGCCCAAGCCAACGTAAACGTCAATTGGATAAACTCAGATGATTTTACCCGCTCATCCGAAACCTTATCCTGATGAATTGTTTACATCATGGTTGGTTCGCTTAGCACATGCAAACGGGTTGAAAGTACAAACCTTCTGTCATTTGCTATTTCCTAATTATGAGATATGGAATAGGGATATAGATCGCCATACTCCTGACTGGTTGGTCAATACATTGGCTGAAAAAACAGGCTGTTCAACCATTCGAATCAAAACAACCACATTAGATAGCCTACAAGGTCGATTATTTGACAAAAACAATTTTTCAGGACAATTGACGTGGATAAACAGCCTTAAAGCCAATCACCGTAAACGCGATAATAATGCTATTGTTTATTGCCCGCTATGTCTAGCTACTGACAATGAAACATATTTCCGAAAATCATGGCGCATAGCCCTATATACATTTTGTCCAATACATCAAATCATGATGCATGATTGCTGTCCTAAATGTGGTATATATGTTGCTTTTCACCGACAAGATTTAGGTAAACCTAATTTGCAGCGCTTTACAGAGTTGAAATATTGTTGGAATTGTCAATATGACTTGAGCAACAGTCCTTGTGAGAATGTTATTTTCTTTAATGATGAAATCAGGCTGCAATGGCAAAATTGGTTAAACCGAATTGCTAATCTTGATTATCTTTTTAACCAATCTGAAAAAGAACAACTAAAAATTCTGCATCACTTTTTGGCGATTACTACATCAAAGAAGTTTGCACCGGATTTGTACTCTTATTTGTGCAAGCAAATACATCAGACTCCAGTTCAATTAGAACGTTCTCGTCGACTGAGTTGGGAAAGTCGCAGTTTGGTGGAACGACACAGCACGATTTATTCTTGTATGTGGTTGTTGCAAAATTATCCGAATAATTTGATCCAAGCATGGCATGATAAAGTAATTCGATATAACCATTTACTGAAAGATTTCCGAGATTGTCCTGATGATTTTCGTCAAATTGTTTCTCAAATGAATAGGAATATTTATAAGGAATTATATCGGAAGTTATGAGTTTTTGATGAGGTCGAAGTAGATTAGCCTCTAATTTTAAGCGTGCTGTCTGAAAGATAGAATAAAACCTACTAAAGAGGTGGGTTATGGGCATCATTTGGCATTATCAATACGAAAGAATTTATCTTCAGAAGTCAAAAATAAAACTGTATCTTTTTCCAAATCAGGATAATCTTTAATTTTATCGTTAATAATAGGAATAATTAATTGGCCATTTTGTTGATTTGCCAAGTTGAATAATACAGAAATCTTCTGAATATCAACAACTTCGATTTTATCTTGAGTTGCAAATAACGGTCTTCTAAGGTTTTTATCATTGCAAAAGGCCATATAAGCTAAATCAAAGGCCATTACTACTGCTTGTTTTTCTCCTGAGCCTGGGTTGTGGTTAAACTCATCTATTTGAAATTTAAATATGTTAGTATCTTTAGTTAGGTTGAATGACAACAAGTATTTTTGGCCGGTTAACTGTTCGGTATATTTGGAAAAGTAGAAATTGAATATTTTCAAATTCTCATCTAGTAGTTCAGTATTTCTATGCATTTCTTCTACGAGATTATCTAATTTTTCCTTTAGTTCTTTTGATTCTCCAATGTAATGGTTTAGCTCTTCTAATAATGCGTCTGCTTCTCCCTTTTCTTTGTATTTGGTGGCAATCCTGTCGTTGAGTTTAGTGTATTCACGTAATGAGCCAGTTTGTCCTAATTTATAAAGTAGCCGATTATATTCGTCAGTCAAATAAGAACGCTCGTTTTCCAACTCAGAAATACGAGTATCGCTTTTTTGTATGCTTTTTTTAAGAAAAGCGATTTCGTTTTTCAGCATAGTATTATGAAAATTAACTACTTCATCAAAAGTCTTTGCTAATTCTTCGTTATAAAAATTTGCTTCCTCATAGAGATATTGCAAAGTACTACCGTTTGCAGATACTGCGTCACGCTCTAACCGCGTAATTCTTTCGTTTGCACCGTTCCGTTTTAAACGTTGTTCTGCCAGTAATTGTTCGTTTTTGTTTAATTGAATTTGAATATTCTCTAATTGCGCCGCTTCTTCGTCATATTTATCGGAAATGTTAAAAGCATTGCGCTGAGCTTCTAAATCATAAAGTTCACCTTCAATCAAATTGATTCGTTGCTTCAATGAGCTAATGCTATTACGCTTTTCCAATACGTAAAGTGCATTTTCTATACTTCGCTGTTGCTTCTCTACTTCGGATTTTTTACTTAACAGATTTGTTTGATTAAAGCCGAATAAAAACAGATGAATTTTTTCATATTCAACATTTTTGCAAAAACTTCCATTGAAATATAATATCTTATCAATTTGGTTGTCCCGCTGGCGGATAAATTTTCCAAGTAATTGGCGTAGAGTAGGTTTGGGGTCGGTAAAATTAAACAAAAGCTCTTTCAGCTTTAGGTCAAACTCTTCGTGCTTGTATTTTTTGCCATCAATATAGTTAGTAATTTTGCTTCGAGCGGTTAGATCAAGACAACGTTCGATAATGATTTCATCGGATGCATCAAAAGAGTGTGAAAGTGTAAGTTTGAATGTAGGTTTTTCTTTTTTGAGAAAATCAACAACTAGGCGGTTTTCTGTTTTAAATTCAGAATCGGTGTAAATAGCTTTTGCGTCTTTACCTGCCAAGCAAAAATCAAGACAGCGAATTAGGGTAGTTTTACCTAAACTATTGGAAGAGTTTTGTTGGTTTTCATCCGAACTGCCTAAGATGATATTAATGCCTTTTTTGAAGGTTACTTCCCTAATGGTCTTACCTGTTTCACTAGTTAGCGTAAATTTTTTTAGAAACATTTTTTTAATCTTCCATCACCATTCGAATCAATTAAGCCTGCCAGAAACAACCAGTCAAGTGTTAGCATGAATTGAGGAAAGCTGACATTCAGCTGGTTACCGTATTTTTCAAACATTTCTACAGCATAAAATGGCTCCGTGGATTCACGAAGTTTACCTATTAAATAAGCCCCTACAGAGTAAAGGCTTTTTTGGGGTTCTGTCCTATTGAGAAGCATAGTCGGATGGTGGTTTGTCAAAAATTTTGCATTCTGCAAATATATAGAATACCACAAATTCAACAGCTTTTTGTTCTTCTAGAGCAAGTCTTGTGTTCTTTCCAATTAATGCAGTTTCAATTTCGGAACAGACTTTTTCAATAATTTTATCTGCAGAACAATTAGTATTTTTGCGGCGTATCTTACGATAATAATGTTTAATATGCTGGGTAATGCTTGTTTCACATGCAGGATCTACTTCAGAAAGTATTTTGATTTGATTTTTAACATAGTGATACCCCTCCTGGAAGTCTTCTAATGGATCAAAATAAGAAATTTCATTAAAGTTAATTTTATTTTCGATGGTATAAGATTTTGTATCTATTGGAGTAAATTCTTCTCCATTTTGAGCGTTTTTATATATTCCGCTCAGCACCTTTTCAATCGCTGATAAAATATCTACATCGGTGTTTTGATAGTAAGTAATGTTATTAATAACATCCCCACCAGCTTGTATATTATTATTTCCGCTTATATCTTGCTGATGTTTTCCGCCAATCATGGTTTACCCTTTCGTTTGATAATGTTTTTCCCCGCTTGCTGATTATTATCGCCTTGAATAGATTGATTTATAATATTGTTTTTTTTATCATGTTTTGACTTTTTGAACTTAAAAAGCGTTGCAATTAGACCTATAACGGGAAAAACTACACCAACTATCCAAGCAATTGTTACTCCTATATCTGATTTAATCCATTGAATAAATTGTTCCATATTTTTTCCAAGTTCAAAGTTTTTAATACAATCTAAACTGAATACCCCATTAAAACATGTACCAGCTTTAGGGGCTGAAAACTTATTTTTTAAAATCTAAATTATTCGTAAATTCAAAAACTTTTTCGCTAATTTTCCGTGCAAAACTCGCAATATCTTTATGCGTATGTTTTAGAGTAGTAATTTGCAAACTAGTTCTTTTGGGAATTTTATCCCAAATTCCTCGTTTTTTTGCCAAGACGTATAACAATTGACCCAGATACTTCATCTCGTCATTTGTCTCAAAATAAATAATTGCTGTAACGAAATGCTCACTTTTCCGAGCTTGAATTTCAATCAACCAAAATGTCCTATCTTTATAATCAATTTTTCCTAATAATACCTTACGCCTTGTTTTGGTTTTGGAAACAAGATACGACCATTGGGCTTTATGGGCTGAATCAGTTAATGGAACAAACTCACAAGCCGGAGAGCTGGACATATAGATAGCTGCTTGAATATTTGAATATTCTTCATTCAAATGTTCGATAGCCCGTACGGAATTTTCAAAAGTTGCAGCTAAGGCATCTCTATTGTGTTTTTCGGATTGGGTATTAAATGTGCTAATGGACGCAGGTGCAATTGTAGTTTGGCCCCATGTACCTAAATCCGCGCCTAAGCCGGTTACATTCATTTGTTCATTTATAACAAGTTTCTGTGCTTTGTATTCATTAAACGGTTTTTTGGGTTTTTCAATCTTTTTACCGATCAAATCTGAAAAGCAATTTATGTTTAAGTCAAATTGTAATGTTGATACGCAAGTGTCTGATTCATATTGATTTTGGATAATGGAGTTTCCTTTGAGACTGGAAGTTCGTCCCTCTCTTCGATACTCTTTCTTTTCATCATCAGGTATATCTGTTTTCTTATCTCCCTTTCGGTTGTCATTATTCCTATCAACAGAAATATCGGGAAAAGGAGCCGAACAAGAACAAATCTCCGTAACTAAGAATCTATCAACAATTTTAATACCGCGAACCACTAAATTGGTTGAATTGATAAATGGGAAATTGGTAGATAATAATGTAGTTGGTTGTTCGTTAAAACCTATTTTTATTAGGGAGTTTTTAATCTGAAAGAATCCGGATAAAGCAATATCTGAAGTCAATATTCTTGCTAAAATAAAGGCCTCTTGATCTGTATATTGCTGTGGTAATTTAATGACTACCTTGTCTGTTTCATTATCTATCGCATATGAAATTTTTGTAATTTCTTCTGGATTAGAAAATGTTAAATGAGCTAGTCTAGTTGAACAGGCATAATAAAAACGGATAATTTCTATTACTGGAATAATTATTCCATTTTTGTAATTCTCATTTTGAATTTTTAAGCAAGAAAAAGGTACTTTTGCATCTGTTGCAAAATTTTTCTGCAACAATAGTTTGCATTCTTGCTCTCTTCCGCTTGAATCTAAATATTTTATTTTGTAATTGCTATTAATTATTTCTACTGTATTTGCATTTATTTCAATATTTTTAAGAGTAACTATATCTGTAACTGCTTTATTATTTTGAAGTTTTCCTTTTATCCAAAGAGATCCAACTCTTAAAATAGGAAGCAAGCCTATATTAACAGGAATCTTTTTTAATTGATTATATTCTGGAATTTCTCTACCAGAATTATCAAATCTAGCAAAGTTATATACAGAATTATCATGAAAGTTAACTGGGCGTAAATAGACTTCAATAAACAGGTTATTGTTATTTTTCAATTGGGAAAAAATCTTCCCTAACCTATCAATTCGCCACAATTTATTATCATGTGGGAATTCGGCAATTTCAATAACTGGTTGTTGATCCATATTTGCCCAGTCGAACTTATCGTTATAAAGTCGCAAATAGCGTAGTTCAGTCGCAAATAGCGTCAGAATTCACATTCGCGCAATGCTTCGGCAGCCTGCTCGTCGGCATGGTAGCTTGAGCGGACCATGGCGCCGATGGCAGCGTTGGTGAAGCCCAGTTCGTATGCTTCTTTTTCAAAGATTTTGAACTGGTCGGGCGTGACGTAGCGCAAGACGGGCAGGTGTCCGTCTGAAGGCTGGAGGTACTGGCCGATGGTAATCATTTCGATATTGTGCGCCCGCATATCGCGCATGATTTCGCGCACGTCTTCGTCTGTTTCGCCCAAGCCGACCATGATGCCGGATTTGGTCGGGATGTGCGGCATCATTTCTTTGTAGCGGCGCAGCAGGTCGAGGGAGTGCTGATAGTTGGCACCCGGACGGGCTTTTTTGTACAGGCTCGGATGGGTTTCCAAGTTGTGGTTCATCACGTCGGGCGGGGTTTCGGCAAGGATTTTCAGCGCGATGTCCAAGCGGCCGCGGAAGTCGGGAACGAGGATTTCGATTTTGGTGTTCGGACTGGTTTCGCGGATGGCTTTGATGCAGTCGGCGAAATGCTGTGCGCCGCCGTCGCGCAGGTCGTCGCGGTCAACGGAAGTGATGACGACGTAACGCAGGTTCATGGCTTTGACGGATTCTGCGAGGTTTTTCGGTTCGTCGGGGTCGAGCATATTCGGGCGGCCGTGTCCTACGTCGCAGAACGGACAGCGACGGGTACAAATGTCGCCCATAATCATGAAGGTTGCTGTGCCTTTGCTGAAGCATTCGCCGATATTCGGACAGGAAGCTTCTTCGCAAACGGTGTGCATTTTTTGTTCGCGCAAAATGTCTTTGATTTCAAAGAATTTGCGTGACGGCAGTTTGGCGCGTATCCATTCGGGTTTTTTCAGTTTTTCCTGAAGGGGGACGACTTTGATGGGGATGCGGGCGGTTTTGTCCGCTCCTTTGAGTTTGACGCCGCGTTTGGGATCGTCAACTTTGATTTCGCTCATTAATTGTTCGCTTTCGGTGTGAGTTGTGTCTCGAGGTGTGCGGTCAGTTTTTGCGCAACTTCGTCCAAGGTGGGACAGGGTTGGACAAAATCCGCGATTTGTGTCATTTCCATGCCGGCATAACCGCAGGGATTGATGTGGGTAAACGGGCTTAAGTCCATGTTTACGTTTAATGCCAGGCCGTGATAGACGGAACCGTCTTTGATGCGCAAGCCGAGTGAGGCGATTTTGCGCTCGCCGACATAAACGCCGGGGCGTTTCGGGTCTGCCGCCGCTTCAATGCCGTATTCCGCCAACGTGGCGATGATGCTGTTTTCAAGCGCGGAAACGATGTTGCGGACGCTGGTTTTGCGGCGTTTGAAGTTGATCATGGTGTAAATGACCAACTGGCCGGGACCGTGATAAGTGATTTGTCCGCCCCGGTCGATTTGGACGACGGGTATGTCGTCGCGGATCAGGAGGTGTTCCGGTTTGCCTGCCAGGCCTTGTGTGAAGACGGGCGGATGCTCGACCACCCATAATTCGTCTTCGGTATGTTCGTCGCGGGCTGCATTGAACGCTTTCATGGCTTCGAAAGTCGGTTGGTACTCGACCATGCCTTTATGCACGATTTTCATATCAGTACACTACTTTCACCATTTCGTGATCGGTCAGGGCGCGGTAGATTTTGTCCAGTTGCTCTTTGCTTTCGACGTTTACTTTGACGGTTGCACCGGTATAGTTGCCCTTGCTGCTTTGACGGGTGGTGATGTGGTGGGGTTCGGTATCGGGCGCGTGCTGGCGGACGGTTTCCAAGATATTTTTTTCAAATTCGGGATGCGCGTTGCCCATGACTTTGATAGGGAATTGGCAGGGGAATTCGATGAGTGAGGTTTGGTCGGTCATGGCTGACTCCTGATATGCTGTATGCCGAGAGGTCGTCTGAAAAGTTTCCAGCCTTTCAGACGACCTCGAACGGCGTGTATTTTATCGCAAAAAGTTGCCGATAAAAATAGAAGCGTACATCGGCTTTTTCAAGTCTTGAAATACGCTTTTCCATCCCAATTTAAGCCACATTCCAAATTTATTACCAAGTAGAGAACAATATGCCGACAAAAGAAAAACATTTTGAGGAATACAGCGCACTGGCAACCCTGCCTTTACGCGATGTCGTCGTTTATCCGCATATGGTGCTGCCGCTGTTTGTAGGCCGCCCGAAATCCATTGCGGCATTGGAAGCGGCAATGGCGAATGACGATCCGGTGTTTTTGCTGGCGCAAATCGACCCGAACACCGAAGATCCGACGGCGTCCGATTTGCACCGTACGGGTACGGTCGCGCAGGTTTTGCAGGTGTTGAAGCTGCCTGACGGCACGGTGAAAGTGTTGGTCGAAGGTATCCGGCGCGGCAGAGTATTGACCATTGAAGAGAGTGGCGGATTGTTCCTGTCACATGTCGAAGCTGTCGATGAGTATGCGGATGCGGACAATCCCGATATTGAAGCCATTCGTCGCACGCTGCTTACCCAGTTTGACCAATACGCCAAGTTAAATAAAAAAATCCCTGCCGAAATCATCAATACCATCAACGGTATCGATGATAACAGCCGTTTGGTGGACACGATTGCGGCGCATTTGCAGTTGAAACTGGAGCAGCGCCAACAGATTTTGGAAACCTTCGGCATTATCGGTCGTATGGAGTTTCTGCTCGCCCAGTTGGAATCCGAACTGGACATCATGCAGGTCGAAAAACGCATCCGCGGCCGCGTCAAACGCCAGATGGAAAAATCCCAGCGCGAGTATTATCTGAACGAGCAAGTGAAAGCGATTCAGAAAGAATTGGGCGAAGAAGACGAACGCGGCGAACTGGATGCGTTGGAAGCAAAAATCAAAGAAGCGGGCATGACCAAAGAAGCCGAAGAGAAATGCCTGTCCGAACTGAAAAAGCTCAAAATGATGCCGCCTATGTCTGCGGAATCTATCGTGGTACGCAACTACATCGATACTTTGCTTGAGCTGCCGTGGAAGAAAAAATCCCGTGTCAGCAAAGACATTGCCAAAGCCGATTTGGTGTTGAACGCCGACCACTATGGCTTGGAAAAAGTCAAAGAACGGATTTTGGAATACCTCGCCGTCCAAAAACGTATGGACAAGCTCAAAGGTCCGATTCTGTGTTTGGTCGGTCCTCCGGGGGTGGGTAAAACCTCTTTGGGAGAATCCATTGCCAAAGCAACAGGCCGCCAATATGTCCGTATGGCTTTGGGTGGCGTGCGCGACGAAAGCGAAATCCGCGGCCACCGCCGCACCTATATCGGCTCTATGCCAGGCAAAATCCTGCAAAACATGGCTAAGGCAGGCGTGAAGAATCCGCTGTTCCTGCTCGACGAAATCGACAAATTGGGCAGCGACTTCCGAGGCGATCCTTCCAGCGCGTTGCTTGAGGTGCTCGATCCTGAGCAAAACAACAAGTTTGCCGATCATTATGCGGAAGTGGATTACGATTTGAGCGATGTGATGTTTATCGCCACATCTAATAGCTTGAATATTCCGACCCCGTTGCTCGACCGCATGGAAATCATCCGTTTGTCCGGCTATACCGAAGACGAGAAAATCAATATCGCCATGCAGTATCTCGTGCCAAAACAAATGAAACGCAACGGCGTGAAAGAAGGCGAATTGGTGGTTGAAGAAAGCGCGGTACGCGATATTATCCGTTATTACACGCGTGAAGCCGGTGTGCGTTCGCTTGATCGCGAGATTGCCAAAATCTGCCGCAAGGTGGTGATGCAGATTACCTTGAACGAAGATAAGAAGAGGTCGTCTGAAACCAAGAAAACCAGCAAAGCCAAGCCTAAGGCGGTTAAAGTCAATGAGAAAAACCTGCATGACTACTTGGGCGTGCGCCGCTTCGATTACGGCGTTGCCGAAAGTGAAAACCGTATCGGACAGGTTACCGGTTTGGCGTGGACGGAAGTCGGCGGCGAATTGCTGACTGTCGAAGCCGTGGCGTTGCCGGGCAAGGGCGTGATTCAGTGTACCGGTCAGTTGGGCGATGTGATGAAGGAATCTGTGTCCGCGGCATGGTCTGTTGTCCGTTCCCGTGCAGAATCAGTGGGTTTGGCTCCTGATTTTTACGAGAAAAAAGACATCCATGTTCACGTTCCCGAAGGCGCAACGCCGAAAGACGGCCCGAGCGCAGGTATTGCCATGACTTTGGCGATGGTGTCTGCCTTCACCAAAATTCCGGTGCGCGCCGATGTGGCGATGACAGGCGAAATCACCCTGCGCGGCGAAGTCTTGCCAATCGGCGGTTTGAAGGAAAAACTGTTGGCTGCCTTGCGCGGCGGCATCAAACACGTCCTGATTCCGAAAGACAACGTCAAAGACTTGGAAGAAATCCCTGAAAACGTGAAAACCGGCCTGATCATCCATCCGGTCAAATGGATAGACGAAGTCCTCGCTTTGGGCTTGGAAAGCCAGCCGACACCTTGGGTTGCGCCTTTAAGTACCGAAGAGGCGCAGGTTGAAGCCGCCAAGCCTAAGTCAAGGGCGAAAGCGACCAAACACTGATTTTGTAAAAAATGTGTTGCAAAAGATGCGGGTTTGCCTTGAAAGCCTGTAAAATAGGGCAATTCCGCATTTTTTGCTTGACACGGTATTTTCAGAATTGCTATAAAGCGCAAAGGTACTCAAAAGTACGAAGCCCCGAGTATTCGGGCATTTCATTATTTTCAACGATAGGAAGGGACTGATTGTGAATAAGTCTGAATTGATCGAAGCAATTGCTCAAGAAGCCGGCATTTCTAAAGCTGCCGCCCAAAAAGCTCTGGATGCCACTACCAATGCTGTAACCAACGCTCTGAAAAAAGGCGACACCGTAACTCTGGTCGGTTTCGGTACTTTCTACGTTGGCGAACGCGCAGAACGTCAAGGCCGCAACCCTAAAACCGGCGAGCCTCTGACCATCGCTGCTGCTAAAACTCCTAAATTCCGTGCCGGTAAAGCATTGAAAGATGCCCTGTAATTTTCCCTTGTAAAAAACCGATTCCATATGGGGAATCGGTTTTTTATTTTATAGACTGCCTAAGAAGTTTTCAGTATTCGAATATGGCATCAGATAGGCTTTTGATTCTGTAATTTTGCAGTCTCTACCTTTTTGGCAAACCATAAGGCAGCCATTGTGCCAAGCATATCCGCTATTCCGTCTCCAAGTGAGCCTTCCCTTGTCGTTGTAAACGTTGCTTGAGCCCATTCGCTAAAGAAGGCAAACAATAAGGCGAATATCAATAGTTTTTTATAAGGCACGTGTTTTTGCTCGGCTAAAAAGATTTTGGCTATTAACCATGTTTGTGCAAAGAACGTAATGAAATGGGCAACCTTGTCGAAATTGGGAAAGGGAGGGGGCGCATTGCCGGACTCTTTGAAAAGTAATGCGTAAATACTTGCTGCAAACCAAGCTGCTGCTAACAAGGTAAACTTATTCAAAGGCAGTTTCATTGTGTTTCCTCATCCAGCCATTTTTGGCAGATGGCGGACAAACGGATAAATTTATCCCCCCGTTTGTCCAGTTCATCACGCCATAGTTTGACTTCTTCAATGGTCGGTGCTTCGTCCAAGCTGCATTCGTATAAGAAAAAGTCCAGTGTTTCTTCTACCGTTCCGACAGATTCTGTTTGAATTAATTCTAGAAGCTCATTCATTGTTTGCTCCCAAAGGTCGTCTGAAATTTATTTGCTGTGTAAAAAACGTACGGCTTCTTCCCATTCTCCGGCTAACAGCATGGGAACGGCTTTTAATGATTTATTGATGGCTTCATCAATTTGCTGCCTGTGTTCCGGGCTGGGTTTATTCAGGACATAGCCGACAACCAGATTTCGGTCTCCCGGATGATCGATACCCAAGCGCAGGCGGTAAAAATCAGGCGTTCCCAAGCGTGCCTGAATGTCTTTTAAGCCGTTATGACCGCCGTTTCCCCCACCCAATTTAAATTTTATCCTGCCGCACGGTATATCCAGTTCGTCATGGACGACCAGGATTTCTTCAGGCTTGATTTTGTAGAATTGCGCCAGCGCGGCTACTGCCTGACCGGAGCGGTTCATAAATGTTGAAGGTTTTAAAAGCCATAAGTCTGAGCCGGATATGCTGATGCGGGCTACTGAGCCGAAGAATTTTTTTTCTTCTTTTAAAGTAGCTTTATATTGCCATGCCAATTCGTCGATAAACCAGAATCCGGCATTGTGGCGCGTTTGTTCGTATTCCGAACCGGGATTTCCCAGTCCTACAATCATTTTGATTTTATTTGACATTGTGTTTCCTCAAAGAGAGGTCGTCTGAAAACAGCAAACGGTTTTCAGACGACCTTTTCAAGCATTTTATTTGGTTTTACCGACCCGTTTGCGTCTTGCTTCTTTCGGGTCAATCAGTAAAGGGCGGTATATCTCGATACGGTCTCGGTCGCGCAACAAAACGTCATCTTTGACTCTTTTTCCAAAAATACCCAAAGGGGCCGCATTCAAATCCAATTCAGGAAAATCTTTATCCAAGCCGCTTTGACGCACAGCCGTCCTTGCAGTTGCTCCTTGCTCAATACGGATTGAGCGCAATATCTGTTTTTCAGCCGTTCCGTAAACAATTTCGATTTCAAGCATAGCGTCTGTCTGCCTCTTTGACGAATGCATCGACCAGCGTACCGGAGAGGTGGTTGAATACGGGGGAAATGACGGTAGAAAGCAGCATATTGGAAAAATCATATTCCAAACGAAATTCGATTTTACACATATCACCGCCCAAATCGATAAACTTCCATGTACCGCGCAAGGTTTTGAAAGGGCCTTCCAGCAAGTCCATACGGATTTCCGAGCCGGGAATGTTGTGGTTGTGTGTCGCAAAAGATTGACGCACACCCATATAGTCCATGAACAGCCGTGCTTTGAGTTCCTTATCTTTGCGCTCTATGACTTCGGTTTTACTGTACCATGGGAGAAAGTTTGGATAGTCCTCAACTTTATCGACCAAGTCGAACATCTGTTTTGCGCTGTGCAGCACCAATACGTTTTTTTCAACCTTTTTCATGGTTAAAACGGCCTGAAAGAAAAATCGTATTATAAACGAGTTTACCGTCTTTTTCAGACGACACTTTACCGTATTATATATTTGAGAATAAAAGAATTATTATAATAGAATAAACAAGGGGGCAAAATTCTGATAAACTTGCGCGACTTGGCCGCCGGTTGGTTTGTATAGCATAAAACAAGAAAAATTAATTATCCGGCGCATTTTAGATAAATCGGATTATAAAAATGAATACCGCTGACACATTTTACAGGGAAGCAATTTCACATTTGGCTAGGACACCTCCTGATTTTGAAGCAGCCGTTCCTTTGTTGCGTCAGGCTGCGCAAGCCGGGCATGCGGAATCCGCATTCCAACTTGCAGGCTGTCTGTTGCAGGGCTTAGGGACTTCGGCGGATAGGCAGGCAGGTATCAGACTGATGCAGCAGGCGGCGGGAAGCGGGCATCCTTATGCTCGATACAATCTGCTCCAGATTCAAGAATCACAAGGCATGCCTTTCAATACATTGATGGCAGCTTACAAGGAGCTGGCTGAAGAAGGTATCATCCATGCCCAGCTTAAGCTGATGCGGAGTTTGCATGACGGTGGGCGGCATGAAGAGGCGTTGCAATGGGCGTACATGGCTGCCGCTCAGCATCATCCGCAGGCATTATACTTTTTAGCGCAACACCATCAATATGCCTCGCCTCCCGATTTTGCTCAGGCACATTTGTTTTACCGACAAGCTGCGGAGCAGGATTTTCCTGCAGCACATTGGCAGCTGGGACTGCAATATAAATTAGGACAGGGAACTGACCCGAACAAGCAGCTTGCCGTCGTTCATCTGCGCCATGCAGCCGATAGCGGGATTGCTGCCGCACAAACCATGTTGGCGGATTTACTGCTGGAAACTGATCCGACAGAGGCCATACACCGTTTGAAGGCTGCGGCAAGAGGAGGCAGCAGCGACGCACAGGTAAGATTGGCAGAAATTTACCTATTGGGAAAATGGGTGGAACGCAATACCGGCAAGGCTCATGCGTATGCGGAAAAAGCGGCTGCACAGCAGCATTCCGAAGCCTTAAGGATTTTGGGCGATATTTACCGTTATGGTCTGGGTGTGCTTCCCGACCCTATGAAGGCACGGCGCTATTACCGTCAGGCAGCGGATAAAGGAAATATCCAGGCACATCAGAAACTGCTTGCCGATATTGCCTTGGGCAATAAACCCGAGGAATATGCCGAAGCAAAAGAAAAAGCTTTGAAGAAGCAGGAAGCAGAGCAACTTTATCAGCAGGCGTTTGCCGCGCATTATGGTTTGAATCGCCATCCCGATCATTCGGAAGCGTTGAGGCTGTATGAACGTTCGGCTTTATTGGGTCATGGGAAGGCGCAGACCAATTTGGGCATGATGTATTACAACGGACACGGTACGGCACAGAATTATGCCAAGGCGGCAGAATGGTTCGAAAAAGCGGCACTAAACCATGATGCAATGGCGCAATACAATCTTGCCTGCCTTTATTTTAACGGAACGGGCATAGCGCATGATGCAGATGAAGCGTGTAAATGGTTGGAAGCCGCTATCCGCAACGGACACGATCAGCCTGATGTATTGAAGCAGCTTTTGGCGCAATGGCGGCAGGCAGTGGCTTAAGCCGAATGCCGGCGTTTCAATAGATCATATATTAAACGTTGTCTGAAAACCGTCAGGCTTTCAGACAACGTTTGATTTATGTATATCCCAAGTAAATGAGTTTATGGCGGGTTTAACAAGTAGGACGTTGCCTTGCCAAGTTCAAAGAGAATAATTTTTACGATTTGAAATTATTGATTAGGTTGGCGATGTATTCTCACTACAAACGAGGATAAGGTAACTATTTTTCAAGATACATTTGATGAGAGGGCTGTGATGAGGTCGTCTGAAAACAGCCTTGAAGCTGAGTTTTCAGGCGACCTTTTGCGCCGGCCGGTTTATTTCTTCAAGAATGCCCGTTTCAAAATAATCAGCCAATCTTTTTTATCCAAAATAGGGCGTTGTGTAAACATATCGTATTTGCAGCCGTCCAGTTTCTGCAAAATCAGTTGTCCGCCGACAATAATCATCCGCAATTCAAATCCCAAACGGCCTTTCAGCGTTTTACCCAAGGGCGAACCGCCTTTGAGCATTTGGAACGCGCGGTTGCATTCATACGCCATCAGTCTTTGGAACGCAAAATCTGCTTTACCTTCGGCGATTTGCGCTTCGCTGACGTTAAATTTTTGCAAGTCGTCCTGCGGGATATAAACACGGCCTTTCTGCCAATCGACGGCAACGTCCTGCCAAAAGTTGATGAGTTGCAACGCGGTGCAGATGCCGTCGCTTTGGGCGATGCTGACTTCGTCGGTTTGTCCGTACAGGTGCAGCATAATGCGCCCGACCGGATTGGCGGAACGGCGGCAGTAATCGATCAGGTCGCCAAAATCCTGATAACGGGTTTTGACAACATCTTGACTGAATGCGGACAAAAGATCGTAAAACGGCTGCAGCGGCAGCTTGAAAGGCGCGATAGCTTCACGTTGCAAACGTTGCATTAGCGGGGTCAGCGGCGTTTCGCCGCATTGTATGCGGTCAAGTTCGGATTTAAGTTCGTCCAAAGCGTGCAAGCGTTCATCGGCTTCGGCATTGCCTTCATCGGCGAGGTCGTCCGCAGTGCGTGCAAAAGCGTAAACGGCATGGGTAGGCTTGCGCAGGCGGCGCGGCATGACGAGCGAGCCGACGGGGAAATTTTCGTAATGGTTGACGGACATGATGGATTCGGGATTCAGGTATTGCAGGTGATAGAATGTCGATTCGTTTTTTTGCGGGCAGATGCCCTGTAATGTGAAATTTGAAGTGCTTGACGGCTGATATTCTAGCCCGTAAGCATCGGTTTCAATACTTCCCAAGCTTGCGGCAGTTCTGTGAAGCCGTCGGATGCCATCAGGTGTCCGCCTTTGGCGATGTGGGTAACGGGGCTTTTGAGTTTTTCCGCCATACTCAAGGTCAATTCGGGCGGAACGTGGGTGTCGTTGTCGGAGACAATGCAGTGTTTAGGCATTTGGATTTTGCGCAGGATGTCGAATTCGGGCGCGGCCCCTTTGATGTAGGCATCAAGGACGGGCAGCGGGGGCAGGGGGTCGGCGAATCCCGCCGCCAGTACTAAGCCGCCGATTTTTTCGGGCTGCTGACGGCTGAGGAAGTGCAGAAGGGTGATGCAGCCTAGGCTGTGCCCGACTAAGAAAGTATTTTCGTCGGGTTTGCCGATGTGTTGGTCGAGGGCGAACTGCCAAGAAGAAACGGTCGGCCGTTCGGGATTGGGCATCGCCACCGCGTCGGCTTGGAAGCCTGCGGCGCGGACTTGTGCCGAGAGCCAGTCAAACCAGTTGCCGTGCGGATTGCCTTCAAAACCGTGTACGATAAAGACGCGTCGGTGCATGTCGATTACTCCTTTTCAGACGACCTGTCGGGTGTGTCGATTCATTTATTATAACACTCACTGTTTATTTCAGTTTTATCGTTACCTTTGGTAAGAACTATTTGAACTTTGGATTCAATCTAAGCAAGTATGTCTGTAAAAGCTTGGAGACATCGGTATTTTTATTTTCAGACGACCTTGCGTACGGTAATTTCAGTTTGTTTTTAATTTGATTATGAACTTCTTAAATATTTTTCCGGTTGCCCTAGGTGCGGTTGTCGGCGCGGTATTGCGTTGGATACTTGGTCTGCTGCTTCCCGCTGCGCCGATTTTGGGCTGGGGGACGCTGGCTGCAAACTGGATAGGGGCTTTGCTTATCGGATTTTGTGCCGAATGGGTCGCAGATCCTCAATGGCGTTTGCTGTTGATTACCGGTTTCTTAGGCAGTCTGACCACATTGTCCTCTTTTTCCCTTGAGACGGTGGCTATGATACAGGATGGGCGGTGGATGGCTGCTGCATTATCCGTATTCCTCCATATCGGCGGTTCGTTTATATTGACGGCAGCGGGCATTTGGTTGGCCCATTGTTTGAAATGAGGCAAAACTATTCGAGGTTGTGCTAGCGTTGCTTTACTGCTTACCGACAAAAAGGTCGTCTGAAAATCCAAATTCTGGTTTTCAGACGACCTTTTTGTCGAGGTTATTCAAGTATTCAAAAGCAGCCGTATGATAAATTCGTCCTGAGGGAGGGTTAATTTGAGATTGCGGATATCCCCCTGTACCAGTAGAGGCCTTATGCCCAGTTGTTCTACGGCAGAGGCTTCATCGGTAATACCGTTTAAGTCGGAGGCGGATAGGGCGCGATTCAATAATCCGGCTTGAAAAAGCTGCGGTGTCTGTGCCTGCCATAAGTCTGTACGGGGTACGGTTTCCAGAATTTGTCCGTCGGTATCGGAACGTTTGATGGTGTCGGCTGCGGGAATGGCCAAAATGCCGCCTTCTGCTTTTGTTCCGGCTTCCTGAATCAGACGCGACAAGGCATCTTGGGGCAGGCAGCAGCGGGCGGCATCGTGAACCAAAATATTATCGTGGTTATCCGATAACCTTTTTTCCATCAGTGTTTGCACACCGTTGCGGACGGTTTCTGCCCGGGTATTGCCTCCGACGTTGAAAACCACTGTCTTATCAGAGGTTGTCTGAAGATGATTAATAAAAGGATCATCAGGTGAGACAATAATAGCGACCAAGTCGATAAGCGGATGCTGTGTAAAAATGGCAACCGTATGCTCTAAGACGGTTTTGCCGTGTATCCGGATATATTGTTTGGGTTTGCCTGCACCGAAGCGAGCGCCGACCCCTGCGGCGGGAATCAGGGCGATGTGCCGTCTGTTCATACATTCTCTCCCGCGGCTGCCTGCCTCCATATGCAGACATCTCCCAGCGCGTCGAGATATTTTTCGTGTTCATCAAGCTCTTCAGAATTGGCTTTGATGACTTTTAAGTGCGACGAACGTTTTGTTTCGGCGATGATGACGGGCTTGTCTTCTTTTGTTTCTTCTTCGCCTTCTCCGCCCATTAAGTCGAATTGTTGGCGCGTCATCGCCAAATAAACTTCGCCTAAAAGCTCGCAGTCGATTAAAGCGCCATGCAGTACGCGTTTGCTTCTGTCGATGGAGAGGCGGTTGCACAAGGCATCCAGGCTGGCTTTTTGCCCAGGAAACATTTCACGCGCCATCGCCAGCGTATCCGTAATCTCACAACCAAGCTCTTCGACGGAGGGCAGACCCATGCGGCGGAATTCCATATTTAAGAAGCCTACGTCGAATTTCGCATTGTGGATAATCAATTCCGCGCCACGGATAAATTCGCTGATTTCTTGTCCGACCTTTGCAAACGGCGGAGCGTTTTTTTCTTCTAAAACGTCAATCGTCAGCCCGTGTACGCGTGCGGCTTCTTCAGGCATATCGCGCTCGGGATGGACGTAAAGGTGCAGGAAGCGTCCGGTCATTTGGCGGTTGACCATTTCCAGTCCTGCAAACTCGACCAAGCGGTCGCCGTTTTCGGCGTAAAGGCCGGTGGTTTCGGTATCAAGGATAATCTGGCGTCTCATCAAATGCTCCAATGACTGAATGAAAAAATGTCTCGTATCATACTCAAGGAGGGGGTGAAAGTATAGAGTGGTGTTGCTTTGTATTCTTATTGGGATGTTGTTTAGATGAGGGAAAATATTTTAGACAAGTGGGGTATGAGCCGTCTTATGGTTACCAAAAGTAGAAATTGCTGACAATTTTCAGACGAGCGAAAGCAGTTTGTCTTTCAAAAGGCTGATGGATACTAAATCCTGAGTAAAATACTCAACTTTTAAAAAATTAATTTCTTTTTAAATCATTGTGTTATTTCTGTTTTAAAAAATAGTAACAATTATCATTTGCAAAATTAAAAAATACTCGTATAATGCAACTCATCGAAACGAAACGACAGCGCAACAGAATGAAAGGAGAATGAAATGCCGGAAAGTATTTTCAAGCAAGTCTCCCTTGATATTCTAAGACTGCATCAACAAACCATCCGTTCGCTTTTGGCAACCCAATGCTGCAACGATTGTGAAGTTCACGATGTATTCTACATTACGCTGGACGGACGCTATTATGTTTGGCTGCCTTGTATGAATAAGGCAGAGCAAGTAGAAGCGGGCATTTTGCTGATTGAGGACGAAACCAGTGATATTCGTCTGAGCTGGGTGGCAAATACCCGGGAAGTACAGAAAAAAGACAGCTTATATGAAAAAGTTGTTTCCGCTTTACAACGCCGGTTGCGACAGACGAAAAATAAGTTTATCCAGGCTAAAGATACTTGTCTGCTTGAACTGACCCCGAAGCAGGGGCGTCTGACGACAGGCAGCAGAGATTTATCGCTTTCACCGCATGATTTGATGAAAGCACTTTATCCGGCAACCCATCAATTAAAATCAGGAGGATTTGCCTTGTAACAGTTTTGGTAGTGGTTTGTGTTCCTTTTGCGCCCCTTAAATGTTTAAAGGGGCGATTTTTTTGCTTTTTGATACACAGTAATCGTCTTGTTATGACATATTATTTAAAATCAAGTACAATATTGTCATTTCAAATTAATCGCTCATCATTTGAATAGGGGAATTTTAATGAAATTGAAACTTTCTGCATTATCCGTATTGGCGGCGGCAGTTTTGTGTTCTTCCGGCGCATTGGCGGCTGACAGTGTCTATACATGGAAAAACGGCAAGGGAAACAGCTATTCCGATACGCCGAACCGGCTCCAGCTTGACCGCTCCAATGTGATGAATATCCGTACGCACAGCGTCAAAGCGGTAGCCAAACCCAAATCCGAAGCTGCGGACGAGGGTACGCTGGCAGAGCAACAGGCGAAATTAAATGAGCGGATGTTGGCTAAGAATAAACTGATTGAGGAGCAAAATAAAAAAATTGAGGAAGAAAACCGTAAAAACAAAGAAGACAACTGCCGTGTCGCACGAATGAACCAACAGTCTGCCGAAAGCGCGCGCGTTGCCAATCGTGATGATTTGGTCAAACGGTATCAAGGGGATGTTGCCAAATATTGCAATTAATGGGTTACAAAATTTAAAAGGTCGTCTGAAACAGATGGTTTGGCTGTTTCAGACGACCTTTTATTTAGATTCAGGCTTGTGATTTAAGCCACTTGGGTTTGATGCTCGTTGCCGTTGCGTTCGCGGATTTTGCCCAAACGGTAAACGGTTTCGCCTTGTTCGGTTAAGAACGCCTGCACCGCGTCGGCATCCTCTTCGGCAATCACGACCACCATGCCGATGCCACAGTTGAAGGTGCGGTACATTTCTTGCGTTTCCACATTGCCTGCCTGTTGCAGCCATTGGAACAGCTTGGGCAATTCCCATGCTTTGGCGTCGATTTGGGCGACGGTGTTTTCAGGCAGGATGCGCGGCACATTTTCGGTGATGCCACCGCCGGTGATGTGCGCCATGCCTTTAATGGTGAATTTTTCCAAAGCGGCGAGGATGGGTTTCACATACAGGCGGGTCGGGGCGATGATGGTTTCGCGCAGGGTTTTGCCGTTGTCGAACTCGGCGTCTAAATCGGGATTGTCGCGGGCGATGATTTTGCGGACGAGTGAATAGCCGTTGGAATGGGCGCCGTTGGAAGCCAAGCCCAACACTATGTCGCCTGCTTTGATGCTGCGGCCGTTAATGACGCGCTCTTTTTCGACCACGCCGACGGCGAAGCCTGCCAAATCGTATTCGCCCTCGGGATACATGCCTGGCATTTCGGCGGTTTCGCCTCCGATAAGGGCGCAGCCGGATTCTTCGCAGCCTTGGGCGATGCCTTTAATCACGTCGGTAGCGCGGGCGACATCGAGTTTGCCGCAGGCGAAATAGTCAAGGAAGAACAAAGGCTCAGCACCTTGAACCAAAATATCGTTGACGCTCATGGCGACGAGGTCGATGCCGACGGTGTCGTGTTTGTCCCAGTCGAAGGCGAGTTTGAGCTTAGTGCCCACGCCGTCGGTGCCGCTGACAAGGACGGGATTTTTGTATTTTTTGCTGATTTCGACCAATGCGCCGAAGCCGCCCAAATCACCCAACACTTCGGGACGCATAGTGCGTTTGGCAAAAGGTTTGATGCTTTCAACCAGTTGATCGCCGGCGTCGATGTCCACGCCAGCGTCGCGGTAGCTCAATGAAGTGTTCATGAATGGGTTCCTTATCATGATTGAGACGAAAAAAAGATGCCGAGCATTTTACCTTATTTTGCAGGCAGGGGCTTGGATTTTTCAGTGATTTTGTAAATAATTCCGAGTTTCTAGAAAAAGGCTTTCAATTTATCATAACCCGCAAGTTGAACAGGTCAAGTCCCTTAGAAAATAATTTTAAATAATTTAGGCCAATTGCACAGAAACACACATAGAAAGGTTAAAAGGTTATATGTATCAGAAAAAAACGCGCGGTTCGAAGCCGTGGATCATTATGGGCTTGGTAATTGTAGCTTTTGTCTGGTTACTGTATGCCCTGGGCAATATTCTGACGCCGTTTATTGTAGCGGCAGTATTGGCTTATGTACTCAATCCGCTCGTGGAATGGTTGCAGAAAAAAAAGATTAAACGGGGCCCGGCTTCTATGATAGTGATGGTACTGGCGTTACTACTCTTGCTATTGTTGATGCTAATTATTGTTCCTATGTTGATCAATCAATTTAACAATATGGTCAGCCGCTTTCCTCAAATTGTTGATTTCATACAAAATAAACTATTGCCTTGGTTAAACAATGCAGCAGGCGATTATATGCAAATCGATCAGGACTCAGTGGTTGCCTGGCTGCAATCCCATACTGGTGAAATGAGTAATACGTTAACGGATTGGATGCCTACACTAATGCGTCAGAGCGGTAACGTTATTAGTAGTGTGACCAATCTGATACTGCTGCCGCTTTTGCTTTATTACTTTCTGTTGGACTGGAAACGCTGGGCTTACGCGATTAGTGCGTTGGTTCCTCGCCGCTTTATTGACTTTTATTCGCGCATCACAAGCAATATGGATGAAGTTTTAGGCGAATTCCTTCGCGGGCAGTTGATGGTGATGCTGATTATGGGGCTGGTGTACGGCATCGGTCTGATGCTGGTCGGACTGGATTCGGGTTTCGCCATCGGTATGATTGCCGGTATTTTGGTGTTCATTCCATATTTGGGTGCATTTACCGGTCTTTTGTTGGCTACTGTTGCCGCTTTGCTGCAGTTTGGCACATGGAACGGGCTGATTATGGTGTGGGTAATTTTTGGCATAGGACAGTTGCTGGAAAGCTTCCTCATAACTCCGAAGATTGTTGGCGACCGTATCGGTTTGTCGCCTTTTTGGGTAATTTTTTCCCTAATGGCTTTTGGACAACTCATGGGTTTTGTCGGAATGCTTGTGGGTCTGCCGCTTGCCGCCGTAACCTTAGTCCTGCTGCGCGAAGGCGTGAACGCTTATTTCCACAGCCGTTTTTACAAACACAAATAAAAGGGCAAAAAGGTAGTCTGAAAACAGATATGGGTTTTCAGACGACCTCCCAGTCTTTCTTCGACGGCCATGTTGAACAATTTTGCACTTTGGTTTATATCCGGTTTTCTGTCGATGTTGCTATGGGAAGTGCTTCCCCTAGCCGACGGATACAGCTTTCCGGAAAAAATGAAGGTGTTAATCCTGTTTTCCATCATCATGGCTGTCTTGCAAACCTTTTTCTTTCCGACACTCACTCCCTGAAATCACTTACACAAGGATCATATGTTAGCCATTATCGGCGGCAGCAGCCTGACCAAGCTGCCCGAACTGAGCATCACTGACCGCAAAATCGTCCGTACCCCCTACGGACTGGCCAGCAGCCCTGTCTTAAGCGGCAAACTGGGCAGTCAGGACATCATCTTCCTCGCGCGGCACGGCTTCGGCCATACCGTCGCGCCGCATGAAATCAACTACCGCGCCAACATTTGGGCGTTGCATTCCATAGGTGCGGAATACATCGTCGCCGTTTCCTCCGTCATCAGCATCAACGACCGCTTTGAAAACGGCGCACTCGTCCTGCCCGACGACTTGATCGACTACACCTACGGCCGCAAGGACACCTTTTTTGAAGGACAGGAAGAACCGGTCGTACACACCGATTTTCTCGAACCCTACTCCGCCGGACTGCGCGAAAAAATTGCCGAACACGCGCAACAGCACCAAATGCCCTTATACACCCAAGCCGTTTACGGCTGCCTGCAAGGCCCGCGCTGGCCGACCCGCGCCGAAATCCAACGTTACCGCCGTGACGGCGTGGACGTACTGGGTATGACCGGAATGCCCGAAGCCGTCCTCGCCCGCGAACTGGGCATGAAATACGCCCACTTCTGCGGCATCACCGACATCCGCTGCCTCAGCGGCAAAATGACGGACACGGGCGGCTGTGGCATGGAAACGGAGCTTGCAGTCCTAAAAATCCGCAGCTTGCTTGCGGGTTTGTAATAAACATCTTTTTTAGATTGACTTTAAATCAGTACATGATAATGGATCTAAATGCGGCGTAAAGCCTGTGAAAATGTTCCATCTGTTGTTTTATTGTTGGGAATTTCCCCTACGAAGCTTAGATGGGGCAATGCCGTATTGCTTCAAAGTTAACCCACTATGTTTTTCTCTTGATTCTTTAAACCATATAAAAAGGTCGTCTGAAAATGTTCAGACGACCTTTTGATTGATTACGCTAGTTCAAACTTATTTCGCCAATTCGGCACGCAGTTTGTGGGTAACGTTCATCATCACTTGGAGTTGTTCCAGAGTTTCTTTCCAACCGCGTGTTTTCAGACCGCAGTCCGGGTTCACCCACAGGCGTTCAACCGGTACGACTTCGATGGCTTTGCGCAACAGGTGTTCCACTTCGGCTTCTGTCGGTACGCGCGGGCTGTGGATGTCGTAAACGCCCGGCCCGATGTCGTTCGGGTATTTGAATTCGCCGAACGCGGTCAAGAGTTCCATGTCGGAACGTGAAGTTTCGATGGTGATGACGTCGGCGTCCATAGCTGCGATGGCGGGCAGGATGTCGTTGAACTCGGAGTAGCACATATGGGTGTGGATTTGTGTGCTGTCTGCGCAACCGCTGGAGGACAGGCGGAAGGATTCGCCGGCCCAGTTCAGGTAGACATCCCAATCGGCGCGTTTCAAAGGCAGGCCTTCGCGGATGGCAGGTTCGTCGATTTGGATGACTTTGATGCCTGCTTTTTCCAGATTCAATACTTCGTCGTTCAGAGCCAGTGCGATTTGTTTGCACACGGTAGCGCGCGGAATGTCGTTGCGGACGAAAGACCATTGCAGGATGGTTACAGGACCGGTCAACATGCCTTTCATCGGGCGTTTGGTCAGGCTTTGTGCGTAAGTAGACCAAGCGACAGTCATGGCTTCTGGGCGGCTTACGTCACCGAAGATAATCGGTGGTTTCACGCAGCGTGAACCGTAGCTTTGTACCCAGCCGTATTGGGTGAATGCAAAACCGCTCAGCAGTTCGCCGAAGTATTCGACCATGTCGTTACGCTCGGCTTCGCCGTGTACCAGTACGTCCAAGTCCAGTTTTTCTTGCTCTTCAACCACCAAGGCGATTTCTTTTTTCATCGCGGCTTCGTAATCGGCGGCAGACAGTTCGCCTTTTTTGAAGGCTGCGCGTGCTTGGCGGATTTCGGTGGTTTGCGGGAAAGAACCGATGTTGGTCGTCGGCAGCAGGGGCAGGTTCAACCATGCTTGTTGCGCTTTGATGCGGTCGGCAAACGGTGATTTGCGTTGGTCTGCGTTGGCAGGCAGGTCGGCAAGGCGTTTGGCGACGTCTGCACGGTGGATTTCGCTGCTGTTGGCGCGTGAATCAGCGGCAGCTTGGCTGGCGGCAAGTTCTTCGGCAACGGAATCGCGACCTTCGTTCAATGCGGCTTTCAGAACGCGCAATTCTTGGGTTTTTTGCAGGGTAAATGCCAACCAGGAGTACAGGTCAGGTTTGTTGGCTTTCAGTTTTTCTTCAACTGACAAGTCAAATGGGGTGTGCAACAGCGAGCAAGAGCTGGAAATCCACAAACGCTCGCCCAGTTTGGCTTTCAGAGGCTCGACAGTTTCCAAAACTTTGTTCAGGTTGGCGCGCCAGATGTTGCGGCCGTCGATAACGCCGGCAGACAGGACTTTGTCGTAGTCGGCGAACGCATCCAGTTGTTCAGGAGCGCGTACCAAGTCGATGTGCAGACCGTCAACGGGCAGGGCTTTCAGCAATGCGGCGTGTTCGGCAACGGAACCGAAGTAAGTGCTCAACAGGATTTTGGCGTTTACTTTGCTCAAAGTGGCGTAAACGTCTTTGTAGGCTTCTACCCATTCTTTAGGCAGGTCAACAGCCAAAGCAGGCTCGTCGATTTGAATCCATTCGGCACCGGCTTCAACCAAAGCGTTCAGGATTTCAACGTAAACGGGCAGCAGTTTTTGCAACAGGCTCAGGCGGTTGAATTCGACTGCGCCTTTTTCTTTACCGACCCACAGGAAGGTCAGCGGGCCGACGATGGTCGGTTTGGCTTTCAGACCGAGAGCTTGGGCTTCTTTCAGTTGTTGAACGTAGTGTTTGGCGTTTGCTTTGAATTCGGTATCGGCATGGAATTCAGGCACCAAGTAGTGATAGTTGGTGTCGAACCATTTGGTCATTTCGATGGCGAATTGGTCTTTGTTGCCGCGCGCAAGTTGGAAGAATTGTTCCAAAGACAGGTTTTGGCTGTCGAAGCCGAAACGGGCGGGAATCGCGCCGGTAGCGACTTGCAGGTCGAGGATGTGGTCGTAGAAAGTGAAATCGCCTACGGCAACGAAATCGGCGTTGGCAGCGGCTTGGTGTTTCCAGTTTTTTTCGCGCAGGTCTTTGGCGACGTCGAGCAGCTCTTGTTCGCTGATTTCTTTGCGCCAGTATTTTTCTTGGGCGAATTTCAATTCACGGAAGGCGCCGACACGCGGGAAGCCTGAGAAATGTAATGTTGTCATGTTGAACTCTCCAGTTGGATTTTGTAAGGACCGGTTCAATCCGAATCGGTCGGTATTGTAAATCAGAATAGGGCGGATGGGGCGGCGTTTTGTTTTTCAGACGACCCCTGAGGTCGTCTGAAACCGTTTTCGGCTTTAAGGACGCACGCCTAAAATATGGCAGATAGCGTAAGTCAGCTCGCTGCGGTTGAGCGTGTAGAAGTGGAAATCTTTCACGCCTTCGCGGGACAGGACTTTGACCATGTCAATGGCGATACTTGCCGCCACCAGATTGCGCGTGCCTTGGTCGTCGTCCAAGCCTTCATACATTTGCGACAGCCATTTCGGGATTTTGACGTTGGTTACTTGCGCCATTTTGCCGAGTTGCTTGAAGTTGGTAACAGGCAGGATGCCGGGAACGATTTCGACATCGATGCCCAACATCACGCAGCGGTCGCGGAAGCGCAGGTAGCGTTCTACGTCAAAGAAGAATTGGGTGATGACGTGGTTTGCACCCGCATCGATTTTGCGCTTCAGATTGATCAGGTCGGCTTGTGCGGATTTTGCTTCGGGATGCACTTCCGGATATGCCGCTACGGAGATGTCGAAGTCGGCGACGGAGCGCAGGAGTTTGACCAAATCTTCGGCGTAAAACGGTTTTTTCTCATAACCGGGTGGCTCGTCGCCACGCAGGGCGACAATACGGCGGATGCCGCTGTCCCAATAGTCTTTGGCGATTTGGCGCAATTCGTCGGGAGAGGCGTCGATGCCGGTCAGATGTGGCGCGGCTTCCAAGCCGGTTTCCTGTTGGATGCGTTTGACGATGCTGTGCGTACGGTCGCGTTCGCCGGAGTTTGCGCCGTAGGTTACGGAGACGAATTTGGGATGCAGGGTTTGCAGGCGATGGATGGAGTCCCACAGCATGGTTTCCATTTGTTCGTTTTTCGGCGGGAAAAATTCGAACGAAACGTTGATGTCGCCTTTCAAGTCGGAAAGGCTGTTGTTTAACGCATTGATTTCTTTTGCGTAACTCATTGGCTGTGTACCTCGGTTGTCTTTTTTAAACGTTTTCAGGCTTGTATGATAAATTTGCCTTGTGTATGAGTCAAATTCAAAATTTTCAGAAAGTTTATGAATTATTTTAATATGGTTGCCATTATGTTTGCCTCTATTCATATGAGGGCAAGCCGGGGAGAAAATACATATTCTGATGTGTGGGAATACTTTGAAATTAAATGGATTTCAATGGCTTGTATTCTTGTTGGTAACGCAAAAGCAATAAGATGTTTCGCGCTTGAGTTGGCTATCAACCCATTCAAACGTCGTCTGAAAAATTTTCAGACGACGTCTTGGTTTTTAGCTTGCAAATGATGTTGCCTCACTCAGCCTCTTCAATCCATGCCTGTTGCACAGCTTCGAGGATGCGTTCGCCGCAGCGTGCGGGATCGTCGTCGAAGTCGGGCAGCGCCATAATCAGGTCGCGCAGTTGGGTGAAGCGAACGGTTTTCGGGTCGATGCTGTCGCCGTGCAGGTCGTAAAGTTCCTCGGCGATGCGTTGGGTGTCTGTCCATTTCATGATGTCGTTCCTTTTGGAGTGTCCGAATGGTTTGATTCGGGATGGCTTGTTTAGGTTTTAATGCTTTGGGGGAAATTTGTGTCGGCAATGATTAATGCGTCTGAAATCGCATATGGTATTTTCCTATGTAATATTTTCAAGGCGTACGTTAATACATTTTTCTGACTTTCACTAAGGAAAATTTACACTTTGTCATGCAACCAAATCATTTGGAATGGTTCTTAAAGAAATCCATTATAGTATGAATAACAGGAAAATCGATGAACAACGCACTCAATGCCAAATTATCCAAACTTATTTACGCGCTCGCCTCCGATGATCCTAATTATCTTGCTAAAGCGGGCGTGTTCGACCGCCTGCTGCTGCTTATCCGCGAGCTTTATCAGATGCTGGACGAGAGCGAGGGGCTGAAGCGGCTTTCGCTGCGCCTCCGTTATGGCAAGCGTTACGGCATGATTGCTTTGGATGCCGCTGCGCCGGACGAAGATGCGGGCGCTTTGCGTTTGAAACGCTGGATGGTGTATTCGCGTATTGCGGAACGTATTGTCGGCTGCGGCAACGACGTGTCTGTGGCGCTTGACGATATGGCGGTGGAAAACGAAGAAGCAAAACAGCGTTATATGGATGCCGCAAATAAAATCATCAAACGCTTCGGCTTGGCGGGATATGTCCCCGAACCGCCGAAATCCGTTACAACCGCAACAAAAAACGAACCGGCACCGAAGCCCGAACCTAAGAGCATTATTACCCGCCGCGGCAGCCGCCTCAGTATGATCAATGTTAAAGGTGAAGTGGAACGCTACCCTGTTGCCCAAGCCGCTGCGTCAATGAAGATCTCCCGCTTGAGATTTGTCGTTCCACGTTCCAAATAAACGATTTGGCAGCGATTTGACGGAAGGTCGTCTGAAAACGGTCGGTAAGGCAGTTTCAGACGACTTTTTGTTTGCTCAAAATTTGGCAGGGGTCGTCTGAACATTGCTGTATCCGTTTCAGACGACCTCTTTGCATCAATGATCTTCGCGCGCGTGGTTGATGGTGTATTTGGGGATTTCCACCACCAAGTCTTCGTCGGCAACCACTGCCTGACAGCTCAGGCGCGAGTCGGCTTCCAAGCCCCATGCCTGGTCGAGCAGGTCTTCTTCCAGATCGCTCGGCTCTTCCAAACTGTCGAAGCCTTTGCGGATGATGACGTGGCAGGTGGTGCAGGCGCAGGATTTTTCACAGGCGTGATCGACTTCGATGTCGTGGTCGAGCAGTACGTCAAGGACGGTTTTGCCTTCGGGTGCGTCTTCAATGACTGCGCCTTCGGGACATAATACGGCGTGTGGGAGTACGGTGATTTTGGGCATTTTTATTGTCTCTTGTAATGGGTGGATAGGGTTTGTCAGTCGTTTTCAGACGACCTTTTGTAATGAAGGAGTCGTCTGAAACCGTTTATAACATGATACCTTTGCTTTTTAAATTTTCCAGACATTCGTCTAGATACGCATCATCGTGTTCGGGGTAAATCGGTGAATCGGCGGCTTCGATATCGTGTGCGGGATAAGGGGCAACCGCTTTGCCGCGGTACAGCGGGTCTTTCCACAACGGGTCGGGTTTGTAACCGCGTTTTTCCATTTCTTCCATAATCAGCGCGTGATACAGATAGAGCTTGTCAGGCGAATGGGTGAAGACGTAATTCACCGTCGCGTGCGGCCTGCCCCAGCCTGCTCCGCGCAGGGCGGCGCATTCGCGGTGTTGCCCCAAAAGCTGGGCGCGGGGGAGTAGCGGGATGAGGGTTTGGTGCCAGAGTCGCATAGAAGAAATCGGATCGGTTGGGATATTAGATTTTCAGACGACCTTGTGTTTTACAAGGTCGTCTGAAACTGTTTGCCGTCAAATATCGTCCACACTTTGCCCTGTCAGCGCACGTTGGATGTTGCGGTTCATACGTTTGGCGGCGAAGTTGTCGGTGCTGCGGCTGAGTTTGGCGACGGCGGCGCGGATGTCTTCGGCGTTGCCGTCTTTCAGACGACCTTGCAAATCGGCGATGTCTTGTTGGATTTGTGCAAGCTCTTCGGCATCCAGCAAATCGCTATCCAATTCAAGGGCGGCGTTGACGGCACCGGTCAGGCTTTCGGCTTCGACCACGGCTTCGGCACGGGCGCGTGCCGCCATGTCTTCGGCGGCGTTGCTCATGCTGTCTTTGAGCATTTGGGTGATGGTGTCGTCGTCCAAACCGTAGGAAGGTTTGACTTCGATTTGCGCCTGTACGCCGGTGCTTTGTTCTTGTGCGGAAACGGACAGCAAGCCGTCGGCGTCCACTTGGAAGGTAACGCGGATACGCGCTGCGCCTGCGGTCATGGGCGGAATGCCGCGCAGGGTGAATTTGGCAAGGCTGCGGCAGTCGGAAACGAGTTCGCGCTCGCCTTGTACGACGTGTATCGTCATGGCGGTTTGACCGTCTTTGAAGGTGGTGAAATCCTGCGCGCGTGCGGTGGGGATGGTGGAATTGCGCGGGATGATTTTTTCGGCGAGTCCGCCGTAGGTTTCCAAACCGAGCGACAAGGGGGTAACGTCCAGCAGCAGCCATTCGCCGTCGGTTTTGTTGCCGGCAAGGACGTTCGCCTGTATGGCGGCGCCGAGCGCGACGACTTCGTCGGGGTTGAGGTTGTTCAGCGGGGTTTGTCCGAAGAAGGTGGCGACCGCTTGTTGAACGTGCAGCATACGGGTAGAACCGCCGACCATAATTACGCCTTTGATGTCGGCTTTGGTCACGCCAGCGTCTTTCAGGGCTTGTTTAACCGGCTCTATGGTTTTTTGCACCAGATTTTGCGTCAGGTGGTGAAATTCTTGGCGGGTAATGACGGTATGGATTTTGCGGCCGTCTGAAAGCGTGGCTTCGACGACGGCTTCGGTTTGGCCGGTCAGTTGTTCTTTGGCAGCGCGGACAAGGGAAAGCAGAAGCTGGCTGTCGCGCTCGTTGAGTTTGGAAAGGTCGTTTTGTTCAAGCAGGTGGCAGAACAGGCGGTGGTCGAAATCGTCGCCGCCCAATGCGCTGTTGCCGCCGGTGGCTTTGACTTCAAACAGCCCTTTGGTCAGTTGCAATACGGATACGTCGAACGTACCGCCGCCCAAGTCGTAAACGACAAACGTACCTTCCGAGGCGTTGTCCAGCCCGTAGGCAATCGCGGCGGCGGTCGGCTCGTTGAGCAGGCGCAATACGTTCAAGCCCGCCAAACGCGCGGCATCTTTGGTGGCTTGGCGTTGGGCATCGTCGAAATAGGCGGGAACGGTAATGACGGCGCCGACCAAATCGCCGCCCAATGTTTCTTCGGCACGCGATTTGAGGGCTTTGAGGATTTCAGACGACACTTCGATAGGCGTTTTGGCACCTTGGCGGGTGTTCAGCTCGACCACGCGCTCGTTGGGCGTGAACCGGTAGGGCAGGTATTGCGCCTCATGCGCGAGGTCGGTCAGCGTGCGACCAATCAGGCGTTTGGCGGAACTGATGGTGTTCAGCGGGTCGGTTTTTTGGGCGGAAAGGGCGGTTTTGCCGACTTCGACGGCGTCGCCTTCGCCGTAGCGGACGACGGAGGGCAGGGTGGTGCGCCCGTCAATATCGGTCAGACAAACCGGGCTGCCGCTGCGGACGGTAGCAACCAGGCTGTTGGTCGTACCCAAGTCGATGCCGATGGCGAGACGGTGTTGATGCGGAGCGGCGGACATGCCGGGTTCGGAAATCTGCAAAAGAGCCATGATTGTGTGCCTTTTGATGCTGTATTTATTAGGATAGGGCGGTATTTTAACAGATTTCGGGCGGATAGTTGAGTGGTTTGGTAGGGAATTGCGATAATCGGATTCCTTTTATTTATAAAGGTCGTCTGAAATTTCCCTACTGCCCCAAATCCGATAAAATCTGATTTTACTATTATGATAATTTTTAGGACACGCCGTGCAAGGACTTGATTATTGTCGCCAGAAGGCAGAAGAAAGCCGCTCCAGTTTTTTGTCGGGCTTCCGTTTCCTGCCGCAGGAAAAGCGGGATGCGATAACGGTTTTGTATGCTTTTTGCCGCGAATTGGACGATGTGGTTGATGACTGCTCCGATCCGAATGTGGCGCAGGCAACGCTGAATTGGTGGCGCGGCGATTTGGACAAGGTGTTCGGTGGCGAGGTGCCGGAGCATCCGGTCAATCAGGCTTTGCGGCAGATAAAGGAAATCTTCAAGCTGCCGAAATATGAATTGGAAGCCTTAATCGACGGAATGCAGATGGATTTGCTTCAGGCGCGTTACGGTAGTTTTGAAGAGTTGAAACTGTATTGCCACCGCGTTGCAGGCGTAGTCGGCTGCCTGATTGCGCGGATTTTGGGATTTTCAGACGACCGAACGCTGGAATACGCCGATAAAATGGGCCTTGCGCTGCAACTGACGAACATTATCCGCGATGTCGGCGAGGATGCACGCAACGGTCGGATTTACCTGCCGATGGAGGAAATGCAGCGGTTTGACGTGCCTGCAAGCGTGATTATGCAGTGTAAGCCGACGGATAATTTTACCGAACTGATGCGCTTTCAAGTTTCACGCGCCCGTGAGACTTATCGCGAGGCGATGTCGCTGTTGCCTGCTGCCGATAAAAAATCCCAAAAAGTCGGGTTGGTGATGGCGGCGATTTATTACGCGTTGCTGAACGAAATCGACCGCGACGGCGCGCAAAACGTCTTGACTTATAAAATTGCCATTCCTTCGCCGCGTAAAAAGCGTATCGCCCTGAAAACTTGGTTATTCGGATTTAAGCCATGAATACTCCGCATCTTCGCCCGCAAATTGCCGTTGTCGGCGCAGGCTGGGCAGGTTTGTCTGCCGCAGTGTTGCTGGCGCGCCGTGCTGATGTTACTGTGTTTGAAGCCGGTCGGCAGGCTGGGGGTAGGGCGCGTACTTTGGCTGGAAATACCGACGGATTCAGCTTTCTGGATAATGGGCAGCATATTTTGCTCGGTGCTTATCACGGTGTCTTGACGCTGATGGAACACATTGGTACTGACCCTGAAGCTGCTTTTTGCCGTTTGCCCCTGCAATGGCATATGTATGAAGGTTTGCAGTTTCAAAGTACCAATCTTCCTTCGCCGCTGCATATTTTGACCGGCATATTGCGTGCTAAAAACGTTTCGTTTTCACTGAAAACCAAGCTGTTATCTGATATGGCTGCGTTGCAGCATTACGCACGCGGCAAGCGCGCTGATTTGGCCGTTGCCCAATGGCTGCGGCAGCGCAATGTCCCGCGCAGGCTGGTTGCAGAGTTTTGGCAGCCGCTGGTGTGGGGCGCGCTCAATACGCCGTTGGAACATGCAAGTTTGCGGGTGTTGTGCAATGTTTTGTCCGACGGCGTATGGGCGGATAAATCCGGCAGCGACTACCTTTTGCTCAAGCGCGATTTAGGCGCAATCATCGCCGAACCTGCGGTGGCAAAACTCAAGCAATGCGGTGCGGACATCCGTCTTGAAACCCGCGTAGGTCGTCTGAAAAACCTTCCTGACGGACGTGTCGTTGTGAATGATGAGGTTTTTGATGCCGTCATTGTTGCGGTTGCGCCGTATCATGCCGTCCATCTTTTCCCTGAAGATACTCCCGACTATATTCAGACGACCTATCAAAATCTCCGTTATCACTCAATTACTACCGTCTATCTGCGCTATGCCGTTACCGTCCATCTGCCTGCGCCGCTGACCGGATTTGCCGACGGTACGGCGCAATGGCTGGTGTATCGCGGCGCACTTGGTTTGCCGGCAAACGAAGTCGCCGCCGTCATCAGCGTTTCCGACCATGTCGGCGCGTTCAAAAGCCAAGAATGGGCAGAGAAAGTCCATGCCGATGTAAAACGCATCTGCCCTTATTTGGACGAACCCGAGGCCGAACGCGTCATCACCGAAAAACGCGCGACCACAGCCTGCATGCCTGATTCCGATACTCCCAACTTTGCTTGGTTGCACCAGCGGCGCATCTATCCGGCAGGCGACTACCTGCATTCGCGCTATCCGGCTACGTTGGAAGCGGCGGTACAGTCAGGTTTGACGGCGGCGGAAATGTGTTTGGCAGATTTCGGATTAATATAAAGGTCGTCTGAAACTCAAATCCGAGTTTCGACCTATTCCGATTGCCTTTACAAGACACGGCAAACCGTTAAAATATCTTAAATCCCTTAAATTTCACAATCAAGGAAGAATTATGTCGACATTGCAAAATAAAACGATTCTGGTAACCGGAGCATCGCAAGGCTTGGGTGAAGAAGTGGCCAAAGCCTATGCTGAAGCGGGGGCGACCGTTATTCTGGTTGCGCGCCATCAAAAAAAGCTGGAAAAAGTTTATGATGCGATTGTCGAAGCAGGCTGTCCCGAGCCGTTTGCCATTTGTTTCGATTTAATCGGCGCGGAAGAAAAAGAATTCGAGCAGTTTGCTGCAACCATCGGCGAAGCGATTCAGGGGAAACTCGACGGTATCGTCCATTGCGCCAGCTATTTTTACGCGCTCTCGCCTTTGGATTTTCAAACCGTCGCCGAATGGGTCAACCAATACCGTATCAACACCGTTGCACCGATGGGTCTGACCCGCGCGCTGCTTCCGTTGCTGAAGCAGTCGCCCGACGCGTCCGTCATCTTCGTCGGCGAAAGCCACGGCGAAACCCCGAAAGCTTACTGGGGCGGTTTCGGTGCATCCAAAGCCGCATTGAATTATTTGTGTAAAGTTGCCGCCGACGAATGGGAACGCTTTGAAAATCTGCGTGCCAATGTTCTGATCCCCGGTCCGATTAATTCTCCGCAGCGCATCAAATCCCATCCCGGCGAATCGAAGAGCGAACGTAAAAACTACGAAGACGTATTGCCCCAGTTTGTTTGGTGGGCAAGTGAAGAGAGCAGGGGGCGTAGCGGCGAAATCGTTTATCTTTGATTTGCTTCTACCGTAATTTGAAAGGTCGTCTGAAAAGATTTCAGACGACCTTTTTATTGCTTCTTTATTCGCTCATGAAGCCTTTCCTCAACCTGCCTTAAGGTTTTATGCGGACTACGGCCTGCTTGCTGCACAAACCAATAAGGAGCAAAGATTGCAGTTGCAACGTGTGGTAGAGTATGGCAAAAATCGAACATTACAGTCAAAATTACGGAGATCAAATAATGATTTTTAAACAGGATAAAAATTATTGGGCAGTTTTTTATGCTAATGAAGAAGCTCTGATTGTTCAAACATGTTCAGGTTTGGGGTTAACGGCAATAGATCACCTATATCCCCCTCATATCCTGCCATTGGATACCGACAATGAAACTTTAGGCGCGACGGTTTTGCAAGCGTTGGCGAACAGCAGGACTTTCGTTTATGACAGTCCGGAAGACCAAGATTTTTTTGATGCCGAAAAATTTCGGCAACGCTATGAGGATTGGGTTGCCAACCTATGCGGGAACTTGGGCTATAAAACCAGACGCGCCCTATTTAAAAACATGATGAGCGGGGATATTTGGCTGCACAACGGCTGCCTGAAAATCAGCCCGAGCCGCCATGTCAAGCTGGAAGCGTGGGATGCCATTGATGCAGACGATGTAATTTTATCATTGGATAACAGCCCTGAAGAAATAGGATCAGACTTAAGGTTGGCATTGAGCCGCTGCCGATAATATTTGACAAAAGGTCGTCTGAAAGCCGGAAACTTCTTTCAGACGACCTTTTTTACATTCGAAGCCCGTGTGCGTTCGTGCCGTACACACCCTATCTGCAGCTTTCATGCGGGCTATGGTTTATTGTTGGTAATAATTTTAATGAGTTAATTTCACATTATTATTTTATGATGCTTTCCAAGTTTTCGTATCGAATTAAAGCATTATCCAAGGCGGAGTTTGGTACTATCTGTAATGGTTCTTCATGTAAAAGACGGTATACGGGGTTAATTAAGAGTTCTTGGAAGTTATGGGAATTTATTTTCAATAAGTCGATACTATAATGCCAAAATTTATCTCCATAGTCATAGTTTGACCAAATAATCGCATTATTTTCTAACGAAAATGATCCAGCTCTTCATCAAAATATAAAATTTCTTCTGTTGGATATCTAATAAACCATTCGCTACCATGCCTCATACCTGATGAACTAATATGAATTAAAGGTCTATCTATTTGATTAGGAATTGCAACACTTTCATCACTAAATGAAAATTGGAAGTTAATAAACCTATAAGCTAGATCATCAGTTAATTTTCTTCTTTTCTTATCAAAAATGGCGATACTTATATTACACCAAGGGAATAGATACCCGCTATTTGAAATATGATAACTTTATTGATGATTCGAAGCTTTAAATTTTGTACTACTATTAAGAAATTTATCTAATGTATTGATTAGTAGATCCTTTAGTACATCAATTTCTATAAAAAATTTATCCAATTCGTTTAATGCGGTTGTAATGTTTCTGCCTTGTTCTAAATAATTATCCATTGTTAATCTTCCATTGATTTTTCAATTGAGTAACATTGATTCTGGTAAAATTTACTAATTCAAATGCTTTATTATCCCATACTGAATAACTTGGGATAGGAAGGAAAGGAAAGAAATTAAATCGTTTAATATTCAGCTTTTCTAAAAATAATTTTAGATCATTCATATAAATATGATAATTTTTTGATTCAGTATTATTGCATTCTGCTAACACTATCTCTAAAAACTGCAACCAAGTAATTGCATACCAGGGATAATTTTTCTTTTTTTCATAAAAATTAGGGTGAATACTATTGGCTATATAAATTAAACATGTTTTCCCTTCTTGGAAATTCTCCCACTCTCTCTCTAATTGATTGATCTTCCATAAAATGAGAGTTGATTCCCCATTTTAGTTCAACAATATAGTTTTCTTTTTTTCCATCAACACAAAAAGACACTAACAAATCTGGCTCAGTAATCTTTGTTGATTTATCCTTCTATTTATGTTGTTTGCGGCTCCAAAAAACAATTTCATGAGTAACATGAATATTGTTTGGAATGTCTTGCCTAGATAAAAGACGAAAAAAACGGTATATGGCTTTAGAATCAAGATATTTCATGACTCCAAAAATAGTAGATGTAATTTCATCTTCTCGTGGTATGCGTTGATGGTTACCTTCAGATTGAGTAGAAAATTTCTTTTTAGCATCTTTTAACCAGCGACTACTTTTACCATGTATAACAGCATGAAGCATTGCGTATCCTTTTTAATTTAATATTTTATATGCTAATTATTTGAAATTGATTGACAATTTGGTAGTATAGATTGCTAAAAAAATAGTTGTGTGAAATTGTTAAACTATATGTGTACTTCATGGTGCATACTATACTTATACAGGCTCAACTTGTTGTAGACATCACCAATGATATTCTGTTTTCTGTATAAATGGTATTGCAAGGTCGTCTGAAAAATTTCAGACGACCTTTTTTCACTAACCTCTACTTGCTACCACTCTTTCTCTCAAAGTCTTTAAGACACTCTTCACCGTCTTAATTCTCATCTCCACATCCTCCATCTGAGCCGTAAACTTCAACTTATCCGCCCCGGCCAGCCGGTATTTTTTATCTGTCTGAATCAGCAGGATGATTTCTGTCGGATCGATTTGGTGGTGTTTGCCGAAGGTAACGGTGACGGCTTCGCTGGTCGCGTCGATGGCGTCTATACCCAATTCTTTGGCGGAGAGCCGCAGGTGGTGGCTTTCGATGAGGGTTTTGACGGGTTGTTCGGGCAGGCCGAAGCGGTCGACGAGTTCTTCGTGTATAGCATTGATTTGCTGTACGGTTTCGCAGACGGCGAGGCGTTTGTAGAGGACGAGCCGTTCGTGGATGTCGGGGCAGTAGCTTTCGGGCAGCAGGGCGGGGCTGTGCAGTTTGATTTCGGTGGTGATGCCCAGCGGTGCGTCGAGGTCGGGCTGGCGGCCTTTTTTGAGGTCGCGCACGGCTTGTTTGAGCATTTCGGTGTAGAGCGTGAAGCCGACCTGTATCATTTCGCCGGACTGCCCTTCGCCGAGGATTTCGCCTGCGCCGCGGATTTCCAAATCCTGCATGGCGAGGGTAAAACCTGCGCCGAGTTCGTCTGCCGCCGCGATGGCGTCGAGGCGTTTTTCTGCGTCTTTGGTGATGTATTCGGGCGTGAGCAGGTAGGCGTAGGCTTGGTGGTGGCTGCGGCCGACGCGCCCGCGAAGCTGGTGCAGTTGCGCCAGCCCGAATTTGTCGGCGCGGTTGATGATGATGGTGTTGGCGTTGGGAATGTCGATGCCGGTTTCGATGATAGTGGAACAGAGCAACACGTTGAATCTTTGTTGCAAAAAGTCGCGCATGACTTGTTCCAACTCGCGCTCGCGCAGTTGTCCGTGCGCCACGCCGATGCGGGCTTCGGGCAACAGGGTTTCCAGCCGCTCGCGCATGTTTTCGATGGTATCCACTTCATTGTGCAAGAAAAATACCTGCCCGCCGCGTTTGAGTTCGCGCAACACGGCTTCGCGCACGCTGCCTTCGCTGAACGGTTTGACAAAGGTTTTCACGGCAAGGCGGCGGCTGGGCGCGGTGGTAATCAGCGAGAAGTCGCGCAGGCCTTCGAGCGCCATGCTGAGGGTGCGCGGAATCGGCGTGGCGGTCATGGTAAGGATGTCGACATTGGCGCGCAGGCGTTTGAGCTGCTCTTTCTGGCGCACGCCGAAGCGGTGTTCTTCGTCGATAATCACTAAACCTAAGTTTTTGAATTTTATGTCGTCTTGCACCAATTTGTGTGTGCCGATAACGATATCGACCGTGCCGTCCGCCATGCCTTCGAGCGCGGCTTTGGTGGCTTTGCTGTTGTTGAAACGCGAAAGGCTGGCGACTTTCACGGGGAAATCGGCGAAGCGGTCGGCGAAGTTTTGCGCGTGCTGCTCGACCAAAAGCGTGGTCGGTGCGAGGACGGCAACCTGTTTGCCGCCCATCACCGCCACAAACGCCGCGCGCAGGGCGACTTCGGTTTTGCCGAAGCCGACATCGCCGCACACGAGGCGGTCCATCGGCTTCGCCTGCGTCAAATCTTTAATCACGGCGGCGATGGCGGCGGCCTGGTCTTCGGTTTCTTCGTAGCCGAAGCCGTCGGCAAACGCCTGGTAGTCCAACTCGTTGATTTCAAACTTGTGTCCCGATTGGGCGGCGCGTTGGGCGTAGAGGTTGAGCAACTCGGCGGCGGTGTCGCGCGCTTTTTCGGCGGCTTTGCGCTTCGCCTTGTTCCACGCGCCGCTGCCGAGCTTGTGCAGGGCGACGTTTTCATGCGCCTGACCGGAGTAGCGGCTGATTAAATGCAGTTGCGAAACAGGCACATAAAGCTGCGCTTCGCCCGCGTATTCGAGCAACATCATTTCGTTGGTTTCGCCGCCCAAATCCATCGTTACCAAGCCCATATACCGCCCGATGCCGTGTTCTTCGTGCACGACGGGGTCGCCGATATTGATTTCGGCAAGGTCGCGCAACAGGCCGTCTGAAACGGCGGCGTGTTTTTTGCGGCGGTTGTGGACGCGCGAACGGGCAACGTATTGGTAGAGCTCGGATTCGGTGATGACGGCGATGGCACTTTGAGCGACAACCGCTTTGCCCTCTCCCCAACCCTCCCCCACGGGGGAGGGGGCAGGTTGCTGTCGGGTTTGCCCGTGCAGACTACTTTCGACGGGATGCAGGCTGCTTTCGGTTTTCAGGTCGTCTGAAATGGTGGCTGCATTCTGTTCCCTCTCCTGTGGGAGAGGGTTTGTTGCGGCTGCGGAGAATTCGGTTTGAGCGGCAACCGCTTTGCCCTCTCCCCAACCTTCCCCCACGGGGGAGGGGGCAGGTTGCTGTTGGATTTGCCCGTGCAGACTACTTTCGACGGAGTGCAGGCTGCTTTCAGTTTTCAGGTCGTCTGAAACGGCGGCTGCATTTTGTTCCCTCTCCTGCGGGAGAGGGCTAGGGAGAGGGTTTGTTGCGGCTGCGGAAAATTCGGTTTGGTCGGTAACCGCTTTGCCTTCTCCCTCGGAGGCGGGAGTAGGTTGCTGTTGGCTCGGGGATTGCGGCCCGCCCAGTTTGAACCCGTATGCCAACGGCGCGACCGTGATCATCAGCGGCTCGTGTGCCGATAAAAAGCCTTGCCAGTCGGACACAGGTTTGGCTTTCAAACCGTTTTGCTGCAAGAAGCCGAGCATGGTTTCGCGCCGTCCCAGACTTTCGGCGCACAGCAAAATCCGTCCTTCAAAGGTCGTCTGAAAATCCTTCAATGCCTGCAACGGCTCGTCGGATTGGCGGTTGACGGCAAGGTCGGGCAGGGTGTGTTCCTTGCCGGAAACATCGGGCAGCACCTGTCCGTAGTTTTTCAGACGGCCTGCGAACACATCGGCAGAGAGATACAAATGCTGTGGAAGCAAAGGCGGATAGGTTTCATCACCCTGCGCCATCGCGTAACGCGATTTGACGTCGCTCCAAAAGCGGTTTGCCTCGGCGTGAACATCGCCCAAAGAGACAAACAGCGCATCTTCGCCGATATAGTCAAACAGCGTTTCCAGCTCGTTTTCAAAAAACAGCGGCAGATAATATTCCACGCCCGCACCGAAATGGCCGTTGCTGACGGCTTTGTACACAGCGGCATCGTTCGGATTGCCATCGACTTCCTCGCGGAAACGGCTGCGGAAGATTTTTTGCGCCTCGCTGTCGGTGGGGAACTCGTGCGCCGGCAGCAGGCGGATTTCGGAAACGGGAGAAATAGTACGTTGTGTTTCGGTATCGAAAGTTTTGATGCTGTCGATTTCATCGTCGAACAAATCGATGCGGTAAGGCATCTCGCTGCCCATCGGGAATAAATCCACAATGCCGCCGCGCACGGCAAATTCGCCCGCCGCGACAACATGGGAAACATGGTTGTAACCCGCATCCACCAAATCGGTTTTCAGACGACCTATATCCAAAGTCTGCCCCGTTTTCAGCCAAAACGTACGCCCCGCCAGAAACGGCACGGGCGGCAGCTTCTGCATCGCTGTGGCAACCGGCACGAACAACACGTCCGCCGCGCCGCTTTTAATCTGCCACAACGCCGAGAGCCGCTCCGACACCAAATCCTGATGCGGCGAAAAACGCTCGTAAGGCAGCGTTTCCCAGTCTGGCAGGAACACCGCCGTATCGTGCGGACGGAAAAACCGCCATGCCGTCTGAAGGCGCAACGCCTGTTCCGCATCTTGGGTCAGCACGACTTTGAGCCGCTTATGCGGCAGATAACGCGCCAAAGCCAGCGGCAGCGAGCCTTGCGAAAGATTGAGCCAACGGGATTTTTCACGGGGTTTGGGGATAGGGTAGTTCATGGCGTAGGGACAATGGCTTGCGGCAGCCGGAAAATTTTTCGGGCTGCCGTGGTGGGTTGTAAAAGCGGGATTTTAGCAGATTAAAAGCGGGTGTAAGGGATAGGATGGTTTGGTTGGTTTTCAGACGACCTTTTTAGTTTTTCAACCCTGTTTGCGCCTCGTCTGAAAAAACGCCTGTAAAACGGCTTTGCATTCGTCTTCCAAAATGCCGCCCTTGATTGCCGTGTGTTTGTTCAGCAGCGGGTTGGCAAACAGATTGACAATGCTGCCTGCCGCGCCGGTTTTGGGCTCTGCAGCGCCGTAGATGACGCGGCGGACGCGGGCTTGGATGATGGCGGAGGCGCACATGGCGCAGGGTTCGAGCGTGATGTAGAGGTCGCACTCGTCGAGGCGGTAGTTTTGAAGGGCGGCACCCGCGGCGGCAAGGGCGCGAATTTCGGCGTGGCGGCTGATGTCGTGGTCGCTGACGCAGGTGTTGTGGGCGGCGGCGATGATTTGGTTGTTGGAGACGGCGACCGCGCCGACGGGGATTTCGCCGATGCGGGCGGATTGTTCTGCCTGCGCCAAGGCGGCGCGCATGAAGGTTTCCATTTCAGACGACGTGGGGAAAACGGCGACGGGCGGATTGTTTTTAAGGGCTTGTTCCAAAGCGGTTTTCTGCGTTTGCGGTAGGTCTTGCGGTTTGATACCGAGCAGCAGGGCTTCGAGTTGCCAAAGCGTGCTGCGGGTAACGGTCAGTCCAGCGGCTTTGAGTAGTAGGAAGGCTTGGACGGAACCGGTTTCGCGCAGCTCCTCTACGCTGCGGATGCCGAGGGCTTGCAGGGCGGCTAAGGTTTGCGGGGCGACGGGCGGCGTGGTCAACAGGGTCGGCATGGCGTTTTAGATTTGGAAATGGCGGCGGACGAGTGCCAAGGTCGTCTGAACGTGGTTGCCGTCGGTGTATGGGTCGATGCTGCGCGCCAATGGAATTTTGCGCAGCCAAGTGAGTTGGCGCTTGGCAAGCTGGCGGGTGGCGGCGATGCCTTTTTCGACAAAGATGTCGTAATCGGTCAAACCTTCGAGGTAATCCCATGCCTGCCGGTAGCCGACGCAGCGCATGGAGGGCATATCGGCGGTCAGCTCGGGATATTTTTGGCGCAGGGCGCGCATTTCGTCGATGAAGCCTTGTTCCAGCATTTGCGTGAAACGGCGGGCGATGTTTTCGTGCAACAAGGCGCGGTTTTCGGGAATCAGGGCGGTGGTGCAAAGGTCGAGCGGCGGGGTGTATTCGGCTTTTTCGGTAAAATGCGCGCTCAAAGGCTTGCCGGTCAGGCGGTACACTTCCAAAGCACGTTCGATACGTTGGCTGTCGTTCGGTTTCAGACGACCTGCGGTTTCAGGGTCTATGGTTTGCAGGCTTTGATACAGATGCGCCAAGCCGTATCGGTTTTTTTCTTCCTGCAACCGGGCGCGAACGGCGGTATCGGCTTCGGGCAGGTCGTTCAAGCCTTCGGTCAGCGCGTGGAAATACATCATCGTACCGCCGACAATCAAAGGCAGCCTGCCGCGCGCGCGGATTTCCTCCGCCAGCCGCACGCAGTCGCCGACAAACTCCGCCGCGCTGTAAGACTCCGTCGGCGGGATGATGTCGATAAGGTGGTGCGGTACGGCTTCAAGCTCGGCGGCGGTCGGCTTTGCCGTGCCGATATCCATATCACGGTACACCAGCGCGGAATCGAGGCTGATGATTTCGACCGGCAGGGCTTCGGCGATTTTCAAGGCAAGGGCGGTTTTCCCGCCGGCAGTCGGGCCGAGGATGGCAAAGGCTTTTGGGGTGTTCATATCAAAAGGGGCGTGGGGAAACGGACGGATTATAGCAAAAGGTCGTCTGAAAACGGTTCGGCGTTGGATTGAGGAACGATATTTTCAGACGACCTTTTTGTTTGGGTAAACGTTCTTCCGCTTTAAACCGCGTCGGTCAGCGATGAGAACACTTCAAAATAAGTCGGGAAGGTTTTATGGGTGCATTTCGGGTCGTTGATGACGACGGGTACGCCCAACAGGGAAACCAGCGAGAAACACATCGCCATGCGGTGATCGTCGTAAGTGTCGATGACGGCGTCGGGCGTCAGTATTTCAGGCGGGGTAATGTGAATCGCTTCGGCTTCTTCGACGACTTCCGCGCCGAGTTTGCGCAACTCGTTTGCCATCGCGGCGATGCGGTCGGTTTCTTTGACGCGCCATGAACCGATGTTGCGCAACGTGCAGGTTTGTCCTGTGGCAAGGGCGACGATGGCGAGGGTCATGGCGGCATCGGGGATATGGTTCGCATCCAAATCAAAGGCTTGGACGGTACGTTCTTTCGGACGCGAGACTTCGACGAAGTTTTCGCCCCAAACCACGTCCGCACCGATTTTTTCCAGCTCACGGGCAAAGGCGACATCGCCCTGTATGCTGTTTGCACCGATACCGGTAACGCGGACGGGCGTGGCGGCAATCAAGCCGGCAGCGAGGAAGTAGGACGCGCTGGAAGCATCGCCTTCGACGTACAAGTGTTCGGGCGCGTGGTAGCGGGCATCGGCGGGGATTTTGAAGACACGGTAGTCTTCATTGGCAACCTGTACGCCGAATTGCGCCATCAGTTTCAAAGTGATGTCAATATAGGGCTTGGAAATCAACTCGCCGACCATACGGATTTCAAATGCCTGTCCGGTCAGCGGCAGCGCCATCAAGAGGGCGGTCAAAAACTGGCTGGACACATTGCCTTTAATCGGAATCACACGCTCGCCGCGGTCTTGGCGTTCGCCGATATGAAGCGGTGGATAGTGTTCGTTGCCGAGATATTCGACATCGGCGCCGGCAATCCGCAGCGCATCTACCAAATCGCCGATAGGGCGCTCGTGCATACGAGGCACGCCGTGCAGATGATAATCGCCGCCCAAAACGGCAAGCGCGGCGGTCAGCGGACGAAACGCTGTTCCCGCGTTGCCCAAAAATAAATCGGCAGTCCGATTGGGGAAGTGTCCGCCTGTCCCGTGTACTTTCAGACGACCTTCGGCAAGATATTCGATTTCAACGCCGAGTTTATCAAGCGCTTCCAACATACGGTCGGTATCGTCGGATTTGAGCAGGGAATGGATTTCGCAAGTATTGTCGGACAAGGCAGCGAGCAGCAGAGTGCGGTTGCTGATGCTTTTGGAACCGGGCAAAGCGACGGTAGAAGGTTTGAGCGAGGCGGCGGGGAGGCGGATGGATTCGGTCATGATGGTCGTTTGGGAAGCGGAAACAGAAAACGGCATTATACGGCAGGGAGGGGTCGTCTGAAAAACCAAAACTGTCAACAATCCGCATAAAATGTTATACTTTTCCGCAATTTTGCGACGATGGCGCGGGCTTGTTTTTTCTGCCCGCTAAGCGCGTCGTTCCAAGCTTTTTCAAAGACTTTTACACGTTCGCAAGGTCGTCTGAAAATACCCGACAAACGGAACCGAAATGATCAGCAAACAAGAATATCAAGCCCAAGCCGCCCAAGGCTACAACCGCATCCCGCTCGTGCAAGAACTCCTTGCCGACTTGGATACACCGCTTTCCCTCTATCTCAAACTCGCCAACCGCCCCTATACCTATCTGCTCGAATCCGTTGTCGGCGGCGAACGTTTCGGCCGCTATTCCTTTATCGGCCTGCCTTGCAGCCACTATCTCAAAGCCGGCGGCAAACACGTCGATGTTTATCAAAACGGCGAAATCGTCGAGCAACATGACGGCAATCCGCTGCCCTTTATCGAAGCCTTCCACAACCGCTTCAAAACGCCCGAAATCCCAAGCCTGCCGCGCTTTACCGGCGGATTGGTCGGCTACTTCGGTTACGAAACCATCTACAATTTCGAACACTTCGCCCACCGCCTGAAAAACACCGCCAAAGCCGACCCGCTCGGCACGCCCGATATTTTGCTGATGCTGTCGCAAGAGTTGGCAGTTATCGACAATTTGAGCGGCAAAATCCACCTCATCGTTTACGCCGATCCGTCGCAGCCCGACGGCTACGAACGCGCCCGCGAACGCCTCGAAGACATCCGCACCCAGTTGCGCCAAAGCTGCGCCATCCCGCTTTCGCTCGGCAGCAAACACACCGAAGCCGTCAGCGAGTTCGGCGAAGAGCCGTTCAAAGCCTGTGTCAACAAAATCAAAGACTACATCTTCGCTGGCGACTGTATGCAGGTCGTCCCCAGCCAGCGCATGAGCATGGAATTTACCGACAGCCCGCTCGCCCTCTACCGCGCCCTGCGCACGCTCAACCCTTCGCCTTACCTCTTTTACTACGATTTCGGTGATTTCCACATCGTCGGCTCCTCGCCTGAAATCCTCGTCCGCCGCGAACGCGACGACGTCATCGTCCGCCCCATCGCCGGTACGCGCCTGCGCGGCAAAACTCCCGCCGAAGACCTTGCCAACGAACAAGACTTATTAAGCGACGCCAAAGAAATCGCCGAACACGTCATGCTTATCGATTTAGGACGCAACGACGTCGGCCGCATCAGCAAAACGGGCGAAGTCAAAGTAACCGACAAAATGGTGATTGAAAAATACTCCCATGTGATGCACATCGTTTCCAACGTTGAAGGTCGTCTGAAAGAGGGCGTTACCAACATGGACATCCTTGCCGCCACGTTCCCCGCCGGCACACTCTCCGGCGCACCCAAAGTCCGCGCGATGGAAATCATCGAAGAAGTCGAACCCAGCAAACGCGGCATCTACGGCGGCGCCGTCGGCGTATGGGGCTTCAACAACGACATGGATTTGGCAATCGCCATCCGCACCGCCGTAGTGAAAAACAACACGCTATACGTCCAAAGCGGCGCAGGCATCGTCGCCGACTCCGACCCGACTTCCGAATGGCAGGAAACGCAGAATAAGGCCCGAGCAGTGGTTAGGGCAGCGCAGATGGTGCAGGAGGGGTTGGATAGGTAGACTTGGAGTGTTCAGACGGCCTTTAAGGAATCAACAGGCCGTCTGAAAATCCAAACAATAAGCAGCAATCGTTTGATTAGAAGTTTAATTAGAAAAGGGGCTTTTGCCTCGTCATTCCCGCGCAGGCGGGAATCCAGAAATTTAAAATTACGGGAATCTCTAAAGATTTCTGAAAGATTGAGGCCTGGATTCCCGCCTACGCGGGAGTGACGGATTAAAGTTTTTTGCGGAAACATGATGCAACCTGCCGTTTATATACTCGCCAGCCAACGAAACGGAACGCTGTATATCGGTGTAACATCCAATCTCACCCAACGTGTTTACCAACATAGAGAACATTTGGCGCAAGGATTTACAAATCAGCATCATGTAACCATGTTGGTTTGGTACGAAATGCATTCCACAATGGAACACGCCATTACCAGGGAAAAGCAACTGAAAAAATGGAATCGACAATGGAAGCTGCGCCTTATCGAAGAGAAAAATCCAGGTTGGCAGGATTTATGGTTTGAAATCATTAAATAACCATCGTTTCAAAACATGTAAATTCACCCTGGCACCCCTTGAATTTCGTCATTTCCGCGCAGGCGGAAATCCAGACTTTTAGGTTTCAGGAATCTTTAAACATTGCACTCTGGATTCCCGCCTGCGCGGGAATAACGGATTGACGGTTTCAGACAACCTGAAATAAACATTAGAACACAGACAGATTAAAACACTATGAACAAAACCCCCATCCTCCCTCCCGCCATGCTCGGCATCCTCGGCGGCGGCCAATTAGGCAGAATGTTTACCGTTGCCGCCAAAACCATGGGCTACAAAGTCACCGTTCTCGACCCCGATCCGAACGCGCCGGCGGCGGAATTTGCCGACCGCCATTTGTGCGCGCCGTTTGACGACCAAGCCGCTTTGGACGAGTTGGCAAAATGCTCCGCGGTTACCACTGAATTTGAAAACGTCAATGCCGACGCGATGCGCTTTCTGGCAAAGCATACCAACGTTTCCCCCAGCGGCGACTGTGTTGCCATCGCGCAAAACCGTATTCAGGAAAAAGCATGGATACGCAAAGCGGGGCTGCAAACCGCGCCGTATCAAGCGGTTTACCGTTCAGACGACATCAGCGTAGCAAGCGCGCAATTTTTGCCCGGCATCCTGAAAACGGCTACGTTGGGCTACGACGGCAAAGGGCAAATCCGCGTCAAAACGGTGGACGAACTCAAAGCCGCGTTTGCCGAACACGGCGGCGTGGATTGTGTTTTGGAAAAAATGGTGGATTTGCGCGGCGAGATTTCCGTTATTGTATGTCGTCTGAACAATGAAAACGTGCAAACCTTCGACCCCGCCGAAAACATCCACGAAAACGGCATCCTCGCCTATTCCATCGTCCCCGCGCGGCTGAGTGCCGACGTGCAACAACAGGCACGGCAAATGGCGCAACGCTTGGCGGACGAATTGGATTATGTCGGCGTATTGGCGGTGGAAATGTTCGTCGTCGGCGACACGCACGAATTGGTCGTCAACGAAATCGCCCCGCGCCCGCACAATTCCGGCCACCACACCATCGATGCCTGCGCCGCAGACCAGTTCCAGCAGCAGGTACGCATTATGTGCAATCTGCCGCCCGCCGACACCAAGCTGCTTTCTTCATGCTGCATGGCGAATATTTTGGGCGACGTTTGGCAGGAAGACGACGGCGAACCGAATTGGCTGCCGTTGCAAAGCTATCCGAATGCACACCTGCACCTATACGGCAAAAAAGCCGCGCGGAAAGGTCGCAAAATGGGGCATTTCACTGTTTTGTCCACCGATGCCGATACTGCTTTTGAAGCGGCAGTGAAACTGCATCAAAGTTTATAATTTGCTAATTTTTAGAATGTTCAGACGACCTCAGAATCAATCAAGGTCGTCTGAAAGCTAGATATAACGTACCGAATCATGAGCCTGTTGACCATACTCCGTCCCGCCACAGTACAAGATTGCCAAGCCATCCATAATGCCCATCTTCATGCCGCCCAATTTGCCTGCATTCGAAGCTACGACGAGAATGTGCTTCAGGCATGGGAAGCGCTGTTGGACACTGAAAGCTACCGCCATACCATCGACGATCCGGATAAGGCTTTGTGGGTGGTGGAATACAAAGGGGCCATCCGTGGATTTTTCCAAGTCGATTTTAAGGAAGCGCAATTAGACGCGCTTTATGTGCATCCGATTTTCCATAATCAAGGTTTGGGTACGGCATTGCTGAGGCGTGCCGAAGAGTTGGCGCATCATGCCGGATTGAGTTTTTTAAAACTTTATGCTTCGCTCAATTCCGTTCCGTTTTACCGCATCAACCGTTATGAATCTTTGGGTTCTGCGGTATTGCAGTTGAATCGGGAAGTTAAAGTCGAATGCGAATTAATGCGGAAATATCTTTAGTTAGATAGAACCGTAAATTATTTTCCCATTTTCAGACGACCTTGTTTGTAAAAGAGGTCGTCTGAAAATCATTTAGCGTTTCAGGTATCCATTTATGAAAACAGATTTCCAATCTACCCTTCAGGCCTTAGGAAAACAGGCGAAAAAAGAAGCGGAAGAAAAGGCTGCAGCAGAAGCGGCAGCTAAAAAGCAGGAAGCCGAAAATGCGGATTTTGCAAGCATGGTCGGGACGGTAACCCCGTTGAAACAAACTTCGCAATATTATTCTGCTCCACGCGATAAATCGCCGATAAAGCCGCGTCCGAAAGAAGCATCTTCATTAAATGAGGAAGATTATTTTTATATCGGCAACGGCGGTTGGGATGAGCCGCCTGCTTCGTTCAGTAAGAACGGGCAAGGTAAAAACGACCTGCAACGCCTGCGTAACGGCCATTATCCCGTCGTTGCCGATGTTGATTTGCACGGCTATACGCAAGAAGAAGCGCAACAGGTATTAAATGAGTTTATCGTGTTTGTCCAAAAGCGCGGCGTTTGTGCCGAAATTGTCCACGGCAGCGGACTGGGTTCGACAGGCTATAAACCTGTTTTAAAAAATATGACGCGCCGTTGGCTGATGCAGCATCCGGATGTCCTTGCCTATATCGAACCTCGCGAGGGTAATGACGGCGCTGTCCGCATCCTTATCAAACGCCGGCATTCGGAGGAGCAGTAAAAAGGTCGTCTGAAATATAGCAGCAAAGCTATTTCAAAAACAGTTAAAAGGTTATTTCGGTTTTTTTCATTTTATTTTCGTTTTTGTGTTAAAAAAGAAAATTAAATGGGAAAAGTTTGATTGTTTTTGAATATATTAAATTGAAATTTGCTAGTTATACCGTTTGCTGATAGGATTCGAAGCGAAGCAGATTCAAATAAATTCACCAGTGCGTCTTTTGTTTTTAATCCGGTTTTTAACTGATTGAAAAGATTTAGATTATCTAATTTTATTTGATTTGATTTTAGAAACTTTTCGTTTTTGTATACCAATTTTCGCAAACGAAAACATTAGGGGTATAACCCTCCGTCATTGAATAACACTCAACATAAGGATAGATACTATGTCCACCCAATTACACGATGTTGACCCGATTGAAACCCAAGAGTGGTTGGACGCGTTAAGCTCAGTTCTAGAATACGAAGGCAGCGAACGCGCACAATACTTGTTGGAGCATCTGGTTAAATACAGCCGCGACAAAGGCGTCCGTATGCCTCACGGCACAACCACCCCGTATTTGAATACCGTTTCGGTTGAAGACGAAAAAGGCATTCCGGGCGATCAAAACATCGAACACCGCATCCGTGCATTCGTGCGCTGGAACGCCGCCGCCATCGTATTGCGCGCCGGTAAAAAAGATTTGGAGCTGGGTGGTCATATTGCATCTTTCCAATCTGCCGCAACCATGTACGAAGTGGGTTTTAACCACTTCTGGAAAGCTAAAGGCGAAGGCGAAGAAGGTGATTTGGTATTCTTCCAAGGCCACGTTTCTCCAGGCATCTATGCCCGCGCTTTCGTTGAAGGCCGTCTGACTGAAGACCAACTGAACAATTTCCGTCAGGAAGTGGACGGACATGGTCTGCCTTCTTACCCTCATCCGCACTTGCTGCCTGATTTCTGGCAATTTCCGACCGTATCTATGGGTTTGGGTCCGATCATGGCGATTTACCAAGCCCGTTTCCTGAAATACCTGGAATCCCGCGGTCTGGCAAAAACCAAAGGCCGTAAAGTATGGGTATTCTGCGGCGACGGCGAAATGGACGAACCTGAATCGCAAGGAGCAATCGCATTGGCAGCACGCGAAGGTTTGGACAACCTGATTTTCGTCATCAACTGTAACCTGCAACGTTTGGACGGTCCTGTCCGCGGTAACGGCAAAATCATCCAAGAATTGGAAGGCAACTTTGCAGGCGCAGGCTGGAATGTCGTTAAAGTCATCTGGGGCCGCCGTTGGGACCGTCTCTTGGCAAAAGACAAAGACGGCATCCTGCGCAAACGCATGGAAGAATGTTTGGACGGCGACTACCAAACTTACAAATCCAAAGACGGCGCGTACGTCCGCGAACACTTCTTCAATACCCCTGAATTGAAAGCATTGGTTGCCGATATGACCGATGAGCAAATCTGGGCATTGAACCGCGGCGGTCACGACCCTCAAAAAGTGTACAACGCTTATGACCGCGCAGCTAACCATGCAGACGGCAAACCTACCGTAATTTTGGCGAAAACCATTAAAGGTTATGGTATGGGTGCATCCGGCGAAGGTCAAAACGTTGCCCACCAAGCCAAAAAAATGGACAAAGCGTCTTTGAAACAATTCCGCGACCGCTTTGACATTCCGGTTACCGACGAGCAAATCGACAGCGGCGATCTGCCTTACCTGACTTTTGCTCCCGACAGTGAAGAGTACAAATACCTGCACGCACGCCGCGAAGCTTTGGGCGGCTACCTGCCTCAACGCAAGCCTACCCAAGAAGTTCTGGAAGTGCCTGAATTGTCAGCATTTGAGACTCAACTGAAATCCAGCGGCGACCGTGAATTTTCAACCACTATGGCTTTCGTCCGCATTCTGTCTACTTTGCTGAAAGACAAAAAAATCGGCAAACGCGTCGTACCTATCGTTCCTGACGAAAGCCGTACCTTCGGTATGGAAGGCATGTTCCGCCAATACGGTATTTGGAACCCGAAAGGCCAACAATACACCCCGCAAGACAAAGACCAACTGATGTTCTATAAAGAATCCGTTGACGGTCAAATCCTGCAAGAAGGTATTAACGAGCCTGGCGCGATGGCTGACTGGATTGCTGCAGCGACCAGCTATGCCAACAGCGACTTCGCGATGATTCCGTTCTACATTTACTACTCTATGTTCGGTTTCCAACGTGTCGGCGACTTGGCATGGGCTGCCGGCGATATGCACGCACGCGGCTTCCTGCTGGGTGGTACTGCCGGTCGTACAACCTTGAACGGTGAAGGTCTGCAACACGAAGACGGCCACAGCCACATTCAAGCTGATTTGATCCCGAACTGCGTTTCTTACGATCCGACCTTCCAATACGAAGTAGCCGTTATCGTACAAGACGGTCTGCGCCGCATGTATGCCAATAACGAAGACGTGTTCTACTACATTACCCTGATGAACGAGAACTACACTCATCCGGATATGCCCGAAGGCGTGGAACAAGACATCCTGAAAGGTATGTACTTGCTGAAAGCCGGCGGTAAAGGCGACAAGAAAGTTCAATTGATGGGTTCTGGTACCATCCTGCAAGAAGTGATTGCCGGTGCCGAATTGCTGAAAGCCGACTTCGGCGTAGAAGCAGACATTTGGTCTTGCCCATCCTTCAACCTGCTGCACCGCGATGCCATCGAAGTAGAACGTTTCAACCGCCTGCATCCGCTGGAAGCTGAAAAAGTGCCTTTCGTTACCTCGCAACTGCAAGGTCATGACGGTCCGGTTATCGCCGCTACCGACTATATCCGCAGCTATGCCGACCGTATCCGCGCGTACATCCCGAACGACTACCATGTCTTGGGTACCGATGGTTTCGGCCGTTCCGACAGCCGTGCCAACCTGCGCCGCTTCTTCGAAGTGGACCGCTACAACGTTGCCGTGGCAGCATTGAGCGCATTGGCAGAACAAGGCAAAGTCAGCAAAGAAACCGTTCAACAAGCCATCGAAAAATACGGCATCAATGCCGACGTGGCGCCAAGCTGGAAACGCTAATCCTGTTTTTAGACGACCTCAAAGTCAATTTGCTTGCGGGGTCGTCTGAATTAAGAATACGTTGACGGTTTGTATAACGGATAAACCTCCAGTTAACAAGCAGCGGGCGCAAGTTGTGCAAAAGGTTCGAAGCGCAGAAAGGCTGCCCTGGAAATGGTTATCCGTGCCGGAAAACATAAGTGATGTCGTCTGAAACTGTTTTTCAGGCGACCTCAAACCGAAATCATCAAAGGAACTCAAATGAGTATCGTAGAAATCAAAGTACCCGATATCGGAGGTCATGAAAACGTCGATATCATCGCCGTAGAAGTCAAAGCGGGAGACACTATCGCCGTTGACGACACCCTGATTACACTGGAAACCGACAAAGCCACTATGGACGTACCTGCCGATGCAGCAGGCGTTGTGAAAGAAGTAAAAGTCAAAGTCGGTGACAAAATCTCCGAAGGCGGCGTGATTCTGACCGTTGAAACCGGTACTGCCGCTGCTGAAGCTGCTCCGGCTCCTGCCGCTGAAGCACAACCTGCGCCTGTCGCTGCGCCCGCTGCCGTTCCCGCAGGCGGCGCAACCGTTCAAGTAGCCGTTCCCGACATTGGCGGTCATACTGATGTAGATGTAATCGCCGTTGAAGTCAAAGTGGGCGACACCGTTGCCGAAGACGACACGCTGATTACTTTGGAAACCGACAAAGCGACTATGGACGTACCTTGTACTGCCGCCGGTGTCGTTAAAGCCGTATTCCTGAAAGTCGGCGACAAAGTATCCGAAGGTACTGCCATTATCGAAGTGGAAACCGCCGGTTCTGCCGCCGCTCCCGCTCCCGCGCCTGCTCAAGCCGCAGCACCGGCAGCTGTACCTGCTCCGACTGCCGCGCCTGCCGCCGCCCCGGCTCCTGTTGCCGCTCCTGCACCTGCCGCAGCCAAAATCGACGAAGCTGCTTTCGCCAAAGCACACGCCGGTCCTTCAGCACGCAAACTGGCGCGTGAATTGGGCGTAGATTTGGGTCAAGTCAAAGGTACCGGCTTGAAAGGCCGTATCATGGGCGACGACATTAAAGCCTTTGTGAAATCTGTGATGCAAGGCGGTGCGGCGAAACCTGCTGCTGCCGGCACATCTTTGGGCGGCGGTCTGGACTTGCTGCCGTGGCCTAAAGTGGACTTCTCCAAATTCGGCAATGTCGAAGTTAAAGAGTTGTCCCGCATTAAGAAAATTTCTGGTCAAAACCTGTCCCGCAACTGGGTAGTCATTCCGCACGTTACCGTTCACGAAGAAGCGGACATGACCGAATTGGAAGAATTCCGCAAACAGCTGAACAAAGAATGGGAACGTGAAGGCGTGAAACTGTCTCCGTTGGCGTTCATCATCAAAGCCTCCGTTTCCGCGCTGAAAGCCTTCCCAGAATTCAACGCTTCTTTGGACGGCGACAATCTGGTTCTGAAAAACTACTTCAACATCGGTTTCGCAGCTGATACGCCGAACGGCTTGGTTGTTCCCGTAATCAAAGACGTGGATCAAAAAGGTCTGAAAGAAATCAGCCAAGAGCTGACCGAATTGTCTAAGAAAGCCCGCGAAGGCAAGCTCAAACCGCAAGAAATGCAAGGCGCCTGCTTTACCATTTCCAGCTTGGGCGGCATCGGCGGTACAGGCTTCACTCCGATTGTGAACGCACCTGAAGTTGCTATTTTGGGCGTGTGCAAATCCCAAATCAAACCGGTTTGGAACGGCAAAGAGTTCGCTCCACGCCTGATGTGTCCGTTGAGCCTGTCCTTCGACCACCGCGTTATCGACGGTGCCGCCGGTATGCGCTTCACCGTATTCCTGGCGAACCTGTTGAAAGACTTCCGCCGCATTACCCTGTAATCCGAGCGTATTTCAGACGACCTCCAGCAAACAACCTGACAGGTCGTCTGAAAACAGAAGTCCGAATATCATTCAGAAAGATTAGACATGAGCTTAGTTGAATTGAAAGTGCCCGACATTGGCGGACACGAAAATGTAGATATTATCGCGGTTGAAGTGAACGTAGGCGACACTATCGCCGTTGATGATACCCTGATTACCTTGGAAACCGACAAAGCGACGATGGACGTGCCTGCCGAAGTTGCGGGCGTGGTCAAAGAAGTCAAAGTCAAAGTCGGCGACAAAATCTCTGAAGGCGGCTTGATTGTAGTTGTTGAAGCCGAAGGCGCGGCTGCCGCTCCTAAAGCCGAAGCACCTGCTGCCGCCCCTGCGCAAGAAGCCCCTAAAGCTGCCGCTCCTGCACCGCAAGCGGCGCAATTCGGTGGTTCTGCCGATGCAGAGTACGACGTGGTCGTATTGGGTGGTGGCCCTGGCGGTTACTCCGCTGCATTTGCCGCTGCTGACGAAGGCTTGAAAGTTGCTATCGTCGAGCGTTATAAAACTTTGGGCGGCGTTTGCTTGAACGTCGGCTGTATCCCTTCCAAAGCCTTGTTGCACAACGCTGCCGTTATCGACGAAGTGCGCCACTTGGCTGCCAACGGCATCAAATACCCCGAGCCTGAACTCGACATCGACATGCTGCGCGGCTACAAAGACGGCGTGGTTTCCCGCCTGACTACCGGTTTGGCAGGTATGGCTAAAGGCCGCAAAGTGGACGTTATCCAAGGCGACGGTCAATTTTTGGATCCGCATCACTTGGAAGTGTCGCTGACAACCGGCGACGTATACGAGCAGGCTACGCCTACCGGCGAGAAAAAAATCGTTGCGTTCAAAAACTGTATCATTGCAGCGGGCAGCCGTGTAACCAAGCTGCCGTTTATTCCTGAAGATCCGCGCATCATCGATTCCAGCGGCGCTTTGGCTCTGAAAGAAGTACCGGCCAAATTGCTGATTATCGGCGGCGGTATTATCGGTCTCGAAATGGGTACGGTTTACAGCACGCTGGGTTCACGCCTTGACGTTGTTGAGATGATGGACGGTCTGATGCAAGGTGCCGACCGCGATTTGGTGAAAGTATGGCAAAAACAAAACGAATACCGTTTTGACAACATCATGATCAACACCAAAACCGTCGCAGTCGAGCCGAAAGAAGACGGCGTTTACGTTACCTTCGAAGGTGCGAACGCGCCGAAAGAGCCGCAACGCTACGATGCCGTATTGGTTGCCGCCGGCCGTGCGCCTAACGGCAAACTCATCAGCGCCGAAAAAGCAGGCGTTGCCGTAACCGACCGCGGCTTCATCGAAGTCGACAAACAAATGCGTACCAATGTGCCGCACATCTACGCCATCGGCGACATCGTCGGTCAGCCTATGCTGGCGCACAAAGCCGTTCATGAAGGCCACGTTGCCGCTGAAAATTGTGCCGGACACAAAGCCTACTTCGATGCACGCGTGATTCCGGGCGTGGCTTACACCGCTCCCGAAGTGGCATGGGTTGGCGAAACCGAATTGTCTGCCAAAGCATCCGGCCGTAAAATTACCAAAGCCAACTTCCCGTGGGCTGCTTCCGGTCGCGCGATTGCCAACGGTTGCGATAACGGCTTCACCAAGCTGATTTTTGATGCCGAAACCGGCCGTATCATCGGCGGCGGTATCGTCGGTCCGAACGGCGGCGATATGATTGGCGAAATCTGCTTGGCCATCGAAATGGGCTGCGACGCTGAAGACATCGGCAAAACCATCCACCCGCACCCGACCTTGGGCGAATCCATCGGTATGGCTGCCGAAGTGGCGCTGGGTACTTGTACCGACCTGCCGGCTCAAAAGAAAAAATAAGTGTATTCAGTCAGTTGAATTAAACTGCTGATATTGCATTTATCAGTCAAAGGTCGTCTGAATCTTTCAGACGACCTTTTCGTCAAACAGCATATTGTCAGTGATAGTGATTTCATTAACGATATAGTGGATTAACTTTAAACCAGTACGGCGTTGCCTCGCCTTAGCTCAAAGAGAACGATTCTCTAAGGTGCTGAAGCACCAAGTGAATCGGTTCCGTACTATCTGTACTGTCTGCGGCTTCGTCGCCTTGTCCTGATTTAAATTTAATCCACTATATAATGCATGAACAAGAATGCGTGCCTAAGCTCCAAGTGAGCCATTTAGTCATGCTTTAAAACAGCAAGCAAATGAGTTCGGTAGGATTGATACTGTCCGCGGCTTGTTTCATGCTTATCCATCAACAATAAAAACAAACTGTTTAACGGTTGACCCCATACATTCGGAGGTCGTCTGAAACCATACTGCAGATTTTCAGACGACCTTTCCCCAGTTTTATCAGATACAAGAAATAATTTATGAACGAAATAACTCCGGATTCCACCGTTCCTGAAGCGCACAAACGCTCCATCCGCAGCTTTGTGTTGCGTCAAGGGCATATGACTGCGGCGCAGCAGCGTGCTATTGATACGATGTGGCCGCAGTTCGGCATCGATTACCAAGATTCCGTGTTGGACTTGAATCAGCGTTTCGGCAGCGACCGTCCCAAGGTGTTGGAAATCGGTTTCGGCATGGGTGTGGCGACTGTTGAAATCGCCAAGCGCCTACCTGATACCGACTTTTTGGCGATTGATGTACACGGTCCCGGCGTCGGCAACATTTTGAAATTGATTGAAGAAGAACACATCGGCAATATCCGCGTGATGCGGCACGATGCGGTCGAAGTGGTCGAAAATATGCTTTCAGACGACGTGCTCGACGGCATCCACATTTTCTTTCCCGACCCCTGGCACAAAAAACGCCATAACAAACGCCGCTTGGTGCAAACGCCGTTTGTTCAGAAATTGCTGCCCAAGCTGAAAGTCGGCGGCTATATCCATCTGGCGACCGACTGGGAAGAGTACGCGCAGCAGATGCTGGAAGTGTTGAGCGGTTTTGACAATTTGCAAAATACCGCCGCCGATTACGCGCCTACGCCCGACTACCGTCCCGAAACGAAATTTGAAGCCCGCGGCAAACGCTTGGGGCACGGCGTTTGGGATTTGGTTTTCAAACGCATCAAATAAACCGATTGGAGAATCTCCCATGTTTACAGGTATCGTCCAAGGTGTCGGCGAAATCATCGCTATCCGCGAACCGTCCGCCGATTTCCGTACCCATATCGTCAAGCTGCCCGATGGGATGACCGAACATCTGCAAATCGGCGCATCCGTCGCCAACAACGGCTGCTGCCTGACCATTACCCAAATCGACGGCGATACGGTCAGCTTTGATTTGATGAAAGAAACCTTGGAAAAGACCAATTTAGGTCGTCTGAAAACGGGAGATGCCGTCAATCTCGAACGTGCCGCCCGTTTCGGTGATGAAATCGGCGGACACGTCATGAGCGGGCATATCATGACGACTACGCGGATTACGCGGATAGAGCGCAGCGAGTTTAACCGTACAGTATGGTTTGCACTGCCGACTGAGCTCAAACCTTATATTTTGAGCAAAGGCTTTGTCGGCTTGGACGGTTGCAGCCTGACCATAGGCGACGTTACCGAAACGGAATTCAATGTCCACCTGATTCCGGAAACTCTAACGCGCACTTTGTTTGGCAGCCGGAAAGAGGGCGACATCATCAATATCGAAATCGATCCGCAAACCCAAGCCGTTGTCGATACCGTAATGCGCGTGATGGCGCAGCAAAATCCTGCCACATCAGGACGATAGGAGCACATATGAAACTCGCCGCCTTTTTGCAAAAAGCCTATTCCGTTTTAAACCGTCTTGATTTGGTATTGCCCGAAGAACCCGGTAAAACCGACTGGAACGCTTTGGCTTACCGTTGGCACAGCGTCGGTAAAAAAGGGATTTTGGAGAGCCTGCCAAACCCGCATACATTCCCGCTTGACCGTTTGGCTGCCGTCGGGACGCAAACTGAAAAGCTCAAACGCAATACCGAGCAGTTTTTGGCAGGCCGCTCCGCGAATAATGTTTTGATGAGCGGTTCGCGCGGAACGGGCAAATCCTCGCTGGTCAAAGCCCTGTTGCACGAATATGCCGAACAAGGGCTGCGTCTGATTGAAGTTGATAAGAGCGATTTGGTCAGCCTGCCCGCGCTGCTTTTTTTGCTGAAAGACCGTCCCGAAAAATTCATCGTATTCTGCGATGACCTGTCGTTTGAAACCGGTGATGAAACCTACAAAGCCCTAAAAACCGCATTGGACGGCGGTTTGTCGCAAAGATGCAGCAAAGTGTTGGTGTACGCGACGTCCAACCGGCGCCACCTGATGCCTGAATATATGGATGAAAATATCGGGACAACGGGCATACGCGGCGAAATTCATCAAAAAGAAGCTGTTGAGGAAAAAATTTCCCTGTCCGACCGTTTCGGTTTGTGGTTGAGTTTTTATCCGTTTGATCAAAACGACTACCTCCAAGCGGTTGAAAATTGGTTGGATGATTTCGGCGTGGATTTTGATGAAACGGCACACAAGGCGGCATTGCAATGGGCGCAAATGCGTGGCAACCGCTCGGGGCGTTCAGCTTGGCAGTTTGCGTGCGATTGGGCGGGACGTTTGCCGGAACAACGGGTTTTGGATTGAGTTTTTGGGAAATAGGTCTGCCGTACTGAAATCTGCGGGAGGATAATGATTGGTAACGCTTTTTTCGCTTCAATTTCTTCCGACAGCATCGCTTTGAATCTCTATATGAGGTCTTTGCAAAATTCCCCAAAATCCTCTAAATTCCCCCCAAGACACTTAGGGGATTTTACATAAGCACCTTCTTCCAGCAAACCGCACAAGCCAGGCTAAGTGTGTCTGTTGCCGCCTAAAAGGCGGCCCGGATTCCTGATTATAAGGTGTCTGGGGAGAATTAAGGGGGTATTTGGGTAGAATTAGGAATAATTAGGGATAGAAACAGCCGAAAACCTGTGTTTGGGTTTCGGCTGTCGAGGGAATCGACAGGCTTAAAGAAAAGATAATTAATTGATGATATAGGTTTCACTTTTCACTGAGTGAAAGAACTAGGTCCTTGCAATCATCTTTCAGCCAAGCAAGGCTGTCTGCCTCAATACCCCTTTTGATTGGACTTGCTCTCGACAATCTGCCCATTGCCCGTAAGTATGACTTTCTGCATCAGTGCAGATATGCTTTGAGCAAGTCTTAAAGTGCCTTTAACCGGGCATTTATCACAGTCGTTAACGGCAGTGACTGCTGTACCGGATTCCATTTGCACTAATAACGCTGATCTGATCTTTTCAGCCCCGATAAACCAGGTCCGAATAACGTTAGCAATACCTACATCTGCGCACAGGATATTGGAACCTTGTCCGCTCAATCGGTGCCTGATTAGGCTCAACAGATGGGGAAGTGTACCTGACCAAGTTCTACGGTTAATGAGTTTTGCCAATGTCTCGGGTAGAAAACATTTTAAAAATATCAATCCATTGATATTTAATGTTATTTTTAATTTATATTAAAAACAATTCGGCACGCAGCATTAACAGAACCTAGTTCCATTACATGAATGCACTTGTGACTATCATAGGGATAACTAACTACGTCAATCCAAAGTAACCCGTTATTCACTCAGTGAACAAGGGCTTTTCCACGTTTCAAACCGCCATATGTCTGCCAATATTCATCCTTCTTTGAGAATGGGCTGAAAAAAATTTTAGGGCTTTTTGCTGCTAATATAGCAGGTACCGACATAGGCAATGGATGCGCACCTGACACTGTTGCTTATCCCAACGGTAAATCACCCGCCACGACGCAGTGTGGAACACAATCTGCCGTGGGCAATGAATTAACTAAGCTGCTTAAAGGCGAACTTTAAATTTGGAGAAAAAATGCAAACAGAAAGACGACTCAGGTTACCTGATGTCCGCCACATGGTTTGCTACGGCACTACGACCACTTACTGCAAGTCCTAATTATTCATATGGAGGATTGAATATGCTGAACCAAATCCAGTTGAAACGTTACGCCGAATTGTAAGGCTATACAGAAAAGGCTTTAAGGGACAAAATTAGCACTGGCGTTTGGGTAGAGGGACTAAACTACTACCGTGCGCCCGACCGCCACATCTTAATCAACGTAAAAGAGGTAGAAAAATGGCAACGAAACGAATACCAACCGGTGTAGTTATCCGCGATCGCAGTATCAAAATATGGTCCATGTATCGCGGGGTAAACGATGTTGGGAAAGCCTGCCGCTCAAGCCCACCACCGCTAACATCCGGCACGCTACTAAACTCCGGGAAGAAGTATGCACCCGAATCGCCATCGGCGTATTCGACTACGCCGAATTCTTCCCCGATTCCAAACGGGCTGAAGAAACGGAGCACAGCACCATGAAGATGATAATTGAAAATTATTTCCGCTGGATTGACTTGGCCGACAAGCAGCGTAAAAAGTCTAAAATCGAGCAGCTTTTTGATGGGAAATGTGCCAATAGTGTGCCAAAAAACACAAAAATTAAGATAAGTATTGGATACTTATCGGATATCTTGGTGGAGGCGGGGGGAATTGAACCCCCGTCCGAAAGTCCTCTACAGAGCGTTCTACATACTTAGTCGTGTCTATTTAAAATCTCGTTCCTATCATGCCGACCGACAGGCCTTCTAGAAACCAGTTACCTTGAATCTTATTTCCCACCAAGTAACCCGGCGGAAAACCAGTCAATGTAAGATGACGTTGCGGTAGCTTGCGCTACACAGCCCATTGACAGACTGCTGCAACGGCAGGCCTTAAGCGGCCAGTGCGTAAGTTTCGTCGTTTGCGACTATTTAGATTCAGTGTTTTACGGGAAATCTGAGACCCCGGTATGCCCGCATCTGCTTTGCAACCCCCGTCGAAACCAAGATCGCCCCCAGATGTGAAGGATTGATTATACGTCTACTAGGCTGTTTTGCCAAGCAGAACGGGTATAACAATGGTCGTCTGAACACGCAGTTCAGCTTTCAGACGACCTTTTACCTGCCCCTCTCTCGTTTCAGCCCTTCCCTTTCGCCGCCAACATATCCAGCATTCCCGCAAGATGACTTCTGCCCTCTTCCTTGCTCACAATCGGCTCGCCGCCTTTGCGCCCTAAAATCTTGATGTCTTCCTGCGGCATTTCATCTATGAAGCGGCTGGGTTCGGGGAACTGCCATGTGCCTTGTTTTTTGCGTTTGACGCAGTGGGTCAGCGTAAGCTGGCGTTTGGCGCGGGTGATGCCGACGTACATCAGGCGGCGTTCTTCTTCGACGTTGTCTTCTTCGATGCTGTCGTTGTGCGGCAGAATGCCCTCTTCGCAGCCGACGAGGAAAACGTATGGGTATTCCAAGCCTTTGGAGGCGTGCAGGGTCGAGAGTTTGACGGCATCGACTTCTTCTTCGCTTTTGCCTTCCAAAAGCGTCATCAAGGCGACGGTTTGGGCGAGTTCGATGATGTTTTTGCCGTCTTGCTCGCCTTTGCGCTCTAGCCAGCCGGTCAGGTCGCTGACGTTGCGCCATTTGATTTCGCCGGCTTTACCCTCTTCGCTGGCAAGCAGGTGGTTTTCGTAGTCGATTTCTTTGAGCAGGCTGTTGATGAGTTCGCCCGCTTCGCTGGTTTCGGCTTTGGCGCGGTAGCTGCCGAACATATCCATAAAGGCTTGCAGGTGTTGGCGGTTGGTGTTGTTCAATAGGGCAAGGGCTTCTTCGGTTTGTGCGGCTTCATACAGGCTACATTCGTGTTCGTGCGCGTAGGTGTTGAGCTTGCCCAGCGTTACATCGCCGATGCCGCGTTTGGGCGTGGTGACGGCGCGCAGGAAGGCGGGATCGTCGTTGGGGTTGGCAAGCAGGCGCAAATAGGACAAAACGTCTTTGATTTCGGCTTTGTCGAAAAAACTCTGCCCGCCGGAGAGTTGGTAGGGAACGCGCGCGCTGCGCAAGGCTTCTTCAAAAATCCGCGCCTGATGGTTGCCGCGGTATAACACGGCGAAATCGGCGTATTGGGTTTTGTCGCCGCCGACCAGCTTCTGTTTGACGATTTGGCTGACGACCCAGTCAGCTTCGTGTTGCTCGTTTTGGCAGGCAACGACTTTGACGATTTCGCCTTCGCCGAACTGCGACCAAAGTTTTTTGGTGAACAGCTTGGGGTTGTTTTCGATGACTTTGTTGGCGATTTTGAGAATCCGCGCGGTGGAGCGGTAGTTTTGCTCCAGCTTGATGACTTTCATCTGCGGATAATCTTCCTGCATTTTGCGCAGGTTTTCCATGTTCGCACCGCGCCATGCGTAGATGGATTGGTCGTCATCGCCGACGGCGGTAAACATACCTTCCGCGCCGGTCAAGAGTTTCATCAGCGTAAATTGGCAGGTGTTGGTGTCTTGGCATTCGTCAACCAACAGATAACGCAGCCGCCGCTGCCATTTGTTGCGTACTTCGCTGTTTTGCTGCAACAGCACGGCGGGCAGGCGGATTAAGTCGTCGAAGTCCACCGCCTGATAGCTTTGCAAGGTTTCCTGATAGCTCGCATACACGCGCGCAATTTGTTCTTCCCAGGCGTTGGAGGTTGTCTGAAGTACGTCTTCGGGCGTTTTCAAATCGTTTTTCCACAGGGAAATCTGGTGCTGCGCTTTGAATAAGGCTTCTTTTCCCGTGCCGCCCAAAAGTTCGCCGATGATTTTGGCGCTGTCGGTGGAATCGAGGATGGAGAAGTTTTTTTTGTAACCGATATGGTTCGCCTCTTCGCGCAGAATCTTCATGCCCAAAGAGTGGAACGTGCAAATCGTCAGCCCGCGCGTTCGCGACTTGGGCAGCATTTTGGCGACGCGTTCCTGCATTTCCGTAGCGGCTTTGTTGGTGAAGGTAATTGCGGCGACGGTATGCGGCAGATAGCCGACGTTGACAATCAAATGCTTGATTTTTTGCGTAATCACGCCGGTTTTACCGCTGCCGGCGCCGGCGAGCACGAGCAGAGGCCCGCCGAGGTATTTGACGGCGGCTTGCTGTTGGGGGTTGAGTTTCATGGGGAAAGAGTAGGGGAGTGTGTGTGGGAGAATTATATAACAGCCGTCGAAACGGGATGTAATGAGGAGATAAAAGGTCGTCTGAAACCTTATTTTAAAAAGATTTCAGACGACCTTGTTATCTTGGACGGGCTATTCCTCAGAAACGGAAAAGAAAAGTTTTCCCTGTTTCAATACGTTACCGTCTGCATCCGTAAGAGGAGATTGCGCTGCGGAAAACTTGATGACGGCAAGGCTTAAGCTGCCATTTTCAGTTAGCGCAGTGTTGATGATTTGTCCGGCTTCCGCATCTTCGGAAACCACGCCTACACCTGCTGCTTCCAATGAATCTCCGCTCAATACCGCCAGCCCGCGTTTTACTTGGCCTCGATATTGGGCGCGCGCAATAATTTCTTGACCGGGGTAGCAGCCTTTTTTGAAATGTACGCCGCCGATGATGTGTTGGTTGAGCATTTGCGCAACAGCGGTTTCTTTGGTCGCAGCAGAAATCCATGGATAGCCGCTGCGGATCTCGTGCAGATTCCACGCATTTTCGGCTTGGGCATCATATTCGGGAAGCAGCGCCGCCTCACCGATTTTCAGACGACCTTTATGGGGCAGGGGAATGGTATATACACCGTTTTCCAGTGATGCCTCAAAAGAAAGGCTGGGTGAGTCGGGCGGGGTAGCATGGCAGCTTTCATCGAGCATGCCTGCAACGGCAAAATCGGGTAGGGGGGTAAATTCAACTTTGGCGCGCAATACGAACATACGCAGCCGTTTCACAATCGATTCAGCCAAATCCGCTGCCATAACCAGCAATAAATCTTCCCCTCGGTTTAATACAACCATATTCGCCAAAACACGTCCCTTAGGTGTGTTGTAAGTCGCGTAGCAGGCATGATTTACAGGTAAGTGGTTAATATCATTGGATAGTTGGCCATGGAGAAATGAAGCGCGATCTTCTCCGCCGACACGGATGACGCTGAAAAAAGGTAAACGGCTTTGCATAGTGAATCCTTCTATAACCTGTTTCCCGATTAAGGGATTGCGGACAGGTATTCTAGCTTATTTCACTTAGGGAATGTAGTAAAATGAGAGCTTACCAAGCATCAACAAGAAAGAAACAGCATGATCGAATTATATGGAATCACAAATTGCGACACTGTTAAAAAGGCACGCAACTGGTTGGCTGAAAATAATATTGTGTACGAATTTTCCGATTTTAAGAAAAACGCCCCGAGCGAGGCAGTTATCCGCCAATGGCTGGAACAGGTTTCTTTAGAAATCCTGCTCAACAAACGTGGTACGACATGGCGCAAACTTGACGATGCCGACCGTCAAGCTGCCGAAAATAGTCCGGACGGGGCGGTCCGACTGATGGCGAAAAATCCAAGTTTGATCAAACGTCCGGTTTTGCGTAAAGAGGGCAGGGTTTACGTCGGATTTTCTGTCGAAAACTATCAGAAGATTTTTTCGGAATAAAACGTCGTCTGAAAGATGCGGAATCCTTGAAAAAACGCTACAATGCGCGTTTGCCATTAACCATTACGCCCTCAAACCAATATGTTCCATACCGTTGAAAAATATAAAACTCCCGCCCAAATCCTACTGGGTCTGATCGCGCTGACCTTTGTCGGCTTTGGTGTCGAAACTGCGAGAAACTCCGGCTCCGACTATATCGTCAAGGTCGGCAGCGAAAAAATAAGCGACCATACCTTGAATAATGCCGTACAGGCGGATCAGGCCGCAGGCGGCGGGCAAAGCCGCGAAGCCATATTTAGCGGGTTGGTTCAGCGTGCCTACCTGAAAGAGGGCGCAAAGATGATGGGCATAGACGTATCTATGGATCAGGTTAAGCAGGCTATTGTTGATGATCCGGCATTTCATGATGCCAACGGTAAGTTCAGTCAGGCATTGTTTACGCAATATCTGAGCCAACGCCGTATGTCCGAAGACCAATTTATTGATGATTTGCGCGAGCAGTTTGCCTTGCAAAATTTGATTAACCTGGTTCAAAACGGGGCAATTATCAGCGATTCTCAGGCAGAGCAGCTGATTAAGCTGACTCAGTCAAACCGTACCATCCGTTCATTTACATTCAGACCGGAAACATTTGCGGCACAAGTCAAAACGGATGATGCCACTTTGCAACGTTATTATGAAGCGCATAAAAAAGATTATCTGATTCCCCAAGCCGTGAAGCTTGAATACGTTGCCCTTAATGCAGCTCATTTGGCGGAGAAACAAAGCGTCAGTGCGGATGAAGTCAAAAAAGTATTCGACGAAGAAGTTGCCGCATTGCCACAAAATGCCCCCAAGCCTGAGTTCGATAAAGAAAAAGCACGCATTGAGGCTGCTTTGAAACTTAAAAAAGCCTCCGCCGATTTTAATGCTGCCAAAGAAAAGCTTGCTGAAGAAGCGTTTAATCATCCGAATTCCTTAGATGAGGCGGCGAAAAAACTAGGTTTGAAAATCGAAACTTCCGATCAATGGCTGACGCAGGCCGATGCCAAAGCAGCAGGTATGCCCGATGCGTTGACTAGCGCGGCATTCAGCGAAGATGTCTTGAAGAAAAAACACAATTCAGACATTATCAATATTGACAACAATACCGTTTGGGTCGTTCGCGCCAAAGAAGTCCGTGAAGAAAAAACAGCCGGATTTACCGAAGCGAGAGATAAAGTTCAGACTGCCTATGTCCGTAGCGAATCGGTAAAACTTGCCGAGAAGAAAGCGCAAGAAACTTTGGCGGACTTGAAAGCAGGAAAGAACGTAGATTTACAATGGTCGCCCATTGAGCAGTTATCAGCACAGGACGCTCGAAAATCCATGCCGCCCGAAGCCTACAACGAATTGATCAAAGCCCGCCCTGCGAATGGCAAACCGGCTTTTGCTTTGTTGGAAGGGCTGCCTTCGCCGGTTATTATGGAAGTTCAAAGCATTGCTGCACCGGAAAATGTTTCTGCACAAATTCCCGCCGCCAAACAGGCTTTGGTACAAAACCAATCTGCCAATATATTCAGCCGGTTGCTGCAATATCTGAGTAAGCAGATTGAGCAGGTTCTGGGTTCGCAAAAACTGGATAATTCTGCCGAATAAAACGGCACATTTTAAGCAAACGGTCGGATATTCCCGACCGTTTCGTTTACAAATCCCTCAAAGGTCGTCTGAAAAAATGAGTAAATCACCCGATGCGTTGACACGCCTGATTAACGCTTTGAAAGTTCTGCCCAATGTCGGTCCCAAGTCTGCACAAAGAATGGCACATCAACTTTTGCAGCATAAACGGCAGGAAGCCCAAAATTTGGTTGAGGCTTTGCAATACGCTTTGTTGCAGGTTCAGCATTGCCGGATGTGCAACAATTTTTGTGAAAGTGATTTATGCGAGATTTGTTCCGATGCCAACCGTGATCCCCGCAGGCTGATGATAGTCCATATGCCTGCCGATGTTTCTAATATGGAAACGGCCAATTGCCATGACGGACTTTATTTCGTTTTAATGGGACAGGTCAGTCCTGCCCAAGGCATGGATATTTCTCATATTTCTTTAGACAAACTGGTTGCGCGCCTGCAAAGCAGCGAAGTGGAAGAAATTATTATCGCAACCAACTTTACCGCCGAAGGTGATGCGACGGCCTATGTGTTGGCAGAACTATTCAAACCTTTGCCCTATAAAGTCAGCCGCCTTGCGCGAGGCATTCCTTTAGGAGGAGAGCTTGAATACGTCGATGCTGGCACTTTGGCACAGGCAGTATATGAACGGCGTATGTTGAAAACCGATTCGACGGAAGAGTAGGGCAATCAACGCTAACAATGACAAAGGTCGTCTGAAAATGTTCAGACGACCTTTGTTATGAAAAAATGATGTAACGAAATCAATCGGATAAATTATTTACAGCTTACGCCTTGAATTTGCGGAGACGAACCGCTGCCGACTTTAAATGTACAGGTTGTCGCGCTGTTGCCGGATACGGTAACAATCCCGCTACCCGCATTCAGGCTGACAGGCTCTTTAACACCCATCCCGACTGCAGTCGCAGCCAGTTTTTGGACGTCTGCATCAGAGTAAGATGTGTTATTTGAACTAATTTTGATTTCTTTTGCGTATGAATTGGCACTCAAAGCCAAGCCGGCAGCAATGATGGGCAAAACCAAAATTTTACTGATTTTCATGAGGTTGTTTCCTTTTTTAATAGAGGTTGTTTCCTTTTTTAATATCGGTAGTGTGTACCGTTTGCTCAGAATAAGGCCATATGACGGATTATGCAAGCCTCAGGGCGAAATTTACGGTACTTGGCAATTTGACCGTCGGCATTTACATACGGATGTCGGCTTATCGGAATGACTCGGACTAGGGCGGTATTTTACGGTACAATATCCGATTTTCAACATACACTGGAGCATTCGGATGGTTTCTTTGGAAACATGGATCGGACTTCGCTATCTCAGGGCGAAAAAACGCAATGGATTCATGTCGTTTATCACCATGATTTCAATTATCGGTATTGCATTAGGCGTTACCGCTCTGATTACCGTACTGTCTGTAATGAACGGTTTTCAAAAGGAAATCAGAGGGCAGTTACTGAATGTCGCCCCTCATGCTGAAATCGGTTATTACGATAATGGCAATGGGTTAGGGTGGCAAAACCTTCGTGAAATCGTCAAAGATAAAAAAGAAGTGCTGGCAAGCGCGCCTTACATATCCGACCAAGCCTTGCTTGCCAATGCGGGGGAAGTTAGAGGGGTTCAAATCCGCGGTATCTTGCCATCCGAAGAAAAGAATGTTGTAGATTATGGAAAAGATATGCCTGCGGGCAGTTTCGACAGTCTGAAACCCGGTAACTTCGATATTATTTTAGGAGAAGGCCTGGCTCAAGCTTTAGGCGCGGAAGTCGGAGGAAAAGTTACCGTTATCACCCCTGAGGGCAATGTTACCCCCGCAGGCGTCGTACCTCGTCTGAAACAGTTCAACGTCGTAGGCTTAGTCAAAACAGGCGTATATGAAGTAGACAATTCCCTGGCGATGACGCATATCCAAGATGCCCAAGTATTGTATAGATTGGGTGAAAATTTCGGCGGGCTGCGCCTGAAACTGGCTGATCCGCAAAATGCTCCCTCGTTTACTGCAAATTTAATCCCGCCTTCCAAAAAAGATTCAATTTGGGTTAGAGACTGGACGTTCAATAACCGCAGCTACTTTGAAGCAGTAGAGTTGGAAAAACGCATGATGTTCATCATCCTGACGTTGATTATCGCCGTTGCAGCCTTCAATTTGGTATCGTCCTTAGTGATGGCGGTAACGGAGAAACAAGCCGATATTGCCATTTTGCGCACATTGGGTCTTGCGCCATCAGGAGTTATGAAAATTTTCATGGTACAAGGGGCTTTTGCAGGCTTTTTTGGAACGCTTATCGGCGTGGTATGCGGCGTATTACTCGGTTGGAATGTCGGCAAAATCGTTGCATTCTTTGAAAAACTTTTCGGCGTTCACCTTATCAACTCACAAATCTATTTTATCGACTATTTGCCCAGCGACGTCAACATGCGGGATGTGGCGGTTATTTCCTGTATTTCTTTAGGATTGGCATTCCTTGCCACACTTTATCCAAGTTGGCGTGCAGCCAAAACACAACCGGCGGAGGCTCTACGATATGAATAACAATATTGTATTGAAATGCACAAATATCGGAAAAAGTTACAGGGACGGTTCATTAAACGTACAAGTATTGAAAAACCTGAATCTTGAAGTAAAAGAAGGAGAAGGTATCAGTATTATCGGTTCGTCAGGTAGCGGTAAATCAACCCTTTTACATATTTTAGGCGGTTTGGACAAACCATCAGAGGGGAAAATTACCCTGATGAATCAAGACATAAGCGATATGTCTCAGAGACAACTGGGAGAATTGCGCAATAATTATCTGGGTTTTGTTTACCAGTTCCATCATTTGCTGCCTGAATTTTCTGCACTTGAAAACGTAATGATGCCGCTTTTAATCGGCAAAAAAAACAAAGCGGAAGCAGAAACACAAGCTGCCGATATGCTCGAAAAAGTTGGATTGAAACAAAGGATATTACATCGTCCAAGCGAACTGTCAGGAGGTGAAAGACAGCGCGCTGCTATCGCAAGAGCCTTAGTTACACGCCCCAAATGCCTTCTGGCTGATGAACCGACAGGTAATTTAGATAGGAAAAATGCCCAAAACATTTTGGACATGATGATGGATCTGAAAACAGAATTAAATACAAGTCTGATTGTTGTTACTCATGATGATGAGCTTGCTGTACGGTTTGAAAGAGTAATGACCATGCAGGATGGATACTTACAAAGTAAAGCATGATATACAAATTCGCATAATATATATTATGTTAAATTTTATACTATCGTATCATTAAAAGGTCGTCTGAAAACTTTTTCAGACGACCTTTTCGATCATTCACACTTGATTAGTGTTGATGATGATGGTGTTCATGCCGTTCAGCCGCGCGTTTTGTTCCGACGGGCATAATCAGCGTTGCATACGACTTGCCCTCTTGGCAAACGCTTTTATCGGCATAGTTTGCCTGATGGACGGCTTTGATTTTCCACAAACCGTCGATCAAAGGAATCACGTTGACGACGCCGTCTTTATCCGTTTTCCCTGAGAAACCTTGAGGCTCGCGGTGGTCGTGCGTCGCCGCCAAATCCATTTCCGCTAGCGTATCCGAGCTTGCCGTTACCGTCGCTTTAGCCAACGGTTTGCCTTTATAAAGCACTTTAATCGGCAAAAGGCCGCCTGCCTTAACTTCATTCGGATTTTTAAGCGGAACCAGTTCCAACTCATGACCGACCGGACGGGTCAACACGCTTTCATCCACACCTGCGCTGCCCACTTGCAAAAACGCCTTGCCGAACATCTGGGCCTGTTCGCAATAAGTCGCGCCGGGCAGGTCTTTCAAGGTTTTCTGTTTCCAGCCTTCACTGTTTTGCGACCAGAACGTCGGTTTGTACACTGCGCCGACCCAATACGAACCGTCTTTCAGGCGGGATTTGGAAACATATTGGTAATTTTCGCCTTTATTCGTCAAATCAACGGTTTTCCCGGATTTGTCCGTCAATTGCAGCGGTTTGAAAATATGCACGCGGTCGTCGGCGATTTTTTCGACATTCGGGAAATCATGGCTGTAACCCAAATCCGCTTTCAACGTACCGCCCGAATCTAAACGCACCGGAGCCGACACCCACAAATCATGCGCCTGCGCCGCCATGCTCAAGCCCAATGCGCCAAGTATCCATAATTTTTTCATGTTTCTTCCTCAAATTTGATTGTTTACGGTTCAAAAGCCAACGGAAAGCCCGAAAAGCAAGGCAACCTTACTCTTTTTATTTCAAAATGTAAATATTATTGATGATTGTTTTTAGTTACAAAGAACTAGAAATCTATTTAGGCTGAATGATAGAAAACAAGAGGTCGTCTGAAACACCAAATTGCTTTTCAGACGACCTCTTGCTCATACTTTAAGAAAATCAAAAACGCCGCTTCAATTTGCAGGCTTGAAGGATATGGACGGCAAGTTCCTCCACCGATTTATCCGTCGTATTGGTGAACGGGATGCCGTGGCGTTTGAACATATTTTGCGCATCGGAAATCTCACTGCGGCAGGTATCGATTTTGGCATAAGTCGAATTCGGACGGCGCTCTTGACGGATGGCCTGCAGGCGTTCGGGTTGAATGGTCAGGCCGAACAGTTTGTCTTTGTAAGGTTTGACCATGCGCGGCAGGTCGGTGGATTCCAAATCGTCGGGAATCAGCGGGTAATTGGCGGCGCGGATGCCGTATTGCAGGGCGAGGTAAAGACAGGTCGGCGTTTTGCCCGAACGCGATACGCCCATCAGGATCACATCGGCTTCTTTCAGGTTTTTATCGCTGACGCCGTCGTCGTGGTTGAGCGAGAAATTGACCGCCTCCATACGCGCATCGTAGCGTTGCGTATTGCCGATACTGTGGTGCCCCTGCTCGGCGGCAACCGCCTCGGTGTTGAGTTCTTTTTCCAAAAGCCCGAGGAAGGTTTCGAAAAAATTGATATGGAAAGCGCCCGCTTTTTTGATGATTTCACGGATTTCGTCATTAACGACGCTGACGAAGGCAATCGGGCGCAAACCGTTTTCCTGAGCGTTGCGGTTGACTATTTCGACGACGGTACGCGCTTTTTCAGGCGTATCAATGAAAGGATAGGTGTGGCGTTTGAATTCGATTCTGCCAAACTGATTCAGCAGTGCCTCACCGATATTTTCAGCAGTCAGGCCGGTACGGTCGGAAATATAAAACACATGGCGCGGGGCGGTCATTCGGTTATCCTCTAAAATTTTAAATGGTTGCAGGCAGTCATCATAGCAGCTGAAACCTTCTAAATAAAGGGAATACGCTTAAATTACACCCAACTACACCAAAATCAAACTACTTTATAAACGCATTTTTATTCCAATAATTAAATTATCTTAAAATTTTATACCCATCAAAAACCTTTCCAAACTCTATCAATCAGTCATTAATCTATTTCAAACCTTATGTTTTACAAAGAAATAGACAATGGGAATAATGGTTTCTCCATCAGATTTCATTTGACTACACGCCTGAAGCCCGCAATTTTTCAGACGACCTGCAAATCACTCGGGACAGAAAAAGCATGACAGCAGCCGTTTGAATCGCTTAAAATAACAAAGCGTATTCGTTTCTTTTTTAACATATCTTGGATTGGACACACAAATGGCTGACAACTACGTAATTTGGTTTGAAAACCTGCGTATGACTGATGTTGAAAGCGTGGGCGGCAAAAACGCCTCCCTAGGTGAAATGATCAGTCAGTTGACTGAAAAAGGCGTCCGCGTCCCCGGCGGTTTTGCCACTACCGCCGAAGCCTACCGCGCATTCTTGGCGCACAACGGACTGAGCGAGCGTATTTCCGCCGCACTGGCACAACTGGATGTGGAAGATGTCGCCGAACTGGCGCGCGTCGGTAAAGAAATCCGCCAATGGATTTTGGATACGCCCTTCCCCGAACAACTGGATGCCGAAATCGAAACAGCATGGAACAAAATGGTTGCAGACGCAGGGGGCGCGGATATTTCCGTTGCCGTCCGTTCTTCTGCAACCGCCGAAGACCTGCCTGACGCATCGTTTGCAGGTCAACAGGAAACCTTTCTCAATATCAACGGCTTGGAAAACGTCAAAGCAGCCATGCGCCATGTATTCGCTTCTTTGTACAACGACCGCGCCATCTCCTACCGCGTTCATAAAGGCTTCGAACACGACATAGTCGCCCTCTCCGCAGGCGTGCAACGCATGGTGCGTTCCGACAGCGGCGCGTCCGGTGTCATGTTCACCCTCGACACCGAATCCGGCTTCGACCAAGTCGTTTTCGTGACTTCATCTTACGGTCTGGGTGAAAACGTCGTACAAGGTGCGGTCAACCCCGACGAATTCTATGTATTCAAACCCACGCTGAAAGCGGGCAAACCTGCCATCCTGCGCAAAACCATGGGTTCGAAACAAATCAAAATGATTTTTACCGACAAAGCAGAAGCCGGTAAATCCGTGATGAACGTCGATGTTCCTGAAGAAGACCGCAACCGCTTCTCCATTACCGACGAAGAAATCACCGAGTTGGCACACTATGCGCTGACGATCGAAAAACACTACGGCCGCCCGATGGATATCGAATGGGGTCGCGACGGCTTGGACGGCAAACTCTACATACTGCAAGCCCGTCCAGAAACCGTGAAATCCCAAGAAGAAGGCAGCCGCAACCTGCGCCGCTTCGATATCAACGGCGATAAAACCGTATTGTGCGAAGGTCGCGCCATCGGTCAAAAAGTCGGTCAAGGCAAAGTCCGCTTGGTGAAAGACGCCTCCGAAATGGATTCTGTGGAAGCAGGCGACGTACTCGTTACCGACATGACCGACCCGGATTGGGAACCGGTAATGAAACGCGCTTCCGCCATCGTTACCAACCGCGGCGGCCGCACCTGCCACGCCGCCATCATCGCGCGCGAACTGGGTATTCCTGCCGTAGTCGGCTGCGGCGACGCAACCGAATTGCTGAGCAACGGTCAAGAAGTTACCGTATCCTGCGCCGAAGGCGATACAGGCTTCATCTATTCCGGCCTGCTGGACGTACAAATCACCGACGTTGCCTTGGACAATATGCCCAAAGCGCCGGTTAAAGTCATGATGAACGTCGGCAACCCCGAACTCGCATTCAGCTTCGCCAACCTGCCGAGCGAAGGCATCGGCTTGGCACGCATGGAATTCATCATCAACCGCCAAATCGGCATCCACCCGAAAGCCTTGTTGGAATTTGACAAACAAGACGATGAATTGAAAGCGGAAATTACCCGCCGCATCGCCGGCTACGCCTCCCCTGTCGACTTTTACGTCGATAAAATCGCCGAAGGCGTGGCGACATTGGCCGCATCGGTTTATCCTCGTAAAACCATCGTCCGTATGTCCGATTTCAAATCCAACGAATACGCCAACTTGGTCGGCGGCAGCATTTACGAACCGCACGAAGAAAACCCGATGCTGGGCTTCCGCGGTGCGGCGCGTTATGTCGCCGAAAGCTTCAAAGAATGCTTCGCGCTCGAATGCAAAGCCCTCAAACGCGTCCGTGACGAAATGGGTCTGACCAACGTCGAAATCATGATTCCGTTCGTCCGCACTTTGGGCGAAGCCGAAGCTGTTGTCAAAGCTTTGAAAGAAAACGGTTTGGAACGCGGCAAAAACGGCCTGCGCCTGATTATGATGTGCGAACTGCCGAGCAACGCGGTATTGGCAGAACAATTCCTGCAATACTTCGACGGCTTCTCCATCGGCTCCAACGACATGACCCAACTGACCCTCGGCCTCGACCGCGACAGCGGCTTGGTGTCCGAATCATTTGACGAACGCAACCCTGCCGTCAAAGTGATGCTGCATTTGGCAATCTCTGCCTGCCGCAAGCAAAACAAATACGTCGGTATCTGCGGTCAAGGTCCGTCAGACCATCCGGACTTTGCCAAATGGTTGGTTCAAGAAGGCATCGAAAGCGTTTCCCTGAATCCGGATACCGTCATCGAAACTTGGCTGTATTTGGCTAATGAGTTGAATAAATAAGATTTTTTATAAAATCTAAAAATCCCCCATCCCTAAAGCGGACGGGGGATTTGTTTTAGCCATCTAACGGCAGATATAATTTGACTTTATTTTACGCTGAGTAAAATATGCTTCTAATCAAAAAGATAAAATTCTGCCGCCATTTGACATTCATAAAACATCTCAAAAGCCGATGAACCTTCACCCAAATAAAGCGTCTGAAGACAATTCATTCACTGATTTTTATTAAATAGACATATGATGAACACCATTCCTATTTTTCAGACGACCTTCAAACGACTAAGCCCTTTCTGCCTGGCACTTTTTTTGGCTGCCTGCGCCGGAAGCGGTTCACCGACAGACAGAGTCCCGGACGGATATTACAGAGTCAAGTCCGGCGACACACTATCCCAAATTGCCAAACGCCACGGCCAAAGCATCCATACATTGGCATCTTGGAACAACCTGCAAGACACCTCTAAAATCGAAGTAGGTCAAGTCTTACGCGTCCGACGCAATACGCGCCCTATTTCCCAATCAAAGCAAGCAACTCAGGCCGTCGTACCGATCAACCGCTTGAACTTACAATGGCCTGTTGAAAACGGACGCAACTCCGTTATCAAGCAATACAACGGAACAACCAATAAAGGCATCGATATAGCAGGCACACCCGGAGAACCTGTAAAATCCGCAGCTGCGGGGAAGGTATTGTATGTCGGAGAAGAAGTACGGGGTTACGGCAAACTGATTTTAATCAGCCACAATGATTATGCGATTACAGCTTATGCACATAATGATGCCTTACTGGTACAAAAAGACCATCAGGTCGCAGCCGGCCAGCAGATTGCAACGATGGGCAGCACAGACACCGACAGCGTAAAGCTGCATTTCGAAGTCCGTCTGAACGGCAAAGCCGTCAATCCTATGCCATACTTGCCCAATTAACATCCTCAAACTTCAAAAGGTCGTCTGAATACTCTCTTCCGACTTTCAGACGACATTTGTAGCTCCGCATAAGTTTATCGGAATGCCGCCATCTATCTCCCATCCAACTACTTTTTCCAAGCCGGAGCGGACAGATGTGGCAACCGTTTTGCAATGATTTCACTATATTATCCAGTCAATCAAACATTGTGATATACTAGCCAGCTAATTTTCCTGCCTTTTGCAAGCAACGGACGATAAAAGCCCCGATGGGTCGGAGCCGCTTTTGCAGTCATCATTGGTAAAAGGATTCCCATTTTTTATTTAACACAACAAATTAAGGTCTTACGATGAGCGTAACTGTCGAAACTTTAGAAAACTTGGAACGCAAAGTAGTGCTGTCTCTGCCTTGGTCCGAAATCAACGCAGAAACCGATAAAAAACTGAAACAAACCCAACGCCGTGCAAAAATCGACGGTTTCCGTCCGGGTAAAGCCCCTTTAAAAATGATTGCCCAAATGTACGGTGCAAGCGCTCAAAATGATGTCATCAACGAAATGGTCCAACGCCGCTTCTACGATGTTGCCGTTGCCCAAGAATTGAAAGTTGCCGGCTATCCGCGTTTCGAAGGCGTTGAAGAACAAGACGATAAAGAATCCCTGAAAATCGCTGCGATTTTCGAAGTGTTCCCTGAAGTCGTTATCGGCGATTTGTCTGCACAAGAAGTCGAAAAAGTAACCGCTTCCGTCGGCGATGCCGAAGTGGACCAAACCGTAGAAATCCTGCGCAAACAACGCACCCGCTTCAACCATGTTGAGCGCGAAGCCCAAAACGGCGACCGCGTCATCATCGACTTCGAAGGCAAAATCGACGGCGAACCTTTCGCCGGCGGCGCATCCAAAAACTACGCCTTCGTATTGGGCGCAGGTCGAATGTTGCCTGAATTTGAAGCCGGCGTAGTCGGCATGAAGGCAGGCGAAAGCAAAGACGTTACCGTCAATTTCCCTGAAGACTACCACGGTAAAGACGTTGCCGGTAAATCCGCTGTCTTCACCATCACATTGAACAACGTATCCGAACCCACCCTGCCCGAAGTTGACGCTGACTTCGCTAAAGCATTGGGTATCGCCGACGGCGACGTTGCCAAAATGCGCGAAGAAGTGAAGAAAAACGTGGGCCGCGAAGTTGAGCGCCGCGTGAACGAACAAACCAAAGAATCTGTAATGAACGCGCTGCTCAAAGCCGTAGAGCTGAAAGCGCCTGTTGCTTTGGTAAATGAAGAAGCCGCCCGCTTGGCAAACGAAATGAAACAAAACTTCGTCAACCAAGGCATGGCTGACGCTGCCAACTTGGATCTGCCTTTGGATATGTTCAAAGAGCAAGCCGAACGCCGCGTATCTTTGGGTCTGATTTTGGCCAAACTGGTTGAAGAAAACAAACTGGAACCGACTGAAGAGCAAATCAAAGCCGTTGTTGCCAACTTCGCAGAAAGCTACGAAGATCCTCAAGAAGTGATCGACTGGTACTACGCAGAGCCTTCCCGCCTGCAAGGTCCGACTTCTTTGGCAGTAGAAAGCAACGTCGTTGATTTCGTTTTGGGCAAAGCCAAAGTAACCGAAAAAGCTTTGTCTTTTGACGAAGTGATGGGCGCACAAGCCTAATCATCTTCAAAAGGTCGTCTGAAACAGGCAACTTGAAAGCACCAAAGCCCCCCCTTTGGTGCTTTCGCAACATTGACAGGAGACAAAAATGTCCTTCGATTTCAATAATTACCTCGTTCCTACCGTTATCGAACAAAGCGGCCGCGGCGAGCGTGCATTTGATATTTACTCGCGCCTTTTGAAAGAGCGCATCGTATTTTTGATTGGCCCGGTAACCGACGAGTCCGCCAATTTGGTGGTTGCCCAGCTGTTGTTTTTGGAGAGTGAAAATCCGGACAAAGATATTTTCTTCTACATCAACTCTCCCGGCGGTTCGGTAACGGCAGGCATGTCGATTTACGACACCATGAATTTCATCAAGCCCAACGTTTCCACTTTGTGCTTGGGACAAGCGGCAAGCATGGGCGCATTCCTGCTCTCGGCAGGCGAGAAAGGCAAACGCTTCGCCCTGCCTAACAGCCGTATTATGATCCACCAGCCTTTAATCAATGGCGGTTTGGGAGGTCAGGCATCCGATATTGAGATTCATGCCCGCGAGCTTTTAAAACTCAAAGAAAAGCTCAACCGCCTGATGGCGAAACACTGCGGACGCGACTTGGCAGATTTGGAACGCGACACCGATCGCGATAACTTCATGTCTGCCGAAGAAGCCAAAGAATACGGCTTGATTGACCAAGTTCTGGAAAATCGCGCTTCTTTGCAAGTTTAAATGTTTTCGCAAAAATTAAAGGTCGTCTGAAAACTGTTTAAAGGTTTTCAGACGACCTTTGCCTTGTTATAAAATCCTTTTATCGACCCACTAATATGGAACCCATATTTTTTACTCAGCCTTTTAACGGCGTATCGCCGTTCAAACTGCGGTGCGGCTTCACAGTGTTATAAAAATTAACAAAGCGGCACAACTCCTTTTGCCGATGTTCCGGACTCTCAAACGACTGTTTCTCATGCCACATCTCCATCAGGGTACGGATAACCCGCTCCGCCTTACCGTTGGTCTGCGGACGGGCAACCCGGGTAAACTTTTGACCAATCCCGTTCTCGTAACAGGCTACACCGAAAGCATGGTTGGCCGAGCCTTTGTATTCCGTACCGTTGTCGGAGTAAACGCACTCAATCAGGTATGGGCAGGGATCAATCAGGTGTTCGGTCAGAAACTTGGCGGCACTGTCTGCGGTTTTGTCCGGCAAAATGGCGGCGTATAGCTCCCTTGAGAAATCGTCGATGGCGACAAACAGGTAGTCCCGCTTAACGGTTGTTGGTACTGGTTTGGGGTTTGAGCAGTCTGCCTCTTGCGGCTTTAAGCGTGCGGTAAATGGTGATGCGGCTGACTTGGTAGCGGTGTGCCAGGGAGGTGACGCTTTCCTTTTCTGCGCGTAGGCCAGCCAAATGGCTTGGAGCTGTGCGAGGTGAGACGGATGTTTTTGTGTATGTTCATGTTTCAGTATTCTCCTGGAAATACTGTAAGCAATGCTGCTGGTTTCTATCCAATACCTGTCCCGGCACTGCACCATCGCCAAACAGCTAAACTGCCACAAAAGCACCATCAGCCGCGAAATCAAACGGCACCGTACCCAAGAGCGGCAATACAGTGTCGAAAAAGCACAACGGCAAAGCCGTCTTACCAAACAGCGCAAGCGAAAACACTATAAGCTCCATTCGCAACTGACTCAGCACATCGACACCCTTATCCGCCGCAAACCCAGTCCTGAACAAGTATGCGCCTACCTGCGCAAACACCACTAAATCACGCTCCATCACAGCACCGTTTACCGCTACCTCCGCCAAGACAAAAGCAACGGCGGCACGTTGTGGCAACACCACAGAATATGCAGCAAACCCTACCGCAAACGCTACGGCAGCACATGGATCGGAGGCAAAGTGCCCAACCGCGTCGGCATAGAAAACCGCCCTGCTATCGTCGACCAAAAAAACCGCATCGGCGATTGGGAGGCCGACACCATCGTCGGCAAAGATTAGAAATTGGCTGCGAAACGCCAAGTGTTTTATTCTTGAATCTGTTTCAATCACCGGTACCATAGTTGTTGCACTTGAAATCCGAATCCCAGGACCTTTTACCAAATCTTATTCGACGGTTTCAGATAGCGTCCGTCATCAAACGTATTAATCCACTGCGGCCTTAACGCAATAAAAATAGCAACAGTAATACCGCTTAAAAACGCTTCCGCCCATGCAATGAGGAAAAACACGGGAAATGCCGTACTCCACAATGTCGTTTCAGGAAAAGCCCGCACCCTGTCCAATATAGCAACCAAAACGCCCCCGGTCAGCAGCATGCCTGCTGCGGATGCTAAAAAACCATTGACAAAAATGAAGATAAAAATATTGGCAGGAAGCCAGTTGACCCAGGCGCGCGACAGCAAATTGACCGCCAGCGCAGGCAGAAACAGCGCAAGCGCATTGACCGGATAAGCCTGCCAATCTGAGCCGAATATCCAGACATAGGGCAAATACAGCAACGCACAGACCCAAAATGCCAGCGGCACGCCGAGCATCAAGGCAATCAGGTTGACCGCCAACAGATGGTAACTCATCCCCGCAAGCTGCCCGCCGTCAGGGGTGGCATTCAAGCTCCAGACCGACGCCAAAATAATCCCTGCCAATGCGGCTGCCGAACCATGTTTTCGAAAATCACGATAAGCCTTCGGCGCGGATAATGCCAACAATAAAACCAACACGCACCACGCAGCGGCCAAAATCAAACCCGAAAACCATCCCGTTTGGAAAAGCATATATCCTCAATGTTTAAAAAGCGTTTCAGACGACCCGATTATAGTGGAAACAAAGCCTTGTCGGTTTTGTTTCACTCTAAAAAGCGTTAGAATAACGGACTTTGCTTTTTTGACTCGGGAAAATTTTAATATGTTGTGGAGCGTGCTGATTATTATTTTATTGCTTGCCATCGGCATCGTGTTTTTACTGCACAAAAAACAAGAACAAGATTGGGAACGCGAGCTGACCCGTCTGAAACGCGGCAGGGATTTTGACGAAAATCCGGACGAAGCATACGAACTTGCAGAAGAAGCAAAAACCACAGGCAACAAAACCATCGCCCGCCTGCGTCTTTTAGCGGCGCAACACGACTACAAGAAACGTACGCAAACGCTTTCAGACGACTCCTCTTTCTCTCCAAGCTCGCTGGCGGAGGCTATGGGTGCATTCCAAGTTTCCCCTTCCGTACAAGAAGATGCGGCAGATTCATCGCCCGCATACGAAACGTCGTCTGAAACCGATTTCGAGCCGGAATACCTCCACGAGCCTGAATTTCCCCAAACACCCGACATCCCCCCTAAAAAAGTCCGTCCAAATGCCCACAAACCTGAGCAATATCCGGAAATCGTACCGTTCGAAACGTCCGATACGCCGGAATATACGCCCGGCTTGGTAACGGGCGGTGCCTTCGAAGAGATTACTTTGGAAGAAGCCACCCGCTCGCTGACTGAAGCTGCCGTCCAAGAATGGGAAGAACATCAAACCGCCAAACAAAACCCCGTTGCCATCACTACTGAAAGCGAACCGGAAATCCGTTTGGTACGGACATCGGTTACACCGATGAAAGGTTTGGAAGTCATTGATTTCAACGACCCTGTCTTACGCCGTACGCGCGAACGCGTTAAATCTTATGTGGACAGCATTCACCTGGAAAAAGCCGGCCGACCCCATATCGAAACGGCACAAACCGCTTTGCGTACTGCCGAACGTGAATCCGTCCCCTCTACGGCCAACTATTACGGTCAAAAAGACGAAATCAACGTCATCGACATCCAAAACAATCTCGCCATGCGCCGTGCCGCTCGCGACAAACTTGCCGCAGCCGTTGCCCCTGTGCGCGGATACCAGCCTCAAATTATTGAAGATGAGGATATTTTTGCCAATCTGAAACTGCCCGCAAACCGCCGCCGCATGCTCAAGCACTCCGAAGCTGCTGCAGGAAAAATAACCCGCCGACAATTTTCTCAACAGGAAGCCGAAAGTATCAAACAACCAACGGCGAAAGCCACATCATCCTTCTCCGCAAGAAACCAAGCCCCTATCGCCAGCCGAAAAGCGGCGGTTCCCGCCAAACTGTCCCGCACCGTTCGTGAAAACACTTTTATTTCCCGTCCGCCCGCTCCTGACGCAACCGTCATCGAACCGCCTCCCGTACCGCCCGTACCGGCACCTGCGGTCGATATTCCGAAACCGCCCAAATTCGATTTACCCGAAAACAAAATCGACATTCCCGAACCACCCGTGTTCCTTAATCATCCGTCCGTTTCCGTATTTGAATCGGAAGTTAACGCACACATCAGCAACAATCCGGAAATCTCCATACATGATTACCTGATTCGCGAATCGGCAAGCGACACAATTAAGGACGTTGATTCCGAAACAGACAACGATACCGCGGATGTATTCGGACGCGACCTGCCACACGAGCAAACGTCGTCTGAAAATATTGAAACCAATAAAACACCGTGGTTTGACGGTGACGATGATTGGGATGCGGCTTCAGACGACCTTACCAACCCGCAGACGAACAGTATCCATCTGCCGACTACCGCCCTGCTCCTTCCGCCCCAGTTCGACCCTGCCGCTACGCAAACCGAAGAAGAATTATTAAACAACAGCATCACCATCGAAGAGAAACTGGCGGAATTCAAGGTCAAAGTCAAAGTCGTGGATTCCTATTCCGGTCCGGTGATTACGCGTTACGAAATCGAACCTGATGTCGGCGTGCGCGGTAATTCGGTCATGAACCTCGAAAAAGACCTTGCCCGTTCGCTCGGTGTTGCCTCTATCCGCGTTGTCGAAACCATTCCTGGCAAAACCTGCATGGGCTTGGAGTTGCCGAACCCGAAACGGCAAATGATACGCCTGAGCGAAATCTTCAATTCACCCGCGTTTGCCGAATCCAAATCCAAGCTGACGCTCGCGCTCGGTCAGGACATTACCGGTCAGCCCGTCGTTACCGACTTGGGCAAAGCGCCGCATTTGCTGGTTGCCGGTACGACCGGTTCGGGTAAATCGGTCGGCGTTAATGCCATGATTTTATCTATGCTCTTCAAAGCGACACCTGAAGACGTGCGCATGATTATGATTGACCCGAAAATGCTGGAATTGAGCATTTACGAAGGCATTCCGCACCTGCTCGCGCCTGTCGTTACCGATATGAAGCTGGCGGCCAATGCGCTCAACTGGTGCGTCAACGAAATGGAAAAACGCTATCGTCTGATGAGCCATGTAGGCGTGCGCAACCTTGCGGGCTTCAATCAAAAAATCATGGAAGCTGCCGCACAAGGCATGAAAATTGCCAACCCGTTCAGCCTGACGCCTGATGATCCCGAACCTTTGGAAAAACTGCCGTTTATCGTAGTCGTGGTTGACGAGTTTGCTGATTTGATGATGACCGCAGGCAAGAAAATCGAAGAACTGATTGCCCGCCTCGCCCAAAAAGCCCGCGCGGCAGGTATTCATTTGATCCTTGCCACGCAACGCCCCAGCGTCGATGTCATCACAGGTCTGATCAAAGCCAACATTCCGACACGCATCGCTTTCCAAGTATCCAGTAAAATCGACAGCCGCACGATTCTCGATCAAATGGGCGCAGAAAACCTGCTCGGACAAGGCGATATGCTGTTCCTGCCGCCCGGTACAGGTTATCCGCAACGTGTCCACGGCGCATTCGCTTCAGACGACGAAGTACACCGCGTAGTCGAATATTTGAAACAATTCGGCGAACCCGATTACATCGACGATATTCTGATGAGCGGCACAACCGACGATCTGCCGGGCATCAGCCGCAGCAGCGACAGCGAAGTTGATCCGATGTATGACGAAGCCGTCTCCGTCGTTCTGAAAACGCGCAAAGCCAGCATTTCCGGTATCCAACGCCAATTACGCATCGGCTACAACCGCGCCGCCCGCCTGATTGACCAAATGGAAGCAGACGGCATCGTTTCCCCTGCCGAAACCAACGGCAACCGTACCGTTTTGGCACAAAGCAGCGAACATTTGGACTAAAGCCACACCAGAGCAGGGAAAAAGCCGATTGCCGTTGCAGTTTCCCCTGATTTTGGTACAATACCGCCATTCATTCTTACACAGACAAGCCGCCGAGATTTGGGCGGCTTGTATTTTTATTTTCATTTTGCGGATTTTATAGTGGATTAAGTTTAAACCAGTACTGCGTTACCTCGCCTTAGCTCAAAGAGAACGATTCTCTAAGGTGCTGAAGCACCAAGGTGAATCGGTTCCGTACTATCTGTACTGTCTGCGGCTTCGTCGCCTTGTCCTGATTTAAATTTAATCCACTATATATTTACCGCATTTTTTACTAGGCAAAAGCAGTCCAAACGCTTTTGCGGAGATGACAAACCATGCAAAAAATTCCATTGACCGTACGCGGCGCAGAATTGCTCAAACAAGAATTGCAACGCCTCAAAAGCGTCGCCCGTCCCGAAATCATCGAAGCCATCGCCGAAGCCCGTTCGCACGGCGACTTGTCCGAAAACGCAGAATACGAAGCCGCCAAAGAAAAACAAGGCTTTATCGAAGGACGAATTTCCGAGTTGGAACACAAATTGTCCATGGCGCACATCATCAATCCCGCTGAAATCCACGCAGAAGGCAAAATCGTCTTCGGCACGACCGTAACGCTGGAAGATTTGGAAACCGAAGAACACGTTACCTATCAAATCGTCGGCGAAGACGAAGCAGACATCAAAGAAGGCAAAATCTACGTCGGCTCCCCCATTGCCCGCGCCCTAATCGGCAAAGAGGAAGGCGATGTCGCCGAAGTACAGGCCCCCGGCGGCGTACGCGAATACGACATTATTTCGGTTCAATATATCTGATTGCCCCGAATAGCCGATATAAAGAGAACAGAGGTCGTCTGAAAACCAAGGAAAATGGTTTTCAGACGACCTCTTCAACATTCAATCTAATTGCTGTTCAAAAAGAACCATAAATCAAAGTTCCGACACAAGATAACTTATAGTAGATTAAATTTAAATCAGGACAAGGCGACGAAGCCGCAGACAGTACAGATAGTACGGAACCGATTCACTTGGTGCTTCAGCACCTTAGAGAATCGTTCTCTTTGAGCTGAGGCGAGGCAACGCCGTACCGGTTTAAAGTTAATCCACTATAATTCCACATTCCTGCCCCCCCTATTTTGTTTATCCGCATTCAGTAAAAAAGGTCGTCTGAAATCTTTCAGACGACCTTTTATCAATCAAAATCGGCTCAACGATTATTCAGGCGCTTTTTCTTCGCGCGCAGGAGCTTCGGTCAATGCTTTGATAGACAGACGCACGCGGCCGCGGTCGTCCACTTCCAATGCTTTCACATTCACAACCTGACCGACTTGCAGATAGTCGCTGACGTTGCGTACGCGCTCGTGGGCGATTTGGCTGATGTGTACCAAACCGTCTTTGCCCGGCATCACGCTGACGATGGCGCCGACGTTGTTGTCGAGGATTTTAACCACAGTACCTTCGTACACTTTGCCCACTTCCACTTCGGCAGTGATTTCTTCGATACGTTTTTTCGCAGCGTCGCCGGCTTCTTGAGTGGTTGCAGCAATAGTGATGGTGCCGTCTTCCGCGATATTGATTTCAGTACCGGTTTCAGCAGTAATCGCACGGATGGTTTCACCGCCTTTGCCAATGACTTCACGGATTTTGTCTTGGTTGATTTTCATGGTAAACAGGCGCGGAGCGTGAGCGGACAGCTCTTGCGGACCTGCCACGGCGGCTTTCATCTGTCCCAAGATGTGCAGACGCGCGTCTTTGGCTTGCGCCAAGGCAATCTGCATGATTTCTTTGGTAATACCTTGGATTTTGATGTCCATTTGCAGCGCGGTTACGCCTTCGGTCGTACCGGCAACTTTAAAGTCCATGTCGCCCAAGTGGTCCTCATCACCCAAGATGTCGGTCAATACGGCGAATTTGTTGTTGTCCAAAATCAGACCCATCGCGATACCGGCAACATGTGCTTTCAAAGGTACGCCGGCAGACAGCAGGCTCAAGCAGCCGCCGCAGACGGAAGCCATAGAAGACGAACCGTTGGACTCGGTAATCTCGGAAACAACGCGCATGGTGTAGCTGAATTCTTCAGGAGACGGCAATATGGCAACCAATGCGCGTTTTGCCAAACGACCATGTCCGATTTCGCGGCGTTTCGGTGCACCGACACGACCCACTTCGCCGGTAGAATACGGCGGGAAGTTGTAATGCAGCATGAAGCGGTCGGTGTATTCGCCGGAAAGCGCGTCAATAATTTGCTCGTCGCGAGAAGTACCCAAAGTCGCTACGGCAAGGGCTTGGGTTTCGCCACGGGTAAACAGGGCGGAACCGTGTGTACGCGGCAATACACCGGTTTGGATGTCCAGCGGACGGACGGTGCGGGTATCGCGACCGTCGATACGCGGCTGACCTTCCAAAATTTGGGTGCGGACAACGTCAGCTTCCAAATGTTTGAAAATACCTTTAATTTCGTTGGCAGCCAGAGTATCGGTTTCTTCAGTAATCAACGCATCTTTCACTGCATTCCAAGCCTCGTCCAATTTAGCGGAACGCGCTTGTTTTTGACGGATTTTGAATGCTTCTTTAATTGCTTCACCTGCGATTTCGCGCACTTTGGCAACCAATTCTTCATTAGTTTCAGGCGCTTTCCAATCCCATACTTCAGGGTTTACTTCGTCGGCGAACTCGTTGATGGCATTAATCGCTACCTGCATTTGGTCGTGACCGTAAACGACGGCACCCAGCATCACGTCTTCCGGCAGGATTTTAGCTTCGGATTCCACCATCAAAACGGCTTTGGATGTACCTGCAACCACCAAGTCCAGCTTGGATTTTGCCAATTCGGCTTTGGTCGGGTTCAATACGTACACGCCGTTTACATAACCTACGCGCGCGGCACCAATCGGACCGGCAAACGGTACGCCGCTCAACACCAGCGCAGCGGACGCGCCGAGCATGGCAGGAATGTCGGAATCGATTTCAGGATCAACGGAAACCACCATCGCAACGATTTGGATGTCGTGGTAGAAACCTTCCGGGAACAGCGGGCGGATAGGACGGTCGATCAGACGGCTGGTCAGAATTTCTTTTTCGCTTTGTTTGCCTTCGCGCTTAAAGAAACCGCCGGGGATTTTACCTGCAGCATAAGTACGCTCAAGGTAATCAACAGTCAGAGGGAAGAAGTCTTGACCTTCTTTGACTTCTTTGTTGGTGGTCACAGCAACCAAAACAACTGTGTCGCCCATCGATACTTTAACAGCCGCAGCGGCTTGGCGCGCGATTTCGCCGGTTTCCAAGGTAACGGTGTGATTGCCATATTGGAAGGTTTTAACGTGTTTATCGAACATTTCGTTCCTTTCAGAATGCCGCACGCTAAAACACTAATAATGCACACTAAAAGTGAGAATGTGCATAGTTAGGGTTTCAGGTGTGCGGCGGTTGGTAAAAACTATATTTTCCAGACGACTTCAAACGGTCAATCCAAACGCGCATTATAATAGCAAATGTAAATAAATCCAAGCATTCATGACAGCGAAAGGTCGTCTGAAAAATCTGAATCTTCGTTTTCAGACGACCTTTTGTTTAATCCGCCATTTGTATCAAGCTGTCGGCGAGGCGGTCGGCGGCTTGGCGGTAGCCTTTGCCTGAGAAGTGGACGCCGTCTTTGGCGGCAAGGCCTTGGTTCATCCAGCTTTTCATGCTGCATTCGCCGCCCATCGCGTTCTGCCACGACCAATACATGATTTTTTCATCGCGGGCGACGCGCTGCTGCATTTGTTGGATGCTGCTTAAGGTGGCGGGACGTGTGCCGCAGCTTCCTGAAGTGCTTTTCAGGGATTCGGGCGCGCCGAGAATCAGGATGCCTGCGTCGGGCAGGCTTTGTTTGATTTGGCGGATGTAGCTGCGCCAGCTTTGTTCGGTGGCTGTGATGTCCAAATCGCGGGCGAAGGCTTCGTTGGTGCCGTAGGCGATGATAACGAGGTCGGCGCGGGTTTGGGCAAGGTCATCCTGCCAAGAGGGACGCCATTTGGACCAGTGGGTCAGTTGCGCGCCGTTGATGCCGAGTGCGGAAACGGTTACGCCGCGTCCGGGATTTTCGATATTGATGTAGCCGATGTCCCAAGGCATGGAGCTGCTGAGGGTCAGCGGCAGGCGGCCGTTGCTGCGGATGATTTGCCAGCCGCTGCTTCCGGCGGAAACTTCGCGTCCGTTGAACGACAGGGTTTGCTCGGGCAGGACGGGCTTGGCGAAAACGGAAATCTGCCTTTCGCCACTGCTTCCGTCTTTGGCGCTGATGGTAACGCTGCTGCCGTTGGCTTTGGCGATGATGCCGCCTAAGGGGAAGTCGTCTGAAACGCTGCGGCTGCTGACGGTCTGCCATGAGCCGTCATAGCGGACGGCTGCGCTACGCTGTCCTTTGACGGTAGAGGGGTAAACCCAGCCTATGCCGCCGTCGCCCCATTTTTGCTGGAGGCGCAGGCGCAGTTGTTCGGTGAAAAGGTCGCCGGCGGTGTGTGAATCGCCGATTTGGAGGATGCGGAATTTGCCGTCCGAGCTGCGGTCGAGTTTTTTGAGCTTGGAGAGCCAGGCGGGACGGCTGCTGCCGTAGTTTTCCAGCAGCATATCGGCGGCGGGGGCGGCGGCAGACAGGCACAATGCGGTAAGGGATACGGACAGGGTTTTGATGTTCATGAGTTTCCTGTGTGTGGTTTCAGACGACGTCTTTTGACGCGGCGGAGGGCTATTGTAACGAAAAAGACGGCATTGGATAAACAAAACGCCGTCCTTTTGCTGCCGATACGGGCTTAACGTGCGGATAATTGTTCCGTGCGTTCTTCGCCGTTCATTTCAGGGGTCGTCTGAAAAACGATTTTTTCCATGATTTTATCCGCGAGCAGTTTTTGCCCTTCAGCAGAGAAGTGGATGCCGTCTTTGCTGCGGTAGCGGATGATTTTTCCATTGATGTTGACGGAGTCGGCGTAGGTGTCCGAGCCGTTGCTGAGGAGTTTGTCGGTCGGTATCCACAGGGCTTTTGGACTGATCTCGTCTGCTAAAAGTTTGTCGAGATATCGCATTTGCTTGTTAAGTTTTGCCTGTTTCATATAAGGGATGCCCATCCAAATGACTTGCACATGGTGTTGCTCGGCGGTGGTCAGGATGCGGTTGACGCGGCTGAGGTATTCTTCCGACCATTCGGGCGAGGCGAATTTCAGGTATTTTTTGCCTTTCGGGAAGTCCCACGGGTCGTTGGGACCGAGGAAAACAACCAGAAGGCGGATGTCGGTTTGTTGTTTCAGCGTTTGTTCGATGGTGTTCGGCCAGTCAAAAAATTTGGGATAGGACAATCCGGTACTTTGCTTGCTTAAGTTCACCGACTGGATGCCGTATTGTTTTTTCAGGCTTCTTTCAACAAAAGGTGCAACGCCCTGCATCATCGAGTCGCCGGCAAAAAAGACTTTGTCGCCTTGTCCGAGAACGATATTGGCAGGTGGGGTAATGGGGAGACGATGTGCTTCGGGTTGTCCGCCGTTTTGTGCCGTTTGGGGTTGACGTCCGTCGGCGGGACGGTTTTTTTCGTGCGGTTCGGACGCATTAAGCTGCGCATTTTGTTCAGACGACCCGTCTTCTTCAGCGATTTGAGGTTCCGGTTCGGCAATCACAGGCTGTCCTGCCAAACGTGCTTTGAGGTCGTCTGAAAAGGCGTATGCGTCTTGTTGCAGCTTCGCGCCCGTGCGCCACCATTCGTATTCGGACAAAGGCTCCAACGGAGAAGCCTGATGATAGGTTTGCTGCCAATAGGCATTGATGGAGTCTTGACTGAACCACGCCGCGCCAAAGGCGCAAACCAAAAGGGAGGCAAACAGGGAAATAAAGCGTTTCATATTCTGATTGTCCTTTTAAAAATCGGCGTAAATAAAGCCCGGGATGCCTGACGGCGCCAATACGATAATCAACACCAACACCAGCGTCAGCGGTATAAACCACAGCCACATCGGCATTTTTTCCAATGCCGCCACTGCGCCGTCAAACAGGCGAAGCAAATACGGGTAGAGCAAAATCATCAGGCCAAACGCGGCAAGCAACAGGATATCCGCCTGCTTTGGAGCCTCCCACCCCGATTCGTTGGCGAACAAGGCATCAAATACCATCTGCGTATCGGCGAGGCTGCCGGTGTTGAACACGACGAAAGTGAAGCAGACGAAATGGAAAGTGACGAACCAGGCAAGCGGACGCAAGATTTTCAGACGACGTGAACCGTCCCGCCCGAATATTTTGTCGCCGCAGTTGAGCAAAATCAATGCCACGCCGTGCAGCGCGCCCCACAGCAGGAAATTCCAGCCGTAGCCGTGCCAAACGCCCGACAACACCATTGCCAGCAGCAAGTTGAACTGCGTCAGGACGAAGCCGTGTTTGTTGCCGCCCAAAGGAATATAAATATAGTCGCGTATCCAAGTGGAAAGGCTGATGTGCCAACGGTTCCAGAAGTCGCGGATATTGAATGCGCGCAGCGGAGCGGCAAAGTTTTTCGGCAGGCGGAAACCGAGCAGCATCGCCATCCCAATGACCAAATCCGAATAGCCTGAAAAATCGAAGAAAAGCTGGAAAGTATAGCCGTACACCCCCGACAACACGCCCCAGCCGTCAAATTGGGCGGGATTCTCGAAAACGGGCGATACCCAGCCGTCTCCTAGCGCACCCGCCAGCCACCATTTTTTAGCAATGCCCAGCAAAATCAAGCACACCGCCAGCGCAGGGCGTACCAATGCGCGCGGTTCGGCAGTCCGAATCTGTTCCAAAGCCCCCGCCTGTTCGCCGTCTATGCTTTTAAACGCCGCGGCACGGATAATCGGCCCGGAAGTAATCGTCGGGAAAAAGCTCAAATGCAGCAGCAATTCATGCCACGCAAAGCGGTCGCCCATCGGATGACGGCAGCAGTACACCAAATAAGCCAAAGATTGAAATGTGTAATAAGACAGCCCCAAAGGCATCAAGATATCGACAATCTCGCTCTGCCCCGTGTATTGGCGGATAAACGGGCGGAAAAAGTCGAAATATTTGAAGAAACACAATACTGCCAAAGCAGTCGCTACGCCGAAGCCCAGCCAGAATTTCCGTACGTTTTCGTTTTCAGACGACATCAACAGGCCGAGCAAATGCACGCAGGACGAATAGCAGGCAATTATGGCGGCAAAGATGGGATTCAAGTGATACAGCCAGCCCATTCCCGCCAGCAGAAGCAAAACATTCTGCATCGACGGCATACGGACAAATGCCCAATAAATAGGCAAAAAAGCAATAAAAAATACCGCGAATTCAATCGACAGCAACGGCATAAGTGTTCCTTGAAATTTTTATTATTCAGATGCCCTGAAATATAGGTTTGGCAACTCGAAGCGAACCATATATTGTAAATAAGTGTCTGAATTTATACAACTAACGCTAATCCAAAAAAATAACCGTTCGTCAAAAAGATTGGACAGATTAAGGTCATTTGAACATAGCATTAATTTATTTATGATTATTTTGAATACCAGCCTCTCCGAGAAAGAGCAATATTCGAGCCTCTCTTAAAATATTACACAATAAAAAACAGCCGATACTTTCCCGTATAGGCTGTTCCTGTTTACTGCTTAATCGATATCCACTTTATTGGTGCTTAGGCAGCTCTTTCAAAGTCAGCGGCTTGATGTACCAAATATCGCGGCAGTAGTCGGCGATGGATCGGTCGGATGAGAAGAAGCCCATGTTGGCGATGTTGATCAATGCGGATTTTCGCCATGCAGCAACATCGCGGTAGTGTTCGTCCGCTTTGTATTGCGTGTCGATGTAGCTGCGGAAATCCGCCATCAGTTGATAGAAATCGCCGTAAGGTTGCAGGACGTCGTTGTAGCGGTTCGGTTCTTCGGGGGAGAACGTGCCGCTGCTGATTTGGTTGACGACGCGGCGCAGGTCGTGATCGCGTTCGATGTAGCCCAGCGGGTCGTAGCCGTTGCGGCGGAGTTCTTCCACTTGCTCGACGGTGTTGCCGAAGATAAAGCAGTTGTCCGCGCCGACTTTTTCCAGAATTTCAACGTTCGCGCCGTCCAGCGTACCCATACAGAGCGCGCCGTTGAGGGCAAATTTCATGTTGCTGGTGCCGGATGCCTCCGTGCCTGCCAATGAGATTTGTTCGTGCAAATCGGCGGCGGGGATGATGATTTGGGCGAGGCTGACGCTGTAATTCGGGATATAGACGACTTTAATCAGGTCGCGAATGCGTTCGTCGTTGTTGATGGTTTTCGCTACGTCGTTAATCAGGCGGATGATTTTTTTCGCCATGTAGTAGGCGGATGCGGCTTTACCGGCAAAGATGAAGACGCGCGGCTGCCAGTCGAAATCCGGGTTTTCCAGGATTTTGTTGTAGCGGTCGACGATGTGCATCACGTTCAACGCTTGGCGTTTGTATTCGTGGATGCGTTTGATTTGGATGTCAAACAGCGCGTCCGTGTTGACCTTGATGCCCAATTCGGTTTCGATGTATTTGGCGAGGCGTTCTTTGGCGGCTTTTTTCACTGCGCCGAATTCTGCCTGCACGCTTACATCGTCAACTTTTTCGTTGAGCTTGGTCAGATTGTCCAAATGCAGGCGCCAGTCTTGTTCGCCCAAGTGTTTATCGAGGAAGCGGGTCAACTCGGGGTTGGCGATGTTGATCCAGCGTCGCGGGGTTACGCCGTTGGTTACGTTGGTGAAGCGTTCGGGGAACACTTTGGCAAAGTCGGCGAATATGGAAGTGGTCATCAGGTCGGAGTGGATTTTCGCCACGCCGTTGACTTTGTGCGAACCGATAACCGCCAGCCATGCCATGCGGACACGGCGGCCGTTGTTCTCATCGATGATGGACACGCGGCGGACGAAGTCGTCGTCAAAGTTGCCGATGGCGCGCAGGGCGTTCAGGAAGTAGGCGTTGATTTCAAAGATGATGTCCAAATGGCGCGGCAGCAGGCGGCCCATCAAATCGACCGGCCAAGTTTCCAAGGCTTCGCTCATCAGGGTGTGGTTGGTGTAAGAGAAAATCTTGCAGCACATATTCCATGCTTCGGTCCACGCAATGCCTTCTTCGTCAATCAGGATGCGCATCAGCTCGGGAATCGCCAGTACGGGGTGGGTATCGTTCAGGTGGATGGCGACTTTATCGGCAAGGTTTTTGATGCTGGGGAAACGGCATTTGTGGCGCGCCACGATGTCTTGTACGGATGCGGAAACAAGGAAATATTCCTGTTTCAGGCGCAGTTCGCGGCCGCTGTCGGTGGAGTCGTTCGGATAGAGGACGCGCGAGATGTTTTCATCGCTGTTTTGCGCACGGACGGCGGAAGCGTAATCGCCGCGGTTGAAGTCTGCTAAATCGAAGCGGTTGCCGGCGTGAGCCGTCCACAGGCGCAACGGATTAGCAACGTCGCCGCCGTAGCCGGGAATGATTTCATCGTATGCCATCGCGGAAATTTCTTCGCTCGGATGCCATTCTTTTTTGTCACCCATATTGATGACCTGTCCGCCGAAGCTGACGGCGTATTGTTTGTTCGGACGGCCGATTTGCCATGCCAAATCTTGGTCGAGCCACAAATCGGGTTTTTCGACTTGCTGACCGTCCACGATTTCTTGTTTGAACATACCGTATTGATAGCGGATGCCGTAGCCCATGGCGGGAATGCGCAAAGTAGCGAGCGAGTCGAGGAAACAGGCGGCAAGACGACCCAAACCGCCGTTGCCCAAACCGGGGTCTTGTTCTTGTTCGCAGATGTCGGCGAACTCTTTACCCAGTTGTTTGAACGCCTCTTCAAATTCGGCATACACGCCTTCGTTAATCAAAGCGTTAACGAAGGCGCGTCCCAACAGGAATTCCATGGAAAGGTAGTAAACCATGCGTTTGCCGTTGTCGATGTGGGCGCGGCGGGTTTTAAGGAAGTCTTCCGCAATCAGGTCGCGCGCGGCGAGCATGGCGGCGTTGAGCCATTGGTGTTCGGTCGCCTCTTTCGGATCGACGCCCAAAATGAAAATCAATTTATAGACGATGGACTTGCGGATGGTTTCGGCATCCGGTTTCGGCATGACGTAATCAAAACCTGAAATGGGTTGTTTTTTCTTAGCCATGATAGCCTTTCTCTGTTGGGGATGGGATGATGAAGCGGGGGAATTTGTATCTTTTGGCGGTCTGAGGTCGTCTGAAAAACCAAATGCCTTTATGTTCCGTCAAGCAAAGTCAATCAGGTAAATTTATTACTCATCTTCAGCATTATAACTGAGGCAGTGTAAATAATAGGGTTTCTTTTAAAAACATCTTATTAATGACGTATGTCATATACTCGGCGATGTATGCTTACGCTGCAAAATCCAAATACCCATATGTTCGACTGTCAGTTTGCCGTCTGTATTGTAATTAAACTTCTCGGATGGTACGCAAGAAATCTGCCAACTTCCTTGAGGCAGGTTAAATATTTGTTGACTACGTTTGGCGTTGATCAACAGCAGCCATTCATCATCCAAAACGATCTGCATGGCTTTTGCGCCGCGGTTGTGCCAACAAAGCTCGCTCATCGGTTCGCCTTGAATATTGAGCCAGCGGACGCGCTCTTGTTTCCACCAGACATCATCGCCCAATAATTTGATTTCTTGGCGCAGGCGGATTAAATCGCGCGTATAGCCTTGCAACGCTTCGTCCGCCTGCTGCCAATCCAGCCAAGTAATCGGGTTGTCCTGACAATAACTATTGTTGTTCCCCTGTTGGCTGTTGCCGAACTCGTCGCCCGCCAGCAGCATGGGCGTGCCGTTGGCAAGGAACAGCGAAGCAAGCAAGGCTTTGACGGTGTAGGAGCGGTCTTCCAAAATTGCCGCATCTTCGGTTTCGCCCTCGATGCCGTGGTTGTAGCTGATGTTTTCGTTATGCCCGTCGCGGTTGTCTTCGCCGTTGGCATGGTTGTGTTTTTCGTTGTAGCTGACCAAATCGCGCAGCGTAAAACCATCGTGTGCGGTGATGAAATTGATGCTGGCGGAAGGATGACGGCCGCTGTGGTTGAAAATATCAGACGACCCCGCCAGACGTTCGGCAAACGCACCTAAATTGCCGCTTTCCCACACCCAAAACGCGCGCATATCGTCGCGGAAACGTCCGTTCCACTCGGCAAAAGGCTGCGGGAAATTGCCCAAGTGATAGCCGCCTTCGCCGATGTCCCACGCCTCGACAATCAGTTTGCAGCGTGCCAACACGGGGTCTTGGTACACCACCTGAAAAAAGCGTCCGTAAGCCTGAAAATCCGGTTCGCGCCCCAATACCGTTCCCAAGTCGAAGCGGAAACCGTCTACATGAAACGCTTCCGCCCAATAGCGCAGGCTGTCCGCCGCCCAGCGAGTTACGTCGCGGCGGACGATGTTCAACGTATTGCCGCAACCCGACCAGTTTTCATAGCTGCCGTCGGGCTTCAGCCAATACCACAAAGCATTGTCTATGCCGCGCTGGCAAAGCATCGGACCTTTTTCATCCTGCTCGGCGGTATGGTTGTACACGACATCCAATATCACTTCCAAGCCCGCCTGGTGCAAGGCTTTGACCGCCTGCTTCAACTCTTCCGCCGCGCGCTCGGCATCGGCGGCATAAGACGGCTCGACGGCAAAATGGGAATAAGTGTTGTAGCCCCAATAATTGCTCAAGCCCATTTTTTGCAGGTGGTATTCGTCCAAATGCTGGTGTACCGGCAGCAGCTCGACGGCGGTAACGCCCAAAGTTTTCAAATAATCAATCACGCGCGGATCGGTCAGGGCTTGATACGTTCCCGCGTGTTCCAAATCGGGGAACTGCTTGGTAAACCCTTTCACATGGGCTTCGTACACTATCGTCCTGCCCCACGGATGGTTCGGGCGGCGGTCGTCGCCCCAATCGAAATCATCGTCGCCCACTACCACGCTTTTGGGTGCCACCGCCGCATTGTCCCGCCCGTCTTCCGGACGGAACCACGCCATTTCCTCATCATCCCGATAACTCGGTTTGCCGTCGATTTTTTTAGAATACGGGTCAATCAACAATTTGTTTGGATTGAAACACGGGCCGCCCGGCGCATCAGCGCGTCCGTAAACACGAAAACCATACCGCTGCCCTGCCCCGACCTCCGGCACAAAACCATAAAACACCGACCCGCGCCGCGAAGGCATTTCCAACCGGGTTTCCTTTCCCTTGTCAAAGAGGCACAGCTCGACTTTTTCGGCATGAATGGAAAACAGCGCAAAATTCGCCCCTTCCTCAGTCAGCGACACGCCCATCGGATAAGGCGCACCTTCTTCAATGCGCCATGTTTTGGTTTTCATTTTGTTTGTCCTGATTTGATGGAGACGCTTCGGGCTGCGCTTCCGGATAGATGTTCTTTTTATAGTGGATTAACTTTAAACCAGTACGGCGTTGCCTCGCCTCAGCTCAAAGAGAACGATTCTCTAAGGTGCTGAAGCACCAAGTGAATCGGTTCCGTACTATCTGTACTGTCTGCGGCTTCGTCGCCTTGTCCTGATTTAAATTTAATCCACTATATAGTGGTGATGCTTGAAGGGAAAGAGGTCGTCTGAAAAGCAAAATCCCGTTTTCAGACGACCTCTTTTAGCCATAAACCTTTGTTTTAACTTGAGGCCGTCCGAATTTGAGCGCTATTAATTCGGCAACCTCACCGCCAACTCGGCAGGCCAAGCCGCCTTAGCGTCGGTTTTTACAAAACCATTGCCCGTCAGCCCGCCTTTCAGCAGACGGTTGTATTTCACCGCCGTTTCGCGCGGCACTTGCAATTTCACTTTAAACATCAGTTTCGCGCGTTCATCAACCGTTTCTACCGACTTGGGCGTAAATTGCGCGTCCGTCGCGATAAATTTGATTTTGGCGGGGAACACCGCATCAATGCCGTCCAAACGGATACGCGCCTCATCATTGACTTTCAGACGACTTATGCTGTCGGTCGGCAGAAAAATATTCATCGAAACATCGGCAGGATCAAGCAGGCTGACCACTTTCGAACCCGCCGCGACCACGTTGCCCGCTTCCGCAATGGTGTATTCCACCCTGCCCGCTATTGGCGCTCGGATATTCATATCATCGTTGGCGGATGTTGCCGATTTGACTGCCGCCCTCGCCTGTTCGACACCGGCGCGCGCTTCCGCTTGTGCGGCGGCACTTTGCGCTACCGTCGCCTGCGCTTCGTCCCGCGCCGCTTCAGCCGCTTTGACCGCCGCGACAGCACGCTCATAATCCGCCTGACGCTTGGTAACTTCCGATTGCGACACCAGCTGGTCGGCAAGCAATTTGCGCGCATTGTCCAGCTCCATTTTCGCCACGCGAAGCTGCTGCCTATTCGCGTCCACATTTGCCTGCGCGCGCGCAACCGTCTGTTTCATCTGCGCTTCGGCAGCTTTGGCGCGCCCGACCGCCTCTTCTTGCCGCAATTCCGCTGCCCGCGCTTCTTCCAAACGGCTGTTGCTGGTTTCAGACGACAGTTCCGCCAGAATATCGCCCTCTTTCACGTCCGCGCCCTCTTCCACCAATACCGCCTTCACCCGCCCCGGATACAGGCTGGCGACATCGATGCGGTTCAGCTCCAGCCGCCCGTTGGATTGCGCAATCCATGCCGGCAGGGTTTCTTTTTGGTTTTGAAGGACATACCACACACCGCCCGCAGCCAGCGCGACGGCAAAAGAAGCAATAACAGCTTTTTTCATGTTGCGTTACACCTTAATCGTCAAAACGGGCGCGCCTTAGAGCGGTATTGCGGAAATAGCGCGGCAAACGCCCAATCTATCCTTTGGTGGATGGACGAATCGGTCAGCAAATCCTCATGCCGCCCGTTCATCTCATCGGTCAGTATCCCCAACATACGGTAGCGCGTGTTCATAATCATCGGCGAGATAACCGCGCCATTGAGGAACTCAAACTGATTCAACAATTCCAATTCCGACACACCCTCCCTACCGTTGCACTTCTTGATATGCCGGATCATCCCGTAGGCAAGCATCTTATGCTGCTTTTTCAACGCTTTGGTAATCAAATCCACGCCTTCTTCGCTATCCAGCAGCATCCTGTGTATCCACGCCAAATGCTCACGTATCGTCACCGCCAGCCGCCAGACAATCTGATACAGCCGCTCCGTATCTTCGATATTTTGGGCAAAATCGAACGACACCCGCCCCAAAGCCCGATTGCTGTACTCAATCAACATCGCCTTCACGAATTCGTCTTTGTCAGCAAACATCCTGTTGAACGTTTCCAAATTCGAATTCAAATGCTCCGCGATTGCCTGCTCCGACAGCCGCTTGTAGCCGCATCTGGGATAAAAATGAATGCCTGCAGAAATAAATTGCGCACTGGTCACACCGTTCATTATCTTCACCTCATCTGCCTGTATTGTTGTCATAGGACAAATATCCAAGACTCAAATGAAACAAAAATCTTCTGAAATATCAGGCTGTCTGCGGACGCTGCCGTCAACCGTCAACGCATCATCCCAACCCTGCCCGATACAAATGCCAACCAACTCTTATTTTATAGTGGATTAAATTTAAATCAGGACAAGGCGACGAAGCCGCAGACAGTACAGATAGTACGGCAAGGCGAGGCAACGCCGTACTGGTTTAAAGTTAATCCACTATATAAAGCACGCAAAACGCCCCGACTCAATCATCCGGTCTGTTTTTTTATTTCACTATATAACAAACCGCCCCCGCCTTCAATGCAAGCCATCTTCCAATTATCATTAAAATCCGATAGTTAAATTTGTTTTACAAGGATATGGGTCGTCTGAAAAAACGGTTTCAGACGATTTGAAGGGAAGCATCAACATAAATAAACGCCTTATCAATATCCGAATATTCGAGAGTTGCTATAAAAAATCGTCTGAAAACTGGCTTCCCGTTTTCAGACGACCTTTGCTTACTCTTTGGCAAATTGCTGCGTAAAGCGGACAAATTCTTCTTTTTTCGCTTTTGCCTTGCCTGAATCGATGGCTGCTTCGGCGGCTTTGACACCGTCCGACAACGAAGGCACGACATTGCCGGCATAGAGCGCGGCGGCGGCGTTGAGCAGGACGATGTCGCGTGCCGCGCCATGTTTGCCGCTCAACACTTCATCCATTTTTTCCAAAGACTCTTGCGCGTTGGCGACTTTGATTTCGTCCAAATCGCGGCGGATTTCAATGCCGAAATCTGTGGGGCTGATGTCGTATTCGCGGATTTCTCCGTCTTTCAGCTCGGCAACGCGGGTTTTGCCCGTCAGCGTGATTTCGTCCAAACCGCCTTCGCCGCACACGACCAAAACGTGTTTGGAACCAAGCTGTTTCAATACGCGCGACAGGATGCCGCATAAATCAATGTGGAACACGCCCAAAAGCTGGTTCGGCGCGCCGGCGGGGTTGGTCAGCGGCCCCAAGATATTGAAAATGCTTCTAAACCCGAGCGAACGGCGCACAGGCGCGACGTGGCGCATCGCGCTGTGATGGTTTTGGGCAAACATAAAGCCCAAGCCTGTTTGACGGATGCTTTCGGCGACTTGCTCAGGCGTAATGTTCAACACCGCACCCATCTGCTCCATCACGTCCGCCGCGCCGCTGGACGAGGAAACGGAGCGTCCGCCATGTTTGGCGACTTTCGCGCCTGCCGCCGCCGCGACAAACATTGAAGTCGTGGAAATATTGAAGGTTTTTGCACCGTCCCCGCCCGTGCCGACAATATCGACGAGGTCGTCTGAATTTTTCAGCGGCACTTTGGCGGCAAATTCGCGCATGACGGCGGCGGCGGCGGTGATTTCCGATACGGTTTCGACTTTAATCCGCAATCCGGTCAAGATGGCGGCGATTTGTTCTGGCGGCACCTGCCCGCTCATAATCTGGCGCATCAGGTCGGTCATTTCGTCGTAAAACAATTCGTTGTTGCTGATTAAGCGTTCGATGGCTTGTTGCGGTGTAATCATGGTTCAATCCTTTTTACGGGTATTTTTACGTCAAACGTCGTCTGAAAGTTTTCAGACGACGTTTGGTTTAAGCGGCGGACGCTTGGAAGTTTTTAAATTCTTCCAAAAAGTTTTTCAACATATCGTGTCCGTGTTCGGTCAACAGGGCTTCGGGGTGGAACTGCACGCCTTCAATGGCGTATTCCTTGTGTCGCACGCCCATGATTTCCTGATCTTCCGTCCATGCGGTTACTTCCAAGCAATCGGGCAGCGTATCGCGGGCGATGACAAGGCTGTGATAACGCGTGCAGGTAACGGGATTGGGCAAATCTTTGAACATGCCTTTGTTCAAATGGAACACGGGCGAAACTTTGCCGTGCATCAGCGTTTTTGCCCGCACCACATCCCCGCCGAACGCTTCGCCTATCGTCTGATGCCCGAGGCACACGCCCATAATCGGCAGCTTGCCGGCGAAATGGAGCATGGCAGCGACCGAAATGCCCGCCTCTTTCGGCGAACAAGGACCCGGCCCGATAACGAGATATTGCGGTTTCAAAGCTTCGATTTCTTCAAGCGTAATATCGTCGTTGCGGCGGACGACGACTTCCTGACCGAGTTCGGCGAAATATTGGACGATGTTGTAAGTGAAACTGTCATAGTTATCAATGAACAAAAGCATGGGGTACGGCCTTTTAGGGTTGTTTGACGGCGGCAATGTTTTCGGGCGAATTGATAAACGCCCACATCTGCTCTTCGGTTCTGAAAACGCCGTTACGGACAATATAATGCAGCGGATGCTTAATCAGCGCATCCGCTTTGCGGACAAATACACGCATATTGCTGCTGTTTGCTGCCATTTCCAACACTTTGGCGGCAAAAGCGGGGCGGTGCAGCTTGTCGTGCATCAGCGGATGGCGGGCAATGTATTCGTTCAGAGGCTTGCCGCTGCTGTGGAAATCCGTGTGCAGCGGGTCGAGGAATACAATAAAAAAAGGCATCTTGCCCAAATAATCGTCTGCATCGTTCATAAGCGTTTCGGACGGAATATTTATATCGACATAATATCACAGTTAACCGCGATTCTTGATTCCAATCAGGTCGTCTGAAACATCGCTTGCCTCCTTCCGAAAGATTCACTTAAAATCAGTCTTACATTCCAAAAAGAGATTTGCTTATGGGTTTCAAACTTACTCCGATTGATGTTGTTGATGACATCAGCCGCGAAGATTTTTATCAGAATTATCTCAAGCCGCGCCGTCCTGTCGTGATCAAAGGACTGACCCGCAACTGGCCTGCCCGCGACAAATGGTCGCTGGACTATATGAAAGAAACTGTCGGCGATATCGTCGTTCCCTTGTACGACAGCGCCAAAGCCGACCCTTCCGCGCCGATTAACGCCGCCAGTACGGAAATGCGCTTCAGCGACTATATCGATCTGATCAAACGCGAGCCGACGGATTTGCGGATTTTCTTATTTGACCCCATCAAACACGCTCCCGCCTTGCTGAACGATTACGTTTTCCCCAAAGAGCTGATGGGCGGATTCTTAGACCGATACCCTACCCTGTTTTTCGGCGGTACCGGTTCGGAAACCTTCCTGCACTACGACATCGATATGGCGCACATCTTCCATACGCATTTCGGCAAGAAACACATCATCTTGTTCGATTACAAATGGAAAGAGCGTCTGTTCCGCATTCCTTTTGCCACTTACGCGCTGGAAGACTACCACGTCGACAATCCCGATACCGAACGCTTCCCCGAGCTTGAGGGCGTCGAGGGCATCGAATGTTTCTTGGAATACGGCGACACCCTGTTCATGCCGACCGGCTGGTGGCATTGGATGAAATACCTTGACGGCTCATTCTCCATCTCCCTGCGCGCATGGGATGAAAGCTGGGCGGTTAAGGCACACAGCCTGTGGAACCTGACCGTACAGCGCAAGTTCGATGACTTCATGAAAGCCCGCTTCAAAGCACGCTACATGAATTGGAAAGAACAGCTTGCCTGCAAACGCGCCCGCCGCGCATGGGAACGCGGCATGCCTCGTTAAAACGAACATAAAGGTCGAGACCTTTGCAAAATTTCCCAAAATCCCCTAAATTCCCACCAAGACATTTAGGGGATTTTCCATGAGCACCTTCTTCCGGCAAACCGCACAAGCCATGATTGCCAAACACATCGACCGCTTCCCACTATTGAAGTTGGATCAGGTGATTGATTGGCAACCGATCGAACAATACCTGAACCGTCAAAGAACCCGTTACCTTAGAGACCACCGCGGCCGTCCCGCCTATCCCCTGTTGTCCATGTTCAAAGCCGTCCTGCCCGGACAATGGCACAGCCTCTCCGATCCCGAACTCGAACACAGCCTCATCACCCGCATCGACTTCAACCTGTTTTGCCGTTTTGACGAACTGAGCATCCCCGATTACAGCACCTTATGCCGCTACCGCAACCGGCTGGCGCAAGACGACACCCTGTCCGAATTGCTGGAACTGATTAACCGACAACTGGCCGAAAAAAACCTAAAATTAGAGAAGGCATCCGCCGCCGTCATTGACGCCACCATTATTCAGACCGCCGGCAGCAAACAGCGTCAGGCCATAGAAGTCGACGAGGAAGGACAAGTCAGCGGCCAAACCACACCGAGCAAAGACAGCGATGCCCGCCGGACAAAGAAAAACGGCCTCTACAAACTCGGTTACAAACAACATACCCGTACCGATGAGGAAGGCTATATCGAGAAACTGCACATCACTCCCGCCAATACCCATGAGTGCAACCATCTGTCCCCTTTGTTGGAAGGCATTGCCGAAGGTACGACCGTCTATGCCGACAAAGGCTACGACAGTAAGGAAAACCGGCAACATCAGAAAGAGCATCAGTTGTTAGACGGCATTATGCGCAAAGCCTGCCGCAACCGTCCGCTGACGGAAGCACAAACTAAACGCAACCGATATTTGTCGAAGACCCGTTATGTGGTCGAACAAAGCTTCGGTACGTTGCACCGTAAATTCTGCTACGCCCGGGCAGCCTATTTTGGTCTGCTCAAAGTGAGTGCGCAAAGCCATCTGAAGGCGATGTGTTTGAACCTGTTGAAAGCGGCTAACAGGCTAAGTGTGCCTGTTGCCGCCTAAAAGGCGGCCGGATGCCTGATTATGGGGTATCCGGGGAGGATTAAGGGGTATTTGGGTAAAATTAGGAGGTATTTGGGGAGGGAAATAGCCGAAAACCTGTGTTTGGGTTTCGGCTGTCGGGGAAAGGCTTTTTTGCAAAGGTCTCAGGTCGTCTGAAAACGGTATTTCAGACGACCTTTCTATCGAAATCTTTTCTTCTATCAATACTCAGGCATCATCTCACCTTCACCACCCATACTGTTTGCCGCATTAACCCGTTCCTGCGCGGCTTTCACTTGATTCTCCAAACCTTTAATCCGTTCTTGATAGCGGGCGTAGTTTCGCTCGTTGCCATAACGGACCTGTTTGCCCTCTTCCAGATTTTTCTGTGCCTGAGCCAATTCGTTTTGCGCCGAAGATGAACCGGGTATTACGCCGGCTGGTGGAGGCGGCATTTGTTCGGAAGGAACGTTTCCTGAAGCAGCGTTTGCTGATGCCGAGTGTGCGGACGGTGCGGCGGAGGTATAAACCGAAGGTCTGCCGATATTGCCCGGTTTGCAGTTTTTGCCGCCGGTCTGCGTATAGGTTTTACGCCCTGATTTGTCGATACATTCAAATACGGGGGATGCCGTCGTAGCGGCGGAAAATGCGAGCAGTAATGTGCTTAAAATCAATTTATTCATTCTTATACCTTTCATCAAATTCATCAAAACCATATCCACCATACCACCAAAGCAATAATCATCACCAAATTGGCAATAATAATCGGCTTCCATTGCCGAGGTGCGTGGCGCAATTCTGCGCCTGAACGTGTGCGGCGGATGTAGAAAAACGGACTGAGCAGCATGGATGCGGCACACAACAGAATAATCACGGCGTAATAGATTTTTTCAGTTTCCATTTCCTCCGCCCCCGTTTCAGACGACCTATACAAAATATGCTACAATCGCCGGCGATTATAACACCCTGTTTATCTATATTTATAAAGGTTTTACCAATAATGATTTCTACCAACGGCATTACCATGCAGTTCGGCGCGAAGCCGCTGTTTGAAAACGTATCCGTCAAGTTCGGCGAAGGCAACCGCTACGGCTTGATCGGCGCGAACGGTTCGGGCAAATCCACCTTCATGAAAATCCTCGGCGGCGATTTGGAACAGACTGCGGGCGAAGTGGCGATTGAAAACGGCGTGCGCTTGGGTAAGCTGCGCCAAGACCAGTTTGCCTACGAAGATATGCGCGTGCTGGACGTGGTGATGATGGGGCACACCGAAATGTGGGCGGCGATGACCGAACGCGACGCGATTTACGCCAACCCCGAAGCCACCGAAGACGACTACATGAAAGCCGCCGAACTGGAAGCCAAGTTCGCCGAATACGACGGCTACACCGCCGAAGCGCGCGCCGCCGAACTGTTGAGCGGCGTGGGCATTTCCGAAGATTTGCACAATGCGACCATGGCCGAAGTCGCCCCGGGCTTCAAGCTGCGCGTATTGCTGGCGCAAGCCCTGTTCTCCAAACCTGATGTTCTCTTGCTTGACGAACCGACCAATAACTTGGACATCAATACCATCCGCTGGCTGGAGGGTGTGTTGAACCAATACGACTCCACCATGATCATCATCTCGCACGACCGTCACTTCTTGAACGAAGTCTGCACCCACATGGCGGATTTAGACTACAACACCATCACCATCTATCCGGGCAACTACGACGACTACATGCTCGCCTCCGCCCAATCGCGCGAACGCGCCCTGAAAGACAACGCCAAGGCAAAAGAGAAACTGCAAGAGCTGCAAGAGTTCGTTGCCCGCTTCTCCGCCAACAAATCCAAAGCCCGTCAGGCAACCAGTCGTCTGAAACAGGCAGACAAAATCAAAGCCGAGATGGTCGAAGTCAAGCCTTCCACCCGTCAAAACCCGTATATCCGCTTTGAAGCCGATGAAAAAGCCAAGCTGCACCGTCAGGCGGTTGAAGTCGAAAATCTGGCCAAACGCTTTGAAACCCAGTTGTTCAAAAACCTGAGCTTCATCCTCGAAGCCGGCCAGCGCCTCGCCATCATCGGCCCCAACGGCGCGGGTAAATCCACCCTGCTGAAACTTCTCGCCGGCGTGTTTAATCCCGAATACGCTGAAGGCATCGCCCCCGATGCAGGCACCATCAAATGGGCGGAAAAAGCCAACGTTGGCTATTACCCTCAAGAGCATGAAAACGACTTCGATGTCGATATGAACCTGAGCGAATGGATGCGCCAATGGGGGCAGGAAGGCGACGACGAACAGGTCATCCGCGGTACTTTGGGGCGTTTGCTCTTCGGCAGCAACGATGTGGTGAAAAAAGTGCAGGTCCTCTCCGGCGGTGAAAAAGGCCGTATGCTCTACGGCAAACTCCTGTTGCTGAAACCCAATGTGCTGATTATGGACGAACCGACCAACCACATGGACATGGAAAGCATCGAATCGCTGAACATGGCGCTGGAGAAATACAACGGCACGCTGATTTTCGTATCGCACGACCGCCAATTCGTCTCCTCGCTCGCCACCCAGATCATCGAGCTGGACGGCAAAGGCGGCTACGAACACTATCTGGGCGATTACGAAAGTTATCTGGAGAAAAAAGGCTTGGCTTAATTACGCCGTTTTAATCAATGTCTGAAACACCAACGTCGTCTGAAAGACTGTATCTTTCAGACGACGTTTATTTTTTAAAATCCGTTTATAAAATGTTTAAACAAGTTGCATCTAATTCGGTTGCCTATGATGGAAATAAGCAGGCATATATCGTGTTACCAAACTTGCGCCGCCATTAATCTTATTGCCAGAAACTAATCCAAGATTCTGGAGTTTCAGCCATTTCCAATATTTCTAAAATATCGGAGAAATCATAAGCAACAACAAAAGGTCGCCTGAAAACCCAAATCCAAGTTTTCAGACGACCTTTTCATATCAACCGATTATTTAAGCAGCAAAGCGTTTGGCAACTTCGTCCCAGTTGACGATTTCCCAGAAACCTTTCAGGTAGTTGGGGCGGCTGTTGCGGTAGTCGATGTAGTAGGCGTGTTCCCATACGTCGCAGGTCAGCAGCGGAGTGTTTTCAGTGGTCAGCGGAGTTGCCGCGTTGGAAGTGGAAACCAAATCCAATTCGCCGGCAGGGGTTTTCACCAGCCATGCCCAACCTGAACCGAAAGTGCCTGCCGCGCAAGCATTGAAAGCTTCTTGGAATTTCTCGAAGCTGCCCCATTTGGCGTCGATGGCGGCGGCCAGCTCGCCGGAAGGTTTGCCTTGACCTTTGGGCGTAAAACCCAGCCAGTAGAAGGTGTGGTTCCAAGTTTGGGCTGCGTTGTTGAACACGCCGCCTGAAGATTTTTTCACAATCTCTTCTAAAGGCAGGTTTTCAAATTCGGTACCTTTGATTTGATTGTTCAGATTGGTGATGTAGGTTTGATGGTGCTTGCCGTAGTGGTACTCCAAAGTCTCTTTGCTCAGATGCGGGGACAATGCGTCCAGTTCATAAGGCAGTTGTGGCAGCTTATGTTCCATTTTAGTGCTCCTAAATTATTTGTTTTTGGTAGTGTCCGCTGCTCGGTATAAACCGGACAGCTTCGTTATTTTACCTGCTTTAAATCAGAGAAACCAGTTAAACTTGCGCTGCGCTATAATAACGGTTTCCAATTTCCATTCACTTAGGATTGCCGCCATGAACGATTATCCCGATACGTCGTCTGAAGACCGCGAAGTCAGCGCGTTGTCGCTGCCGCCGCATTCTATGGAGGCGGAGCAATCCGTTTTGGGCGGTCTTTTGCTCGAGAATTCGGCTTGGGACAGAATCGCCGATGTGGTTACCGGTGAAGACTTCTACCGACACGAACACCGCCTGATTTTCCGCGCCATCGCCAATCTGATTAACGAAAGCCGTCCTGCCGACGTGATTACCGTTCAGGAAAGTTTGGAGCGTAACGAAGAATTGGAGGCGGCGGGCGGATTCAATTACCTGATTACTTTGGCGCAAAACACGCCGTCCGCTGCGAATATCCGCCGCTATGCCGAAATCGTGCGCGAGCGTTCCATCATGCGCCAACTTGCCGAAGTCGGTACCGAAATCGCCCGTAGCGCCTACAATCCGCAAGGCAGGGATGCGGGGCAGCTTTTGGATGAAGCGGAAAACAAGGTGTTCCAAATTGCGGAAAGTACGGCTAAATCCAAACAGGGCTTTCTCGAAATGCCTGCGCTTTTGAAGGAAGTAGTCGAGCGCATCGACATGCTTTATTCCCGCGATAATCCTGATGAAGTGACCGGCGTGTCGACAGGGTTTATCGACTTGGATAAAAAAACCTCAGGTCTCCAGCCCGGCGATTTGATTATCGTAGCGGGTCGTCCGTCTATGGGTAAAACTGCTTTTTCGATCAATATTGCGGAACACGTTGCCGTAGAGGGCAAGCTGCCTGTCGCCGTATTCTCTATGGAGATGGGCGGCGCGCAACTGGTGATGCGTATGCTGGGTTCGGTGGGCAGGCTTGACCAAAATGTTTTAAAAACAGGTAGATTGGAAGATGAACACTGGGGTCGTCTGAATGAAGCTGTGGTCAAGCTTTCCGATGCGCCTATGTATATTGACGAAACACCGGGCTTGACTGCGCTCGAACTGCGCGCCCGCGCCCGCCGCCTTGCACGCCAGTTCAACGGAAAATTGGGCTTGATCGTGATTGACTACCTGCAATTGATGGCAGGCTCAGGCCGTTCGGACAACCGCGCCTCAGAACTCGGTGAAATTTCGCGCTCCCTCAAAGCCTTGGCTAAGGAGTTGCAAGTTCCTGTTATTGCTTTGTCGCAGTTGAGCCGTACCGTAGAGCAGCGTACCGACAAGCGCCCGATGATGTCCGACTTGCGGGAATCCGGTGCCATCGAGCAGGACGCCGACTTGATTATGTTTATGTACCGAGACGAATACTATAACCAAGAATCCCCCATGAAAGGCATCGCAGAATGTATTATCGGCAAACACCGTAACGGTCCCGTCGGGAAAGTATTCCTTACTTGGATGGGGCAATTTACCAAATTCGATAATGCAGCCTACATACCCGAATCCGCATTGATGGAAGATTGAGACAAATCAGCCTGAAAACCAAGCAAATTTCATATTTTATTAGGCAATCCATCCCAATATCGTTTAAAATGAACCAAACCGCATAATTCCGGCGATAAAAATATTCTAAGCCGGATGATAAAACACATTACTTAACTCCAGACGTTTTTACCACTCATGTACGCACAACAAAAAGGTTTTACCTTAATCGAATTGTTGGTCGTGATCGCTATTACCGCCATCATGGCCACTATCGCCCTTCCCAATATGAGCGAATGGATTGCCTCCCGCCGCGCTGCCAGTCAGGCAGAGCAGGTGGCAAACCTCTTGCGCTTTGCAAGAGCCGAAGCAGTCCGCCTCAATCTCCCTGTCTATGTCTGTCCCGTAAAAGTTAGAAAACACGGCTTGGCTGACGGCACATGCGATAGCAGCCAAAAAAGCAGCGGCTTGCTCGCCTATGCCGATACAAATCGGGACGTAGCCTATAAAAATGACACAAGTGATATTTCTTTGCGCTCCATAGTCCTCAACGGTACCGACCCTGCCAAAGTTTCCCATACATTCCAACACGTCGCATTTGGAAAAGATAATGCTGATGACGGTGAGGCCGTATTCTGGTCATTTATGCCCAACGGTACATTCGGATACACCGCCTCTAAAACACTGGATAAATCAACAACTTTCAAATACGCCGACGGCTACATCAAAATCAGCATGACCGATTCCGCCGCAACGACCGAAGAAACCAAAAAATCCCGCGCCAGTATCGTCCTTATCGACAGCAGCGGTCGCGTCGAAATCTGCGCCAAATCAGATTCGCGACCCCTTTGCCAATATTCAGAATCTCAAAGTCCCGAACCCAAAAAATAAAAATACCATCCTATGAAATACATAACATTACATACAAAAGGTCGTCTGAAAATGAGCAAAGCGAGTTTCGCCAAAACCCGTTATTCAGATTTTTCCAAACCTAACCAAGCAGGTATGACTTTAATTGAAGTCTTGGTCGCCATGTTCGTCCTCGCAATCGGCGTACTCGCCCTACTCGCCATCCAGTTGCGTACCGTTTCCAGCGTACGCGAAGCGGAAGGGCAAACCATCGTATCCCAGCTTACCCAAAATTTAGTCGAAGGGATGTTGATTAACCCGAGACTTGTGGAATGTCCAACCCCTAAACCGGGAGCAACTAATAGCAGGAATGGTAGAGGGTGGTGTAAGAATTATAGCGATTACTACACCACATACGGTGATTCCTCTACTGAGCCCTTGAAAAAAGGTCCGTTGAAAGAGAGCATGAAAAAAGAAGAGTTGGCTAAAGCGCAGCTTGGTCAATTTCATGATGCTTTAGACAAAGCTTTTCGCGATTCCGATATTTCAGAGTTTTATTATGTAGTATGCCGAGATAGTAAAAATAAAGAGCCTACCTTTGAAGGTGGGGGGTTTAAGCCAAATTGCGATAACGATGAAGCTGCGGACACCGTTATCAAAGTATTATGGCTTAAAGATGCAGAAAGTGACAAAGCAGCAAGCAGCATTAAAAAAACCGAAGACTCGATTGTTTACACCTACCAAGTACGCGTAAGGGAAAGATAATGAATAATAAAAACTGCCCACACATTCCGGTAAAAACAGGTATGCAAGGCTTCAGTTTGATCGAATTCCTTGTGGCAAGCGCATTGAGCATGATAGTCCTGCTGGCCGTCAGCTCAGGCTATTTTACCGCCCGAAGCCTAAACACCGCTGCAACCTCCCGTCTAAACGTCCAACAGGATTTGCGTAACGCATCTAATCAGATCGTACGTGATGCCCGCATGGCTGGAAACTTCGGTTGTTTCAATATGTCGGCCTATGATGCCCAAGCCGTTATCGCTGACTCAGGCTCCAAAGACTTTCTCAAGCTTAAAGGTAGCGGAAACATGCTTCCTGCCGTCAGAGAAACAGATTCTTTAGGTGTGACTGACTTCGAACAGAGCGGTAAGGCGCTGATTTTCCAATACGGCATAGATACCGCATCACCAAACGAGGCAACAGTAGTAGCCAGCAGCTGCACAAACATTACCAAACCAGGCAAGCAAATTACTGATAGTAAAGCAGCTTTAAAGACAGATGGTTCCCAAGCGGGCAATATTTCCATCATGAAACATGAGGTAAATGCTTACGCTGTTGGCACGGTAGGTAGGCAAGAAGGTCTTTACCGCTTCCAACTGACAGATGATGGTGAATGGAGTAATCCGCAGCTATTGATCAAAGGAATTAAGGGCATGAAAATCCGTTATTTTTATGTAGAAAAGTGCCCTCAGACAGATGTAGAAAGCAAAGCGGCATCGGCTCCTACCGGAAATACGCAAAATCAAGGACAAACTCTAGGAGAGGATGAAACATTTACATATAGCGATGAACTTCCTCCAAAAAATCCAGATCTTGCTAAAGAAACACCTGCATCTATTGAGTTACTGCTGAACAGTAATGACAAAAGAGAACTTGGTAGTATTAACGCAGGTGGAAGTAATGATAATGAAGTAAAAATTTATCGAATCAACGCGACTGTACGCGGAGGAAACAAATGCGCAGACCGATTACTTTAAACCATCCTGCTAAAGCCTCTGCACAAAAGGGCTTCGCATTATTCATCGTCCTGATGATCATGATCGTCATCGCCTTGCTCGTCGTTACTGCGACCCAGTCCTATAATACCGAGCAGCGTATCAGTACAAATGACGCCGACCATAAATTTGCTACCACACTTGCGGAAGCAGCATTGCGTGAGGGTGAGAACCACATTTATGAAATCGAAGACGGTAAAAAACCATTTACTGATGATTGTACTGATGGTTTATGCAAAGCGGCACACGTTGATGCAGGTTCATATTCCACTTCCTCAGGCACGATTATTGTGAATGGCACTTCAAAAGTTGAGGCGTGGGTGCGTGAATGCGGTAAGAAAAAATGTATCGATGAAAACGGTGAAGAATATCCCAGAAAAAACAGTGGTGCTAAGGCAAATCCTCGTTTCATTATCGAATACCTAAGCACCAACTCCACCGACAACCGTACCATTTACCGCGTTACCGCCAAAGCATGGGGAAAAAACGAAAATACGGTGGTTATACTACAATCTTATGTGGCCAACGAATAAAATAAATAGATAAAATCATGAATACGTCTATCACTAAATCTCAAGGGTTTACGCTGGTTGAGATGCTGATTGTTGTTGCCATTATTGGCATCCTCAGTACCATCGCTTACCCTTCCTATATCCGATACATCGAACGTGGCTACCAATCCCAAGCACATACGGAACTGCTTGCTATTAACAATGCCTTAAAAACCGAATTAGTCAAAAATCCTACCCTTAAAATAAAAGATGAAATTGAGGGAGATACGGGATTGGTTAAGACCTACAAAGCTGCGCCCGAGGTCGCTGCCAAATACGACTTCAGCGGTGAAATGAAAAATAAGGACGCTAAAAACAGCAGGGCTTATTATCTTTTTGCCACTCCGAAAACCGGTACTGATTACAAACTTTCCGTTTGGATAGATAGTTTGGGCAATGCCTATAAATGTACTGATGCAGAATCGGCTAAAACCAAGTTAACAAGCAAAAACGGCAGCAATACAGGCTGTGAACAGGTAGGTTATAAAAAATAGAGGAGTAAATCGGCTCTTTTATTTACTTTTTAAACCTCAAGATCTATTTCGTTAAAATCTAGTTTTGTCGAATAATATCGGCTATCCATATTCCAAAATATAGCGATAAAGCAAACAAAGGTCGTCTGAAAACACATTTGGTTTTCAGACGACCTTTTTCTATGCCAACGTTCAAGCCAAGCTGACTTCCAAGTTGTCAATCAGACGCGTCGTTCCCAAGCGGGCGGCGGCGAGGACGACGAGGGCTTTGTCGCCGGTGCGTGCGACGGCGAGGCTCTCGGCATGGCGGATTTCGACGTAATCAACCACCCAGCCGGCTTCGGTCAGGCGGCGGACGGTTTCTGTTTCCAGTCCGACATAATCGAGATTGCCGTTTTTGAGTTCGGCGGCGACGCGCTGCAATTCGCGGTACAGACGCGGGGCTTCGGCGCGCTCGGCTTCACTGAGGTATTGGTTGCGGCTGGAAAGCGCGAGTCCGTCGGGAGCGCGGCCGGTATCGACGGGAACGATGTCGATATTGAAATTCAGGTCTTCGACAAAGCCTTTGATAATCGCCAACTGCTGATAGTCTTTTTTGCCGAAGCAGGCGGTATCGGGTTGGACGATGTTGAACAGTTTGCTGACGACAGTAGCGACACCGCGGAAATGACCGGGGCGGAATTTGCCGCACAATTCGTTTTGGAGGTTGGGCGGTTCGACGTTGAAACGTTGCTCGACATTGGGATACAGCTCTTTTTCGTCGGGCGCGAACACGACAGCTACGCCTTCGTTGGCGAGTTTGTCGGCGTCTTGCTGCAAGGTGCGCGGGTATTTGTCGAAATCCTCGCCCTGTCCGAATTGTAGGCGGTTGACGAATATGCTGACGACGACGTTGTCGGCGCGTTTTTTGGCTTCGCGAACGAGGGCGAGATGGCCTTCGTGCAGATTGCCCATAGTCGGCACAAGGGCAACGCTGCCTGCGTTTTTGCGCCATTCGCGTAATTCTTTAATGGTATGAATGATTTGCATGGTGGAAAATGTCCTTTATCTTTTTCGGGATTGCGGCGCTCAGCCGCTGTATTTTGTCAGCCCGAAAATCACGCGCCGATTATACGCTGGGAACACGGACAAACAAAGGTCGTCTGAAATTCGGTTTTCACGATGAAAACCTTTTCAGACGACCTTTTTCAGTTGAGGGTATCAAGCAAACGAATGTTCCGCAGCGGGAAAGGTTTTGGCTTTGACTTCATGGACATAGGCTTCAACAGCGGCTTGGACGCTGTCTTTGCCCAGCATGAAGTTTTTGACGAATTTGGCGGTTTTACCCGGGAAAATGCCGAGCATATCATGCATGACCAAAACTTGTCCGTCGCAATCCACGCCCGCGCCGATGCCGATGGTCGGGCAAGAGACGGTTTCGGTTACTTTTTTCGCCAATTCCGCCGGTACACATTCCATCAATACGATGGCGGCACCTGCTTGGTCGTGTGCTTTCGCATCTGCCAACAAGGCTTCCGCCTTATCGCCCCGCCCCTGCACTTTATATCCGCCAAATGCAAACACGGACTGCGGGGTCAAGCCGATATGGGCGCAGACGGGAATGCCGCGCATTTGCAGAAATTCGGTGGTTTCCGCCATCCAAACGCCGCCTTCGAGTTTGACCATATGCGCGCCCGCCGCCATCAGTTCGGCAGCGGCGGCAAACGCCTGTTTTTTACTCTGCTGATACGCACCAAAAGGCAAGTCGCTGACAATCATCGCGTTTTCCGTACCGCGTGCGACGTTTTCGGTGTGGTAACACATATCGTGCAGGCTGACGGGCAGCGTGGATTTGCGTCCCTGCACGGTCATGCCCAAGGAATCGCCCACCAGCAAGACATCGACGCCGGCATTATCCATCAACGCGGCAAAGCTGGATTCATAGGCGGTCAGCATGGCGATTTTTTCGCCTTCTGCCTTCATCTTTTGCAGTGTGTTCACAGTAATCATTAGAATGTGTTCCGCCTTTTTCAGACGACCTTTTAGATTAAAACGGGCTATTATAGTGAAATGCCCGCCGCCCTGCCACCCGAACGGCAAACGCAAAACAGCCCGACTGCTTTCACAATCGGGCTGTTTGATTGGTGCCGGCACCAAGAGTCGAACTCGGGACCCCCTGATTACAAGTCAGGTGCTCTACCAACTGAGCTATACCGGCTTACTGAAATACCTTGCGGCACTTCAGCGATAAACTGGTGCCGGCACCAAGAGTCGAACTCGGGACCCCCTGATTACAAGTCAGGTGCTCTACCAACTGAGCTATACCGGCAAAGAAGACGAATTATCCCGTTAACTGCCCCGCTTGGCAAGAGCCTGTCGCCCACAAAGTAAATTTTTATAAAAAATATTTGATTTAAAAAGAAATTTATTTCAGGCGTAATGATTACCCCATATATGAACCAAGCCGCTCAGGCATATAGCCGCAAGGTCGTCTGAAAAACAACCGCACAAAAAGCATTTCAGACGACACTCTGATAAAATACTCCCCTTTCCCCTCCATCCGTCCACATCATGCCACGACACCCCTACCGCCGCCTGCGCCCCGCCAAGTCCGACCTGCCCGAAGTCGGCATTTCCGAAGAAGGCAACATCCGCTCGCTGCATTTAGGCAGCGACACCATCCAAAGCTCGATGAACCTCGACCATCCCGCCGAACTGGTTTTGTCGTACAGCCGCGCGATGATGGGCTGGCTTCTGTTTGCGGAAGAAACGCCGAAACACATCACCCAAATCGGTTTGGGCGGCGGCTCGTTCGCGCGCTGGATAGACAGCTACCTGCCCGACACCAAACAAACCGCCGTGGAGATCAACCCGCAGGTCATCGCCGTCGCCCGCAGCCTGTTCGAGCTGCCGTTTGAAGGGGAAAACTTCGAAATCGTCGAAGCGGACGGCGCGGAATACATCAAAGTGTTCCGCCACAATACCGACGTGATTTTGGTGGACGGCTTCGACGGCGAACAAATCATCGACGCGCTGGTTGAAGAACCCTTCTTCCAAGACTGCCGCCATGCCCTCTCGCCCGACGGCGTGTTCGTCACCAACTGGTGGAGCGGCGATAAACGCTACCAACGATTCATCGAACGACTGCTCAACGTCTTCGAAGGCCGCGTGTTGGAACTGCCCGCCGAAAGCCACGGCAATATGGCGGTGATGGCGTTCCAAAGCAGTCCGAAAGAGCAAAACCTCGATAAACTGAAAAAACGCGCGGAAAAGCTAAGCGGACAATACGGTTTGGATTTCAAACGGATGTTGAACGATTTGAAAGCCAGCAACCCGAACAACGGCAAACATTTTTATCTGTGAGATGAACAGGTCGTCTGAAAACCTAAAGCCGCCGATACATAAAATTTCAGACGACCGCCATTTATCCGCTCTTCCTTATCCGTTCATTTCATATCTGAATTGGGCTATAATACCGCCCGACACACACCATTCCGCAAAACATCCTCCCCATGCAACTCACCGCCGTCGGACTCAATCATCAAACTGCGCCCCTGAGCATACGCGAGAAATTAGCATTCGCCGCCGAGCATCTCCCCGATGCCGTTCGCGCTTTGGCACACAGTCCGACCGCTGACGAAGCCGTCATTCTGTCTACCTGCAACCGTACCGAACTCTACTGCGTCGGCGATACCGAGCGGATTATTGAATGGCTCGCCGAATATCATAATCTTCCTATCGAAGAAATCCGTCCCTACCTCTACACTTTAGACAACAACGAAACCATCCGACACGCCTTCCGCGTAGCCTGCGGGCTGGATTCCATGGTGTTGGGGGAACCGCAAATCCTCGGACAAATCAAAGATGCAGTCCGTGTTGCCCAAGAGCAGGAAAGCATCAATTCACACCTCAATGCGCTGTTCCAAAAAACCTTCTCAGTAGCCAAAGAAATCCGTACCGATACCGCCGTCGGTGAAAATTCCGTATCTATGGCATCCGCCTCGGTCAAAATGGCGGAACAAATTTTCCCTGATATTGCCGATTTGAATGTTTTATTTATCGGCGCAGGCGAAATGATTGAACTGGTGGCCACCTACTTTGCCGCGAAAAACCCCAAACTGATTACCGTTGCCAACCGCACCCTGCCCCGTGCACAAGAATTGTGCGATAAACTCGGCATTACTGCCGAACCTCGCCTGCTGACCGACCTGCCTGAAATTTTGCACGAATACGATGTCGTCGTTTCTTCAACTGCCAGCCAGCTTCCGTTGGTCGGCAAAGGCATGGTTGAACGCGCTTTGAAACAACGCCATAACATGCCCGTTTTCCTATTGGATTTGGCCGTCCCCAGAGACATCGAAGCAGAAGTGAGCGAACTTGGAGATGCCTATCTCTATACCGTCGACGATATGATGAACATCGTCCAAAGCGGTAAAGAATCACGGCAAAAAGCCGCCGCAGCCGCCGAAGCCATGGTTGAAGAAAAAGTCAGTGAATTTATCCGACAACAAAAAAGCCGCCAAAGCGTCCCGCTTATCCGCGCACTTCGCGACGAGGGCGAGCGCGCCCGCAGACAAGTGCTGGAAAATGCAATGAAACAACTGGCAAAAGGCACATCCCCCGAAGAAGTCCTCGAACGCCTCTCCATCCAACTGACCAACAAACTGCTCCATTCCCCTACCCGCACCCTCAATAAAGCAGGCTCAACCGACAGTGATCTTGTAGAAGCCGTTGCCCAAATTTATCATTTAGACAAAAATGATTGAAGCTATAAAATATAAGGGTCGTCTGAAATCTCAAATAGCGTTTCAGACGACCTAGTATTTTCAAAAATAGCCAAGACCTTTGCGAAATAACCCTTTTTACCCAACAGTTAAAATTCCAACACATATTTTCGGCTGTTTCCGTTCTCCGAGCAGGACGGCTTTGAATGTGGCCAAAAACGGATAGGCGGGATGGCCGCGGTGGTTTTAAGGTAACGGATTCCTTGATAATTCAGGAATTGTTAGATCGGTTGCCAATCAATCACCTGATCCAACTTCGACAGTGGGGGAACAGTCGATATGTTTGGCTATCATGGCTTGTGCGGTTTGCCGGAAGAAGATGCTCATAGAAAATCCCCTAAATATCTCGGTGGGAATTTAGGGGATTTGGAAAATTTTGCAAAGGTCTCAGGCTGCTTTGTATTTTCCTATTTCCGTTTTTCCATCGCCATACGCGACATTTTCAAAACGGTTTTGCGCGGTAGAAGCGGTATTACCCAATCTGAGGCAAATTTCAATTTGGCTTCGTTAAATGCAACCAACTCGCCGCGTTGCATTGCCTGATAGCCGTATTCGGCAACGGATTGGGCGGATTTGGCGTTTTTCCACGCATCAACATTCTGTAAATCGCCTGCCTGTACAAATCCCGTGGCAACGGCTCCGGGGCAAAGCACAGTTACGGTGATGCCGAACTCGCGCACTTCCTCGGCAATAGCCTGGCTGAATGACGTTACATAGGCTTTGCTGGCGTAATACACTGCTTGTAAAGGACCGGGCAGAAACGATGCGGTAGAAGACACATTGAGAATTTTCCCCGAACGGCGTTGCACCATGCCTTGTAGGTAGAGATGGGTCAGCTCCGTCAGGCTGGTGATATTGAGCTGAATCATCTGCGTGTCTTTTGCCAAATCACGCTCAAAAAAGCGTCCATGACCGCCAATGCCTGCGTTGTTCATCAAAATATCAACTGTAATGCCCAAACGTTCGGTTTCGGCAAAAATTTCCGTTGCGGCATTCGGCTGCGCCAAGTCCTTCGCAATGACGGCGACTTTAACACCGTATTGATTATGTAATTCATCTGCCAAGGCGTTTAATTTGTCTGCACTTCGCGCCACCAACACCAAATCACCGCCTTGTTTGGCGTGGATTTTTGCCAATTCCAAACCAATACCGTTTGATGCGCCTGTAATCAATGCTGTTTGAGCCATGTTTCTTTTCCTGTTGTGTTAAAAATCAATGGAAGGTATTATCCGGCAAAACAAACTGAATAAAAAGGTAATAACGGGCATATTTATGGCAAAAATCGGAAGTTATGCTGAAATTACACATATCATTCGGACAGAGTTGGAAATCTGTCTGTTCAGCGAATTTTGGCAAAGCCAGCACCCTGATGACGAACAGGCGCGCACCCAGTTAGGCAGCCAACACCGATTTGACCAATATATTTGGCTATGGGTAACCGAGGGCGAATGTCGGCATCTTTTGGATTTTGAACAGATAGTGCAAAAGACAGGAGAATGGCTGCTGATACGTCCCAATCAGGTACACCATTTTTTATCTATGCAGGGCTGGGATGGCTGGGGATTGTCCTTTCCTACCGAACTTCTGCCTACGCATCTGAGCCAAGAATGGCAAAACCTTCCCTATCGCAAAGTAGTCGATGCATCACACGCAGAATTGCTGCTGCCTGCCTTGACGCAACTCAAACGTTGCCGCTATGCCGACTGGCAAAACAACAATGCCCATCCTTTGATTCAAGCACAATTACAGGCTTTTCTCACGCTGTTGATTACGCTCTACGCGCAAAACATGCAGCCTGAAGATAAACAAAACCTGCGTTGGCAACAATTCAACCGATTGTTGGAACAGCATTTTTCTACGCAACACCAAGTCGGTTTTTATGCGGCTCAACTGGCGTGCAGCGAAAAAACGCTGGGTACGCTCTGCCTTGCACAAAGCGGGCTTTCTGCCAAAACCGTCATCACTGACCGCCTGCTGCTGGAAGCCAAACGTTTGTTGATTCATACACCGCAATCCGTCAAACAAATCGCCTTGCAACTGGGTTTTGAGAAAGCCACGCATTTCAACAAATTTTTTAAAAAACAGCAAAACACTACACCCAAAGCGTTTCGGGAAAGTTATTTGGCAGCTTATGGGGCTGGCTGAAATGAAAGGCTACCTGAAAAATAAAAAGCAGCCTGCACCTTTGGAAAACAAAGTGCAGGCTGCTTTTGAAATTTAGCTTTGCCGCTTACCGTTTCATCCGTTTTCAGGCTGCCCAACTTCAACGGTATTGCGCCGTTTTCTCCAGCAAAAACTCAATCACCGCCTGCACCTTTTTCGTCCGCTGGCTGTGTTGCAGATAATAAAGATACAACGGCGGATGCTGCCGCCAATACTTTTGCAGCACGGGCACAAAATCCGCGCGGTCGGGCTGTTGCTGCATATTGTGGGTAAACGCCCGTCCAATACCCAAGCCTTGGCGGGTGGCATCCAATAAGATTTCAGGGTCGTTGCAGATAAGCGGCGTATCCATTTCCACTGCGGTTTCCTGCCCGTTTTGCGCAATCACCAGCGGCTCGATTTTGTTGGACGAGATAAAACGGTAGCCGATGAGTTGATGGGCAGATAAATCCTTGGGCGTTTTCGGCATGCCGTGTTGCGCGGCGTAGCGTTGGCTGACGTACAGCCCTTCCTGCGTGCCGTTCATCAGCTTGCGGACAACCATGCCTTCATCCAAACGGTTGCCGAAGCGAATCCCTAAATCGATACCATCCTCAATCAGGTGCGAAAGCCCGTCATTCAGAGAAATTTCCAGTTGAATTTGCGGATAGCGTTGGTGAAATTCCGCCAAATGCGGGCGCAAAACAAGCTGATACATTACCCGCGCCATGGTAATCCGCACCGTGCCGCTCACCTGCCCGCCAAAATTCCGCACTTCCTCAAAAGCCTGATGTAGCGTTGCCATGGCTTGTTCGGTACGCTCCAAAAGCTGCCTGCCGGCATCGGTGAGCTGGATATTGCGCGTGGTACGGTGAAACAGCGGCACGCCGATTTTCTGCTCCAATAACTTTAATGCTTGGCTCGCCGAAGGTACGGCGATTTCCAATTTGCGCGCTGCCGCCGAAATGCTGCCTTCTTGGGCGATGGTTTGGAAAACGTTGAGCTGGCCGTAGAATGAATTGTCCATTGTTAGATTATGCCTAATAGTGATTTAGTAATTATGCGTCTAATCATAACAAATATATTACGAAACGTTTAGGCAGACAAAAGGTCGTCTGAAGATTTTTCAGACGACCTTTTACTTGGCAATGAACTAAAACTTACCCCTCAATCGCTTGTTCCACCTTACGCTTGGCTTCTTCCAACAGGGCTTGGGATTCTTGGCGCAAGCGGTCGGATTGTCGGATTAAATCGGCGATTTGGGTTTGGATATTTGCATCAACCAAAGGTAAGGGAATGTTCAAAAATTCGTCTTTATTGATAGCCGTCAAAATTGTACCTGAGCAACCTTGTTTTAAAAGCTGCTGTATAGGCTCGGATTTAAACAATATCAGCAAAGTTTCCGAATTAATTTTTTCAGACGACACCACATAAAAGCCAGTTGAACATAACGCCTGATGATGCTGTTCCGATACGATGGCGCAACTGGCAAGCGAGCCTTCAATGCTTGAAACAATCACGTCGTTTTTACTGACTTTCCGTCTTGCCCTGCTTGGCAAATTGCATCCTAAATCCAAGCTTGCCCCTGTAATTTCCCCTAAATTTCCAATATTGGATAATTCAATATATCGGTATGTCTGATTATCTTTAGGCGTGTAATTCGCATCCTTCAATTTACAAGCCGTTCTTATCAGTTCGCAACCGTTCGGATAGGCCTGAATCTTTTTCAGATAGCTTTCATACTTTTCCTGATAAAACTCCGCATCCAGCCTACCCGATGTACCGAAACTGTCGGCAAAGGATTTGATATTGACTGCTTGAGCGGGCGGCTTAAAATCTTTTAAGCCTAAATGCTCTAAAAGCAGGTTTTGGGCTGTTTGGTAAACTCTTTCTGATTCAATAAAGTTATCTCTAGCTTTATCAAAATTAGATTTTATTTCCAACTGAAATCTAATTGGCAAGATAGGGATTAAAATTTCTTTTACTTCTTCAGGATTAATATTTGTCTGGTTAATTGATTGTCTAGCTCTCCGTTTTAAATCCCATATCCCATATTTTGAGTTTAAATAAGCTGTCAAGTATTCAGGAATAATAATATTTTCATCAGGAACAAAACGCACAAGATAAGAAGCAAATATAAAGTCTCTATTTGGCTGTTTGTAGTAAATACCTGTTCGTCCTACCCACTCAAATGAATTTGTTCTATTAAATAAAACATCTCTATTGTTTAATTTAAATTTCAAAATTTCACTGTTTGTTACTTGAGCAAATTTAGATACAGAAAAATCACATAGCATGTTATGAATTTCATTCATCCTATAAATAGGCTGACCTATTCCCTCTTCATTCATCTCAATAGAAATCCCATATTGAGAAACTTTCAAGCATTCACCAATTCTTCGATACGTCAATTGTGGATTTAAAATAGGTTCTTTTATCCAGAAATCCGTATCAAACCGACCATCTTTATTTTCTAAAATACGGCTAAGTTGAACCTCTCTTACTTCCAGCCCCTCCAACAACCGCTGATATTTCGCGGCATCAAAGGGGCTTAGGGCTTTCCCGCAAAAGACAATTTCTCTTTTTTGGCAAATTCCAAAAAGGCTTCGGCAATACCGTCTCCTGTTTTCCCGTCGTGGTTGAACAGGTCGTGTTTGACGATCAAATGCCCGTGGCTATCCAGCACGGGCGTACCGTCTTCATTGCGGACAAAGATTTTGTCGCCGCTGTTGTCTTTGCTGGGTTCTTGCATGGTGGCAAAGAAAATCGGGTAGTCTTCCACTTTCGGGCAAAGGGTGTCATGCCATTTTTGCACGAATAAAACGCTGGTTTTGGTGCCGGTATGTGGTTTAAATACGTTCCCATGTAAACCAACCACAGCAAGGATGCGGCAACGTTTTGCGATAAATTCTCGGATGGCTTTGTCGGAACTGTTGTTGAAACGCCCTTGTGGCAACACGATTGCCATGCGTCCGCCGTCTTTTAAGAAATCCAGGTTGCGTTCGATAAAGAGAATATCGCGCCCAACTTTGGTTTGGGCTTTGCCGTTGGGCTTTTTCCCCAGTTCGTATTTCGCCAAAATACGGCTTTCTTTGATGTCGCCTGCAAACGGTGGATTCGCCATCAGGATGTCGAAACCGAAATCGCGGTTGCTGTCTTTTTGCTTTCTGAGTTTGCGCAAACCTTTCCAACCGTTGCCGTAAGTATCGAGCCAGTTTTCATCTTTGGTTTTTTCATCCCAGCGTTCCCAATCCAGCGTGTTTAAATGCAAGACGTTGGTTTGCCCGTCGCCTGCAATCAAGTTCAGTGTGCGGGCAACACGCACTGCTCTTTCATCAAAATCGATAGCAAAAACTTTCTTGGTAACGTAATCGGTGCATTCGGCAGGCTTTTCTTCGCTGGTAAACAAATGGCTTTTTTCCAAGCCTTGCGCTTTTAAAATCTGTTCCCAAACGTGGAAGATTGTGTGGACGGGAAAGCCGCAACTGCCGGCTGCTGTATCAATAATGGTTTCATCAGCAGTCGGATTGAGCATTTTTACGCACATATCAATCACATAGCGCGGCGTAAAATATTGTCCTTTTTCACCTTTGCTGGATTTGTTAATCAGGTATTCGAAAGCTTCATCCACCACATCCAAATTGGAGTTGAACAGCTTCACGTCTTGCAGTGAAGAAACGCAGACGGACAAATGCGAAGGGGTAAGCTGGATTTTGCTGTCTTCGGAAAATACGCCTTCCCATTTTTCACGAGCTTTTTCAAACAGACCTTGGATTTTGTTTTTCAATTCGATTTCAGTATCGCCGCTGTTGCGGAATGCCAAGTAGCGTTTTTTGTTCCGTCCGCTTTCCATTTCGTCATAGAGCTTGGTAAAGATCAGCTTGAAGAGTTCTTCAAATACATCCACGCCGGCATTTGCCAAGACTTCGTCTTCCATTTCTAAAATCAAATCTTTCAATGACTTGCGTTCGTTGACGAGCTTATCTTTTCGGATTAAGTCATCGATGGTGTATTTTTCATTCAATACGTCAGACAGTTTTTCCGATACTCTTGGCAATGCGGGAATATCTTCAAAATAATTTGGGTCTTTGCGGTGATAAAAAGAAATGGAATCGCCGTTCGTCCATACACCGATTGGTGCGCCCGTGGCGTTGCAATAGGATTTGAGCTGTTCTTTACCGTCTTTAAGTTTAGGCTTTTTGAGTTCGACAATGATATAGGCAGCATTCGGATTATCTTTGTCAAATACAACAATATCTGCCCGTTTACTGTCGTCCCGACCAAAAGTAACACCGTACTCCAACTGAATGCGTTCGGCAGGGTAGCCATAGTCATCCATCAAAATCATTAGATACAGTTGGCGGACAACTTCTTCGGGTGTTAATTTGATTTCTTTATTACGGATACGGCAGGTCAAATAATAGTGGGTTTTGCCTTTGACAACTTTTTCGCTGATTTGAGATTCAAGTTTGGCAACTTGGTTGGTGCTGAATTGGGAAAGTTTGTAGTTGGAATCTTTTAAGATTGCACTTAGGCTAATTGGTTGGTTGGTTGGTTGGTTGGCCATGATGTTGTCCTTCTGAAATAAGGCAATAAAATTTGCGTATTTTAACTATTCTGCCGTCTCTTGACTATCAATGTCAGTGATTAGTTACCTATAGGATGAATCATCAATTATTAGATTTTACCTAAAAGTAATTTAGTAATTATGCGTCTAATCATAAAAAACATCCTGCGTATAATACCCCCCATCAGCAAGCGATAAGGCTTAAAAACACTTTTCCGTTAAACCCCTATAAGGAAACCGAACATGAAAAACATCCTGATTATTTCCGGACACCCCGATTTGCAACATTCCCTGGCCAATGCCGAAATTTTGGCGGAAGTGGAAAAATCCCTGCCACAAGCCGAAATCCGCAAACTGGACGCGCTGTATCCGAACCGTCGGTTTGATATTGCCGCCGAACAAGATGCGCTGCTGAAAGCCGATGTGATTGTGCTGCAATTCCCGTTTTCATGGTATTCGGTGCCGGGTTTGATGAAGTTGTGGATTGACGAAGTATTCGTACACGGTTTTGCGCACGGCTCGACCGCGAAACTGGGTGGCAAAAAGCTCATCGTGTCATTTAGTACCGGCGCGCCCGCCGCGTTGTATCAAAAAGACGGCTTCTTCAAACACTCGGTGGAAGACTATCTGCCGCAGTTTGAAACCTTCGCTGCCTTGTGTGGGCTGGATTATCAACAACCCGTGTACACCTGCGGTATCGGCTACACCGACCGCGATAACGAAGAAGCCGTCAATGCCCAAAAACAACAGGCGCGCGAACACGCGGCGCGTTTGGTGGCTCAAATCAAAGCTGCTGCGGCTTAATCGTCAAAGGTCGTCTGAAAACGGCGGGCAGGAACGTCCGCCCAACAAATCCATTCAATATTGAGGAAAAATTATGTACATCATCGACATTGCTGTAAACGAAGACATTACACCAGAACAACACGAGGAACTATTTCCAAAACATGCAGCATGGTTTGCCAAATACCATCAGACAGGCAATTTCTTGATTGTCGGCCCGTTCACCGACCGCGAGCGTGCTGGCGTAATTATCGCCCAAACGGAAAATCGCGCGGAATTAGACCGCATTTTGTCTGAAGATTCCTATTATCCGAATTTGGCAAATTACGCCATTCACGAATTCACGCCAAAATGGTGGCAACGAATATCGAACAGTTCAAAGCCTGAATAAAAAAACGATGAAAAAACAGACCGCACTTTTTGGGGTAATCATGGCATTGAACGCGCAGGCTGCGCCCTTGATGAATTTTTTTGAATTGGGTGTGGCACAAGGTAAAACGGCGAAATACGACCAAGTCGCCGAGCATAATATCGGCACGTCCATCGCCAATGAAAAAGGCACGCTGGCCATGTATTCCGTGAAACAGCAAGACAATCCTGAAATGGCGTATATGGTGGAAATCTACGCCGATGGCGCAGCTTATCAAATCCACCGCAATTCGCCGCAATATCAGGCGTTTGTCAAAGTATCGCCTGAGATTTTGACCAATCACAAAAAACGTATGGCGTTGGTACCGCAATTCTTGGGCGATAAAAAGGTAAAACAGACCGCCGCAACGCAAGCCCGTTTGGTCAGCGTTACCGTCAAACCTGAACACAACGCCGCATTCAGCAAAATCGTCCGCGCGGAAGTGGCGCAATCACTGCAAGCGGAACATGGAGTGTTGGTAATGTATGCCGCCACCCGACAAGACGTGCCGAACCAATGGATATTTTTTGAAATCTACGCCGACGAAGCCGCCTATCAGGCGCACCGCGAAACGCCGCATTTCAAAGATTATCTGCAACAGGCCGCCGATATGGTTGCTGACAAGCAATTCACCGCTGTTCAGACGACCTATTTGGGCAATCAAGGCCAATTACACTTTATCCGTTAATTAAGGAGAATATTATGCAAAACGTAGCAAACAAAGTTGTCATTATCACCGGCGCATCCAGCGGGCTGGGTGCGGAAACCGCCCGCCATTTGGTGCAGGCAGGCGCAAAAGTCATCTTGGGCGCGCGCCGTTTAGACCGCCTGCACGTCCTTGCTGACGAATTGGGTATCTCGCACGACCACTGCGTGCAAACGGATGTCACTAAATTAGGCGAAGTTCAAGCCTTGGCACAACGCGCGTTGGATTTATACAGCCGCATCGACGTATTGCTCAACAACGCGGGTGTCATGCCACTTTCCTTATTGGAGGAATTGAAAGTGGATGAATGGAATCAAATGATCGATATCAATATCAAGGGCGTCTTACATGGCATTGCAGCCGTTTTACCGACCATGAAAACACAAAAGAGCGGTCAGATCATCAATGTTTCTTCCGTAGCCGGACACGTTTGGGGGCCATTATGTGCTGTTTATTCTGCGACCAAAACCGCGGTACGCGCCATTTCTGAAAGCCTGCGCAAGGAAGTTAAACCTTACAACTTGCGTACTACTATTCTCTGCCCGGGTGCAGTTGAAAGCGAATTAAAGCATGGCAGCAGCTCTGAAATGGCTAGCGGCGCAATGGAAAACTTCTATGCTCACAATGAGATTCCCGCTTCCAGCTTTGCCCGCACCGTCCTGTTCGCAATCAGTCAACCTGAGGAAGTGGATATAAACGAAATCATCTTCCGGCCTACTCGCCAGGAAGTTTGACGGTTGTTTGAAAAGTGGAAAGGTCGTCTGAAATTAAAGTTTCAGACGACCTTTGTACTTTGAGGGTATCGACAATAAAAGCGCGGCCAAATTTCAAAGCATTTTGTAAATGGCTTTCAAAGTCTGACGGATTGCTTTCATCCAATACGGATACCCAATCTATCCTCAAACCTCGGCGGTTTGTATCAAGCAATATTGTTGGGTTGTTTATATAACTCAAAATGGAATATCGTCGTCGATGTCCTCGACAGGGGCTGCCGGTGCGGCGGGAGCTTGGCGGCGGGGGGCGGCAGGGGGTTCTTGGTTTTGCGGGGCGGCTTGGTATTGTTGCTGCGGCGCTTGTTGTTGGTAGCCGCCTTGGCTGTAACCGCCGTCGTCGTAAGGTGCGCCGCCGCTGTTGTCGTTGCGGCCGCCGAGCATTTTCATTTCATTGGCGATAATGTCGTATGCGGTGCGTTCGATGCCGTCTTTGCCTTGGTATTTACGGCTTTGGATGCGGCCTTCCAGATATACTTGGCTGCCTTTTTTCAGGTATTGTCCGGCAATTTCGGCGAGGCGGCGGTACATGGTGATGTTGTGCCACTCGGTGCGTTCTACGCGCTGGCCGTTGCGGTCGTTCCATGTTTCGCTGGTGGCGACGCTGAAATTGCAGACGGCTTCGCCGTTGGGCATATAGCGGACTTCGGGGTCGCGACCGAGACGGCCGATAAGGATGACTTTGTTCAATGACATTTTTTAAACTCCTGTGATGATGTTTTCGGCGGCCTCTTGGTCAAATCCTTTTTGCAACGCCTTGATGTAAATGGTTTGTTTGTCTGCGCTGAAGGTAATGCTTTCAACGCCTTCGACTTGGGATAATGCTTGGTAGAGCGAATCGTGTTTTTCCTGCCATGCGGGGCTGACGGGATAGCTGAGGTTTTTGACGGGTTTGGGCGCGGGCGCGAGTACGGCGATGACCAGCCATAGCAACATCAACACGCTGCAAAAGGTGAAAACACCTGCAAAGCCGTATTGTTGAAACAGCCATCCGCCGCTTGCGCCGCCCACAAACAGCCCGACGGACTGCATGGTATTGTAAACGCCCATTGCCGTGCCTTTCAAATCGGCCGGTGCAATCTTAGACACCATGGACGGCAGGCTGGCTTCCAATACGTTGAAGCCGATAAAGTAAACAACCAGATAGGCGGTAATCAGCCAAATCGAGTGCATGCCGAACAATAAGCCGATTTGCGCCGCGGCAATGCAGGCGATGCCGAGGATGAAGACTTGCTTGAGCTTGTTGCGGGTTTCGCCGATGATGATGAGGGGGATCATAATCACCAGCCCTGCGATGGTCGAGGGCAGATAGACTTTCCAATGCTGGATTTTTTCCAAACCGAGCTGCGTCATGGCAAAAGGCAGGGCGGTGAACAACGCCATTTGTGCGGCGTGCAGCGCGAAAATGCCGAAATCCAAGTTGAGAAGCTGGCGGTCTCGGAGGACTTCGCCCATGCGAGAGGGCTGCGCCTGTGTGTCTTCGTGCAGCTTTGATACTTCGGGATCAGGAGTCATCCAAGCGACAACGCCTATGCTGATGACGGTCAGGATGCCGGTCAGCATAAACAATCCGGGTACGCCGATAATATCGGCAATCATCGGGGCAACCACCAGGCTGACGGAAAAGGTCAAACCTATGCTTAAGCCTATCATCGCCATTGCGCGGGTACGCACACCGTCCCGGGTCAAGTCGGCAAGCAGCGCGGTTACTGCGGCGCTGACTGCGCCCGCCCCTTGAATGGCGCGCGCGGCAACCAGCATGGGCAATGAGTTGGCGGCAGCGGCAAGAAAACTACCGGCGGCAAAGACAATCAGTCCGACATAAATGGTTTTTTTGCGTCCGAACTTATCGGAAGCGATGCCCAAAGGCAGTTGCAGCAAAGCCTGTGTCAGTCCGTAGATGCCCATTGCCAGACCGACCAAGGTTTTGTTGTTTTCCGCGCCGGGCAATGAGGCGGCATATAAGGACAAAACGGGGAGAACCAAAAACATCCCCAACATACGCAGTGCGTAAACGCCGGAGAGGGTGGTGCTGGCACGCCATTCGTGCGGGAACATTTGGATGCGGGTGTCTTTTGCCATAAACGGTTTTTCAGACGACCCGGTAGGATTTTGAGGTCGTCTGAAATTTTAAAATTATCAGATGTGCGGATTATACAGGATTCAAAAGGGTTTGCATTTGCACGGACCGCAGCCGTTTATACACTGCGGTCAGCCCCATTGCCAGCGGTTGCGCCATGCGCCTAAGACGGCGTTGGGGTATTTGTTGCTGCCCAGGCTGCCGTTGAAGCGCGCCAAGGCGCGGACGATGTTGCCTTTTTCGATATTGTTGTAGTGGCGCAGGATGGTGCAGCCGTAGCGCAGGTTGGTGCGGATGTCGAACAGGTTGTGCGAAGGTTTGCCGATATAGTTTTTCCAAAACGGCATGACCTGCATCAGCCCGCGCGCGCCGACGCCGCTGATGGCGTATTGGCGGAACGCGCTCTCGACTTCGATCAAACCCAAAATCACTTGGGTATTCAACCCTGCGCGGCTGCTTTCGTATTGGATGTTGACCAGCAGGCGGCGGCGTTCGGCAGCGTCGGGAACGTAGCGGGCAAGGCGGGAGGACATCGCCGCCAGCCAGCGTTCGCCTTCGTTTGGATCGGCGAACACGAGGCGCGGCGGGTTGACATTGTTGATAGAGCTGCGCATGACCGAAGCGACATCGTCGGCAAGCGTTTCTTCGCGTTGCGCGCCGGCGAGTGCGGCTGCAGGGCTGAGCAGCAATGCGCCCCCTGCCAGTAAGAAGCGGCGGCGGGACGGGGATTCGGGCGTGAGGATAAGGTTTTCCGTTTTCATGTGTACTGTCATTCGTTTACTCGGTTTAAAGGTCGTCTGAAAAACCTATTTTCGTTTTCAGACGACCTTTTGACGTTTGCAAAACGGATATTATAAGAATATCTCCGTGCGGAATCAAAGGTGGCGTGTATCATTGATGAGCAGATTGACTTGAAACAGACAATGAGTGATACATCAACGCAGTGCAATATTGCGGCGGTTTAAAGTTGATCTGCGATATTGTCAATCAACGGCGGGACAGAGTAACATTAGACCTTCGTTTATCCACCGGTATTTTTTCATGACCACTACGCCCACCAACGTCCTGGCATCCGTCGATTTAGGTTCCAACAGCTTCCGCCTCCAAGTTTGCGAAAACAACAACGGACAACTAAAAGTCATTGATTCCTTCAAACAAATGGTGCGTTTTGCCGCCGGTTTGGACGAACATAAGAACCTCAGCGAAGAATCCCAAGAACGCGCCTTGGACTGTTTGGCTAAATTCGGCGAACGGCTGCGCGGGTTCAAGCCCGAACAAGTGCGCGTTGTGGCGACCAATACCTTCCGCGTAGCAAAAAATATCGCCCAATTCCTACCCAAAGCCGAAGCCGCACTGGGCTTCCCCATCGAAATCATCGCAGGTCGAGAGGAAGCCCGTCTCATTTACACCGGCGTCGTCCACACCCTGCCGCCCAACGGCGACAAGATGCTCGTCATCGACATCGGCGGCGGCTCGACTGAATTCGTCATCGGCTCCGACCTCCAGCCGCTCGCCACCGAAAGCCTGCCCCTAGGCTGCGTCACTTACAGCCTGCGTTTTTTCCAAAACAAAATCACCGCCAAAGATTTCCAAGCCGCCATCTCCGCCGCACGCAACGAAATCCAGCGCATCAGCAAACTCATGAAGCGTACAGGTTGGGATTTCGCCATCGGCACCTCCGGCTCCGCCAAATCCATCCGCGACCTCATCGCCGCCGAGCTGCCCCAAGAAGCCGACATCACCTACAAAGGCATGCGCTACCTCGCCGACCGTATTATTGAAGCCGGTTCCGTCAAAAAAGCCAAATTCGAAAGCCTCAAGCCAGAACGTGTAGAAGTGTTCGCCGGCGGACTGGCCGTCATGATGGCAGCGTTTGAAGAACTCGAACTCACCAAAATGACCGTTACCGAAGCCGCCTTGCGCGACGGCGTGTTCTACGACCTGATCGGACGCGGTTTGAACGAAGACATGCGCGATCAGACGACCGCCGAGTTCCAAAACCGCTACCATGTCAGCCTCAACCAAGCCAAACGCGTCGCCGAAACCGCGCAAGCCTTTATGGACAGCCTGTGCCACGCTAAAAACGTAACCGTCCAAGACCTTGCCCAATGGCAACAATACCTCGGCTGGGCAGGCAGACTGCACGAAATTGGGCTCGACATCGCCCACACAGGCTACCATAAACACTCCGCCTACATCCTCGAAAACGCCGATATGCCCGGTTTCTCCCGCAAAGAGCAAACCATACTCGCGCAACTGGTCATCGGACACCGCGGCGACATGAAAAAAATGGCGGACATCGTCGGCAGCAGCGAAATGCTTTGGTACGCCGTCCTTTCCCTGCGCCTCGCCGCACTTTTCTGCCGCGCCCGCCTGCCTTTGGATCTGCCGCCGCAAACCCAACTGCGCGCCGACGAAACCGGCAAAGGCTTCATCCTGCGTATCAGCCAAAACTGGCTCGAACAACACCCCCTAATCGCCGCCGCGCTTGACTACGAAAGCGCGCAATGGCAAAAAATCGATATGCCTTTCAACGTGCAGCCTCAATAGGGCTGAAAATAGTAAAAAGGTCGTCTGAAAATCCGTTTCAGCATTCTCTATGAACGTTGAAACAGGTTTTCAGACGACCTTTTGTATATTTAGTATTCGGGCATTTACAAGGCCTGCTGTTCGGCAAGCCTTGACTCATCTGCGGGCCGTTATGACCTTTCGCCCAAAATCATCGAGCCTATGCCCGCATCGGTGAAGATTTCCAGTAAAAGCGCGTTGGGCAGGCGGCCGTCGATGATGTGGGTGGCTTTGACGCCGTTGCTTGCCGCTTCGACGGCGGAGCTGATTTTGGGCAACATACCGCCGTAGAGCGTGCCGTCTGCGATTAATTCGCCGATACGGCTTGGCGTGAGGTTGGTCAGCAGGTTGCCTTCTTTGTCCATCACACCGGCGATATTGGTCATCATCAGCAGTTTTTCCGCGTTCAACTCTTCCGCCAGTTTGCCTGCGACCAAGTCCGCGTTGATGTTGAACGCTTCGCCTTTCTCGCCGACGCCGATGGGCGCGACGACGGGGATGCAGCCGCGTTCGATCAATCCTTCAATCAGGCGTACGTCTATGCTTTCGACCGTACCGACTTGTCCGATGTCCACGCCTGCCCGTTCGGGCGTATCGACCAGCAGTTTTTTCGCTTTGATGAAATGGTTGTCGCGTCCGGTGACGCCGACCGCGCGTCCGCCCTGCAAATTAATCAGTGAGACGATTTCTTTATTCACATGACCGCCCAACACCATTTCGACGATGTCCATCGTTTCGCCGTCGGTCACGCGCATACCTTGCACAAATTCGCCTTTTTTACCGATTTTTTCCAACATTTCATTAATTTGCGGGCCGCCGCCGTGGACGATGACGGGGTGGATGCCCACCAGTTTGAGCAAAACGACATCGCGGGCGAAGCCTTCTTTCAAAGCAGGCTCGGTCATGGCGTTACCGCCGTATTTGATGACGATGACGGAGCCGGAAAAACGGCGGATATACGGCAGGGCTTCGGCTAAAATACGCGCTTTGTCGGCTGCTGAAATGGGGTGGGATTCGCTCATAATCGTGTCTCATTATTAACAATTTAATCATTATAGCGGATTACCTTTGAATCAGTAAAAATCAGCTTTGCAACTATTTGCCGCTTTGCCGTCTTGTCCCGATTTAAAGTGAATCTGCCCTATCTTAACGTCAAAGGTCGTCTGAAACAACATTCCGCAGCCCTTATCGGTTGAGGATGCGCCCGTCGGAATGGTAGAATCAACGGATTCGGGTATATCCGTTTGCCGTCGCCGACGGATACGGTATCGCCCACACATTTTCTCAAACAACGGTTATCCGGTTTACCCGATATACCGAGGACTTTCCCATGATTAAAATCAGCACTCAATTTGACGCCGGCTCCGTCGTCGTCAAAGACCTGACCGATCCCGCCAATATCCGCTTGGAGCTGCGTCCGGACAACGCTTCCGATTTCGCCCAATGGTTTTATTTCCGCCTGCAAGGTGCGGCGTATCAGAATTGCGTGATGCACTTTGAAAACGCGGCGGATTCGGCTTATCCCAAAGGCTGGGAAGATTATCAGGCGTGCGCCTCTTACGACCGCCAAAATTGGTTCCGCGTCCCGACCGAATACGAAAACGGCGTGTTGACCATCAACCATACGCCGCTCTCCAACAGCGTTTACTACGCCTATTTCGAACCCTATTCCCACGAGCAGCATTTAAACCTCTTGGGCGACGCGCAAGGCAGCGGGCTTTGCCGCATCGACGACTTGGGCAGTACCGTGCAAGGCCGCGACATCAACCTGCTGACCATCGGCAACCAAGTTGAAAGCGACATGAAAATCTGGATTATCGCCCGCCAGCATCCGGGCGAAACGATGGCGGAATGGTTTATCGAAGGCTTGCTCGGCCGCCTGCTCGATCCGCAAGACCCGACCGCACGCATCTTGCTCGACCGCGCCACTTTCTATATCGTACCGAACATGAACCCCGACGGCTCGGTACTGGGCAATCTGCGCACCAATGCCGCCGGTGCAAACCTCAACCGCGAATGGGAAAGCCCGGCTTTGGAAAAAAGCCCCGAAGTCTTCCTCGTGCGCGAAAAAATGCTGGAAACCGGCGTGGATTTGTTCTTGGACATTCATGGCGACGAAGCATTGCCGTTTGTCTTTGTCGCCGGTACGGAAGGCGTGCCAAACTATAATCCGCGCATCGCCGCACTGGAAACGCAGTTCAAAACCGCCCTGCTCTCCGCCAGCCCCGACTTCCAAGACGAATACGGCTATGAAAAAGACGCACCCGGTCAGGCAAACATGACGCTCGCGACCAACTGGGTGGGCAACCGTTTCGACTGCCTCGCCTATACGCTGGAAATGCCGTTTAAAGACAACGCCAACCTGCCCGACGACGACTTCGGCTGGAACGGTCAACGCTCCCTGCGCTTGGGCGAAGCCATGTTGTCGGCTGTCTTGAACGTTGTCGATGATTTACGATAATTATTTCTCCCCATCACGCAAAAGGTCGTCTGAAAATTCAAATCGGGATTTTCAGACGACCTTTGTCGGGCTAAAAACACATAAACCGCCCTTCCAATAAGGAACACACATCATGATGATACATCCGCAGTTTGACCCCATTGCAATCAGTATCGGACCAGTCGCCATCCGCTGGTATGCCCTCAGCTATATCGTCGGTTTTATGCTTTTCCTATGGCTGGGACGTCGCCGCATCAAACAAGGCAACACTGTCTTTACCCAAGAAATGCTCGACGACTTCCTGACTTGGGGTGTGTTGGGCGTCATACTCGGCGGACGACTCGGCTATATCCTGTTTTACAAATTCTCATACTACCTCGAACATCCGCTCGAAATGCTTAAAGTTTGGGAAGGCGGCATGTCGTTCCACGGCGGCTTCTTGGGCGTCGTCATCGCCATGTGGCTGTTCAGCCGCAAACACAAAATCAGCACCTTGAAAACCATGGATTTTGTTGCGCCGCTTGTTCCGCTGGGCTTGGCTTCCGGCCGTATCGGCAACTTCATCAACGGCGAACTCTGGGGCCGCGTTACCGACATCAACGCCCTTTGGGCAATGGGCTTCCCGCAAGCGCGCGCAGAAGACCTCAACGCCGCCGTACGCAACCCGCTTTGGGCGGAATGGATGCAGCAATACCACGTACTGCCACGCCACCCTTCGCAACTCTACCAATTCGCGCTGGAAGGCATCTGCCTTTTCATCGTCGTATGGATTTTTTCCAAAAAACCGCGTCCGACCGGACAAGTCGCCTCCCTCTTCCTCGGCGGCTACGGCTTCTTCCGCTTCATTGCCGAATACGCCCGCCAGCCCGACGACTATCTCGGTCTGCTCACCTTGGGCTTGTCGATGGGACAATGGTTGAGCGTTCCGATGATTGTTTTGGGCGCGATCGGTTTCGTCTGGTTCGGTAAGAAAAACCGCCTGAACTGATGCCCAAAGGTCGTCTGAAAACCCAAACGGGACGCGATATAGTGGATTAACTTTAAACCAGTACGGCGTTGCCTCGCCTTGCCGTACTATTTGTACTGTCTGCGGCTTCGTCACCTTGTCCTGATTTAAATTTAATCCACTATAACAAGCGTCCCGTCATCATATCAGCCGCACATCAACCATCCTAAACCGGCACGATTTGCGATTCATCAAACCGAATCGCAAAAAATCTTAAATCCGACTTGGTTTATCCGCCGCCCGATGGTATCTTGGCACACCTTTCCACCCTTTTTTAAAGAGAGCCTAAAATGTCAGAAGAAAACAAAATCAAAGTCAACGACCTGCCCGAAGACAAAAAAGAACAGTCTGAAGAAGTCGAGCTGCCCGTAGTCAACAACGAAGAAAAACGCGGCGGCCACAGCGAAGGCGGTTGCTGCGGCGCATGCGGCGGTTGATTCCGTTTTGAAAAACAAAGGTCGTCTGAAAACCTGAAACATGGTTTTCAGACGACCTTTTTATCGGACAAGGGATGATGACGATAAGGGAGTCCCATCCAAACCCGTCATACTTTCAAATAAGGATTACGAACGAGCCAGTAAATGTTTGCTCATTTGAGGGCCATTGTTGTCTTCAAATTTAATCAGGCTTGCTTTGACATGATAGCCCAATACCTTCGCAATAATTCCGCTCGTGGACTTTCTCAGTATGCGGTTGTAGCGTTCTGCGGAGCAGTTGTAAGCACGGCGCGTGGAAACAACGTCGTTTTCAGCTGCATCCAGCATTTCAAGCTGGCTTTTCAACCCTTCGTCAGGTCGTTGTTTTAATTTTTTTTCCAAAGCTTCCTGCAGGCTTCGGAGCAATTTGTTCAATTCCGCTTCCGCCTTGCACAGGCGGGAAAACGATTCCGGAGAAAAAGATTTGGATGCCTGGCTCAATACCGATTCTGCATCGCCACAAGCGGATAACAAACCTTTATCCATATCGCCACCTTCGCGCCCCAAGTAGATTTTTGACGCATCTAAAACATGCCTGACTGCCTGATGCCTACACGCCAAAGCGATACGCAATGCAACGAAAGATTCTTGGTAATCTTTTTTACAACGGCTGAGTTTTTGCTTGAAATTAATCAGCAGAAAGCCCAATATCACGGCGATGAAAATAAGACTAATGATTCCCATAATGCTCATCCTTGGTTATTTATTGAAGTAATGTGTTGAGTATTTTGCAGATTTTTAAAAAAACAATAGTCAATCTGCAAATTTGATTTAGTTTGATGGCATTATAACCCAAATAGATTTTTTTTGCCCATAAGTCATAAAAAAGGCCGTCCGAATTTTGTTTCAGACGACCTTTTTCATACACCTTATATTTTAATTTCAATAAATTACCTCCCCCTCACATCAATCACCCACACTTCCGACTGCGAACCCAAGCGCAGCGGAATCCCCCAGAAACCGTAGCCGGAAGTGACAAAAAAGTGTCTTCCGCCGATTTCCTCGTAGCCGTAGGCAAGGCGGTAGAGCGTGCGCACAATCAGGTTTGCCGGTGCGATTTGGCCATTGTGGACATGGCCGGAAACTTGAACGTCAATAGGCAGCTTGGCGTGCGCCTCGACTTCGGTCGGGCGGTGGTCCATCAGGAAAACGGGCTGGTCGGTATCGTGGTTTTCCAGCAACTGAGAGACAGACGGACGGTCGTGGTCCACATCGTCGTTGCGGCCGACAAGCAGGAACGCGTCGTGTTGCAACACTTGGTTGCCGAGCACGGTAATGCCCGCCGCTTCGAGGTCATGGCGGATGCGCGCGCTGTCGCCGAACATATCGTGGTTGCCCAAAGTCGCGTAAACGCCCAACGGCGCTTTCAGACGACCCAGATGCGGCTGCATATTCTCTTTGCGGTAGGCATCGACGTTGTCGTCCATCAAATCGCCCGGCAACAGGATTAAATCGACTTTTTCGCGGTTCATGATGTCCACCAGCTTATCCAGTTGCCGCGCGCCGAACAAAATCCCCAAGTGCAGGTCGCTTGCCATGCCGATACGCAGCGGTTTGTCCATTTTCTTATCAATCACGACGGTCTGATGACGGACAACGGGCGTATAGGCGTTGTACATCCCAAAGCCGACCAAGCCGAACACAAACAGCGGCGCAAACAAGCGCAGGCTGCGCGACAGCGACCGGCTGGACACGAATTTGCGCAGCAGCAGGAACAGGACAAACGTCGCCAGTGCCGCATACATCACAAACAGCAGCAACACCATCCAAAACGCCATGATGCGGAACATAAAATGTCCCAATTCCAACAAAAGCCCAGTCAGCAGGCCGTTAGTCACGAAATACGACACCCCCATCAGCCAACGCCTACCCGCCTTGCCGACCACCGGCGCGAACAGCCATTGCAACGAACGCCCCAGCCCGAACGTGAAAAGCTGGAGCAATACAATCATAATCAAAAACATCGTGCCGAACATAAAGCGAACCTGTCGAACATCAAAAAACAAACGGCGGATTCTATCATATCCGCCCTTTCAGACGATGTCGTCTGAAAACCTTAAGTGCTATAATATTGCCCGAAAAACTCCATAAAATCCGAAAGGAAACGCAATGAACCGCCCGCAAACCTCCATCATCCCCGATCACGCCCAAGCTGGCATATTCATCGAAGCCGACATCCGCGACGGCCGCTACGACGACATCAAAACCGCCTGCCGAAGCTCGCTTGAAGCCTTGGCAACCCTCAAAACCCGCTTTCCAGAAGATATTTTAGGCATGACCATCGCCTTCGGCAGCGACGCATGGAAAGCGTTCGGACACGCAGAAGAAGGCGGCGAAATCAAGCCCTTCCCAGTCATGGGCAACGGCCTTGCCCCTGCGACCCAACACGATATCTACATCCACATCCAAGCCTACCGCCAAAACGCTGCCTATGCACTCGCACAATCTGTCTTTTCAGCGTTTGGCGACAGCATCGATGTCGCCACCGAGGAACACGGCTTTCGTCTGTATGAAGAGCGCGGACTGGACGGCTTCGTCGATGGTACCGAGAACCCGCAAGGCGATGAAAACGTCTGCAATGTCGCCATTATCCCCGAAGGTCGACCCGATGCCGGCGGCAGCTACGTCCTGCTGCAAAAATACCTGCACGACCTGAAAAAGTGGGATGCCGTCCCCGTTGCCGAACAAGAAGCCAGCATCGGCCGCAGCAAAGAAGCCAACGAAGAATTAAGCGAAGACGTGCGCCTGCCCGAATCGCATTTGGGCCGTGTCGATTTGCAAGAAAACGGTGTGGACCTGGAAATCGTCCGCCGCAGCCTGCCTTTCGGCAAAATCAGCGGCGAACACGGCCTGATGTTCACTTCCTACTGCAACACCCTGCACAACATCGAAGCGCAGCTCTTGAGCATGTTCGGCGACACCGACGGAAAAACCGACCTGCTGCTCAAGCATCTTTCCACCGCCGTGTCCGGCGCATATTACTACGCCCCTTCGGTCGAGCGTTTGCAGGATTTGTAAAACCGCGTTGCCGATGTGAAATATTGAAGCCCTAAGACGAAAGGTCGTCTGAAAACCCATAATCAGGTTTTCAGACGACCTTTTCATCACTTTATCTCAATCTACACTCAAATCAGGCAAATACCAGCCTGCCACCCTCTTCTTTCACATGAATCGTGCTGTCGGGCGCGTATTTGCCTTCGAGCAACGCCATGGCCAGCGGGTTTTCGATTTCCGACTGGATGGCGCGTTTGAGCGGGCGTGCGCCGTACACGGGGTCGAAACCGGCTTTGGCAATCAAATCCAAGGCGGCATCGTCCACTTTCAGGTGCAGGTGCTGCGCTTCCAAACGTTTTTCCAAACCTTTGAGCTGGATTTTCGCAATGTTGCGGATATTCTCCTGATCCAGTCCGTGGAACACGACCACTTCGTCGATGCGGTTGATCATTTCTGGGCGGAAGTAGGCTTTCACTTCTTCCATCACCGCTTCTTTCACGGCTTCATAGTCCTGCGTACCCATTTGTTGAATGTGCTGGCTGCCGATGTTGGAAGTCATGACGATGACGGTGTTTTTGAAATCCACGGTGCGGCCTTGTCCGTCGGTCAAACGACCGTCATCCAATACTTGCAGCAGGATGTTGAACACGTCAGGATGGGCTTTTTCCACTTCGTCCAAAAGAATCACGCTGTACGGTTTGCGGCGGACTTGTTCGGTCAGGTAGCCGCCCTCTTCGTAGCCGACATAACCCGGAGGCGCGCCGATCAGGCGTGCAACGGCGTGTTTTTCCATGTATTCGGACATATCGATACGAATCAGATGATCTTCGCTGTCGAACAGGAAGCCTGCCAAAGCTTTGCACAACTCGGTTTTACCCACACCGGTCGGGCCTAGGAACAGGAAGCTGCCGTAGGGTTTGTTCGGATCGGCAAGACCGGAGCGGCTGCGGCGGATGGCGTCGGACACGGCGCGCACGGCTTCGTCTTGACCGACCACACGGCGGTGCAATACTTCTTCCATTTTCAGCAGCTTGTCGCGTTCGCCTTCCATCATTTTGGACACAGGAATGCCGGTCATACGCGATACGATTTCAGCCACTTCGTCCGCGCCGACTTCGGTGCGGAAGAGTTTGTTTTGTTTTTTGCCGTCGGGGTTGCTTTCTGCCGCCTGCAACTGTGCACCTAATTTCGGCAACTCGCCGTATTCTAGTTCGGACGCACGGGCAAAGTCACCTTGGCGTTTGGCCTGCTCGATTTTGACTTTGATGTCGTCCATCTGTTTCTTGATGTCGGCGGTGCTGGAAGACGCGGCTTTTTCGGCTTTCCAGATTTCGTCCAAATCGGCGTATTCTTTTTGCAGGCCGTCGATCTCTTCGTCTATCAGCTCCAAACGTTTTTTGCTGGCGTCGTCGCTTTCTTTGGCAACGTGCATTTTTTCCATTTTGAGCTGGATGATGCGGCGGTCGAGTTTATCCATCTGCTCGGGTTTGCTGTCCAGCTCCATTTTGATGCGGCTGGCAGCTTCGTCAATCAAATCAATCGCTTTGTCGGGCAGGAAGCGGTCGGTGATGTAACGGTCGCTCAATTCTGCGGCGGCAACGATGGCGGGGTCGGTGATGTCGATGCCGTGGTGGATTTCGTAACGTTCCTGCAAACCGCGCAAAATGGCGATGGTATCTTCCACACTGGGTTCTCCGACCAATACTTTTTGGAAGCGGCGTTCGAGTGCCGCGTCTTTTTCGATGTATTGACGGTATTCGTCCAAGGTGGTCGCGCCGATGCAGTGCAGTTCGCCGCGCGCCAAAGCCGGTTTCAACATATTGCCCGCATCCATCGCGCCGTCGGTTTTGCCAGCACCGACCAAAGTATGGATTTCGTCGATGAAAATCAGGGTGTTGCCGTCGTCTTTCGCTAAATCGTTCAACACGCCTTTCAAGCGTTCTTCAAATTCGCCGCGGTATTTCGCGCCGGCAATCAATGCTGCCAAGTCCAAAACCAGCAGGCGTTTGTTGCGCAGGGATTCAGGCACTTCGCCGTTGACGATGCGCTGCGCCAAGCCTTCGACGATGGCAGTTTTACCCACGCCCGGCTCACCAATCAGCACGGGGTTGTTTTTGGTGCGGCGTTGCAGCACCTGAATCGCACGGCGGATTTCGTCATCACGACCGATAACGGGGTCAAGTTTGCCGTCGCGGGCGCGCTGGGTCAGGTCGAGCGTGTATTTTTTCAACGCATCGCGTTGGTCTTCGGCATTGGCATCGTTCACGTTTTGTCCTCCTCGTACCGCGTCAATCGCGGCATTGATATTTTGTTCGGTCGCGCCGGCTTCTTTCAGGATTTTGCCGGTCGCATCGTTCTGCTGCACCAAAGCAAGCAGGAAAAGTTCGCTGGCGATATAGGCATCTCCGCGTTTGGTTGCGGCTTTGTCCATCAGGTTCAACACTGCCTGCAATTCGCGGCTGGGCAGAATATCGCCTCCCTGACCGGACACTTTCGGCAGGCTGTTTAAATGCTGCTGCAAACGCTGTTTCACCTGCGGCACGTTCACGCCCGCATGGGCCAACAGCGCGGCGGCTCCGCTGTTTTGGTCGTCAAGCAGGGCTTTCAGTACAAAGCCCGCTTCCAGATAGCTGCTGTCCGCAGCCAACGCCAAACTCTGAGCTTCTGCAAGGGCTTGTTGGAATTTGGCGGTTAATTTGTCGAATCTCATCTTTAGGTTTCCTTTCTTCTGAAACGAATATCTTTCTAATAAACGCTATATAGTGTCGCCTGTGGATAACTCAAGAGAAAAATTTACCAAAATATTAAAAAATATAGTATCAATCTGTTTTTAAAATAGATTACATCAGAAAAAGCTGTGAATAAGTCGGTATGCCCACTATAAAAAGGTCGTCTGAAAACTCGTTGGGAATCAGGTATAATCAATCCCTATTTCATTTTCAGACGACCTTGAGCCATTAAGGATATCCCCATGAGCAAGAAACGCGTCCTCACCGGCGTAACCACTACCGGCATCCCGCATCTGGGCAACTACGTCGGCGCCATCCGCCCCGCCGTCCGCGCGGCGCAAAACCCCGATACCGAATCCTTCCTCTTCCTCGCCGACTACCACGGCATCATCAAATGCCACGAGCCGGAGATGATTCACCAATCTACCAAAGCCGTTGCCGCCACTTGGCTTGCCTGCGGACTCGACCCCGAGCGCACCACCTTCTACCGCCAAAGCGACATTCCCGAAGTGATGGAATTGAACTGGATTCTGACCTGCATTACCGCCAAAGGTCTGATGAACCGCGCCCACGCCTACAAAGCCGCCGTGCAGGCAAATATCGAAAACAATCAGGAAGACCCTGACCACGGCGTAGAAATGGGCCTGTACAGCTACCCCATCCTGATGACCGCCGACATCCTGATGTTCAACGCCAACGAAGTGCCCGTCGGCCGCGACCAAATCCAACACGTCGAAATGGCGCGCGACATCGCCGGCCGCTTCAACCACCGCTTCAAAGAAGTCTTCACTCTGCCCGAAGTGAAAATCGACGAAAACGTCGAACTCTTGGTCGGCTTGGACGGACGCAAAATGTCCAAATCCTACGGCAACACTATTCCGCTTTGGGAAAACGACAAGAAAACCCAAAAATCGGTCAACAAAATCATTACCAACATGAAAGAGCCGGGCGAGCCGAAACAGCCCGACGAAAGCCCCTTGTTTGAAATCTACAAAGCCTTCTCCACGCCGTCTGAAACCGCAGAGTTTACGCAAATGCTGGCCGAAGGCTTGGCATGGGGCGAAGCCAAAAAACTCTTGGCCGCCAAAATCAACGCCGAGCTGGCAGAACCGCGCGAACGCTACAACGCGCTGACCGCCAATCCTTCGCAAATCGAAGACATCCTGCAGGCAGGTGCCGCCAAAGCGCGCAAAGAAGCACGCGAACTGCTGGACCAAGTACGCGACGCCGTCGGCATCCGCCCATTGAAGTAAATCTCAAAAGGTCGTCTGAAAAGCAGTCCGCTATTTTCAGACGACCTTTTCCTGTTTAAAACAAGGAATATCCGATGAAAGCCTTTCCGATTCTCTTATCCGCCCTCCTGCTTGCCGCCTGCGGCAAATCCGAAGCTCCTGCCGAGCCCGCCCAAAATGCCGCCGAAGCTGCGCCAAAACCCGCGTTTAAAGTCAAATACATCGACAACAACGCCATCGCAGGCTTGGATTTAGGTCAAAGCAGCGAAGGCAAAACCAACGACGGCAAAAAACAAATCAGCTATCCGATTAACGGCTTGTCCGAACAAAACGTCATCCAACTGATCGGCAACCACCCCAACGATTTGGAAGTCATCAGCGGCAAATGTATGGAAACCGGCGACAAAGGCGAGCCTTTGGGCTGGACTGAAAACGGCAAATGCCATGCCTTGTTTGCCAAACTGGTCGGCAACATCGCCGAAGACGGCGGCAAACTGACAAGCTACCTCCTCTCCCACGCTGCCCTGCAACCGTATCAGGCTGGCAAAAGCGGTTATGCCGCCGTTCAAAACGGCCGCTACATCCTCGAACTCGACAGCGAAGGAATGTTCTACTTCCGCCGCCGCCACTATTGATCGAGCGGGTGCCGCCCATGACCGTACACACCTTAATCCGCACCCTGCCTAAAGCCGAATTGCACGTCCATATCGAAGGCACGTTCGAGCCGGAATTGATGTTCGCCATCGCCGGACGCAACGGCGTTTCCATTCCCTATGCGGATGTAGACGCCGTGCGCCGCGCTTACGATTTTCACAACCTCCAGTCCTTCCTCGATATTTACTACGCTGCGGCGGCAGTCTTGCTCCACGAGCAGGATTTTTACGACCTGACCACCGCCTATTTCGCCCGCTGCCGCGAGGACAACGTCGTCCACACCGAAATCTTCTTCGACCCGCAAACCCATACCGCGCGCGGCGTACCGTTTGAAACCGTCATCAACGGCATTACCCGCGCCCGTCTGGAAGCGCAGGAAAAATGGGGCATTTTCAGCAGGCTGATTATGTGTTTCCTGAGGCATTTGAGCGAAGAGTCCGCGTTTGAAACGCTTGCCCAAGCACAGCCTTTCAGACGACATATCGACGGCATCGGGCTGGATTCGGGCGAACTCGGCAACCCGCCCTCGAAATTCGAGCGCGTCTTCGCCCAAGCCCGCGCGCAAGGTTTTCCCGCCGTCGCCCATGCCGGTGAAGAAGGCCCGCCCGAATACGTTTGGGAAGCGTTGGATTTACTGAAAGTCGTCCGCATCGACCACGGCGTGCGCTCTGAAGAAGACGAACCGCTTATGCAGCGCCTGATTGCCGAGCAAATGCCCCTGACCGTCTGTCCATTGAGCAACCTCAAACTAAAAGTCGTCGGCGACCTGTCCCGGCACAACCTGCGCCGCATGCTTGAGCGTGGCGTATTGGTTACCGTCAATTCAGACGACCCCGCCTACTTCGGCGGCTATCTCAACCAAAATTTCATCGAACTTGCTGACGCATTGGATTTGAATGAAGCAGACATCCGCACCTTGTGCAAAAACTCGTTCAAAGCCTCGTTTTTAAACGAGGAAGAAAAAGCAAAACGGTACGCCGAAATCGACGGCATCCATGTTTAGACACAAAGCCGACCTGAAAAAGCAATCCGGTCGGCTTTGTTCTCGGTTAAAATGCGAACCGTATAAACATCGAACTTCCTTTCAGACGACCCTTCTAAATAAAAATATCGTTTCAGCGAAAAAGGTCGTCTGAAACGCCCTCAAGAATGAAAAAAATCCATCTCATCCTTATGCTTCCGGTTTTTCTGACAGGTTGCGCCGGCCTGCCCTCACTGGACGATCGCCCTGAAAGCCACTACCTCGACATCCGTTCCGCCCCGCGCATGGATGCCCTGCTCAACACCGCCACTGCCAAAACCGGAGGCGATATTTCCAATGTCTATCTGCTCAACGACGCGCACGAAGCCTTCGTCGCCCGCGCCGCCCTGATTGAAGCCGCCGACCACACCCTGGACCTCCAATACTACATCTGGCACAACGACATCTCCGGCAAACTCATGTTCAACCTGATCCACCGTGCCGCCGAACGCGGCGTGCGCGTGCGCCTGCTGCTGGACGACAACAACACCAACGGTCTGGACAACGTCCTGCTCGCCCTCGACAGCCATCCCAATATCGAAATCCGCCTGTTCAACCCCTTCGTCCGCCGCAAATGGCGCGCGCTGGGTTATTTGACCGACTTCCCGCGCCTCAACCGCCGGATGCACAACAAATCCTTCACCGCAGACAACCGCGCCACCATCCTCGGCGGGCGCAATATCGGCGACGAATATTTTAAAGTCGGCGAAGACACCATCTTTGCCGACCTCGACATCCTCGCCACCGGCCGCGTCGTGACCAAAGTTTCTCAAGACTTCGACCGCTATTGGGCAAGCCATTCCTCCTACACCGTCGCCAGCATCATCAAAAAAGGCGATATCGAAAAAGGCTTCCAAGAGATGGGTTACGACGACAAAGACAAAAGCGATACTGTCAACCGTTACCGCAGAAGCATTGAAGAGTCCGAACTCTACCAAAAAATGCAGAGCAACAGCATAGACTGGCAAAGCGTTCATACCCGCCTGATCAGCGACGACCCCGCCAAAGGGCTGGACCGCGACCGCCACAAACCGCCCATTTTCGACCGCATGCAGGACGCCCTGAAAACGCCCGAAAAAAGCGTCTATCTCGTTTCGCCCTATTTCGTTCCCACCAAATCAGGCGTACGCGCGCTCGACCAACTCGTCAAAAACGGCGTGGACGTAACCGTCCTGACCAACTCGCTCCAAGCGACCGATGTCGCCGCCGTCCACTCAGGCTACGCCAAATACCGCAAACCAATGCTCAAAGCCGGTGTCAAACTCTACGAGCTGCAACCCAACCACGCCGTCCCCACCACCAAAGACCGCGGTTTGACCGGCAACTCCGCCACCAGCCTGCATGCCAAAACCTTCATCGTGGACGAGAAACGCGTCTTCATCGGCTCATTCAACCTCGACCCGCGCTCCGCCAGACTCAACACCGAAATGGGCGTCGTCCTCGAAAGCCCCAAAATCGCAGGCGAAATGCAGCGCACCCTCGTCAATACCACCCCCAAATACGCCTATCAGGTTACCCTCGACAAATACAACAAACTGCACTGGCACGACCCCGCCACCCAGAAAACCTACTCCGCCGAGCCGGAAGCCAAATTCTGGAAACGTGTTACCTCCAAAATCTTTTCCTTCCTGCCGATAGAAGGATTGCTGTAAAAACCAACAAAAGATCGTCTGAAAACCTGTATTTCAAGTTTTCAGACGATCTTTAATCTATCCGTATCGAATTATTTGCCGGCTTTCACGCCCTGCCATTGGCGGACCATGAATTTCAAAATGGTGGGCTGGATAGGAACCATGATGAAGCTGTTTTTCAAATCTTCGTCGCTCGGGAAAATGGTGCGGTCGTCCCTGAACTCGGCTTCCATCAATTCGCGTGCGGGTTTGCTGGAAGGGGCGTAGGTGACGAAATTGCCGTTTTTCGCGGCGACTTCGGGGTCGAGGAAGTCGTTGATGTATTTGTGGGCGTTGGCGACGTTTTTCGCATCTTTCGGGATAACGAAGGAGTCCACCCAAATCCCTACGCCTTCTTTGGGCATCATGACGCGGATTTTTTCCTTGCCGCCCGCTTCTTCGGCACGCCGTCTGGCGATGTTCAAGTCGCCGCCGAAGCCGATGGTGACGCAGGTATCGCCGCGAGCCAAGTCGTCGATGAAGCCGGACGAGGTAAAGCGTTTGATGTTGGGGCGGTTTTTCTTGAGCAGCTCGGTTGCCGCTTTGATGTCTTCGGTATCGTTGCTGTTGGGGTTTTTACCCATGTAGTTCAACACCATAGGATAAATTTCTGCCGCGCTGTCCAAGTAGCTAATGCCGCATTGTTTGAGCTTGGATGTGTATTCGGGGTTGAACACCAAATCCCATTGGTTGTCCGGCAGTTTGTCCGTGCCCAAGGCTTTTTTTACGCGCTCGGTATTGATGGCGAAGGTGTTGGTTCCCCAATAAAACGGAACGGCGTATTCGTGGCTCGGATCGACGCCTTCCATCAGTTTCATCAATTCGGGATTGAGGTTTTTATAGTTGGGAATCAGGGATTTGTCGATTTTTTGATAAGCACCTGCCTTAATCTGCCTGCCGACGAAGGTATTGGACGGGCCGACGATGTCGTAGCCCGATTTTCCGGTCAATACTTTACTTTCCAGCGTCTCATCGCTGTCGTACACGTCGTAAGTTACCTTGATACCGTTTTTCTTTTCAAAATCGGCGACGGTTTCGGGATCGACGTATTCCGACCAGTTGTAAATCCTCAATACATTTTGGTTTCCCGCCTGACCCGCTTTGTCGGAGGTGTTTTTATCCGAACCTCCGCAGGCGGCGAGCATGACGGCGGTCAGGGCGATGAGTGGCAGATGTTTGGTCATTATCATTCCTTACATATCGGGTGGAAGGGAAAGTAAGGGATTATAAATCAGGCACGCACTATCTGATAGCAATTTCCATTGGGGCGATAGTCGGAAGGTCGTCTGAAAGTCCCTGATTCAATAGCTAGAAACAAGGTTTTGCGGTAATATAGCACCCATTTTCTTTCCACAATTACATACGGCCGGGAAGGTCGTCTGAAACCTTTTTAGTAGAGACATCGAAACATCATGAAAACCTCCGAACTACGCCAAAAATTCCTAAAATTCTTCGAATCCAAAAACCACACCATCGTCCGCTCTTCCAGCCTCGTGCCGCACGACGACCCGACGCTGCTGTTTACCAACGCCGGTATGAATCAGTTTAAAGACGTATTCCTCGGCTTTGACAAACGCCCATACAACCGCGCCACCACCGCGCAAAAATGCGTACGCGCAGGCGGCAAACACAACGACTTGGAAAACGTCGGCTACACCGCCCGCCACCACACCTTCTTTGAAATGATGGGCAACTTCTCCTTCGGCGACTACTTCAAACGCGACGCGATCCACTTCGCTTGGGAATTCCTCACTTCCCCCGAATGGCTGAACATCCCCAAAGAAAAACTCTTGGCGACCGTATATGCCGAAGACGACGAAGCCTACAACATTTGGCTGAACGAAATCGGTATGCCTGCCGAGCGCATCGTCCGCATCGGTGACAACAAAGGCGCGAAATACGCGTCTGACAACTTCTGGCAGATGGGCGACACCGGCCCCTGCGGTCCGTGTTCCGAAATTTTTTACGACCACGGCGAAGAAATCTGGGGCGGCATTCCCGGCAGCCCTGAAGAAGACGGCGACCGCTGGATTGAAATTTGGAACTGCGTATTCATGCAGTTCAACCGCGACGAGCAAGGCAATATGAACCCGCTGCCCAAGCCGTCCGTCGATACCGGCATGGGCTTGGAGCGCATGGCGGCCGTGATGCAGCACGTCCACAGCAACTACGAAATCGACCTGTTCCAAGACCTGCTCAAAGCCGTTGCCCGCGAAACCGGCGCGCCGTTCAGCATGGACGAGCCGAGCCTGAAAGTCGTTGCCGACCACATCCGCTCCTGCTCCTTCCTGATTGCCGACGGCGTGATGCCGTCCAACGAAGGCCGCGGCTATGTCCTGCGCCGCATCATCCGCCGCGCCGTGCGCCACGGTTACAAACTCGGTCAGAAACAGGCGTTTTTCTACAAACTCGTTCCCGATTTGGTGAAAGCGATGGGCGACGCGTATCCTGAGTTGAAAGAAAAACAAGCTCAAATCGAAGAAGCCCTGAAAAACGAAGAAAGCCGCTTTGCCCAAACTTTGGAAACCGGCATGGCTTTGCTGGAAAACGCATTGGCCAAAGGCAGCAACAAACTGAATGGCGAAATCATCTTCAAACTCTACGACACCTACGGTTTCCCATACGATTTGACCGCCGACATCTGCCGCGAACGCAATATCGATTTGGACGAAGAAGGCTTCAACCGCGAAATGGAAGCCCAACGCGCCCGCGCCCGCGCCGCGCAAAACTTCAAAGCCAACGCGCAACTGGACTACACAGGCGCGGACACCGAGTTCACAGGCTACGAAAAACGCAGTCAAGAAACCAAAATCATCGCCTTATACAAAGGCAGCGAAGCCGTGGACGAACTCCAAGCGGGCGAAGCAGGAGTGGTTGTTTTGGAACAAACCCCGTTCTACGCCGAAAGCGGCGGCCAAGTCGGCGACGTAGGCTTTATCTTCGCAGGCGAGAACCGCTTCCGCGTTGAAGACACGCAGAAAATCAAAGCCGCTGTACACGGACAATTCGGCGCAGTCGTATCAGGCCGTCTGAAAGTGGGCGATGCCGTATCCGCCGAAATCGACAACGACATCCGCGACAGCATCATGCGCAACCACAGCGTTACCCACCTGATGCACAAAGCCCTGCGCGATGTTTTGGGCACACACGTTGAACAAAAAGGCAGCCTGCAAAACGCCGAGCTGACCCGCTTTGACATCTCCCATCCGCAAGGCATCAGCGCGGAAGAAATCGCCGAAGTCGAACGCCGCGTCAATGCCGCGATTATCGCCAACGTGCCCGTCAAAGTAGAAACCATGTCCATTGAAGACGCGCAAAAATCCGGCGCCATGATGCTCTTCGGCGAAAAATACGGCGATTTCGTCCGCGTCATCACCATGGGCGAATACTCTACCGAACTGTGCGGCGGCACCCACGTCGCCCGCACCGGCGACATCGGCTTCTTCAAAATCATCAGCGAAGGCGGCATCGCCGCAGGCATCCGCCGCGTAGAAGCCATTACCGGCCTTGCCGCGCTGGCATGGGCGCAAAACCAAGAAAGCCTGATGAAAAACATCATCTTTGAGACCAAAGCCCAAACCGAAAAAGACGTACTCGCCAAAATCCAAGCCAACGCCGCAAACGCCAAAGCCTTGGAAAAAGAGTTGGCAAAAGCTAAAGCCGAACTCGCCGTCCACACAGGCGCAAAACTCTTGGACAACGCTAAAGACTTGGGCGCAGCCAAACTCGTCGCTGCCCAAATCGAAGCCGACGCAGCCGCCCTGCGCGAAATCGTTACCGACTTAACCGGCAAATCCGACAACGCCGTGATTCTTTTGGCGGCAGTGAACGACGGCAAAGTCTCCCTGTGCGCCGGCGTATCCAAAGCTCTGACCGGCAAAGTGAAAGCCGGCGATTTGGTCAAATTCGCAGCAGAACAAGTCGGCGGCAAAGGCGGCGGCAGACCGGATTTGGCACAGGCAGGGGGTACGGATGCTTCTCAAGTCGGCACGATGCTGAATTCGGCAGAAGGCTGGGTAAACAGTAAGCTGAGTTGATGAGTGATGTATTAAGTTAAGTAGAGAAGGTCGTCTGAAAAATTTTTCAGACGACCTTCTTAGTAAGATATATAGATATTAGGATAAATTTTTTGAGATTTTTCCTTTCCTAATATAGCAGATTAAGGCAATACCCCAAGTATTTAGGAAAATTCAATGATGATATTGGATCATGGCTTAAGCTCTGCTTGTTATATCTACTCTCATACAAAAATACAGTGCCATTGAGCAAGATGTGAAGTAATATGGAGCTAAGACTTACTATGTATTATTTTTCAATGTCAGTAGTAGATTGCAGGAAAGAATAAAGGCATACCCTAATAAATCATTCGCTAAGCCTTCAAATTTTCTGCATGACACAATTTCATTTATTTTATAATCTTCTAATACAATAACTCCTAATAATTCTCTTTTTTCCGCGTTAGTGTAAATATACCCTTGAATAATTTTTTTATATTGTGGTTCTAACTCTTTATTTCCTGTAATACCAGATTTATTCAGAATATTTTTTAATATCGTATCAACATCAGATACTTTTCCATTTTTATGGACGATAATATGACGAAATTGTTCAATCATCTTTACATAAAAAAAGAGATTCTTTCCAGTCTTATTATTTTTCTCATCTATTTTAATATTTGGGGTTTTATCTCTAAATTTTACAATAATTTTATTAACATATTTTTTTAATTCCATATTATCCATATCCCCTTCTTTATCTTTATCAAGGCGGAGATGCTTTATTTTAAAGTGATGACAACATATCTTATATAGATCAATAATATACTCTTCAAATAATTCATATCCATCAACTAACAACCACTGATATTGTTTATTTCTATGAATGTAACATTGCTCAGCATATTCTTTGTAATCAAATTGATTGTTTCTATGTAATTCAGTTTTCCCTGTATAAGGATTTATAAAATAGTAATTTTCAATATTTGTAGGTAGAGTCCATTTTTCAGTAAGATCAAGATTTAATTTATCAAAGTTGGCTTGTTTTTTTGATAATTCGTTTAAAAAACATTCAAATGTTCTAGATGTGATACGATAAGAGAGTTTTAATTTTGCTATTTGATCTAAAAAATTTTCATATCGCTCTTTTAACTTGTCATACATATTAAGCTCTTTCTTCTGTCCAATTAAATGATACATTCTCTTTAAACTTTACAAGATTGACAAGTGTAGTAAGCAGTAGCCTGCATTCTTCCACATCTCACCCCATCAATCCAAATCAAGAAAGCCCCAACCCATGCCCTACAACCGCCAAAAAATGGAAAACGCCCTGCTTGCCCTAATCGGCGCATTGGAATTTGAAGACGGCCGTTTTTGGAAAGGCTACGATTTTGACCTGCTCAATAGCCTGCACGAACAAGGCTTAATCAGCCAGCCTTGGGGTAAAGCCAAATCCGCCTATCTCACCCCTGAAGGTTTGGAAAAAGCCAAAGCCTTGGCAGAAGAGATGTTTGGCGGAGAATCGGATTTGTAGCAAGGTTGTGCGGACATTGGCTTTATGTTGCCTGCGCCGAAGCAAACGTAGCTTGGATCATAACCCAACAAAACTTTATATTGCCCGTAATCTCAAAGCTGCCCGAGAAATAATTTTCAGACGACCCATCTTTATCAAAAGCAGCCTGTACTTTCAGCAAACCTTAGCCCCTTCCAACCGCGTGCATAGGCTACGCCATACGCTGTGCACCGGTATATCCAAAGCCATGACCGGAAAAGTGAAAGCCGGAGATTTTGTCAAATTCGCAGCCGAACAAGTCGGCGGTAAAAGCGGCGGCAAACTGGATTTGATACAGGCCGGGGAACGGATACTGCAAAACTGCCTGAAATACTGTGAAGCGTGGAAGACTGGCTAAGCGGCAAGTTGTTTGATTAACATAGAGAAAAGAGGTCGTCTGAAAAAATTTCAGACGACCTCTTTCGAAACTATAAAGGAAACCATATGAACCATGACATTATCAGGGTACGTCTCCAAAAAATTCAACGCACAAGAAAATTACTTCAAATAGCTGTCTTTGCATCCACCGACACCAATTATGCGGCAAACACTGAATTGTTGGACAAATTTACTAAGATTTAGAAAAATCCATCGACGCGGATTTATTCGGCACGCCCGATTTGCGCCTTGCCGCCAACGGCATCGACTTTATGCGCATGATGATGCGCGAGGAAGACCCGGATACTTTGTTTTTCAACCGCAAACTGCAAATTGAAGGCGATACCGAACTTGGGCTGATTACCAAAAACCTGCTCGACAGCGTGGACTGGCCGTTCGGCGATTGGTTTTTGAAACGGCAGTTGTCCGATTGAACGCAGGGTTCACACATTTGGATTTGAAGTGCAAAGATTTTCCAAGCAGGAAGTCCAGTGCACATTAGTGAGATCAGGAATCAAATGAAAATACTAATGAACCGCTTTGACAGTATTTTTTGAAAGGGAGGATTTCAGGCAAATTTAGACATGTCCTGGTACACCATATACAGTAGTGCCGAACAACACACCTACATAACTGTTGTGTTATCCAGCACCAAATGAGGTACTTATTAAACGGGTCTGCTCAATTAAATCAGATGTTGCACTTAAAACCTAGATCCTCCAACTACTTTGCTCATCTATCGTAACAGAGCAAACTTAGCGCCTATAATGTTGTTGCATATGTTCTATCCAGAATTCGGCATTCTCAATCCCGGCTACACGCGGGTCGAATACCGGATCGAGACCGGCTTTTTTCTGGCGGTCGTAATCATGCAGCGCACGTAAGGCGGGTTTACTGAGAAATACGATAGCAATCAGGTTGAGATAACACATGCTGCCGAAGCCTATATCACCTAAGCCCCACATCAGGCTGGCGGACTGTACGCTGCCGGTAAACACCACCGCTAAAAACACCAACCGCAGAATCATACTGAGTATTGGGTATTTCAGCTTTTGGTCGAGATAGAGCAGCGCAGTTTCGGCGATGTAGTAATAAGCCAGCAGGCAGGTAAAGGCAAAGAAGAAGATACCGACCGCCACAAATGCGCCGCCGAAATTACCGAACACAGTACCCAATGCAGCCTGCGTGTAAGCAGAGCCGGCTTCCACGCCGGGAATATTTTCCACAAGCGGCGTTTTCATGCCGACCGGATGTACGTTATACATACCGGTAATCAGAATCATGATAGCGGTGGAGGTGCAGACAATCACGGTATCGATATACACCGAAAAGCCTTGCACCAAACCTTGTTTCACAGGATGGCTTACTTCAGCGGCAGCCGAGCTGAACGTTGCTTCGCCTGCACCGGCTACGTTTGAGAACACGGCGCGACGCACCCCCCAGGAAATCGCGCTACCGACAATTCCGCCGAATACCGCGTCCGTACCGAATGCGCTACCGATGATCAGGCTTAAGGTTTCGGGGATTTTCGAGGCGTGGTTTACCAATACAATCAACATCAGACCGACATAACCCACAGCCATCAGCGGAATGATACTGTCGGCGGCACGGGCGATGCGTTTGGTGCCGCCAAAAATCAGAAACGCCAATATCATGGAAACTGCAGCACCGGTGCTCCATGCAGGCAGTGCGAAGGCGTTCTCAAACGATGTAGCAATGGTATTGGCCTGAATGCCCGGCACTAACACGCCGTAGCTCAGGAAAATCACTACGGCTACCAGCATGGCAAAGGCTTTCATCTTTAAGCCGCGCTCGATGTAATAAGGAGAGCCGCCGCGGTATTCCGTACCGACTTTGGTTTTATAAATCTGCGCCAAAGTGGATTCTACAAACGCGCTGGCACCACCCAACAGAGCCATCACAATCATCCAAAATACAGAGCCCGGACCGCCCGCGGCAATAGCGGTCGCTACGCCGGCGATGTTGCCGACACCAATGCGTCCCGACAGCGACATGCAGAATGCCTGAAACGAAGAAATACCCGCACCGGACTCCTGCTTTTCATTCAGCAGGCGGATCATTTCGGGCAAATAGCGGAATTGCACTCCTTTAGTAATAACGGTGAAATACAGACCAACGGCTAAAGCCAGATAAACCAAGCCGTTGCCCCAGATATAGTCCACCAGCGTACTGACGATCTTTTCCATCTCTTCTCCTTTGCGGTTTTATAGTGGATTAACTTTAAACCAGTACGGCGTTGCCTCGCCTTGCCGTACTATCTGTACTGTCTTCGGCTTCGTCGCCTTGTCCTGATTTAAATTTAATCCACTATATGTTGTTATCTAAGGTCGTCTGAAAAAAGGTTTGGCTTGGTAAAAGCTGCCAGTTTCAGACGACCTGAGCTTTATTTTGTGTTATTCCATAAACCAAATGGTTTTTGCCTGCGTGTATTGCTCAAACGCTTCCACGCCTTTGTCGCGACCGCCGAAGCCGGATTGTTTGTAGCCGCCGAACGGTGTAGCAATACTGCCTTCCGAAAAACCGTTTACCGATACCGTACCTGCCTGAATTTTGCGGGCAACACGGTGGGCGCGGCTTACATTGGATGTGTAGAACGAAGCGGCCAGACCGTAATCCGATTGGTTTGCCAAACGGACGGCTTCTTCTTCGCTACTGAATGTGGTTACCGCCAGCACTGGGCCGAATATTTCTTCATTAAACACTGTCATGTCCGCAGTTACACCGTCGATAATCGCCGGATCAAAATACCAGCCTTCGCCGGTTTGACCGCCGGTGATCAGTTTGCCGCCCTCTTTCAGCGCGGTATCGAAATAACGGCACACCTTATCAAAATGAGCTTCTTCCACCATCGGACCGAGGTTGGTTTCAGGCAGGCGTGGATCGCCGACTTTCCAGCCTTGCTTGAGGTCGTCTGAAAGTTTGGCCAGCAGGGCATCTTTGATACTTGCTTCCACAATCAGGCGCGAACCGCAGCTGCAATTTTCACCCATATTCCAGAACGCGGCGGCTAAAATCAACGGTATCGCTTTGTCTATATCCGCATCGGCAAACACGATTTGCGGACTTTTGCCGCCGCATTCCAAGACGATTTCTTTCAAATTGCTTTGCGCCGAATATTCCAAGAAATAGCGTCCGACTTCGGTCGAGCCGGTAAAGGCCACCATGTCCACATCTTGATGCACACCCAAAGCCTTGCCGACCGTTTCCCCCAAGCCGCAAACCAGCGTCAGCGCTGCTTCAGGCACGCCCGCTTCATGCGCCAGCTGCACCATGCGGTAGGCGCTCAGCGAAGTCAGTTCGGCAGGTTTTACAATCACCGAATTACCCGCCGCCAAAGCAGGTGCCACTTTCCATGCAAACATCTGCGCGGGGAAGTTCCACGGCAACACTACGCCGACCATGCCGACCGGCTCATGCACAATCAAACCCAGCGCGTCGTTGCCGGTGGGGGCGACGCGGCCAAAGGCTTTATCTACATATTCTGCGTAGAAATAAAAGGTCTCAATGGTGGCGGGCATATCGGTGTTGATACACTCGCTGATGGGCTTGCCCGCGTCGATACAGTCCAACGCTGCCAGCTCTTCGGCGTGTTCTTCAATCAACTGCGCCCAACGCAGCAGTACGGCACGTTTTTCAGATGGGCTTTTGCCTGCCCAAAGGTCGTCTGAAAACGCAGAACGCGCGGCGCGTACGGCGGCATCTATATCCTGTTCGCTCCCGTCGGCGATGTAACCGATGAGTGAATTGTCGATGGGCGTGCGGTTTTCCAGCTTTCTGCCCGAATCGGCGTGGTTCGGAATCAAATTCCCCGCCCATAGGCTGCCTGCTTTGGCGGCCTCGAAGATTTGTTCAATGGTTTTCATACTGCGGCTCCTTTATTTCAACAATGCCGTAAACTCGGCGGCTTCCTGCATGGTCAGATTGTGCAGCGGCAGGCGCACTTTTCCGGCGGGTTTGGTACCGTTTAAGCAGCCGATTTTAGCTTTTTGGTTGTAGTCGCCCGACTCCATCGAATGCAGGGCGGGATAAAGGTCGGTAAGAATCTGGCGGGCTTTATCCCAATCTTGGGCTTGGGCAGCGTTAAACAGGGCAACCTGCTCACCTGGGAACACATTGGCCGCACCTGCAATCCAGCTTTTCACACCCCAGAAGAAGAAATCCAAAGGTTGGTCGTCGCAGCCGCACACGACTTGGAAGTTGTCGAATTTCGCCTGGATCATACGCAACGCGTTAGAGAAATTACCGGTGCTTTCTTTGATACCGACGATGTTGGGATGTTTCGACAAATGCACCACAGTTTCAAATTCGAGTTCTACGCCGATACGCGCGGGAAAGTTGTAGAGAATAATCGGCAAGTCGGTTTTAGACGCCACATATTCAAAGTGCTCGATAATGCCTTGCTGCGACGGCAGGCTGTATGGCGGCGCCGACAACATCAGCCCGTCGTAGCCTAATTCTTTAGCTCGGGCGGCGCGTTGTGCAGCCACTTCGCTCGACATATCGCTGACACCGGCAATCAGCGTACAACGGCCAGCAGCGGCCTTCACGATGGTGGTCAATACGGTTTCGCGTTCGGCTTCCGACAAAGCGTAATACTCACCCGTGGTGCCGCAGGCTACGATGCCGCGCACGCCTTTAGCAATAAACGCGTCCACCAATTCGGCCAGCAGCGTGGTATCCACTTGATTGTCGGCGGTAAACGGGGTAACGATGGGAACTAAAATACCTTCGATATTCATATGTTTCTCCTCTTGAGATGAATCGTGATTCGGTTTGCTCGCTTCAGAAACGGCTAAAACGGTAAGGGCTTAAATCTATTGCAGGCTGTTCTCCAAAATACAAGGCTTTCACCAGTTTTGCGGTGAGCGGTGCTTGGGTTAAGCCCAAATGCTGATGCCCGAACGCCAGAAAAATGTTTTCTTTTCGGTCGATTACCGGCAGGGAATCGGCAATCGACGGTCGAAAACCCATCCACGACACGGCACCTTGCCGGTTCAGACGACCTTTGAGCATAGATTCTGCCAAGTGAAAGAGCTGCTGAGCCCGTTCCATATTCGGCGGTGCATCCAGCCCGGCAAACTCCACTGTACCGGCCAGGCGCAAGCCTGCGTTCATGGGCGTCATGATGAATTTGCGCTCAAAGCTGCTTACCGGCACGTTCAAAATATTTAGGCTTTGCGGCAACATCAGGTGGTAACCGCGTTCCGCATCAAGCGGTACGTCGCTGCCGCACAGTTTTTTCAACCATGGTTTAGAAAACGCACCGGCAGCAATCACCACATGTTTGGCTTCAAACGCCTTACTACCGCCTATGATGCGGAACAGGTCGTCTGAAAATAATTGGATATCGGAAACGTCGGTATGTTCACTGATCGTACCGCCCGCCTGTATGAAAGCGTGCTGTAAATCAGCCGCCATACCTGCCAAATCGACCACATGACCGGTATGAGGGTAAAACAGCGCACCGCGTTGCGTATCGGCCAGCGCAGGTTCGCGTTCATGCAGACCGGCATAGTCAAGCCATTCGTTGACCACACCTAATTCATTCAACACCCTGCCGTGTTTCTGTAACGCTGATTGCCCGTTTTCGGTTTCGCACACCAACAGCGAACCGTCGATACGGATATGTTGTTCCACTCTCCATTCTTGTGCAAACTTCCTCCATGCAGCCAAAGCAAGACTGTTTAGTGCCATCAGGGCGCGGTGGCTGTGCTGGAAGCGTTTGGGCGTAAGGTTGTACAGCAGGCTGAACAGCCACGGCGTGATTTTAGGCAGGTATTTCCAGTCCAGCCGCAACGGTCCAAGCGGGTCGAGCAGCATTTTCGGCAGTTGCTTGAGCACGTCCGGCGATGCAATCGGAAACACCTGCTCGGTGGCGATATGCCCGGCATTGCCATAAGATGCGCCTCCGCATACAGTGTCCCGCTCTAACAACAGTACGCTTTCGCCGCAACGCTGCAATTCCAGCGCGATGCTCAATCCGACGATGCCGCCACCAACCACGGCTGCAGAAAAAATTTGGCTGCTCATGATGTTTCAATTCCGTAGCGGAACGGATCATCCGCGTTTACAAAAATTTCCGATGCCGCATGAATATGTGCCTCTCCCTTGATGGTGGGGATTATCAGACCTTCCGAATGAAGGTCGTCTGAAAGTGTTTCATAAGAAGCAGCAAAGCGGCTGCCGATTATGCTTTCCTGCACCCACTCTTTTTCAGATGGCCACACGCCGTCTGCAGCCAAACAGGCCATCTTCGCGCTGGTGCCCGTGCCACAAGGCGAGCGGTCGTAAGCTTTGCCGGGACAGAGCACAAAGCTGCGGCTGTCTGCAGTATCGGTTTTCCCGAACAGCTCGATGTGGTCTATTTCCTGCCCGTCTTTGCCGCTAATGCCCTGCGCATTCAGCGCGGTGCGGATGCGCCATGAAATATCAGTCAATTGCTCCAGATTGTCGGGCGAGATGGTGCAGCCGTGGTCATTCACCAAGAAAAACCAGTTGCCGCCCCAAGCAATATCGCCGGTGATGCTGCCAATGCCCTCAACGTCAAGCGACACGTCTTTACGGTAGCGGTAGGCCGGTACGTTGCGCACGCTGACCGAGCCGTCTTCATACAACGTGCAGCGTACATCGCCCACCGGCGTTTCGATGATATGCGTGCCGATATCAATGCGTTTGAGGTGTTGCAGCGTTTTAATCAAACCGATGGTGCCGTGGCCGCACATACCCAAATAACCGCTGTTGTTAAAGAAAATCACGCCGGCGACAGAAGTAGGGGCTTGCGGCTTGCACAACAACGCCCCGACCAAAACTTCCGAACCACGCGGCTCCAAAATCAGCGCACGACGCAAATGGTCGAAACGTTTGGCAAAATCGGCACACTGCTCCTGCAAACTGCTGCCGAAAAGCTCGGGAAATCCGTCATACACTACACGGGTCGGCTCACCGCCGGTATGGGAGTCAATCACGGAAAAAGTATATTCGGTATGCGGCATAGCAAAATCCTATCGCTAAAAAACTTCCGTTAACCTTACAAAATCGCTGCTGCCGCCGTCTTGATGAATTTCCCGTTTTTTATGCGGAAATGTGCACACTCAGACACACTTAAAACAAAAAATGCCTGTCTGAAAACTATTTTCAGACAGGCATTTCCGTACGGTTACTGTTATCTTGATTTCTTAAATTCAGATGGTACCAATCCTACCAGTGCCTTAAACTGACGCGTAAATGCACTGTGATCGGAATAGCCGCAGCGGGCAGAAATTTCCGTTACCGACAAGCCTGTTTCCAACATCGCCATGGCTGCTTCGATGCGTATTTTTTGAATATATTGCGAAGGTGTGATGTGGAAAATCTTTTTGAAATAACGCTCGATTTGGGCGGTGGAAAGACGTGAAACGGCTTCCAAGTCTTTCATTTTTATGTTTTGGTCGAAGTGGCCGGCAATGTATTTTTCAATCAGCGCGACTTTTTTATTCAGCTCGGGGCGGTTGCTGTCATTGGTTTCCACATCCACAGACACACCAAGCATGGCAATAATTTCACCCAAAGGATTGCGCACCGGCATTTTATGCGTGATACACCAGCCCAGTTCTCCCGAAGCATAAGTATGCAGCTCCAGCTTATTGTTGATGATTTTGCCGTCGTTCAAAACTTCCCTGTCCTACTGTGTATAACGTTGTCCCCATTCCGACTGAAACAGGTCTTCCGATGTTTTCCCAATCAAAGCCGCCATATCTGACAATTGTAAGCGGTGCAACAGCGTATCGTTGGCATAGACATACTCCGCCCGCATGTTTTTTACAAAAAACACCGTACTGGGCAATACCTGCAAGACAGGTGCAAACATGTTCAGACTGCGGATAAGGTCATTCACATTTTCCGGACAAACTGAAAGAGGAAAAGGGCTGGAAGGCATGGTTGTTGGTATCCGTGAGAGTTACAATAATGTAGTGGATTAAATTTAAATCAGGACAAGGAGACGAAGCCGCAGACAGTACAAATAGTACGGCAAGGCAAGGCAACGCCGTACTGGTTTAAAGTTAATCCACTATAAAATATCTCGAATCATTGCAGGTATACATCTAAAATACACTTTGAACATACGCGAAGCCAAAGTTGCCGTCCAGCTTGAATTTTCAGATTCATTAGTAGCGCCGCCCATCTTTTTCATAAAAATAGCAGAGGTGGTAAAAACATACTTGACTAAATAATCATGTGTTTTCCTGATTTTTACTGCTGATTTTGATTTCAAAATAAAGAAGGTCGTCTGAAACCTGTTTCCAGTTTTCAGACGACCTTCTTTCATCTGCATCCGTTTTAAACCGTCATTAGTCTTTCAATGCAGCCAATACTTTGCCGGCGATTTCATTCAAGCCCACGGTTTGTGCCTGATTGTCGCGGCGTTCGGCGTATTCGACATTGCCTTCTTTCAAGGCGCGGTCGCCGATGACGATGCGGTGTGGGATGCCCAGAAGCTCGGAGTCGTTCAGCAGCACGCCTGCGCGTTCGTCGCGGTCGTCGAGGAGGACGTCCGCGCCTGCCGCTAGCAGTTCGGCGTAGATTTTGTCGGCGGCTTCGCGTACGGAGTCTGATTTTTTGTAGTTCATCGGCACGATAACGACTTCAAACGGCGCCATCGCTTTTGTCCAGATGATGCCTTTTTCGTCGTTGTTCTGCTCGATGGCGGCGGCAACGACGCGGGTGATGCCGATGCCGTAGCAGCCCATTTCCATGATTTGCGATTTGCCGTTGTTGTCGAGGAAGCTCACGTTCATGGCTTGGGTGTATTTGTCGCGTAATTGGAAAACGTGTCCGACTTCGATGCCGCGCGCCAGTTTCAGACGGCCTTGTCCGTCGGGGCTTTCGTCGCCTTCAACGACGTTGCGTAAATCGACGAATTCAGGCTCGGCGGCGTCGCGGCCGAAGTTGAAGCCGGTATAGTGGTAGTCGTCTTCATTCGCGCCGATAACCCAGTCTGCGCCTTTTTCGGTGGCAAAATCGGCATAGACTTTGCCTGTGAAGCCGACAGGGCCGAGCGAGCCGCCGTTTGCACCGAACTGCACTCGGATGGCGGCAGGATCTGCCATGGTCAGCGGCGATTTCACGCCTGCGAGTTTTTCGGCTTTGATGTCGTTGAACTCATGGTCGCCGCGCAACAGCAATAAGACGATTTCGCCTTCGTTTTCGCCTTCGACCACGATGGATTTCAGTGTTTTTTCAATCGGAATGCTGAGGAAATCAACCAATGAATCAATGGTTTTGACGTTCGGCGTGTGTACTTTGGCCAGCTCTGCCTGAGTGGCTGCGCGTTCGCCTTTGAGCGGCAAGGTCGGAGCCAGCTCGATATTGGCGGCGTAATCGGAAGTGTCGCTATATGCAATCACATCTTCGCCGCTTTCCGCCAACACTTGAAACTCGTGCGAACCGGTACCGCCGATGCTGCCGGTGTCTGCGGCGACGGGGCGGAATTCCAAGCCCAGACGGGTGAAGATGCGGCAGTAAGCATCGTACATGGCATCATAGGTCGTCTGAAGCGAGGCGTAGTCGGCATGGAAGGAATAGGCGTCTTTCATGACGAACTCGCGCGCGCGCATCACGCCGAAGCGCGGACGCACTTCGTCGCGGAATTTGGTTTGGATGTGGTAAAAGTTTTTCGGCAGCTGTTTGTAGCTGTTGATTTCTTTGCGCACGATGTCGGCGATGACTTCCTCGCAGGTCGGGCCCATGCAGAAATCGCGTTCGTGGCGGTCTTTCAGGCGCAGCAGTTCTTTACCGTAAAATTCCCAGCGGCCGGATTCCTGCCACAGTTCGGCAGGCTGCACCACCGGCATCAGCAACTCCACGCTGCCCGCGCGCGCCATTTCTTCGCGCACGACGTTTTCAACTTTGCGCAACACGCGCAGCCCCATCGGCATCCAAGTATAAAGGCCAGACGCGTTGGCTTTAATCAGACCGGCGCGAATCATCAGCTTGTGGCTGGCAAGCGCGGCTTCGGCAGGGGCTTCTTTCAGGGTGGAAATGAAAAATTGGCTGGCTTTCATGGTGTGTTTTTCTGTGTAAAAAAGTAAGCGCGTATTGTAACGCGAAAGGCAGGGGGATTGAAGTTTTTCCCCATAGGGCGACAGCCGATGCCTTGCTTGTCCAGTCAACTCATTTGACATTTATCGGGCGTGTCAATCACTTTTTATACACAATTTCGCATTGGCTTGTTTTGCTTATAGATTTTTCCCATAAAGGCTTTTAAATTTTTTATTTTTATAACTAATTGATTTTATTGTATTTTATTTGACTATTTTTTAAGCACCGAAAGGCTTGGGTTGTTCCAAAAGCAAAAATTCCGATTACCCAAAGCTTATCAACAAACTTATCCACAGAGTTTGTGTATAGATTGGTGTCGTCTGAAACCATACCGTTCGATAGGTTTTTAAAAGCCCGTAACGCGGTCTTTCTGTTAAGATGATGCCTTCACTTTTTTCGCACTATCCCATCTATGTCCGCACACGAATTACACCTGCTTTCCCGCGCCAAAATGTTCAACGGCCATCAAGAGCAATACCGCTGCTTTTCCAAAACCTGCCAAACCGATATGACTTTCGGCATCTACCTGCCGCCGCAAGTATTGAAAGGCTATCCCGCGCCGGTTTTGTATTTCTTGTCGGGATTGCACGGCGACGGCTCGGAACTGATACGCCAAACCGGCATCCAGCGTTTTGCCGCGCAATGGAACATCATCGTCGTTTTTCCCGACACCTCGCCGCGCGGCAGCCATATCAGCGACAGTACGGACGAGTTTATCGGACAAGGCGCGGGATTTTACGTCGATGCGGCCGAACAGCCGTGGGCGGCGCATTATCAGATGTACAGCCATATCAGCCGCGAACTGCCCGATTGGGTGGAACGGCATTTCCCCGCCACCCAAGAACGCAGCATCGCAGGTTTCAGCATGGGCGGACACGGCGCGCTTTCCATCGCCCTGAAAAATCCGGGACGCTACGCCGCCGTTTCCGCGTTCTCCCCCTTGTGCCATCCGACCGCCAGCCGGGGCGGAAAGCAGGCGTTTGCCGCCTATCTGGGCGCGGAATCGGAGGCTTGGCAGGCTTACGACAGCACATCGCTCGTTCAGACGACCTCACGCAAGCTGCCGATACTCATCGACCAAGGCAGCATCGACCCGCTGTTCCCCAACGAATTACAACCCGAAGCCTTCGTCAATGCCGCCCGCGCCAACGGCTTCAACGTGCAATACAAAGTCCGCCCCGGCTACGGACACGATTATTTCTTCATCGCCAGCTTTATCGACTCGCATATCGAGTTTCATGCTGAGGCATTGGGTTTGTAAGTCCGCCATTCATAAAGTGTAGGAATCATCGCGTTGTCTACACCACCGGCCGAGAAAAACATTTGGCTGCGAAAAGGCAAGTGTTTTACTTTTGAGCCTGTTCAATCCACCGGTACCCGAATGTTGTATTTGAAATCCGAATCCAATGACCTTTTAACTTAATCTATTCAAACCACGCCAAGCCATGACCCACACCATTACGCTACCCGACCAAACCACCTTTACCGCCAACGACGGCGAAACAGTTTTAGCCGCTGCCGCCCGTCAAAACCTCAATCTGCCCCATTCCTGCAAAAGCGGGGCCTGCGGGCAATGCAAAGCCGAACTGGTGAGCGGCAATATTCAAATGGACGAACACTCCGAACAGGCCTTATCCGAAGCGGAGAAAGCGCAGGGCAAGATTTTGATGTGCTGCACCACCGCGCAAAGCGACATCAGCATCAACATCCCCGGCTACAACGCCAATGCGCTACCCGTCCGCACCCTGCCCGCCCGTATTGAAAGCATGGTTTTCAAACACGATGTCGCCCTCCTGAAACTTGCCCTGCCCAAAGCCCCGCCGTTTGCTTTCTACGCCGGGCAATACATTGATTTACTGCTGCCGGGCAACGTCAGCCGCAGCTACTCCATCGCCAATTCGCCCGACCAAGAAGGCATTTTGGAACTGCACATCCGCAGGCGCGAAAACGGCGTCTGCTCGGAAATGATTTTCGGCAGCGAACCCAAAGTCAAAGAAAAAGGCATCGTCCGCATCAAAGGTCCGCTCGGTTCGTTTACCTTGCAGGAAGACAGCGGCAAACCCATCATCCTTTTGGCAACCGGTACAGGCTATGCCCCCATCCGCAGCATCCTGCTCGACCTTATCCGCCAAGACAGCAGCCGCGCCGTCCATTTCTACTGGGGCGCGCGTCACCAAGATGATTTGTACGCACTCGAAGAAGCGCAAGAGCTGACAGGTCGTCTGAAAAATGTCCGCTTCACCCCCGTCCTATCAAAAGCTGCTGAGGGTTGGCAAGGCGAAAAAGGATACGTCCAAACCTCCGCCGCAAAAGATTATCCCGACTTGAGCGGTTATGAAGTTTATGCCTGCGGTTCCGTCGCCATGACCGAAAGTGCGAAATCGGTTTTAACCGCACAATGCAGTTTGCCTGAGACAAGCTTCTATTCGGATGCGTTTTCGCCGGCATAATAACCCAGTTTTATTACCCCTCTGGTTTATTACAGCCAGACAAACACCATCAAGGTCATCTGAAAACGAAGCTTGGAGCTTTTCAGATGACCTTTAATTTGACTCTTTTTGGACAAAATGTATAAAATAATTCTGGATTTAAAAAGTAAATCCGTATTTTTAGAAAAATATATTGTCGTTTTGTCTAAAATGTGTATAATCTCCTTCCAAAGCAAACCATAATTTCGATAAAATTTGGACAAGGAGTATCATGCAATTAGACATTGACCGCTTAGTTGCTTATTTCGGCGGCGTGAATGCACTTGCCGAAGCGTTGAAACAGCACGATCCCGAAAATGCCGCAACAACCGCAGCCATCTATAAATGGCGCACGCGCGGGTCGCTGCCTTTGGCGCAACTGCAAAAGCTGACCGCGCTGGCGGAAGCGCAAGGCAGGCCGCTGGATTTGAATGCTTTTTTACAAAAAAACGAATCTCTGGAGAGAACAGAAATGACACAGACCAACCGCGTAATTATTTTCGACACCACCATGCGCGACGGCGAGCAGTCGCCCGGTGCATCCATGACCAAAGAGGAGAAAATCCGCATTGCCCGCCAGTTGGAGAAAATGGGTGTGGATGTGATTGAGGCAGGTTTTGCCGCCGCCAGCCCGGGCGATTTCGAGTCGGTCAATGCGATTGCCAAAATCATCACCAAATCCACAGTCTGCTCGTTGGCGCGTGCCGTTGAAAACGATGTGCGCAAAGCAGGTGAAGCCGTTTCCCCCGCGCTGAAAAAACGCATCCATATCTTCATTGCCACCAGCCCCATCCATATGGAGCACAAACTGAAAATGAAGCCGCAGCAGGTCATCGATGCGGCGGTCAAAGCAGTGAAAATCGCCAAAGAATACACCGACGATGTGGAATTTTCCGCTGAAGACGCCGTGCGTTCGGATTTGGACTTCCTCGCCAAAATCTTTACGGCGGTTATCGAAGCGGGCGCGACCACCATCAATATTCCCGATACCGTCGGCTACTCCATCCCTTCCGTGTGGTACGAGCGTATCAGCAACATCATCAAAAGCGTGCCCAACGGCGACAAAGTAGTCTGGTCGACCCACTGCCACAACGACTTGGGCATGGCGGTTGCCAATTCGCTGGCCGCTATTCAGGCAGGCGTGCGCCAGGTGGAATGCACCATCAACGGTTTGGGCGAACGCGCAGGCAATGCCAGCCTTGAAGAAATCGTGATGGCGTTGAAAGTGCGCCATGACCTTTTCGGCTTGGAAACCGGCATCGACACCACGCAAATCGTGCCGATATCCAAACTGGTGTCCACCGTTACCGGCTATCCGATTCAGCCCAACAAGGCGGTGGTCGGCGCAAACGCCTTTGCACACGAATCAGGCATCCATCAGGACGGCGTGTTGAAACACCCCGAAACCTATGAAATCATGACTGCCGAATCGGTCGGCTGGTCAACCAACCGCCTGACCTTGGGCAAATTGTCCGGCCGCAGCGCGTTCCGCAGCAAACTGGCGGATTTGGGCATCGAGTTGGAAAGCGAAGAGGCACTGAACGCCGCATTTGCCCGCTTCAAAGAACTCGCCGACAAAAAACGCGAAATCTTCGATGAAGACCTGCACGCGCTGGTGTCCGACGAAATGGGCAGCATGAACGCGGAAAGCTACAAATTCATCTCCCAAAAAATCAGCACCGAAACCGGCGAAGAGCCGCGCGCCGACATCGTGTTCAGCATCAAAGGCGAAGAAAAACGCGCTTCCGCCACCGGCTCCGGCCCTGTCGATGCGATTTTCAAAGCGATTGAGAGCGTGGCGCAAAGCGGCGCGACTTTGCAGATTTATTCCGTCAACGCCGTAACGCAAGGCACGGAAAGCCAAGGCGAAACCAGCGTTCGTTTGGCACGCGGCAACCGCGTCGTCAACGGTCAGGGCGCAGATACCGACGTTTTGGTCGCCACCGCCAAAGCCTACCTCTCCGCCTTGAGCAAACTGGAATTCGGTGCAGCCAAACCGAAAGCGCAGGGCAGCGGTACGATTTGAGCTTAAATGGTTTGATTTGATTTTTAAAAGCAAAGAGGTCGTCTGAAAACCGGATTTTGAGGTTTCAGACGACCTTTTTCATGACCGCCCGCTGTACACCGAATATCGATACCAACACCAACGCAAATCCCGCCAGCGACTTCGCGTCCATCCCTTGCCCTAAAAACAGCCAGCCCAAGATAAATGCCGAGACAGGGCTGAGCAATCCCAACGACGAAACCGCAGCAGGCGAAAGTTTGGCGATTCCTCTGAAAAACAACACATAAGCCAATACGGCACCAAACAGGCTCAAATACAGATAGCCGCCGATATTGGCGGGGCTTAAAGATTCGAGCCGCGGTTCGGCAAGCAGGGCGACGGGCAGTAAAAATAATCCGCCGATGAAAAGCTGCCAGCCGGTGAACGCCAATATGGGCAGCGAAGTGCGGCGGTGTTTCGACAAATACACGCCCAACGCCATCGCCGCCGCGCCCGCCAATGCCGCCAAAATCCCCGTCCCGTCATAGCGCGCCTGCGGCGACAAAACCAAAAGCGCAATCCCCAAAACCCCTGCCGCCGACCAAGCCCAAGCTGCTTTAGGCGGCATGGTTTTGCCGATTAACCAAGTAAACACCAGCACCATCAGCGTCTGCGTCGAACTCAACACCGCCGCCAGTCCGCCCGGCAAGCGATACGCCGCCACAAACAGCATGGCCTGAAAAAAGCCGATGTTTAAAAAACCGAGCAAGACAACCGTCGCCCATTCATCGCGTTTGGGGATACGCCGTGTCCACGCCAACAGCAAAAGCCCGGCGGGTAAAACACGGATAAGCGCGGCGGTGAACGGTCGGTCCGGCGGCAGAAATTCGGTGGTCACGAGATAGGTGCTGCCCCAAATCAACGGGGCGAATGCGGTGGTCAGGATGGTGGCGGTGCGGCTGGACATAGGATTCCTTGTGTTCGGCGTTTTAGCTTCCCAGAAACTTCGTTTTCAGGTAGCCTGTGAAACCGTCTGGAAACGGGATGGGTATGATGTAAAAGCAGCCCGCACATTTTAAAACACAAGTGCAGGCTGCTTTTTGCGTTTTCAGGCAGCCTCAATCCGTCACCGAAGCCGCCACCCATTTTACCACCAACGGACGCACGCCGAGCAGGCTGGCGAAGGCCACCGGCCAAGTAATCAAATACGATTTCAACAAGCGCAGCAGGTAGCCCGCGTCGATGCCGGTATTCAGCGCCACCAGCACAGCGCTCACAATCAGCACCATCACCGCTGAGGCGTAAAAAGAAAACAATACACCCGCGTATTTTTTCGGCAATTTTTTCATCTAGTTTCTCTCAAAAAGTTCATATTGCGCAGTTTAAATCGTTTATAAAAATACGAAAATAAGATAAATTGGCAAACACAGCCAAAAAATGCACAAAGGAGGCAATAATGGATTGGGACTGGAACGGTATCCGCTATTTCACCACTCTCGTCGAAAAACAAACTCTTACCGCCGCTGCCGAACACTTGGGCGTGCAGCACAGCACCGTTTCGCGACAAATCGCCCAGCTGGAAAACGCACTCGGATTGCACCTGTTCGACCGCATCGGCAAACGCTACCTGCTCACTCCCGAAGGCGAACGACTTTATCGCCATGCCTGCGAAATCTGCAAAGATATGAGCATGTTGCAGCGTACCGCGCGCGAACAGGCCGAGCTGCGGCACAGCGTTGTCATTTCCGCACCGCCATTCGTTGCCCGACTGATGCTGATGCCTCACATTGCCGATTTCTACCACAAACACAACAATATACGCCTTATCATTCAAAGCGATGCCGCACTCGCCGACCTGCACGGCCGCCAAGCCGACATCGCCCTGCGCCTCGTCCGCCCCACCCAAAACGATCTTGCCGTGCGCCGCATCTCCCATTTCTCCTACCGCATCTACGGCCATGAAGGCTACCTGAAAACCATCCGCCGCGAAGACTGGCGTTTCGTGCAGATTGCCGTAAACACCCGTTTTTCCCGCTGGTTTGCTGAACAAATCGGCGAAGATGCCGACATTTCCTTCTCCAGCAACGACTTCGCCGCCGTCAAACAAGCCGTGTGCGAACAAATCGGCATCGGTATCCTGCCTGATTTCGCTGTTTTCCCTGCCGACAGGCTGCATCCCGTCTCACTCAATCCGGATGCCCTGCTACCTGAATTCGCAGCGGAACTCTTGCTGGTGATGCACGAAGACGTGCGCCGCAGCCCCAGCGTAAGGGCAGTGGCGGATTATTGGGGCAATGTATTGGGAAATGGATAATCCATCCTGAAAAAGCAGCCTGCACTTGAAAATTCAAAGTACAGGCTGCTTTTCGTTTGGGCAGTGCTGCTTTAGCCCTAGTTCCTTTCCTTCGGCGGAGCAGTTGCAGGAAACTATCAGCACAATGGCGGTTAGTGTCCAAACTGTACGAAGCAATCTGCCCTTCGGCAATGTGCTGCTTGGCTTGCGCTTCGGCAGCGGGGTTGGTTGGGATTTCCGCTGCCTGCGTGCAGCCGATTTGTCGCAATACGTCGGCCAACACGTCCAATTTTGCCGTGTCCAAGCCGTCTTCGTAGCGGGCTTTTGGGCAGGCGAGCAGGTGTTCCGGCCCGCGTTGCTTTGTCTTGGCCTTTTACCCGATTAAAACGGAAGTCATGCTGATTGAGCCGAAAGCGAGTTCGTCATTGAATATTTCCATATCGTCCTGCGGTTCGCGCAGCGCGGCGGTGTAGAGCAGCGGCAGGTAGTGTTCCGGGGGACGACACGGAGAGTGCGGCAGCTTCCACCAACCGTTCGTAATGCACCAGCGTGTCGTTGTCCCGCACGGTAAGGGCGGGGTTGACCGTATTGCGGAAGTCTATTGCCCGACCGTAGCCTCCGGCAGGTTCGCAGCGCATGGTGCGCAGGTTGTGCACGATGTTGCCGCTGCCGGCCACCAGCACGCCTTGTTCGCACAGCGGGGCGAGTTTTTCGCCAAATCGAAATGCCATTGTACAGGTTGTATCAGGTTCAAGCTGAGCTGCACTACGGGAATGTCGGCTTCAGGATACAGGCGTTTCAGCACCGCCCACGCGCCGTGGTCGAAGCCACGCTCCGGGTTCATTACTACATTTTCAGGCTGCAACAGCGAGCACACCTGCCCCGCAGTTCGGGCGAGCCGGGCGCGGGATATTGCATTTGGCTGAGTGCTGCGGGGAAGCCGTAAAAATCTTAAATCATTTCGGGACGTTCGCCGGACGTTACCTGCAAACGGTTGCCGTACCAGTGCGCCGAAATCATCAGAATGGCTAAATTTTTGCTCAATGCGGATGAAGCCTTAGCGGATGATTTTACGGGAAATTTTGTGCGAACAATCCCGTTTGGGGAAGGATATATTTTCTTAATGGGAAATCATCGGGCGGTTTATAGCTTTTGTGTTTTATTTTTGTTGTTTAACAGGCTGCCTGAAAGCACGGGTGGGTGCGTGGTTGGCGCAATCAAAAGCAGCCTGCACTTATGCTTTGAATATCCAGGCGACTTCCTACATCAGCAGACAATCTACCAAATCTTCTACTGCCATATCACATTGTCCCGTTTGCGCGGCAACAATCAAACCCTCTCCCAATAAAAATACTTTATCGGCAAGTTTCTGAGCATTATCTGTATCTGTGCCGCTTTCGCTCAAACGCGTCCGTAAAAAATCACGGATTTGGGATTTGTGGGCGGCAGATTTTTGGTGTGGGCTGCTGTTTGGGTCGGCATATTCGCCGCAGGCATTGATGAACATGCAGCCGCAGAAATCGGGAGATTTTGTCCAATTGGCGATAAAGTCAAGATAGGCACGGGCGGTTTGCGCTTTGGGTTTTTCATCCAATGCCGCAGCAAGTTTGTCCATAAATTGTTCATGGCGGTAGTCCAAAACGGCATCTATCAAGCCGTCTTTGCTGCCGAAATGGGCATATAGTGTGCGTTTGGTTGTACCGGCGTTCTGCGCCAGCAATTCTACGCCTGATGCGTGAAACCCTTCCTTGTAAAACAGGTCGTGGGCAGTGCGGATGATGTTTTCTTTGATAGACATAAAAAATCCTTGCATAAAGTATACCGACTGGTATAGTATTTAAAAATATACCGATTGGTGTATTTTAACTGATTTGGAGAATATTAAAATGTCAGAGAAAAAACTTTTTGCCGCCTATGAAAAATGCCCGCCCAGACTGCCTTATGGTGTTATCGCTGTCGCATGGCTGGGCGCGGCGTTGGCAACGGGTGCTTTTGCCGGAATAGGGAATGCGGCAAACCTGCCTTTGGTGTTGGGTTCGTTCGGCGCGAGCTGCTTGTTGGTCTTTGCCTATCCGCAAAGTCCTTTTGCACAGCCTAAAAACGTTATCGGAGGACATTTTGTCGCCACTTTAACGGGGTTGGTATTTATGGCGGCATTCGGTGCAGGCTGGTGGGTAATGGCTTTGGCTGTCGGCACGGCGGTGGCATTGATGTTGCTGTTTCGCGTACCGCACCCGCCGGCAGGCTCCAATCCTTTGATTGTGATGCTCGGTGGCGTGGGCTGGGATTTTTTGATTACGCCGACTTTGGCTGGGTCGCTGATTTTGGTGGCCGTGGCCTTGGTTTACAATAATTTGGGCAAAGGACGGCGGTATCCGACTTATTGGTTGTAAAGCCGCTTTAATCTTTTTCGGGATTGGACAATTCAGATAAACCATCCAATCCCCAATCTAAGTCTCCCAAACATGCTCCACTGCTATTCCCGGCGACCCCACTCTGTAGCGGTTTCATCAAAAGCCCCACTTATTCCGCCAGCACCGCATCTACCGCCGCAAGCGCATGGATGGCGGTGCTGTCGAACACGGGCAGCGGGCTGTCGCTTTCTTTCAGAAGTTGACACCTTTTTCTACTTCAAAAGATTCATTCAAGGTATTTTACTTCCTATGCTTGGTACGAATAAGCGCAGATAAATCATAGCCTTGCTCTTTTGCCTGCTGCAAATACGCTTGATATACCAATTCATCCATGCTCGGTTTGCGCGACAACAACCACAAATATTTCCTATCGGGCTGTCCTATCATCGCATATTGGTAATTGCTATCCAAAGCCATCACCCAATAAGGTGCCTTGCCTACAGGCAGCCATCGAATCGCTTTGGGCAGAAAAGTCACGCTCAACTTGGTGTTTTCCGCATTCTGCACATATGCCAGCCCTTCTGCCGCCGACCAAGTTCCATCCGCCTTCAAACAACGGTTGGTCACGCTGATAGTGTCCTTGTTTTTTATCTTATAAAACGCCGTCACATCCGATACGCAATGACTTTGGTAAGGCATAGGCAATCGCGCGATTTCGTACCACTGTCCTGCATAACGCTGCACATCTACTTGCGGAACGGTTTGCAGCGGAGGCAAACTTTCCGACTGTGCGTAAGCAGCAAAACACATAGTTCCTAATAATAACAATCCTTTAATTTTCATCTTGCACGCTCCTTTAAAAAATATCAGCATATATCATTTCGGCAAAGACAACACACCACTTTGAGTAAAAATATTGGAACACTTACCGGATAAACCGGAGGCTTATTGACAACAATGTCTGGCAAGCCATGCTCTGCGGCTTGGTGTTTTTTTTGATTGTTGGCGGTCGGTGCTGCAACGCCGGTTATTGATACGCATACTTTCGTGCAGATTTACTCAGCATTTTCATGTGGATGTCCGCAATCAGCCTGACGACTTGCTGCGATTGGTCGAACAATATTCCAACCTGAAAGACATCGGTCAAAGGGTGGAATTGTCTGAAAAAGGGCTGGCATAGACAGGGGTCGTCTGAAAAATTTTCAGACGACCTTTTTCTACTTCTCCTGTTTCTTCAACAACACGCACGCCAGAATCAGGCTGGTGGCGGCAAAGGCGGCGATGGCGGCGTATTCATGCAGCAGGTCTGCGGTGTGCAGCCCTTTGGTGAAGCTGCCGACGCTGACGGTGTAGTACCACGACGACGGGAAGGTTTTGCCGATAACCAGCGCGCCGCCTTCCATAGTGGACAGCGGGTAGAGAAAGCCGGAATAGGTTTGCGCGGGGATCATGGTGATGATGGCGGTGGCGAAGATGGCGGCAAGCTGGGAGCGCACAAAGCAGGAAATCAAAAGCCCCAGCGCGGTGCTGGCGGACACCATCAAGAGCGTGCCGACGGCAAGTCCGGTAAACGAGCCTTTGAGCGGCACGCCGAACAGGTAAATAATCATCAGCATCATGGCGGCGAAATTGACCATGCCGACGGCGATATAGGGAAGCTGTTTGCCGATCAGATATTGCGCCACGGCGGCGGGCGATGCGTAGAAATTGGCGATGGAACCGATTTCGCGTTCGCGCACCACGCCGACCGCCGACATCATGGCGGGTATCATCATCAACACCAGCATCATCACGCCCGGGGCGATGGCGTTGATGCTGTCGAAATCCTGATTGTACATAAAGCGCGGTTCGATGCCGGCGGGGGCTTTGAGCGAAACGGGCAGCCCGCTTTCGGCGATGCGGTCTTTGGTGTAGGCGGTGATCAGGCTGCCGATGTAGCCGCGGATATTGGTGGCGTTAAACGGCATGGAGCCGTCCACATAAAAACCGACTTCGGGTTTGAGCTCGCGCGCCAAATCACGCCCGAAACCGCTCGGAATATCGATGACTAATATGGCGCCGGAGCTTTTGAGCACGGTGTCGATTTCGGCTTCGGACTGTATCGGCGGCTGTTGGAGGAAGTAGCGCGAACCGTCGAAATATTCGACCAGCTCGCGGCTGGCGGCAGTTTGGTCGCGGTCGTAAACGGCTAATTTCAGATTCCGCACGTCAAACGAAATCCCCCACGATACCGACGCCATGATAATCAACGGGCCGAACACGGCAAAAAACAGGCGGATTTTATCGCGCAGGAGTTCTTTGGCTTCACGGCGGGCGAAAGTCCAAATCATGGAGAAGCGGTATTTGAAGGTTTGGGTGTTTGGGTTGTCCCGTAGGGTGTGTGAACTTTGTTCACGCACGCCGTTTGGGGTTTCAGACGACCCTATATCTTTTCCTTGAAGGTCGTCTGAAAGTTCAAAATGCCCGTTATCCGATTGCCCTTCCGCGTGCGTGGCTTGCGCCACACACCCTACGGTCGGTTCGGACAATTCCGCTTTATTGTTCACAGGTAGGGTGTGTGAACTTTGTTCACGCACGCCGTCTGCGTTTTGGCGAAACTCACTACATTCGTTTTCAGACGACGTTGCGCTTTGTTCATACAGGTCGTCTGAAAACTCCGAACGTCCGTTACCCGATTCCCCTTCCGCGTGCGTGGCTTGCGCCACACACCCTACGGTCGGAGTTTCCGCTGGTAGTGTGTGTGAACCTTGTTCACGCACGCCGTCTGTATTTTGGCGAAACTCGCGCTGTTCACTTTCAGAGTGCGCAGCCTCCTGACGGGACGACCTTTCCCCACCGTCCCCGCCTTCCGCTTCAATCAGATACTGCACAAACGCTTCTTCCAAATCCGGCGCATTCTGCCTTGCCGCCAGTTCGGCGGGCGTGCCCACCGCCAGCACGCGGCCTTTGTGCATAAAGGAAATGCGGTCGCAGCGGGCGGCTTCGTTCATAAAGTGGGTGGAAACGAAAATAGTGATTTTGTCTTCGCGGGAGAGTTTCAGAAGATGCCGCCAGAACATATCGCGCGCGGCGGGATCGACCCCCGAAGTCGGTTCGTCCAAAATCAATACTTCGGGGTGGTGCAGGCAGGCGGCGGCCAGTTGCAGACGTTGGCGTATACCCAGCGGCAACGATGCGGGCGCGGTGTCGGCAACGTCCGCCAAATCAAACTGTTGCAGGGCTTCTTCCACCGCCGCCGCGCCTTTAGCGCCCATCTGGTAGAGTCTGGCGTGCAAATCCAGATTGCGGCGCACGCTCAGTTCTTCATACAGCGAAAACGCCTGCGACATATAGCCGACGCGCATTTTCGTGTCCAAGCCGCCCGCGTCTATCGGCTTGCCCAACAGCGTGGCGGCGCCTTCGGTCGCTTCCAGCAGGCCGGTCAGCATTTTCATGGTGGTGGACTTGCCGCAGCCGTTGCTGCCGAGAAAGCCGAAAATCTCGCCTTTTTGAATGGTAAAGCTGACGTGATCCACAGCGGTAAAATCGCCGAAACGCTTGGTCAGGCCGTGCGCTTCCATCGCGGGCGGCGCATCGGGGTCGGGGACGAACGGCGTAATGTCCAAACCGCCCGAACCCTGCTGTTTCTCCGGCGGCAGCATTTTAACGTAGGCCTCTTCCAACACGTCCGTGCCGTAATCCGCCAGCACGTCGGCAGTAGGCTTGTTTTCCAGCAGCCTGCCCGCGTCCATCGCCAGCAGCCGCTCGAAACGCTGCGCCTCTTCAATATAGGCGGTCGCCACAATCACGGTCATGCCCGCGTGTTCCCGCCGCAAATCGTCCACCAGCGCCCAAAACTGGCGGCGCGACAAAGGGTCCACGCCCGTGGTCGGTTCGTCCAAAATCAACAAATCCGGGCTGTGCACCAGTGCGCAGCACAAACTCAGCTTCTGCTTCATCCCGCCCGATAGCTTGCCCGCCGCCCTGCCGGAAAACGGCGCAAGGCGGGTCGCCTCCATCAGCCGCGCAATCTGCCGCGTGCGTTCCTGCCCGTCCAAACCAAACAGCCGCGCATGAAAATCAATATTCTCATACACCGACAAGGTAGGATACAGGTTGCGCCCCAAACCCTGCGGCATAAAGGCGATACGGTGCGACAAATCCCGCCGCACGTCCTTGTCCGCCATATCGCCGCCCAACACTTCCACCCGCCCGTCCTGAATCACCTTCACCCCCGCCATCAGCGAGAGCAGCGTCGATTTGCCCACCCCGTCCGGCCCGATCAAACCGACCGTCGCGCCTTTCGGAATGTCCAGCGACACATCGTCAAGCGCAAGGGTCTTGCCGTAGCGGTGGGAAAGGTTTTGGATGGAAACGGTGTTCATGATGCAACCTTTTTTGCAGAAAACGGGATTTCAGACGACCTGTTCGTCACGGCTGATTCCATCGGGCTTACGGCTTAAAAGCTCTGCCGACGCCTCACCCGCAGGTATGTATCCGCTTCATCAGTTATCTCCTCAAGGTCGTCTGAAAAAGCGGATAACAGCCTAATCAAGGAAATTGAATATGTCTGAAAATTTCCCTTAATACCGTGAAACATAATGAAAGGATACATCGAACAAAGGTCGTCTGAAAACCTTGTCCATAGGCTTTCAGACGACCTTTTCTTTATGCCCTATCTTACAAATGCGGGTTCATCAGGTTTTCGGGCGACAGGATGCGGTCGAGTTCCGCTTCGCTCAACAGGCCGCGTTCGAGCACGACTTCGCGCACGCCTTTGCCGGTTTGGGCGCAGATTTTGCCGACCAAATCGCCGTTGTGATGTCCGATATACGGGTTTAGATAAGTAACCAAGCCGATGGAGTTGAACACATAACGTTCGCAGATTTCGCGGTTGACGGTAATGCCTTTGACGCATTTTTCGGCGAGGTTTACCGCAGCGTTGCCCAAGAGGGAAATGGTTTCAAACATACATTGCGCGATGACCGGCTCCATCACGTTTAATTGCAACTGCCCCGCTTCGGCGGCGAAGGTGATGGTGGTGTCGTTGCCGATGACTTTGAAGCAGACTTGGTTGACCACTTCGGGAATCACGGGGTTGACTTTGGCGGGCATAATCGACGAGCCTGCCTGCATTTCCGGCAGGTTAATCTCTTTCAAACCGGCGCGCGGGCCGGACGACAAGAGGCGCAAGTCGTTACAGATTTTCGATAATTTCACCGCCGTGCGCTTCAATGCGCCGTGTACCATCACATACGCGCCGCAGTCGGAAGTCGCTTCAATCAGGTTTTCGGTCAGTTTGCAATCCAAGCCGCTGACTTCGGACAATTTTTTCACCGCCAAAGCCGCGTAGCCTTTCGGCGTGTTCACGCCCGTGCCGATGGCGGTTGCGCCCAAGTTGACTTCCAACAGCAGGGCGCGCGTGCGGTCCAGATTCAAAATCTCTTCTTCCAGCAACACTTGGAAAGACTGAAACTCCTGCCCCGCCGTCATCGGCACGGCATCTTGAAGCTGGGTACGACCCATTTTCAAAACATCTTTAAACTCATCGGCTTTGGCGGCAAACGCGTCTTTCAGCAACGCCAGTTTTTCCAGCAACCCGCCGACACTGTAATACACCGCCAGCCTGAAGCCGGTCGGATAGGCGTCGTTGGTGGACTGGCTGGCGTTCACATGATCCATCGGGTTAACAATGTCGTAGCGACCTTTTTCGTAGCCCAACACTTCCAAAGCAAGGTTGGCGATGACTTCATTAGTATTCATGTTGACCGAAGTCCCCGCGCCGCCTTGATACACGTCGGACGGGAATTGGTCGAGACAGCGGCCTTTAAGCAACACTTCGTCGCAAGCCTTCTCGATGGCGGCTGCAATTTCGGGTTTTACCGCTCCTAATTCGCCGTTTGCCTGCGCGGTCGCTTTTTTCACCATCACCATGCTGCGGACAAACTGCGGTACGTCGGAAATTTTTTGATTGGAAATTTTAAAGTTTTCCACCGCGCGCAAAGTATGGATGCCCCAATACGCCTCGGCGGGAATTTCGCGGTCGCCCAGCAAATCGTGTTCGATACGGACAGTCATTTCTCTTACCTTCTCATTCGTTGGTTTATCAAGTAATGTGCATATGCAGGCGGAACATTAGACCGTTTTGCATGGGTTGTCTAGCTGCAAATGCGCCGTTGTTATCAAAGCAGGAAAAACACTCCCACCCGAAAGGTAAAAGGTCGTCTGAAACCTTTTTCAGACGACCTTTTACATGCTTACATACCGACCAGTCCCCGTATCTGCGGCCAGTAAAACAAACAGGCGATGGCGCAGACGGCGACGCTGATGCCTGCGGCGTTGATGCTGCTGATTTTTTCTTTAAACGCCATCGCGCCGACCAGCGTTCCCAAGACGATGACGCCGATGTTCATGCCTGCGAAGACCAGCGTCGGGTTGTCTTTCATCATTTGGTGGGCGGTGATGTAGGTAACGATGTTGGCGAAATTCAAACCGCCCAAGACGATGCCGCCGATAATGCCTTCTTTCGTCCATTTGGTCGATTGGGAGAAAAGGTAGCCGAACATCAAAATACCGGCGAGGCTGAAGGCGACCAAGAGGTTGCCGGAAAACGCCGTACCGCTTTTGGCAAGCTGTTTGAAGAGGATATCGATGATGCCGTAGCCCGCCCAAACGCCCGCAAGCAGCGTGATTTGCGTACCCAATCCGCCTGATTTCTTGCCGCCGTCGGCTTTCCACAACAGGCAGAACAAAGCCACAAACGCCAAAACGATGCCTATCAGCCTGCCTTCGGTCAACGCTTCGCCAAAAATGACGAACGCGGAAATAATCGGCAATATCAAAGACAAACGCTGCGCCGCATCAGACTTGACGATACCCGCCGCATCGACTGCCTTGCCCATAATCACAAACACCGAAGGCAGCAGCACGCCCAGCGCGCCAAACAGCCACCAAGTCGGCAAAAAGGCTTTCGGGTTGCTCAAATCGGGTTTCAACACCCAAGCCGTCAGCGCTACTGCGACGATGTAGTTCACCGCCACCGCCTGCGCGACGTCGATTTTGTTCTTACGCGCCAATTTGAGCAATACCGACACAGACACGCTGCACAGTATGCTTGCCAATAAATAAATCATGTTTTTCCTTTGATTGAATGTGTCGGATGCGTGGACAAATTTTCAGACGACTTTCTTGGTGTCCTGTTTTGATATTTAGTTTCCCGCAAACGACCCATACAAAAATTTCAGACGACCCCGGGATGCGAAGGTCGTCTGAAAACAAGGCGGGCGGTTGCGCTTAGAACCAAGTATCCAAAGACATACGCTTGTTGTCCGTCAGTCTGACAAAACCTGCCGCCAGACGGTAAGCAAACCAAACCGATACCAAAAACAGCAACACAGAGCCGATGCCGATAAACGCGGTGATTTTACTCAAAACAAACCCCGCCAGACCGCCCCAGAAGGTTTTAATCAGATAGTCTGCGTGATTATTATAAACCGAGTCTCCCATATCGCCACGTTTTACATACGCCAAAACGATGCCGGCAACAGGCATTACCAAGGTCGCAAATGCCAAGGCAAACAAGGCATACATCGCCATCACATAAGTCCGGTCGCCGTCTTGGCGCGGCGCTTCCGCCGTATGCTCGCTACCGGTCTGCTGGCTGGCGGTCTGCCCGCTTCTACCGCTGAATTCACGGAGCGACTCGTCGTACCATGCCCGACGTTCGGGATCGACCAGCGTATCGTAAGCCTGACGGATTTCCTTAAAACGCTCTTCCGCTTCGGGATTGCCGGGATTACGATCGGGATGGTATTTCATTGCCGAATCGCGATAAGCTTTTCTGATTTCTGCAATGTCCGCATCCGCCGAAATGCCGAGAATTTCATAAAAATTACGGTTTTCCATATTAGGGTGTGCCTCTTTGGTTTGTGTTTGCCAAAGCCCGATACCGTGAAATCACGCCAACAGGCTGTTTGACAGAATGAAAACAGATATAAAATCAGGCATTGTGTTCTTTTTATAAAACCTTCAAATTTGCCCGAATCTGCGTTTCCCGACTTAAAACCGTTTTGCATCCCTTTAGACGGCGACCTGTACATCCTGCGGATTCAAAGCCCGCAAAGCCTGCGGACTGACACCGATGATAAATCCGCGCTTGCCGCCGTTGATATAAACTTTCTCCAAATCCCAAATACTTTTTTCAACATACACAGGCAACCGGGTTTTCATACCGAAAGGCGTCGTCCCACCCACCAGATAGCCCGTCCATTTGTTTGCCTGTTTCGGATCGGCAGGCTCGATGTGTTTCATGCCCAAATCGCGCGCCAGATTGCGGGTGGAAATCTGCTTATCGCCGTGCATCACGACAACCAGCCCTTTCTTCGCTTCGTTTTGCAGCACAATGGTTTTGACCACCTGATGCTCGCCCACGCCGAACAACTGTGCAAACTGCCCTGTCCCGCCGTGTTCCTCATAAACATAAATATAAGGCTCAAAATCAATTTGATGTGTACGCAAGAAACGGACGGCAGGAGTAACCGGATAATCGGTATTTTTGCTCATGATGCAGTTCCAATAATATTCAGACGACCTAAAATTAATATGACAATGACGCGTAAAAATAGTTTCCGCATCTTTTCAAAAACAACAAAACCGCCCGCCTGCTGTGGCAGACAATCAAGCTGAATGTTACCATAAGCCCCTGCCCAATATCCGCCGTCCTGTTCCGACAAAATCGGAAAGCCGAAATCCGACAACAGGACAGAATGCCCCGTGCGCCCAACCTCAAGGAATATCAAATGAATATCCGATACCTCGGTACCACCGAACGCTACTCCGAAGCCGTCTGCGCCGGAGGATTCGTCTTCCTCTCAGGTATGGTTCCCGAAAATCCCGAAGCCGATGCCAAAGCCCAGACTGAAAATGTCTTGGCACAAATCGACCATTGGCTTGAAAAATGCGGCTCCGACAAAGCACACATCCTCGAAGCCACCATCTTCCTGACCGATATGAACGACTACGCCGCCATGAACGAAGCCTGGGATGCCTGGACAGCCCCCGGCCGCGCCCCTGCCCGCGCCTGCATCGAAGCCAAACTCGCCAAACCGGAATGGGCGGTCGAAATCAAAGTATCCGCCGTGTGCAAGTGATTGGATTGGACAAGGGTCGTCTGAAAACCACAGTTGATTTTTCAGACGACCCCTTTCATAAAAAATGCAACGAAAGCAGAGCGATTGGATTGACGGTAAAGTAAATCACCTATCAATACAAAAAGGTCGTCTGAAAGCCCAAGTTTTCAAACGACCTTTTACAATCAAAGCATTATGCGAACGGATGATGCAAAACGATGGTTTCTTCGCGGTCAGGGCCGGTAGAGACGATGGCTACCGGTGCGCTGCAGACTTCTTCGATGCGTTTCAAATATGCTTTGGCATTGGCAGGCAATGCGTCGTAGCTTTTCACGCCGACAGTCGATTCGCTCCAGCCGGGCATGGTTTCGTAAATCGGCTTGCAGGTTTCTACCGCATCCGAACCGCAAGGCAGGATGTCGGTTTTGCTGCCGTCGGGTAATTCGTAGCCGACGCAGATATTGATGGTTTCAATGCCGTCCATCACGTCCAGCTTGGTGATACACATGCCGGAAATGCCGTTGACTTGGATGGAGCGTTTCAACGCGGCGGCATCAAACCAACCGCAGCGGCGTGCGCGGCCGGTTACGGAGCCGAATTCGTGTCCGCGTTCTGCCAAACCTGCGCCTACTTCGTCGAACAATTCAGTCGGGAATGGGCCTGAACCGACGCGCGTGGTATAGGCTTTGACGATACCCAAAACATAATCCAGCATTTGCGGACCTACGCCCGCGCCTGCGGAAGCGGCTCCCGCCAAGCAGTTGGACGAGGTAACGAAGGGGTAAGTGCCGTAATCGATGTCCAACAGCGTACCTTGCGCGCCTTCAAACAGCAGTTTTTCGCCGTTTTTGTTTTTCTCGTTCAACACGCGGGATACGTCGGTAATCATAGGCGTAATGCGCGGTGCGACTTTTTCGATAACCGCCATCACATCTTCCGCTTTAACCGGCTCGGCATTGTGCAGATGTTGCAATTGAACGTTGTAATAAGCGAGGATGGCATCCAGTTTTTCACGCAGTTTTTCAGGATGCAGCAAATCAACGACACGGATGGCGCGGCGTGCCACTTTGTCTTCGTAGGCTGGGCCGATGCCGCGACCGGTCGTGCCGATTTTGCCTTTGCCGCGCGATGCTTCGCGGGCTTGGTCAAGCGCAATGTGGTAAGGCAGGATCAGCGGACAGGTCGGCGCGATTTTCAGACGACCTTTAACGTTTTTCACGCCTGCTGCGTTCAACTCGTCGATTTCGCCCAACAATGCTTCGGGGGAAACGACAACGCCGGAACCGATGAAGCAATCCAAGTTTTCATGCAGGATGCCGCTCGGAATCAGGCGCAAAATGGTTTTCTTGCCGCCGACGACCAGAGTATGACCCGCATTGTGGCCGCCTTGGAAACGCACGACACCGCTGGTTTCTTCCGCCAGCCAGTCAACGATTTTACCTTTGCCTTCATCGCCCCACTGGACGCCGATTACTACAACATTTTTAGCCATAGCCATATAACCTATTAATATTAGAAAATTATCGTGAATCAACTTCAAACCAAGACGGCTTTGCGCCCTGCCCTGATTTGCCTTTAATCCGCTATGAATGGGTATTTAAATTTTCTCAACCTGCCAAACGCCGTCCGCCTTTTTCAGACGACCTGCAACCTCTTCCGAAGCATTGTGTCCGATACCGTAGTCGACAACGATACACTGCCCTTGTTCACGCAAGGCTTCGACTGCTTCGCGTGCTGCTTCGGCATCTTCCGCATCAACCAAGACGACGGGCTGACGCTCAATGGCGGGCAAACGTCCGATAAAGCTGCGCAAGTCGAAACTGAATCCCGTTGCCGGACGCGCACGGCCGAAATATTCGCCCAATCCGTCATAACGCCCGCCCCGTGCGACCGCGTCATGGAAATTGGAACCGTATGCCGCATACAGCAAGCCGGTGTGATAATTGTCGACGCGCAGTTCGGATAAGTCGATATGGACTTTCTGATTCGGGAATGCGTCGCACACTGCCTGCAATTCGTCCAACGCGCTGCCGACTGCCGACAGATCCGGCAATCGTTCGCGCGCGGCGGACAACACTTCACGTCCACCATACAGACGCGGCAGCAGCGAGAATGCTTTCGCCCACATACCGTCCAGCTTCCAAGCCTTAACCTGCGCTTCGACCGCTTCGGTATCTTTATCCTGCATCAACGCAAGCAGCGTTGCGGACTGCTCCGCATCCAAATGCGCCGCATCGGACAAAGCGCGGAATACGCCGATATGGCCCAGCGACAGCAAAACCTCGCCCATATCGGCAATCTTCATGCTTTTGAGCATCAGGTCAATCAGTTCGATATCCGCCCGGATGTCGGCGAAACCATACATCTCCGCTCCCGCCTGCAAAGGTTCGCGCATATTGAGCAAACCCTCCGGCCGCGCGTGCAACACAGGACCTGCGTAACACAATCGGTTAATCCCTTGATTGGCGGACAAAAGATGCGCATCGATACGCGCCACTTGCGGCGTAATGTCGGCGCGGATGCCCAACTGCCGACCGCTCAGCTGATCGACCACCAAAATGGTTTTCAAAGACAAACCCGCGTCAATGTGTGTCAGCAGGGAATGGCTGTATTCCATCAGCGGAGGCTGTACCAGCTCGTAACCGTGCACTCGGAACAAAGTCAACAACTGCTCTCGCGCGCTTTCCAACTGTCGGGCGTTGGTCGGCAACACATCGGCAACATGTTCGGGAAGCTGCCAAGATTGCATGGGAATCTACCTTCTATCTGTTTTTGTAAACGCAAAGGGCTGCTTGAATTTAAAACCAGACAGGCAAACAGCCCGTTTCTCGAAATACGCCGCGCAAACGATGCAGCGTTTCCAACAAATCTGATTTTAAATTCAAACAGCCCCTGAATGACGGCTTTAAACCGCCGAGTTATTAAAAGCAGACTTTACCATACAAAACAGTTTTGTGCAGCCTGTTTTCATACAAAAGTCGTCTGAAAAAAGATGGGCAATCCTCTATTCGCAATGGAGATTGCTTGTTTTCTCTTTAAAAGAATCCATCGCAATTTGGCACATACGTTGCCGTTGTCCCAAATCTGCCGCAGGCAGCGATTGAAATAAAAATTTTGTATTGTTGCGTTGAAAATCGGCTTTCTTGCCTGCCTTTTTATAACACTCGTCTGCGCGTGCGAAATATTGACGGCAGATTTCCGGCAATTCTTCCAACGATAAAGGTTTGTGCTTATGCATCCCATGTGCTGACACAGCCAGCGGAGAGATAGCCAAAATCGCTGCCGCAACAAATTTCAAACTTTTTTGAAACCAATAATTTTTCATAATAAAACCTTAAAATCTATATCTACATGATGATATTGCTTTTCGCAAAATCCACTACGTTTGTTTTCAGACGACCTCAAAGCCGACTCAACCAAGGTGCGCCAGTTGTCCACGCATCTCGGTAATCACCGCCTTATAGTCCGGCTTGCCAAAGATGGCGGAACCTGCCACAAAAGTATCGGCACCCGCCGCCGCGACGGCGGCGATATTGTCGGTTTTGATGCCGCCGTCCACTTCAATGGCGATGTGCCGCCCGCTTTGCGCTTCGTACCGATCCAACATCGCCCGCACTTGACGGATTTTTTCAAGGGTATGCGGGATGAAGCTTTGTCCGCCGAAACCGGGATTGACCGACATCAACAATACCATGTCCAGCCTGTCCAATACGTTTTCCAAAACGTAAGCAGGAGTTGCCGGATTCAACACCAACCCTGCCTGACAGCCTGCATCTTTAATCAGGCTCAGGCTGCGGTCGATATGGCGGCTGGCTTCGGGATGAAACGTGATAATTGACGCCCCTGCTTTGGCAAATGCCTGAATCAGATCGTCAACGGGTTCGACCATCAGATGCACATCAATCGGCACGGTGGCATAAGGCTTCAACGCCGCGCAGACCATAGGGCCGAAAGTCAGATTCGGCACATAATGATTGTCCATCACGTCGAAATGAATCAAATCGGCTCCCGCTTCGATAACTTTCGTTACTTCCTCACCCAAACGGGCAAAATCGGCGGATAAGATGCTGGGCGCAATACGGAAATTGTGGTTCATAGAAATCCAGTCGGATGGTGTGGTTTGATAAACAGATAATTTTTCATATTCTACCACCAACGCCTCACACAACACTAACTATGCATTATTAATATTTAACAAAAGTAAGCATATGCATAAATAATTATAGGTTAAGGATATGTTTTGTCAGAAATAAAATAAAGATATGAAGTTAACAAAAGTTAACTGGAGGGATACTGCCTTTCACACGCTAATCGGGTATATTTGCGCGGTTACGGAAACTAGGAAAACGCTGTGTCTGTCGGATTCAAATCTTATTTACCCCTCTGTGCATTATCGGTTGCGCTACTGACGGCTGTCGGTCAAGCGCACGCCGGCCCCCAATATATCAAGCTGGACGATTTTCAAGCCAATTGCGACATCCGCTCCCTTAATCTGACGCAAGACCAACACAATGCTTTGCGCCGTATCCGTAATGATTACAAACAGGCATCGGACAAAGCATACCGCAAACTCGTCCGCACAGACCGTAACCGCCGCCAAGTCATTATGAAAATCCTTGCGGCAGATAATTTCGATCAAAACAACGCCCGCGATTATGTCGAAACCCGCTACTTGTCGAGCATGGACTTCGCCGTGGAAGAATTGGAAATCCAACACCGTTTCTACCACCTGCTCAATCCACGCCAACGCCAGATTTGGCTTTCTTCCTGCCTTCGCTGACATATCGCCTTCCTGATTGATCCGTACAAAAAGGTCGTCTGAAATCCTGTTTCAGACGACCTTTTGAACTATATAGAGACCTTTGCAAAAAAGCCCTTCCCCCGACAGCCGAAACCCAAACACAGGTTTTCGTCTATTTCCGCCCCTAATTGCTCCTGATTTTACCCAAATATCCCCTTAATCCTCCCCGAATACCCGATAATCAGGCATCCGGGCCGCCTTTTAGGCGGCAACAGACACACTTAGCCTGTTAGCCGCTTTCAACAGGTTCAAACACATCGCATTCAGATGGCTTTGCGCACTCACTTTGAGCAAACCAAAATAGGCTGCCCGGGCGTAGCGGAATTTACGGTGCAGCGTACCAAAGCTTTGTTCGACCGCATAACGGGTCTTCGACAAATATCGGTTGCGTTTGGTTTGCGCTTCCGTCAGCGGACGGTTGCGGTGGGCTTTGCGCATAATGCCGTCTAACAACTGATGGTCTTCCAGATGTTGCCGGTTTTCCTTGCTGTCGTAGCCTTTGTCGGCATAGACGGTCGTGCCTTCGGTTAGGCCCTCCAACAAAGGGGACAGATGGTTGCACTCATGGGTATTGGCGGGGGTAATATGCAGTTTCTCGATATAGCCTTCCCCATCGGTACGGGTATGTTGTTTGTAACCGAGTTTGCAGAGGCCGTTTTTCTTTGTCCAACGGGCATTGAACTGCACCCCAAAAGTTGGACATCCCCTCCAACTCACAAGGTGCAGTTTTTTTATGACCAAATATACATTACACTTCAAATACCAAGCCGTACTCCACTACCTGCACATACGCAGCCGACAGCGTACCGCAGATCATTACGGCATTTCCCGAACCCACCTGAGACGATGGATACGCGCCTATCAAGAAGGCGGTATCGGCGCACTCGAACATCCCCAATCCAAAACCATGCCCCAACACCGCAAAAACCCCTTCATCGCAGATAAACCCGACCAAGAAAAAACGCAGGCAGAGCTTATCGAAGAGTTGTGCTATATGCGCGCAGAGGTCGCCTACCTAAAGGAGTTAAAAGCCCTCAGCCAAAAGCGGACCGCAAAGGACAAAGCCAAACCGTCCAAACACTGAGGGCGCAACGCCCGCTCAAATACCTGCTGCACATCGCAAACCTGCCCAAAAGCAGCTTTTACTACCACCACCAAGACCGACCCGACCCCGACGCAGCCGACAAAGCCCTCCTCGTCGAAACCTACCGGCGGCATAAAGGACGCTACGGACAAAGGCGCATTGCCGCCGCATTAGATTGGAACCGCAACAAAGTGGCGCGGTTGATGAAGCAGTTGGAACTGAAAGCCCTCATACGGGCGAAAAAAGCCTACCGCCATCCCGCCATGGGCGAGATATCGGAACACCTCCTCAAACGCCGGTTCAAAGCCCGAAAGCCCAACGAAAAATGGCTGACCGACGTTACCGAACTCAAAGGGAAGGACGGCAAACTGTACCTCTCGCCAATCTTGGACTTGTTCAACCGCGAGATCGCCGCCTACGCCATGAGCCGCAGAGCCGACAGCGAAATGGTGAAGGAAATGCTCGAAAAAGCCGCACCCCGTCTGACTGCTAAAGGAACGATTCTTCATTCGGACCAAGGCGTGCTGTACCGTACGGCGGGGTATAGGGAATTGCTTGCGGGGCATTCCATGGTTCAAAGCATGTCGCGAAAGGCGAACTGTTGGGACAATGCGCCGATGGAGAGTTTCTTTGCGGTGTTGAAGACGGAGTGTTTCTATAACGCAGGTGAATTGACGGTAGATGAATTGATGAAGCAGATAGATGACTATATGGATTACTACAACCGGGAGCGTTGCAGTCTGAAATTGAAAAAGCTGAGTCCTGTCGCATACAGAACCCAGCTTGCACAGAGCGCCTGAATAGGCTTTTATCGGGTGTCCAAGATTTTTTTTTTTGGGGGGGGTAAAACCATAAATAAGGTATTCAGACGACCTTTTAGTTTTCCGGCTATCAACATCCGTTCAATAAGAATCCGGAATGTGTTTGAAATACAGCATGACCAGATACCAAAACAGCGTCGCTGCGGCTGCACCGAGCAGCACCCATGCGCTGATTTTGGCGACATCGCGCAGGGCGCGTTTTTGCTTGCGGCTGAAGAGGCGGTTGATGATCAGCGCGGCAAGTGCGAAAAAGAAAAAAATACGGAAAAGTCTGCCTATCATATCGGGAAGCGGGGGAGGTCGTCTGAAAAAGTATGGTTTGGGTGCGGCGGCATGGGAACGGATGTTTCAGCGTGTCAGGCTGCTTGTCCGACCGTGTCAAAAAGTCATGCCGTTTGCTATATAATAACGCTTTTCGCCGCATTTGTTGGAACAGGATATGAGTCAAAGTGCCTCGGTGGGCATTGTAACGCCCCAAAAAATTCCGTTTGAGATGCCGCTGGTTTTGGAAAACGGTAAAACTTTGCCGCGTTTCGATCTGATGATTGAAACTTACGGTGAGCTGAATGCCGAAAAAAACAATGCGGTTTTAATCTGCCATGCGCTGTCGGGCAACCATCATGTTGCGGGCAGGCATTCGGCAGAGGATAAATATGCGGGCTGGTGGGACAATATGGTCGGACCCGGCAAACCGATTGATACGGAACGTTTTTTCGTGGTCGGTTTGAACAATTTGGGCGGCTGCGACGGCAGCAGCGGGCCTTTGTCGATCAATCCTGAAACGGGCAGGGAATACGGCGCGGATTTTCCGGTGGTTACGGTGAAGGACTGGGTAAAATCCCAAGCCGCGCTTGCCGACTATCTCGGCATCGAACAATGGGCGGCGGTTGTCGGCGGCAGCTTGGGCGGCATGCAGGCTTTGCAGTGGACGATTTCCTATCCGGAGCGCGTGCGCCATGCCTTAGTGATTGCGTCTGCGCCGAAACTCTCGACGCAAAATATCGCGTTTAATGATGTAGCGCGTCAGGCGATTTTGACCGACCCCGATTTCAACGAAGGACATTACCGCAGCCACAATACCGTTCCCGCACGGGGCTTACGGATTGCCCGTATGATGGGGCACATCACTTACCTTGCCGAAGACGGTTTGGGCAAAAAATTCGGACGCGATTTGCGTTCCAACGGCTATCAATACGGCTATGGCGTTGAATTTGAGGTGGAATCCTATCTGCGCTATCAGGGCGACAAATTCGTCGGGCGGTTTGATGCCAACACTTACCTGCTCATGACCAAGGCTTTGGACTATTTCGATCCAGCGGCGGATTTCGGCGACAGCCTGACCCGCGCCCTGCAAAATGTGAAAGCGAAATTTTTTGTCGCCAGCTTCAGCACCGACTGGCGTTTCTCGCCCGCGCGTTCCAAAGAGCTGGTCAAAGCGCTGATTGCCGCGCACAAGCCGGTGCAGTATATCGAAGTCAAATCCAACCACGGCCATGATGCCTTTTTAATGGAAGACGAGGCCTATATGCGCGCCGTAGCGGTTTATATGAACAATGTTGACAAGGATTGCCGATCATGAATTTGCGCGACGATTTGCAGTTGATTTACGACTGGATTCCCGAAGGCAGCCGCGTCTTGGACTTGGGCTGCGGCGACGGCGAATTGCTGGCGGCTTTGGTGGAGCACAAAAAATGCAGTGGCTACGGCATCGAAATCGACACCGACAGCGTCATCGCCGCCATGTCGCGCGGCGTAAACGTCATCCAAGCCGATTTGGAGCAGGGTTTGGCAGAATTTGGCGACCAGACGTTTGACGTTATCGTCTTGAGCCAAACCATCCAAGCCATGCAGAATACTGAGAAAATCCTGCGCTGCCTCATGCGCGTGGCGAAACAGGCGATTGTCAGCTTCCCGAATTTCGGCTACTGGCGCAACCGCTTCCAAATCGCCGTCGGCGGGCATATGCCGGTTTCCGAACGCATGCCCTACCATTGGTACGACACGCCGAATATCCATTGGTGTACGCTCAAAGACTTTGATCTATTGTGCGCCAAAAATAAAATCCGCGTCCTCGAGCGCGCGGTCATGACGGGCAACAAACAGGTCAAACATTTCCCCAACCTGTTGGGCAGCTTGGCGTTTTACCGCGTCGGGTAAGATGGATTGAGCACCTTGCTGGCAATAACAGGTTTTTTGGTTCTATTAACAATAGGTCGTCTGAAAAATGGAGTGGCAAATTTTCAGACGACCTCTTTATGTTAATAAACCTTATTTGGAATTTGGAAATTGTGTTTGATGAAATGTGATGGATTTGGAGCGTAAAAGCAGAGGGTGGAAATCCGGACTTATTGGACATTCGTTGAGGAGTTAGTGCGATAGCAGCTTCATTTGACGCACTCGAATCTGTCTTGTTTTGCGCTTAATTCAATATCAAAAAGATCCCGAAAATACGCATGATGCCAAAACCGCCTTGATGGGATAAACCATCAAAGCCGTTTGATTTTTATCCCTGATAGGCAGAGCTAGCCTTCCGACTGCAATCAGTTAAAAAATTTTATTATTTTCAAACTTCTATATAGTTGATAAAGGTTGGTATTTTGCTTAATTAACAAAGATATTATTTAATAAAACCTTAACTGAAAAGAGCAGCCTGTTAAAGAAGAGTACCATGTGAAACCTATTTCAGACGACCTTTTGCCTTATTCGATTATTGTCGGTAAGTCTGCAAAAAACGTTCGAGTTTGCCCATGGCTTCTTCGATTTGGTAGGTGTACGGCAGGGTAACGATGCGGAAGTGGTCGGGGCGTATCCAGTTGAACCCTGTTCCTTGGACGAACAAGACTTTTTCGCGTACGAGCAGGTCGTAGATGAATTTCATGTCGTCATAGATGCCGTACATTTCGGTGTCGATTTTCGGGAACATATACATCGCGCCCATCGGTTTGACGCAGGACAGTCCGGGAACTTGGTTGACAAGTTCCCATGCTTTATTGCGCTGCTCCAGCAGACGGCCGCCGGGCAGGATAAATTCGTTGATGCTTTGATAGCCGCCCAAAGCGGTTTGGATGGCGTGTTGCATGGGTGTGTTGGCGCACAGGCGCATGGACGAGAGCATATCGAGGCCTTCGATATAGCCTTTGGCATGTTCTTTCGGGCCGTTGAGCACCATCCAGCCTTGGCGGAATCCGGCAACGCGGTAGGCTTTGGAGAGTCCGTTGAAGGTGATGGTCAGCAGGTCGGGGGCGAGTGCGGCGATGTGGTGGTGAACCGCGCCGTCGTAGAGGATTTTGTCGTAGATTTCATCGGCGAAGATGATCAGACCGTGTTTGCGCGCCAACTCGGCGATTTCGAGCAGGATTTCTTTGCTGTACACCGCACCGGTAGGATTGTTGGGATTGATGACGACGATGGCTTTGGTTTTGGGCGTGATTTTGGCTTCCATATCGGCAAGGTTGGGAAACCAGTCGTTTTCTTCGTCACACAAATAATGGCGCACCGTACCGCCCGCCAAAGTGGCGGCAGCCGTCCACAGCGGATAGTCGGGCGAGGGAATCAGGATTTCATCGCCGTCGTTCAAAAGCGCCTGCATGGACATGGTAATCAGCTCGGACACGCCGTTGCCGATGTAAACGTCGTTGACCGAAATGTCGCGCAGACCTTTGGTTTGATAGTAATGAACGATGGCTTTGCGGGCGGAATACAGCCCTTTGGAATCGCAATAGCCCTGAGCGGTCGGCAGGTTGCGGATTACGTCCACCAAGATTTCATCGGGTGCTTCAAAGCCGAACGGCGCGGGGTTGCCGATATTGAGCTTGAGGATTTTATGGCCTTCTTCTTCGAGTTGCAGGGCTTTTTTGTGTACCGGTCCGCGGATGTCGTAGCAAACATGGTCCAGCTTGGACGATTTGGGAAATTTCTCCATGATGTGTGTTCCGTAAAATTGTTAACAATGGGGGTAAATGTACTCCGTTTGCAGGCGGAAAGGAAGTATTTTATGCGACCGAAAAAAGGTCGCCTGAAACCGCGTTCAAAATTTCAAGCGTCGGACAATTAGGATTTGAAGTGCAACTCTCCATAACGTAAAAAGGCCGTTACGCGGCAGCATACGGCCTTTCTTGCAAGGAAGATCGCCATGGGCTGGCCACACACAACTGACCCAAGACGAACTATACCTGTAAAATACAATATCTGCCCCACTACTGCATCATCACTGAAATCGTTAAACAGCTTAACCGCCACAAAAAAACACCGTAAGAATCTGTTCCAACTACTTGTATTTACAACACAGGGGGCTGAATGTTGCACTTGAAATCCGAATCCAAGGCTAACTTGACTATCAGATAGCTTTTTTTGATGGATATCTTAGAATTTTATTCCCTAGAATTTCACGCCTTTATGCAATGCCACAATCCCTGCGCTCATATTATGATAATCCACACTGTCGAACCCCGCGTCCAGCATCATCTGTTTCAAAGTTTCTTGATCGGGATGCATACGGATGGATTCGGCGAGATATTGATAGCTGTCGGCATCTTTCGCAATCAGTTTGCCCATGACCGGTAGCAGCTTGAAGGAATACAGGTCGTACACCCCTTCCAGTGGTTTGTAGACTTTGGAAAACTCCAATACCAGCAGCGTGCCGCCCGGTTTCAACACGCGGTACATCTCTTTCAGCGCGGCATCTTTGTGCGTCATGTTGCGCAGGCCGAAGGCGACGGAAACCAGATTGAAATAGTTATCGGGGAATGGCAGCTTTTCCGCATCAGCCAGCGACACGGGCAGAATCAGGCCTTCGTTGAGCAGTCGGTCGCGTCCGACGGTCAGCATCGAAGAATTGATATCGGTCAGCCAAACTTCGCCCTCTTTACCCACGCGTTTGGCCCAGCCGCGAGACAAATCGCCCGTACCGCCGGCAATATCCAATACTTTGTCTCCTTTTTTCAAGCGTGCGGTATTAATGGTGAAATGCTTCCAAACACGGTGCAGGCCGCCGGACATCACATCGTTCATAATGTCATAGTTTTTCGCTACCGAATGGAATACTTCGGCTACTTTGCCTGCTTTTTCGTTCTCATCTACGGTACTGAAACCAAAATGGGTTTTGTGGTTGCTCATGTTGCCTGCCTTTTGAAATTTAAAATTAAAATAATATGAATTCAGATATTGAATACGTCGAAGAAATCGCCAATCGCTTTCGACGCGGGAAATATATTTTTCGCCTATCCCACCTTAAAACGAGCGGCTGTTGAGTAACAGGTAACGTTGTGTGTAGCCCGCTCCGGTACCTAAAAATTTCAGTTCCATCTTTTCAGACGACCTTTTGTCAATGTCTTCCTCCGCAACCTCCGCTGCCGCAGGCATGGCCGGATTTCGGTTCGGCATTCAAATCGTCAGGAGAAGGGACACGGGACGCACCAGCCAGCTCCATACGGCGCAGGTAGTCCGTCCACAGCGCGTCGTGATCGTGTGCCAGTTTGTGCAGATAGGCCCAGTCGTACAGGCCGCTGTTGTGGCCGTCTGAAAAAGTGATTTTCAAAGCGTAATTGCCGACCGGCTCCAAATCAGCAACGGTAACGCTTGCCTTTCCGGTTTGTAAAACCTCCTGCCCTACGCCGTGTCCGCGCACTTCCGCACTGGGCGAATAAACACGCAAAAACTCTGCGGAAAGTGGTTTTTCATCGGCATCGTAACGCAGCGTCAGCAATGCTCGGTCTTTCGACAGACGGATTTCCGTCGGAATAAGGTTGTTTTCGTTCACAGTCATACTCCGGATTTTTTACGCAGCCACGCAACTCTGATGGAAAAAACGCCCCCGGCCGCAGCAAACAGCAAAATTGAATAAAGGGACAGGCGTATCAGATTTATCCTCATCTGTCCGTTTAAGCCCAAAGGCAACATCATCAGTCCTGCAAATATTAAAAACGCCGAAACCATCAAAGCGATAGAAATGAAGGCATAGCGGGTATTGGCATTGATTTTGTGATGACGGCTCATGGCTGCGCAAGGGTTGCTGAACTTGAAGTCGGATCATTCTATCAGTTTTGCAGGCTAATTTCGATAAAAGGTCGTCTGAAACGGAAACGCCTGTTTCAGACGACCTTTTGGCTTTTGCTTTATCTGGCTTACTCGATAAGCAGGACAACTGCTTTTTCTGTTTCTTCATTCGGCATTAGGCGCACGGCTGTGCCGGTTTTTCCTTTGAGGCGCACGAGGAAGCCTCCGGGTTTGCGTTCCAAAACCTCAAGCTTTGCATCACCCCGCGGACGGAATGTGATTTTCTCGCATTCGCGAAGACACCAGTGGTTTTTCCAATGGATGAAATAAATGTTATCCGGTTTGACGGCAAGCGTTTCTCCGCCATTGACGACAAAATAGGGATAATCGGGCTTTTTGGTTTTGAATGTCCATTCTGCTTTCTGTTTCTTACCGTTTTGACTGTATTCGAATACGGCGCGGTAGGCAGTGTCGTATTCGAGCGGCGATAGTGGGAAAAGCGCGAATTGTTTGTCGGTCAACTGTCCGTTTGGATCTGTGTATTTATCCAAAATTTTGGTTTTGTCGATTTCGTTTTTGCCTTGATAAAGTTTGAACGACAGCATCTTGGCTTCGCCCCCGTCGTCTGAAAATGCAATGCTGACGGGATTTCCGGTAAATTCATAACCGGGCATGGGATCGGGATGTTCGCCGTAAAAATCCGGCGCGGCAAAATTTCCCTTCGGATAAGCGATATACGCTGATTTTGTTTGATTTTTAATTTCGTCGGCGTAAACGATAGAGCCATTGAAACAAGAATTTTTATAGAAACGGCGGCCCGCTTCCGGATAGGATCGCCCTAACGAACACCAATGATTGAATTCCCGGTTGCCTTGATTGAAAACGACGGCGGTTTTTCCGTTGCCATGCTCAACAGCTACGCCCGCCTCGTCAATATTTTGATCAAGCAAAGAAAAACGGTGGTAAATGGCTGTCATCAGGGCATCGGTTTGCTCGTGCAGGACAAGCGTGCTTTTAAATCCATCCTGATGGCGGTACTCGCCCGTGCTGATGTTTTCATGAACCCCATCGAAATAATAGCCGGCCTTGCGGGCGCGGTCGGAGGGCTTGTATCCCGTATAAAACTGATTGTTTCGATGTTTTTCGTCATGGCCGTCTTCAGGATTGATCAGCAGATATTTGGCGTGCCTTCGGGCTGAGCGTTCCAATACCGGGGAATTCGACAGGGGATTCAAACCGGCAGCGGCACGCAAAAAATTAAGGTAACCCAAGCCGCTTAAAGATTCTACGGACGAACGGTCTTGACCGGCTTGCGGGTGGATAAGGTCGTCTGAAAAGAAATAGCGATTTTGCTGGTAATAAAACAGACCAAGCGCGCCTGCTAATATTACCAGCCAGATGGAGATGGATTTCATATTGTCATTTTATAGGGTAAAGTGAGTTTAACGTAATGATGGAAGAACTTGGCGAATCATACAGCATAATATCCGTAAACGTCGTCTGAAAAGTGCCGGCCAAGTAAAATAAATGTATTTTTATTACAGTAAAATATTGTTAAGCTTATCTGCCTGATTTATAATTCCCGTCATATTAAAAGATGAAGTTTTTGTATTTTATGGGCAAATGACTTCATCCTTTTTTTTGTCTGTTGAAAATATTGAATATTTGCTCCATCGGTATTGGTTTGACCAGCCTGAAGCTGATATTTGCTTTATATCCTCAAATTACGGAGTTTTCATGTCCACAATGTTTTTTATCCAGTTCGCCATCGTACTGGTGTGTATCTTAATCGGCGCGCAGGTCGGCGGCATCGGCTTGGGCGTGATCGGCGGTATCGGGCTGGCGGTTTTGGCCTTCGGTTTCCATCTTGAGCCGACCAGTCCGCCGATTGATGTGATGCTGATGATTATGGCGGTCGTTTCCGCTGCTGCGTCGATGCAGGCAAGCGGCGGCTTGGACTACATGATTAAAATCGCCACCCGCGTTTTACACCGCAATCCGAAATACATCACTTTCATCGCCCCTATGGTGACTTATCTGTTTACCGTATTGGCAGGCACGGGACACGTCGCCTATTCGGTATTGCCCGTTATTGCCGAAGTCAGCCGCCGCAACGGCATCCGCCCGTCGCGTCCGCTGACGATGGCGGTCATCGCGTCGCAATTCGCCATTGTTGCCAGCCCGATTGCGGCCGCGGTCGTTGCCTGCGTTACCTACCTTGAGCCGCAACACATCACGATGGCTGATGTGCTGAAAGTGACTGTTCCTTCAACTATTTTAGGTATCGGCCTTGCCTGTATATTCGTCAACAAGCTCGGTAAAGAATTGAAAGATGACCCGCATTATCAGGCGTTGCTGAGAGACCCGGAATATATAGAAGCCAACGAAAAAGATTCGACTGAAGTTTCCAACGCGCCTGTCAGCAAAGAGGCGAAACTTTCAGTCGGGATTTTCCTTGCCGCCGCATTGCTGGTGGTAGTCATGGGCGCCGTACCGGAGTTGCGCCCGACCTTCCAAACGGAAGAAGGCCCGAAACTGATGGGCATGGCGCACGCCATCGAAATCGTCATGCTTTCTGCTGCCGCGCTAATTATCCTGCTGTGTAAACCGGATGGTAACGCGATTACCAAAGGCTCGGTGTTCCATGCGGGGATGCGTGCCGTTATCGCCGTATTCGGCGTGGCATGGCTGGGCGACACGCTGATGCACGGTCATCTGGCTGAAGTCAAAGAAACCGTATCGCATTTGGTCGAAACTGCGCCGTGGACTTTTGCGTTTGCCCTGTTCGTTTTGTCCGTCTTGGTCAACAGCCAAGGGGCGACCGTTGCAACGCTGTTCCCCATCGGTATTTCGCTGGGCATTCCTGCCCCAATTATCATCGGCACGTTTGTCGCGGTAAACGGCTATTTCTTCATCCCGAACTACGGTCCGATTATCGCGGCGATTGATTTTGACAGCACGGGTTCGACCAAAATCGGCAGATTCATTTTCAACCACAGCTTTATGATTCCCGGCCTCTTGAGCATGGCGTTTAGCTTGGTATTCGGTTTGCTGCTGGCGAATTACTTCTTTTAAGGTCGTCTGAAAAAAGGTCGTTTGAAAACACAAAATAGGTTTTCAGACGACCTTTGCATTAGGATTATCCGCTATAATATCACCGCATAACAAAACCCGTCTTTTACGACCCTATTCCCACGGAGCGTACAAAAATGTACCACTACAAATCCGAAGCCACCCAGTTTCTCGACAAACTTATCGAAGACAATCCGCAACTGGAAACGCAACGTCTCGAAAACCGCCACCTGCTTTGGGATGTCGAATTAAATCCGCAAGAGCAGGCAGAGTTTGAGGCTGCCAAAGTTGCTAAAAAACCCTATACATACTATCAAGACTGATCGTGCCGAAATGACCGTCCGCACATCCAACACACCTGCCGGACTACAGGACTACCTCAATACCATCGGACAGGCGGAGCATCCCGTCCTTGCCGCATTGCGCGAGCGCACACTTTCCCACCGATTGGGCAATATGGCCATCGCCCGCGAACAAGCCGCCCTGCTTTCTTGGTTGGCGCAGCTTATCCGTGCCGAAAAATATTTGGAAATCGGCGTGTTTACAGGATACAGCAGCACCGCCGTCGCGCTTGCATTGCCCGAGCATGGCAAAGTTACCGCCTGCGACATCAACGTAACATTTACCGACATAGCGCGCGAAACTTGGCGGGCGGCAGGAGTGGAACACAAAATTTCACTGCACCTGCAACCCGCCCTTTTGACTTTGGACGACCTGATAGCGCAAGGTGAAGCGGAAAGTTACGACCTGGCCCTGATAGATGCGGATAAGCCCCCTACCCCGCAATATTTCGAACGTTGCCTGAAGCTTGTGCGTAAGGGCGGCATTATCGCCATCGACAATGTTTTGCTGAACGGCCGGGTCTTGCATGAGAGCGACGAACACTCCCCGCCCAGCCTGAAAATACTGCAAACATTCAACCGCAGCCTGCCCGAAGATGAACGTATCGTTCCCATTACCCTACCCGTCGGCGACGGATTGACCCTTCTAATGAAAAAATAAACCGATGAAAACAAACCTGCTTATCCGACTGCTTCCCATTGCCTTTACCGCCGCCTGTACTTCCGTTTCATCCCCGACTTCAGACGACACTTTTTCGCTGCCGGATATTCCCGATAGCACGCAGAAAGTATCCATCCCCTATCCCAAGCTCGACGAACAGACACAAATCGACCATTTGGGCGTACAGGTTGCACGCATTGAGCGGGAAATGGAGGCGGTAAACCTTCGTTTGCAGCAAATCGAGCAGCAAAACAAAATCCACTCCCGTCCTGCTAAGAAAACCGTGTCGCAACGCTTAGACGACCAGAAACTCAAAAAACATTATCTGGAGAACGGCGGTACTGTACCGACCGAAACAGATTCGCTTACCCTAAACGAAACCCGTCTTTACGAGCGTGCGTCCAAATACTACCGCAACGGGAATTATCGGGCGGCGGCAGCCATTCTGAAGGAAGCCGACGGCGGTAACGGCAGCGATATTGCGCGCCGCAATATGTATCTGTTGCTGCAAAGCCAGCAGCGCATGGGCCACTGCGAATCCGTCATCGAAATCGGCGGCCGCTACGCCAACCGCTTCCGCAACAGCCCGCAAGCCCCCGACGCGCTCTTCAGCATCGGACAATGCCAATACAAGCTGCAACAGAAAGACATCGCCCGCAACACATGGCGCAAGCTGATACAGAGCTATCCCGATAGCGAAGCTGCCAAACGCGCCGCTATCAGTATCAAGCAACGATAACTTTTCAGACGATCTCCCCCTTATTCGAAGGTCGTCTGAAATCATTCATTGAATAATGTTTTATACAATAGGAGCAAATATGGCCAAAATCGGCATCATCATGGGCAGCAACAGCGACTGGCCCGTCATGCAGCAGGCAGCGCAGTTTCTCAAAGAGTTCGGCGTCGAATACGAAGCCTGCGTCGTGTCCGCACACCGCACCCCCGATTTAATGTTCGAATACGCCGAAACCGCCCGCGACCGCTGCATCAAAGCCATCATCGCGGGCGCAGGCGGCGCGGCACACCTGCCCGGCATGGTTGCCGCCAAAACCACCGTCCCCGTATTGGGCGTTCCCGTACCCAGCAAATACCTGCGAGGCGAAGACTCCCTGCTCTCCATCGTGCAAATGCCCAAAGGCGTTCCCGTCGCCACTTTTGCCATCGGCGAGGCAGGAGCCGCCAACGCCGCCCTGTTCGCTATCTCGCTGCTTGCCAACGAAGATCTCAAGCTGGCGCAAAAACTTGCCGATTTCCGCGCCAAGCAGGAGCAAACCGTTTTAGACATGGAACTGCCCGAAGCCTGATGTAAAAAAGGTCGTCTGAAAACGGATTTTCGTTTTCAGACGACCTTTTTGCCTGATTTCAAAGAAACCTTCAAAATCGTTTAAAATCCATACCCTTTCATCTTTCTCAATCTGCCTTATGAACATCTTATCCGTAGAAAACGCTTCTTTTGCCGTCGGCCATGTCGCCTTGCTCGACAAAACTTCCTTCCAACTCGACAGCGGCGAAAAAATCGGCTTAATCGGCCGCAACGGCGCGGGTAAATCTTCGTTTCTAAAAATCCTCGCCGGCGTGCAGAAGCTCGATGACGGGCAGATTATCGTTCAAAACAACCTCAAAATCGTTTATGTGCCGCAGGAATCGTTTTTCGACAAAGAAGCCACCGTATTCGACACCGTCGCCGAAGGCTTGGGCGAAATCCGCGACCTGCTGCGCCGTTACCACCGCGTCAGCCATGAGTTGGAAAATGGTTCAAGTGAAACCTTATTGAAAGAACTCAACGAATTACAGCTTGAAATCGAAGCGAAGGACGGTTGGAAGCTGGATGCGGCGGTGAAGCAGACTTTGGGCGAACTCGGTTTGCCGGAAAATGAAAAAATCGGCAACCTCTCCGGTGGGCAGAAAAAGCGCGTCGCCCTGGCGCAGGCTTGGGTGCAGAAGCCCGACGTATTGCTGCTGGATGAGCCGACCAACCATTTGGACATCGACGCGATTATCTGGCTGGAAAACCTGCTCAAAGCGTTTGAAGGCAGCTTGGTCGTGATTACCCACGACCGCCGTTTTCTGGACAACATTGCCACGCGCATTGTCGAACTCGACCGCGGTATTCTGCGCTCCTATCCCGGCTCGTTCTCCAAATACAGCGAGAAAAAAGCGCAGGAATTGGCGGTTGAAGCGGAACACAACCGCCTCTTCGACAAATTCCACGCGCAGGAAGAAGCGTGGATACGCAAAGGCATCGAAGCGCGCCGTACCCGCAACGAAGGCCGCGTGCGCCGTTTGGAAGAACTGCGCCGTCAGCGTGCCGAACGCCGCAACGTGCAAGGACAAGTCAACTTCAAGCTCGACAGCGGCGAGAAAAGCGGCAAAATCATCGCCGAGCTGGAACACGCCTCGTTTGCCTACGGCGACAAAGTCATTATGGACAAATTCTCCGCCATCTTGCAGCGTGGCGACAAAATCGGCTTAATCGGCCCAAACGGCATCGGCAAAACCACCTTTCTCAAGCTGATTCTGGGCGAATTGCAGCCGACCTACGGCAGAATCCGCATCGGCAGCAAGCAGGAAGTCGCCTATTTCGACCAGTTCCGCAGCGCGTTGAACGAAAACGACACTGTGTTTTACACGCTCGGACAAGGCAATGATTACGTCGAAGTCGGCGGCAAGAAAAAACACGTCATGAGCTATCTGGAAGATTTCCTGTTCCACCCTGCCCGCGCGCAAAGCCCCGTCTCATCGCTCTCCGGCGGCGAACGCAACCGCCTTCTGCTGGCAAAACTCTTCACCCGTCCCGCCAATATCCTGGTCTTGGACGAACCGACCAACGACCTAGACATCGACACCCAAGAGCTGCTTGAAGATTTGCTGCGCGATTACCAAGGCACGGTATTCCTCGTCTCGCACGACCGTATGTTCCTCGACAATGTGATTACCCAAAGCATTGTTTTCGAAGGGCAAGGTCGTCTGAAAGAATACATCGGCGGCTATCAGGACTATATCGACGCAAAATCACGCGAAGAGAAAATTCAGACGGCCTCCGCGCCGAAAACAACCGCAGAACCGGAAAAAGCCAAACCCAAAGCCAACCGCACGATCAAACTTTCCTACAAAGAACAGCGCGAACTCGACACCCTGCCCGACGAAATCGCCGCCTTGGAAACCGAACAGGCGGCAATCAACGTGCAGCTTTCCGATCCTGAAATCTTCAAAGATTATGAGAAAGCCGGCACATTGCAAAACCGTGCCGAAGAAATCGAAACACTGCTCTTGGAAAAATTGGAACGCTGGGAGCTTCTAGAGGCGAAGCAGAACGGTGAAGCAATCTGATTTTTAGGGCATTATTCAAACAATAGAAAGAGGTCGTCTGAAACTTTCAGACGACCTTTTTTCACTTTACCTTAGCGGTGATAGTTCGGCGCTTCTTTGGTAATTTGAACATCGTGAACGTGGGATTCGCTCATACCGGCGGAGGTAATTTCTACAAATTCCGCTTTTTCGTGCATTTCTGCGATATTGGCGCAGCCCAAATAGCCCATGCTGGAACGCAGGCCGCCGGTCAGTTGGTGGATGATGTTCACAATCGGACCTTTGTAGGGAACGCGGCCTTCAATGCCTTCGGGGACATATTTGTCGGTGCTGTCGGTTTTATCTTGGAAGTAGCGGTCGGCAGAACCTTGGCTCATTGCACCCAGAGAACCCATACCGCGGTAGGATTTGTACGAACGACCTTGGTAGAGTTCGATTTCGCCCGGTGCTTCTTCCGTACCGGCAAACATTCCGCCGAGCATGACGCTGTATGCGCCTGCTGCCAGAGCTTTGGCGATGTCGCCGGAGAAGCGGATGCCGCCGTCGGCAATCAGCGGAACGCCGGTGCCTTTGAGGGCTTCGGCAACATTGTGAATGGCGGTCAGTTGCGGCACGCCTACGCCCGCAACGATACGGGTGGTACAAATCGAACCCGGTCCGATACCGACTTTGACGGCGTCTGCTCCTGCTGCGACCAAATCCAAAGCGGCTTTGGCGGTTGCGATATTGCCGCCGATGACTTGTATGTGCGGATAGGTTTCTTTCACCCATTTCACGCGCTCGATAACGCCTTGGCTATGGCCGTGTGCAGTATCGACGACGATGACGTCGACTCCTGCTCCGACCAAGGCTTTTACGCGCTCTTCGGTGTCGCCGCCGGTGCCGACAGCCGCGCCTACGCGCAAACGGCCTTCGGAGTCTTTGTTGGCATTCGGAAACTCGGTGGTTTTCAAAATATCTTTTACGGTAATCAAGCCTTTAAGTTCGTCTTTTTCGTTCAAGACCAAAACGCGCTCGACTTTATGTTCGTGCATCAGTTCGCGCGCTTCGTCGATGCTTGTGCCTTCGGGGACGGTAACCAAGCGTTCGCGCGGGGTCATGATGGCGGAAACGGGCAGGTCGAGGCGGTTTTCAAAACGCAGGTCGCGGTTGGTAACGATACCTACTACTTTGCCGTTTTCGACGACGGGCAGGCCGGACATTTTGCGTTTGCGTTGCGCGCGCATTTCCAATACTTCGCGGATGAGCGTCGTCGGGGCAACCGTTACCGGGTCTTTCACTACGCCGCTCTCGTGGCGTTTCACTTTGGAAACGGCACGCGCCTGCATTTCAGGCGTCATGTTTTTATGGATAATGCCGATACCGCCTTCTTGCGCCATGGAAATGGCGAGGCGTGCTTCGGTAACGGTGTCCATTGCGGCGGAAAGTAAGGGGAGGTTGAGCGTGATTTCGCGGGTGAGCTTGGTTTGAAGTTTAACGTCTCGTGGCAGCACGGTTGAATGTGCAGGAACCAACAAAACATCGTCGAAAGTATAGGCTTTTTCTACGATACGCATGATGCTCAGTCTTTCAGTTTGTGCAAGATGCACGGCATTATAGCATTTAAATGCCAACCTTACAAAATTTTGCAGGGCCTTTGTTATTTTTTTACACGATAATAAATGCGCGGAAATTTTGATACCGATTTTGCTTTTTCAACAAAGTTGCCCATATACCTGTTCCCAAATATCCTGTTTATTTCCTAGAAAATGGAGAGAAAGGACAAGCCATTCTCGGCGTAAGGGCTTTAAATAGTCACTCAAACATGGTTCGCATTATTGAAAGCAGCGGCTATCACAGATTAGACAATGCTGCTCTCCAAGCCCTTAAAAAATCCTCATTTATCTCAAAATTCGAAAAGATATTGAATATTATCGGTTGGTTAAATGCTCATTCGAATCGTTTTTCAGACGACCTTCCTGCCTAAAACAAAGCATTCTCAGCAAGCTCCCCTGCCCTGAAACCTCAAAAACTGTTAAAATGCGGGGCTGCTTGAGCAGATATTATTTTTTGTGCAAAACCGATGTTGACGTGAAACAAACTTAAAGTCGGTTTCATCGTAATTCCAATACCACCATCGGTATAATCGCCGTTGATGTGCTTTCAGCGACACTCATAGGTCGTCTGAAATGTAACAAAGCTACTTTTCTTTTTTCATCCTCATTTGGAGAATATTTATGAGCGCAATCGTTGATATTTTTGCCCGCGAGATTTTGGATTCACGCGGCAACCCTACCGTAGAATGCGATGTATTGCTGGAGTCCGGCGTAATGGGCCGTGCCGCCGTACCGAGCGGTGCGTCTACCGGTCAAAAAGAGGCTTTGGAACTTCGCGACGGCGACAAATCCCGCTACTCGGGCAAAGGCGTATTGAAAGCAGTTGAACACGTCAACAACCAAATTGCCCAAGCCCTGATCGGTATCGATGCCAACGAACAGTCCTACATCGACAAAATCATGATCGAGCTGGACGGCACTGAAAACAAAGGCAATTTGGGTGCGAATGCTACTTTGGCAGTTTCTATGGCTGTTGCCCGCGCGGCTGCCGAAGATTCAGGTCTGCCGCTGTACCGTTACTTGGGCGGCGCCGGTCCTATGGCTTTGCCTGTTCCGATGATGAACGTTATCAACGGCGGCGAACATGCCAATAACAGCCTGAACATTCAAGAATTTATGATTATGCCTGTCGGCGCAAAATCCTTCCGCGAAGCCCTGCGCTGCGGTGCTGAAATTTTCCACGCGCTGAAAAAACTGTGCGACGGTAAAGGCTTCCCGACTACTGTCGGCGATGAAGGCGGTTTCGCCCCTAACCTGAACAGCCACAAAGAAGCTCTGCAACTGATGGTTGAAGCAACCGAAGCTGCTGGTTACAAAGCAGGTGATGATGTCTTGTTTGCTTTGGACTGCGCATCCAGCGAGTTTTACAAAGACGGCAAATACCACTTGGAAGCCGAAGGCCGTTCTTACACCAGCGCAGAATTTGCCGAATACCTTGAAGGCTTGGTTAACGAATTCCCGATTATCTCCATCGAAGACGGTATGGATGAAAACGACTGGGAAGGCTGGAAACTCCTCACCGAAAAACTCGGCAGCAAAGTACAACTGGTCGGCGACGACTTGTTCGTAACCAATCCGAAAATCCTTGCCGAAGGAATCGAAAAAGGCGTGGCAAACGCATTGCTGGTCAAAGTCAACCAAATCGGTACTTTGAGCGAAACCTTGCAAGCGGTTGACTTGGCAAAACGCAGCCGTTACGCCAGCGTAATGAGCCACCGTTCGGGCGAAACTGAAGACAGCACCATTGCCGACTTGGCAGTCGCTACCAACTGTATGCAGATCAAAACCGGTTCATTGAGCCGCTCCGACCGCATGGCGAAATACAACCAACTGCTGCGCATCGAGGAAGAATTGGCAGAAGCTGCCTACTACCCCGGCAAAGCCGCATTCTATCAACTGGGCAAATAAGAAAAGGTATTGATGTATGAAGTGGGTAACTGTTGTTTTATCCATCGCGCTTGCTTACTGCCAATACAGCCTTTGGTTTGGAAAAGGCAGTATCGCGCATACGGAAGAATTGCAGGAACAACTTTCCGTGCAGGAGGAGAAAAACCAGACGCTCACTTTGCGCAACCAGTTCCTTGCTGCGGAAGTCGATGATTTGGCGAACGGTCAAGAAGCGATTTCTGAAATTGCCCGTGTGGAATTGGGTTACGTCCAAGACGGCGAAACCTATTACCGTTTTATCGAACGCAGCCGTTAATTGCCCTGATGGGAATAAAAGGTCGTCTGAAAAATTTCAGACGACCTTCTTTTATCTGTAGCTTGGACTTTCCCCGCGAAAACAACTTGGTTTTATAAAAATATTCAGAGTTTGCTGCTACTTCAAACTTTCATATTCCTACCTATGCGGAAATGACGGTATTAATGAGAGTATCTTAATTTTAAATTGTACAAAAAATGAAATGTCCTCAAATAGTGAAATCAACTAAAAATAGAAATAAGAATTGATTGCATTTGACTTTTGAACTAATATAACGCCATTCTTCCTACCTCGTCTGAAGCTTGCCATGCGTTACCACTTTCCGATTTCTGTCGATATGTTTGACTTTCTGACCACAGGCCGATTTGATTATCTGGAAATCGGACAAACTGCAGAAATGATTTTACAAATGTTCCCCGCTCCCGAATGCGTTCCTAAAGGGCTTTTAGTGAAAAAGGGATGGAATATCTGGCTTTATGGCAATATTGAACTGCATTTTTCAGACGACCGCCTTACTCAAATCCGTGCTGATTTCCAACCCGGAGAGCCATTAAACGGAGGACGCTGGTTAAGTCTTAATCCCTGGTTCTTCAATCATGCAGACAAGCTTGATTTGTATTCGACTATTGCAAAACTGGTACAGCACCGCATCGACTTTATCAAAATAGATACACCTTCCGCACTGATTTTGCGCTTGCAAAGCGGTGTGGAGCTGATGTTTGAGAAATTCAGCGGACAGCGGTTATTTGCATTTTGCAAACAGAAAACCACGCTTCCTCAATGGGCGCATGAGCCGGTATAAATTTATGGCGTATTGAACCCATCTGTCTCAAACTCTCCTTCGTCTCATCATAATAAAAAGGTCGTCTGAAATCGATTTTCAGACGACCTTTTTGTTAGGCAACGCGGTATCAAAGTTTCTTCATATAGTGGATTAACTTTAAACCAGTACGGCGTTGCCTCGCCTTGTCCTGATTTAAATTTAATCCACTATACCCGCTATTGATTTGGCTTTAGCATCAGCCTCTTTTCGCTAGACGGCTTGGTTTCGAGCCGAAAGAATCGTTGGCTTTACGTTTGCCTTTGAAGCCTTCGCCGCCTTTCTTAAATCCTTCTTTTTTGAAACCTTCGCCGCGCGATTTGCCGCCGAAGCCTTCTTTACCCGGTTTCTTATCGCCGCGCCAGCCGCCGGATTTACGATCGCCCCAGCCGCCTTTGCCTTTCGGCTTGCCGCCTGCGGATTTGCGCTTGCGGGTCGGTTCCATGCCTTCGACGGTCAGCTCGGGCAATTTACGGCCGATGTATTTTTCGATTTTGTGCACTTTGACGTATTCGTTCACTTCGGCGAAGGTAATCGCAATGCCCGTGCGCCCTGCCCGTCCGGTGCGGCCGATGCGGTGGACGTAGTCTTCCGCCTGTTTCGGCAGGTCGTAGTTGATGACGTGGGTAATGGTCGGCACGTCGATACCGCGTGCGGCGACGTCGGTGGCAACCAAAATTTTGCAGCGGCCTTTGCGCAAATCCATCAGCGTGCGGTTGCGCCAGCCTTGCGGCATGTCGCCGTGCAGGCAGTTGGCGGCGAAACCTTTTTCGTACAAATCGTCGGCGATGACTTCGGTCATGGCTTTGGTGGACGTGAAAATCACGCATTGGTCGATATTGGTGTCGCGCAGGATGTGGTCGAGCAGGCGGTTTTTGTGGCGCATATCGTCGCAGTACAGCAGCTGCTCTTCGATTTTGCCTTGGTCGTCCACGCGCTCGACTTCGATGATTTCAGGGTTTTTCGTCAGTTTGCGCGCCAGCTTACCGACCGCGCCGTCCCAAGTGGCGGAGAACAATAAAGTCTGACGGTCGGTCGGGGTGGCTTCGACGATGGTTTCGATGTCGTCGATAAAACCCATGTCCAACATACGGTCGGCTTCGTCCAAAATCAGCACTTCCAAGCGGGCGAAATCGACTTTGCCGCTTTGCATCAAGTCCATCAGACGGCCCGGCGTGGCGACAATCAGGTCGACCGGTTTGCTCAGGGCGCGGGTTTGGTAGCCGAACGATGCGCCGCCGACGATGCTGACGGTGCGGAACCAACGCATATTTTTGGCGTACGCCAGCGCGTTTTTCTCGACTTGCGCCGCCAATTCACGGGTCGGCGTCAACACCAACGCACGCGGGCCTTTGCCCGATTTCTCGCTGCGTTTGGTCAGTCGCTGCAACGTCGGCAGCAGGAAGGCGGCGGTTTTGCCGGAGCCGGTTTGCGCCGAAGCCATGATGTCGCGGCCTTCCAAAGCAAACGGAATGGCTTGCGCCTGAATCGGCGTCGGGCTTTCGTAACCCTCGCTGCGCACGGCGGACAAAATGTTTTTATCAAGGTTCAAATCGGCAAATTTAATAGACATGGCTATCCTAAAGAGACAACAACGCGCACGTCTGAACGGTTTTCAGACGACCTGAAGCAAAGGAAAGTAACGAAACGGGAAATGTGAAGTTACAGGGTTGTCGCAAGCATCTTGCTTGTGGTTAACATCGACGACAACCTGCACAGAAAGGCTTGGCAAATATGCAAGCAATAAAAGAAACGCGCCCGAAACGGCGGTTTAGGTTGGAAGACGATGGCTTCGTATAAAAAGGCGAACGGCGGATAATATAGATTTTATGGATAACGGTCAAGCAAAAAGGCATCAAGTGCGTTAAAATTCAAACCCTTCCCAATCCTCATTCAGGCCGTCTGAAACCATGACCGACATCACACCCTTCGCCAACCGCATGGGCAAAAACATCAAACACCTCATGAAATGGGCGAAACGCAACGGCATCGAAGCCTGGCGCATTTACGACCGCGACATCCCCCAATTCCCCTTTGCCGTTGATGTTTACGGCGACCAAATCCACCTTCAGGAATACGATACCGGCTGGCTGATGCAGCTCGAAGAATACGAAACGTGGCTTGCCGAAGTATTGGAAGCCGTCGCCTTCGTTACCGGTTTTGCGCTCGAACAAATCCACCTCAAACGCCGCGAACGCCAAAAAGGCTTGCAGCAATACGAGAAAACCGGCAAAACCGGCGACGATTTCGTCATCACCGAAAACGGCCGCAAGTTTTGGGTCAACCTCGACAAATACCTCGACACCGGCCTCTTTCTCGACCACCGCAACACGCGCAAAAAAGTCGGCGAAACCTCAGCGGGCAAACGCTTCCTCAACCTGTTTTCCTACACCGGCAGCTTCACCGTCTATGCCGCCACCGGCGGCGCAGCGTCCAGCGAAACCGTCGATTTGTCCAATACTTATCTCGATTGGGCGAAACGCAATTTCGAACTCAACGGCATCAGCCCCGAACAACACAAAATCGTCCGCGCCGACGTGTTCCAATACCTGCAAAACGCCGCCGCCGAAGGCAAACAGTTCGACCTCATCGTCATGGATCCGCCCAGCTTCTCCAACAGCAAAAAGATGCCCGGCATCCTCGACATCCAGCGCGACCACAAAAAGTTGATTGACGGCGCGATGAACCTGCTCGCTTCAGACGGCATTTTGTACTTTTCCAACAACTTGCGCAGCTTCGTCTTGGACGATTCGGTATCGGAACAATACGCCGTCAAAGACATTTCCAAACAATCCGTTCCCGACGATTTCCGCAACAAGAAAATCCATCAGTGTTGGGAAATCAGACATAAATAACCGCCCTCTTCCAATTATTTTGAACTGATTACACACCATGTCCAAACCGCTCATCATCCATTGGCTTGCCGTCTGCCTGATACCCTTGGCGACGCTTGCTGTTTTCGCCGTCAATCCGCCTGAAGACGCGGCGCAACACTTAATCAACGGCATCATCCTTGCCTGCGAAGCGACGTTTCTGTTCAAATTCGTCCTTTTCGACACCATCAAGCATCATATTAAGCAAGAGTTTGATTTGAAACGTCAAACCATGCTGCTGTTTATTCCAATCGTTTTGCTGATTGTGTATTTGTTCCACTATTTCGGCGCGTTTTAGTTTTGAAAAGGTCGTCTGAAACCGATTTCAGACGACCTCGAGTCTTTTATGAATACACACGCTTTTCCTGTTTGTTGGATTTTTTGCAACGTCATCGACAATTTCGGCGACATCGGCGTTTCCCTGCGGCTTGCCCGTGTTTTGCACCGTGAACTTGGTTGGCAGGTGCATTTGTGGACGGACGATGTGTCTGCTTTGCGTGCGCTTTGTCCCGATTTGCCCGACGTTCCCTGCGTTCATCAGGATATTTATGTCCGCACTTGGCATGCTGAAGTGGCGGATATTAATAATGCGCCTGTTCCCGATATTGTCATCGAAACTTTCGCCTGTGATCTGCCTGAAAATGTGTTGCACATCATCCGCCAACACAAGCCGCTTTGGCTGAATTGGGAGTATTTGAGCGCGGAGGAAAGCAATGAAAGGCTGCATCTGATGCCTTCGCCGCAGGAGGGTGTTCAAAAATATTTTTGGTTTATGGGTTTCAGCGAAAAAAGCGGCGGGCTGATACGCGAACGCGATTACCGTGATGCCGTCCGTTTTGATAGCGAAGCCTTGCGAGAGCGGCTGATGCTTCCAGAAAAAAATGCCCCCGAATGGCTGCTTTTCGGCTACCGGAGCGATGTTTGGGCAAAATGGCTGGACATGTGGCAACAGGCAGGCAGCCCGATGACCCTGCTGCTGGCTGGGACGCAAATCATCGACAGCCTCAAACAAAGCGGCGTCATTCCGCAAAACGCCCTGCAAAACGACGGCGATGTTTTTCAGACGACCTCAGTCCGCCTCGTCAAAATCCCTTTCGTGCCGCAACAGGATTTCGACAAACTGCTGCACCTCGCCGACTGCGTCGTGATACGCGGCGAAGACAGTTTCGTCCGCGCCCAGCTTGCCGGCAAACCCTTCTTTTGGCACATCTACCCGCAAGACGAGCATGTCCATCTCGACAAACTCCACGCCTTTTGGGATAAGGCACACGGCTTCTACACGCCCGAAACCGCCTCGGCACACCGCCGCCTTTCAGACGACCTCAACGGCGGAGAGGCATTATCCGCCACGCAGCGCCTCGAATGTTGGCAAATCCTGCAACAACACCAAAACGACTGGCGGCAAGGTACGGAGGACTGGAGCCGTCATCTTTTCGAGCAGCCTTCCGCCCCCGAAAAACTCGCCGCCTTTATTTCAAAGCTTAAAAAAATACGCTAAAATAGCGCGTTTATTTACAACCGATTTGATTGGACAATACATGAAAACAGCACAAGAACTGCGCGCCGGCAACGTATTCATGGTCGGCAACGATCCTATGGTCGTTCAAAAAACCGAATACATCAAAGGCGGCCGCTCTTCCGCCAAAGTCAGCATGAAACTGAAAAACCTGCTGACCGGTGCCGCTTCCGAAACCATTTACAAAGCCGACGACAAATTCGACGTCGTCATCCTGTCCCGCAAAAACTGTACTTACAGCTACTTTGCCGACCCTATGTACGTCTTCATGGACGAAGAATTCAACCAATACGAAATCGAAGCCGACAACATCGGCGACGCGTTGAAATTCATCGTTGACGGCATGGAAGACCAATGCGAAGTAACTTTTTACGAAGGCAACCCTATTTCTGTCGAACTGCCTACCATCATCGTACGCGAAGTTGAATACACCGAGCCTGCCGTTAAAGGCGATACTTCCGGCAAAGTGATGAAAACCGCGCGTCTGGTCGGCGGTACTGAAATCCAAGTGATGTCTTACATCGAAAACGGCGACAAAGTCGAAATCGATACCCGTACCGGCGAATTCCGCAAACGCGCTTAAGCATCAGCTTCGGTTCAAGATAAAAGGTCGTCTGAAAAGTTTCAGACGACCTTTTATCTATTTTTACAACCATCGTTCTGTAAGTTGCCCGGATTTGCCGCATTGCCCCGCAAAACGCCCTTTCCAAGCCGTTTTTATGCTAAAATTCGAGCTAATTTTTGCCATACGAAATAAAGAAAACCATGACCGACGCAACTATCCGCAACGACCATAAATTCGCACTCGAAACCCTGCCCGTCAGCCTTGAAGACGAAATGCGCAAAAGCTATCTCGATTACGCCATGAGCGTGATTGTCGGCCGCGCGCTGCCCGATGTGCGCGACGGTTTGAAGCCGGTGCACCGCCGCGTGCTTTACGCCATGCACGAGCTGAAAAACAACTGGAATGCCGCCTACAAAAAATCGGCGCGTATCGTCGGCGACGTCATCGGTAAATACCATCCGCACGGCGATTCTGCGGTTTACGACACCATCGTGCGCATGGCGCAGGATTTTTCGATGCGTTACGTCTTAATCGACGGTCAGGGCAACTTCGGTTCGGTTGACGGCGACGGCGCCGCGGCCATGCGTTATACCGAAATCCGCATGGCGAAAATCGCCCACGAAATGCTGGCGGACATCGAAGAAGAAACCGTCAATTTCGGTCCGAACTACGACGGCAGCGAGCACGAACCGCTGGTGTTACCGACCCGCTTCCCCGCGCTGTTGGTCAACGGCTCGTCCGGTATCGCCGTCGGTATGGCGACCAACATTCCGCCGCACAACCTCACCGACACCGTCAACGCCTGTCTGCGTCTTTTGGATGAACCCGAAACCGAAATCGACGAATTAATCAACATCCTGCAAGCCCCTGATTTCCCGACCGGCGCAACCATCTACGGCTTGAGCGGCGTGCGCGAAGGCTATAAAACCGGCCGCGGCCGCGTCGTCATGCGTGGTAAAACCCATATCGAACCCATAGGCAAAAACGGCGAACGCGAAGCCATTATCATCGACGAAATTCCGTATCAGGTGAACAAAGCCAAGCTGGTGGAAAAAATCGGCGAACTGGTGCGCGAAAAAACGTTGGAAGGCGTATCCGACCTGCGCGACGAATCTGACAAATCCGGTATGCGCGTCGTTATCGAATTGAAACGCAACGAAAACGCCGAAGTCGTTTTAAACCAACTCTACAAACTCACCCAGCTTCAAGACAGCTTCGGCATCAATATGGTTGCTTTGGTTGACGGTCAGCCGCGCCTGTTGAACCTGAAACAGATTTTGGCGGAATTTCTGCGCCACCGTCGCGAAGTCGTTACCCGCCGCACCTTGTTCCGCTTGAAAAAAGCGCGTCATGAAGGCCATATCGCCGAAGGTAAAGCCGTCGCCCTGTCCAATATCGACGAGATGATTCGGTTGATTAAAGAATCCGCCGACGCGCCTGAAGCCAAAGAAAAACTGTTGTCCCGCGCATGGCGCAGCGGCTTGGTGGAAGACATGTTGAGCCGTACCGATCTCGACCTGCGCATGGCGCGCCCCGAAGGTCTGCCTGCCAACCTCGGCTTGCAGGAACAAGGCTATTATCTGAGCGAAATCCAAGCCGACGCCATCCTGCGCATGAGCCTGCGCAACCTGACCGGCCTCGACCAAGAAGAAATTGTCGGCGATTATAAAAACATCATGGCAAAAATCATCGACTTTTTGGACATTTTGGCGAAACCGGAACGCATCACCCAAATCATCCGCGAAGAATTGGAAGAAACCAAAACCAATTTCGGCGACGAACGCCGCAGCGAAATCAACCCGTTCGGCGGCGACATTGCCGATGAAGACCTGATTCCGCAACGTGAAATGGTCGTTACCCTGACCCACGGCGGCTATATCAAAACCCAGCCGACCACCGACTATCAGGCGCAGCGTCGCGGCGGGCGCGGCAAGCAGGCTGCGGCCACCAAAGACGAAGACTTCATCGAAACCTTGTTCGTCGCGAACACGCATGACTATTTGATGTGTTTCACCAACCTCGGCAAGTGCCACTGGATCAAGGTTTACAAACTGCCCGAAGGCGGTCGCAACAGCCGCGGCCGTCCGATTAACAACGTCATCCAGTTGGAAGAAGGCGAAAAAGTCAGCGCCATCCTCGCTGTGCGCGAATTTCCTGAAGACCAATACGTCTTCTTCGCCACCGCACAAGGCATGGTGAAAAAAGTCCAGCTTTCAGCCTTTAAAAACGTCCGCAGCCAAGGCATCAAAGCCATCGCGCTCAAAGAAGGCGACTACCTCGTCGGCGCCGCGCAAACCAGCGGCTCGGACGACATCATGCTGTTCTCCAACTTGGGTAAAGCCATCCGCTTCAACGAATACTGGGAAAAATCCGGTAACGACGAAGCGGAAGATGCCGACATCGAAACCGAGATTTCAGACGACCTCGAAGACGAAACCGTCGACAACGAAAATGCCCTGCCAAGCGGCAAACACGGTGTGCGTCCGTCTGGTCGCGGCAGCGGCGGCTTACGCGGTATGCGCCTGCCTGCCGACGGCAAAATCGTCAGCCTGATTACCTTCGCTCCCGAAGCCGCGCAAAGCGATTTGCAAGTGCTGACCGCCACCGCCAACGGCTACGGCAAACGCACTCCGATTGCCGATTACAGCCGTAAAAACAAAGGCGGACAAGGCAATATCGCCATCAACACCGGCGAGCGCAACGGCGATTTGGTCGCCGCAACGTTGGTCGGCGAAACCGACGACCTGATGCTGATTACCAGCGGCGGCGTCCTCATCCGCACCAAAGTCGAACAAATCCGCGAAACCGGCCGCGCCGCAGCAGGCGTGCGCCTGATTAATCTGGACGAAGGCGAGCAACTGGTCAGCCTCGAGCGGGTAGCGGAAGAGCCGGAAGACGCGTCAGCTTCAGATGAAGAAAACACTACCGAGTCAAACGTAACGACAGAAGACAATACACCGCAATAAAGCAAGAAACAGGCCGTCTGAAAAACAATCTACGTTTTTTCAGACGGCCTCTATTTATTAATGTTTAATTCACTACAAGGATATTCATATGAAACGGGAAACTATCGCCCTGCATGCAGGCTATCAATCCGAGGCGACCACCAAATCCGCTGCCGTCCCGATTTACCAAACCACTTCCTACACTTTCGACAACACGCAGCATGGCGCAGACCTGTTTAACCTTGATGTAGCAGGCAATATCTACACCCGCATCATGAATCCGACCACTGCCGTTTTAGAAGAGCGTGTCGCCCTTCTGGAAGGAGGCATTGCCGCATTGGCTGTTGCCAGCGGTATGGCGGCGATTACCTATGCCGTTCAAACATTGGTTGAAGCAGGCGACAACATCATCGCAACCCAAACCCTCTACGGCGGCACATATAATTTCTTTGCCCACAGCCTGCCGCACCAAGGCATAGAAGTACGCTTTATCGATCCTGCCAAACCTGAAGAAATCGCCGCCAATACGGACAGCCGGACCAAACTGGTGTATTGCGAATCCATCGGCAATCCCGCCATCAATGTCGTCGATATTCAGGCATTTGCCCAAGCCGCGCACGCTCAAGAGCTGCCTTTAATGGTAGATAATACTGTAGCTACGCCCACGCTGTTCCGTCCCATCGAACACGGCGCCGACATCGTTATCCAATCCTTGACTAAATACATCGGCGGGCACGGCACAACGATTGGCGGTGCCATTATCGACGGCGGCAAATTCCAATGGGCAGGTAATCCGCGTTTTGACCGAACCTTCAACCAACCGGACCCGTCCTACCACGGAGTAAACTACTGCGAGCATTTTGGTGTGGCCGCATACATCGCCCGTGCCCGGGTCGTCCCGCTGCGCAATACCGGTGCCGCCCTATCGCCGCACAGCGCGTTTTTACTGCTGCAAGGTTTGGAAACCCTCGCCCTGCGCATGGAGCATCATTGTGAAAACGCCTTGAAAGTAGCCGAATTCTTAAAGAAACACCCGCAGGTCGAATGGGTAAACTATCCTGCCTTGCCTGACAGCCCGTACAAAACCTTAATCGACCGCGACTACGGCGGCAAAGCCTCCGGTTTGCTGAGTTTCGGCATTAAAGGCGGACGCGAAGCCGGTGCGAAATTCATCGACGCACTGCAACTCTTCCTACGCTTGGTAAATATCGGCGATGCCAAATCGCTTGCCACCCATCCCGCCACCACTACCCACCGCCAGCTTGACGATGCCGAACTTGCCGCAGCGGGTGTCAGTCCCGATATGGTACGCCTGAGCGTGGGCATCGAACATATCGACGATTTGCTTGCCGACTTGGCGCAGGCATTGGAAGCGGCACGGGTATAGGCAAATAACGACCGTACTTAGATAAAAAAGCCTCCGCTTAAAAAGGTCGTCTGAAAATCATTTCTCTGTTTGGGAAAATACCTGTCTTCAGACGACCTTTTTTTCAATTCTAATGTTATGCTCCGATACCAAGCATTTGGGTATCCCCATACACAGAATAAAATTACCTGATGGTAAGACAGAACAATATCGTCCGTCTCGGGAAGCCCGACAACAAATCCAACAACGCTTCGGCAATAGCGAAAAATATAGCCACTTTAAACGGTGAAGATTGGGAACCAATCTGAAGCGCAAGAGCAAAATTATCTCCGTATCCTGTTATTCCTTAACTCATCCTCTCCTTATCATGCCCGCCAACATCCCCATTCCAGCCTTCGATCCCCTAAGCATCCCCATAGCAGGTACCAATCTGATTGAAGCCTCCGCCGGCACGGGCAAAACCTACGGCATTGCGGCTTTGTTCACACGCTTGGTTGTGCTTGAGCAGATGCCGGTCGAAAGCATTTTGACCGTTACTTTTACCAAGGCGGCAACGGCGGAATTGAAAACCCGTTTGCGCGCACGTTTGGACGAAGTATTGCAGGCTTTGGAGAGCGTGGAGGATACGGACAATCTTTCAGACGACCTTGAAGCATACTGCCGAGACAATCATCCGGGCGATGTGTTTCTGACCGGTTTGCTCAAACAGGCATTGGCTCAAGAAAGTCGGGCTCGGCTGATTGTCCGCCTCAAGGCCGCCATCGGACAATTCGACAACGCCGCGATTTATACCATTCACGGCTTCTGCCAACGCATTTTGCGCGATTATGCGTTTTTGTGCCGCGCGCCTATGGATGTCGAGTTGACCGAAGACAACCGCGACCGCCTGCTGATTCCCGCTCAAGATTTTTGGCGCGACCGCATCGTCAATCATCCCGTTTTGGCGAAGCTGGTATTCCAACGCCGCCAAACGCCGCAAACCATGCTGGCGGCAATACAAAAGTTCGTCAGCCGTCCGTATTTGGTTTTCAGACGACCCGAAGCAGACTTAATCGCCGCACAGGAAAACTTTCGGAAAACATGGGAAAAAGTGCGTTCCAAACTGGACGCTTTGGAAGAAACATTCTGGCGCATCCGTCCGATATTAAATGGGCAATCCTATCAAGAAAAAACATTCAAAACCGTCTTTCTCGAACTCCAATCCGCCGCCCAATCCGATGCCCTTCCTTCTTTTAGCAAAACGACGGCAGAAAAGCTGCCCATGTTTGCCGTAGAAGCCTTAGAGTCCAAAGTCAAAAAAGGCAATACTCCCGATGCTGCCGCCTTTGCCGATTTGCAGATATTGGCGAATCTCGGCGCAGATTCAGCTGCCATCGTGCAAGCCGAAGAAGAGACGCTTACCCTGCTCCACCTCGACCTGCTCGACCATCTTAATGCCAGTCTGAGCGAGCAGAAAAAATCCAAACGCGAACGCGGTTTCGACGATTTGCTGCTTGACGTTTACGACGCATTGACCGACAACCCGCAGGCCGATTCACTGGCTCAGGCGGTGGCGCAAAACTGGCGCATCGCTTTGATTGACGAATTTCAAGACACCGATCCGCTGCAATACGAAATCTTCCGAAAAATCTTCATCAGCCAAAACAAGCCTTTATTCTTAGTCGGAGACCCGAAACAAGCCATTTACAGCTTTCGCGGCGCCGACATTTACGCCTATCTGCAAGCCGCAGCCGACGCGCAACACAGCTACACGCTGGCGACCAATTACCGCAGCCATGCCAAGCTGATTAACGGCATAGGCGCATTGTTCCGCTGCAAAAACCGTCCTTTCGTCTTGGACGGCATAGACTATACCGAAGTCGGCGCCGCACGTTCCGAAAGCCGGCTTTCGCCGCCCCGCACCGCCATACAGATACGCTGGCTCAACGGCAAAGACGACGAAGTGCTCAACAAAGACATCTTGCGCCGCCGTGCCTCCGAATATTGCGCCGACGAAATCGCCCACACGCTCAACGAAGCTGCCGAAGGTCGTCTGAAATTCAAAAACAGACCGGTCGTTTCAGGCGATATTGCCGTCTTGGTCAGGACGTTTAACGAAGGCGTGATGATAGCAAAAGCGCTGAAAACGCGCGGCATACAAAGCGTTCTACTCTCAAGGGAATCGGTTTTCACCACGCCGGAAGCCCTCGCCCTTGCCGCGCTGTTGGATTATTGGCTCAATCCCGGACAAATCGGCTCGCTGCGCTTCGTCTTATCCGGCACATTGTTCGGCTACGACGCGCAAGCCTTGTATCAACTCAACCGCAACGAAGCTGAATTATTAAACTGGATAAACACTGCCGCTGAATCCGTTGCCATTTGGCGGAAAAGCGGGATTTATGCCGCGCTGCAACACTTCTCCTCGTTGCACGGCATCGAAACCGGTCTGCTTGCACGCGGCGACGAGCGCGGCCTCACCAATTTCCATCAGCTTTTAGAGTGCCTCTCCGAAGAAGAAGGACAAAGCCTCAGCCCCGCCGCCCTACATCAATGGCTCAACAACCAAATCAGCCTGGCGCAAGACCGATCTGTCGGAGAATCAGGACTGTTACGGCTTGAAAGCGATGAAGCACTGGTCAAAATCGTTACCATGCATGCCTCCAAAGGTTTGCAATATCCTTTGGTCTATTGCCCTTTCGTTTGGGACGCGAAAGACATGAAGCCCGCCGATTGGCAAATCCTCCACACCGCCGACCACACCACGGAACTGCTTGCCAAATCGCAACTCGACGAAGAAGACCGCATCCACCTTGCCGACGAAGAAATGGCGGAACGCCTGCGCCTGCTTTACGTCGCGCTGACCCGTGCCGAAGAGCAGCTCGTCCTTTATGCCGCCCATTGCGGCGATACCGCCGATTCCCCTTTTGCCTACCTGCTTGAAGGCAGCGCCGACAGCAATCGGGCGGATACCCGCCGGGCCTATGACCAGGAACGCAAAGCAAACAAAGCCCTAGGCGAGCTGCAAATGCTGAAAAACAACTGGCTGCGTTTCCTCAACAATCCCCCCGAACATACCGACTTCAGCTTTTCCGAAGACGCGCCGCAACCCTCTGCCGCGCAAAACCGCCATCTTTCAGACGACCTCTATCAAGCCGCCGTTATCCCTGCCCGCGGATTTCAGTTCATCCGGCATACCAGCTTTACCGGCCTCAGCCGCCAAGTCAAAACCCGGGATGACGAACGCGAAGAATTACAACCTGCACTCGACCCCGCAGAAACCGCCGCCGAAACAGAAAGGTCGTCTGAAAACACCCTCCCCGTTTCAGACGACCTCCTAAATGCCGACATCCACCATTTCCCGCGCGGCGCCAATGCCGGCGTCTGCCTGCATGAAATGTTGGAAAAATTCGACTTTGCCCAAAGCGCCGAAAGCCAAAGCAGCCTGATAGCCGAAACCTTGACCCGCTACGGCTTCGACCTACTCTGGACAGATGCCGTCAAACAAATGCTCGACACCTGCCGCAAAACGCGCCTTGCTGCACAAAGCCTGTCTGAAATCCCACCCGAGCGCCGCCTTCCTGAAATGGGGTTCACCCTCTACACCGAAGACTTCAAACTCCATGACCTGCGCCGCTGGTTTGCCCGCGAAAACAGCTCACTGCCACCGGAATGTATCGAAGCCGCAGAAAGATTGGATTTCCAAGACGTACAAGGTTTTCTCAACGGCTTCATCGACATGGTCTGCCAAGATTCAGACGACCTCGTATGCATCATCGACTACAAATCCAACCATCTGGGCGACAACGCCGAAGCCTATACGCAACAAGCCATGAACGAAGCCGTAGCAGACCACCATTACTACCTGCAAGCGCTCATCTACGCCATCGCCGTAGCCCGCTATTTCAAACTGCGCAGCAAGCCGTTACCCAAAATCGCCATCCGATACCTCTTCCTGCGCGGATTGGACGGCACGGAGAACGGCATCTGGCAATGGGACTTGGATACCGAATCCTTGGTGCAATGGCTGTAAATGGAATGAAAAAGGTTGTCTGAAAATACACACATCAGTGTTTTCAGACGACCTGCGAATTTGACGCATGAAAATGTGTTAAAAAATTTCAATTGACTAAAATCTTTCTGATATTGAGAAAAAGTAGAAGGAATTAGGGAGGTTTTCCATTTTAAAAATTATATTGAGCATAAAATTTTAATAACTCATGTTATTGCAAAAGTTTCAATATGTTTGAAGAAAAACGGGTCATTAGGTATAAACGGGTCATTAGGTATTAAGATATTCCAAGTCCCAGTCAAATCATATGATTTGGTTAGAAAGATAAAGAAGATTTCTAAAAAATTTTAAAGAGTTTGAATTTTTTATATAGTTTATTCACTCGTGAACAATATGATATTGCTGATGAAATTACGGAAGATAAAATCCGGCGATTTATCTAAATATTAAGAATAATGCCCCGCTAAAATGGCTGTATGAAAAAAGCCAACATCCAATCTCATCCATTCGCAAAAGCAAAAAATAAACCCTTACTGTTCTCCAGTAAGGGTTTATTGAAAATCTGGCACGCCCACGGGGATTCGAACCCCGGTTGCCGCCGTGAAAGGGCAGTGTCCTAGGCCTCTAGACGATGGGCGCGTAACCGAGTTGCGAACTATACATAAGCGTTAAAACGCTGTCAACGGGTCAGGCGTTTTTTATGGTCAAACTCGTTTCAGACGACCCTTCTGCTCCTTATCTTTGTATCGGCTTTGCCTGTATAATGCCGCTTTTAATGAAAAGGAAAACAAACCATGTGGTTCAAGCAGATCAGTTTTTATCCGCTCAACAAAGAAAAGCTGCCCGAAGCGGACGTACTTGCCGACAAACTTGCGGAGGCTGAATTTACCCGCTGCCAAGGTTTGGACTGGTCCAGCGAAGGCTTTGCCGCACCGGTTTCGTTCTCTCCCGAACTCGTTTTCCCTGCTGACTTTACTTTGCGCGTCGCTCTGAAAAAAGAAGAAAAAGTCCTGCCCGCCGGCGTCATCCGCGATATTTTGGAAGAGAAGGTGGCGGAAATCCAAAACAATGAAGCCCGCAATGTCGGCCGCAAGGAAAAACAAGAGCTTAAAGAACAAATTACAGACGACCTGCTGCCCCGCGCGTTTACCCGCAGCAGCCGTACTGAAGCGGTGTTCAACACCCGCCACGGCTATCTGCTTGTCAATAACGCAGCTTCCGCCAAAGCGGAAAACATCCTGACCAAGCTGCGCGAAGCCTTGGGCGGTTTGGAAGCCTCGCTGCCGAATACCAAGCAATCGCCCTCTTCCCTGATGACCGAGTGGCTGTTGCAAGGGCGTTGCGAAGGCGGTTTTGAATTGGACAGCGATTGCGAACTCAAAGGCGTAGGCGATGTTGTTCCCGTCGTCAAAGTATCCAAACAAGATTTAACCGCCGATGAAGTGGTCCAACACGTCAAAAACGGCAAAACCGTGACCCAACTGGGCTTGGTGTGGCGCGAGCAAATCGCCTTCATCCTCACGCAAGACTTCACGCTCAAGCGCATCCAATACCTCGACGTATTGCAGGAAGAAGCTGAGAGCAACGGCGACGATGCCGCCAGCCTTGCCTTCGCCTCGCAAATCCTGATGGCGGAATCCGTCAGCACCATGTTGGAAGAGCTGGTTTCCTATTTGGGCGGCTGGCAAGACTAATTTTTCAGACGACCTTTACACGATAAAAGGTCGTCTGAAACCTACATCCGATGGACAACCTTTATGTTTAAACACTTCGCATTCCTGCCGCTTGCCATTATGCTTGCCCTCCCCGCCTCTGCCGCCGTCCTGACTTCCTATCAGGAACCGGGCTGCACCTACGACGGCGATGTCGGCAAAGACGGCAAACCCGCCGGCAAAGGCACATGGCGCTGCCAAGACGGACGCAGCTACACCGGCGCGTTTAAAAACGGCAAATTCGACGGACAAGGCGTTTACACCGTCTCCGCCAACCGCGAAACCTTCATCGAACCGTTCAATTCCAACAGCACCAAGTTCCGCAACATGGTACTGTCGGGCACGTTCAAAAAAGGCCTCGCGCACGGCAAATTCACCGCCTCGCAAAACGGCGAAACCGTCTTCATCATGAAATGCGAAAACGGCATGATTAAAGAAGTGAAACTGCCCAAAACCAAATAACCCCGTCCCGCATTTTCAGACGACCTCTCCGCAGACGTCGTCTGAAAACCGCAAGAAACAAGGAAAACATTATGAGCATCAAGTCCGACAAATGGATACGCCGCATGAGCGAAGAGTTCGGCATGATCGACCCCTTCGAGCCGAACCAAATCAAAGAAGCCAACGGACAGCGCATCATCTCCTACGGCACGTCCAGCTACGGCTACGACATCCGCTGCGCCAACGAATTCAAAATCTTCACCAACATCAACAGCACCATCGTCGATCCCAAAAACTTCGACCCGAAAAACTTCGTCACCGTCGAAGACGACTGCTGCATCATCCCCCCCAATTCCTTCGCGCTGGCGCGTACGGTCGAATACTTCCGCATCCCGCGCAACGTCCTGACCGTCTGCTTGGGCAAATCCACCTACGCCCGCTGCGGCATCATCGTCAACGTCACCCCGTTCGAGCCGGAATGGGAAGGCTACGTGACCCTCGAGTTTTCCAACACCACCCCCCTGCCCGCCAAAATCTATGCCGGCGAAGGCGTGGCGCAAGTCCTCTTCTTCGAGAGCGACGAAATCTGCGAAACTTCCTACAAAGACCGCAACGGCAAATACATGGGACAAACCGGCGTTACCCTGCCGAAAACCTGATGATTGGATAAGCCGGCAAAATATAGAGCGTTTCATTTTGCCGAACATAAAATGCAGGCACGATACAAGAAGATACTACTTTACTTGACAATATCATCTTTACATTTAATTTACAAACCGTTGATTTGCATAATATTTAAATTGAGTGATATTTGCACACAACGATGTCACGGCGTTTCATTTGAAATGCCGTGATTTTTTTGGTTCAATCACGCCGCTTTATAGCGGTTCGGGTCGTAGTCTTCGCCTTTTTTGTGGACGTGATAGGCGATGACGGCAAGTTTACGCATGATGGCGGCAATAATTACCTTTTTGGGTTTGTTCTTGGCTTCAAGGCGTGAAATGAAGTCTGGGAATGCCTTTATCCGATAGGCGACCATGGCGGGCATGAAGAGCATGGCGCGTAGTCTTCGATTGCCGTACTTAGTCAGACTCGGTTTGCCTCTTACCGATGTGCCGGAATCTTTGATTTGAGGCGTTAATCCTGCGAACGCTGCAAACTTGTTTGATGTTTGGAAATCCGCGCCTGAAAGGTAGTTCAGCAGCATGACGGCGGTCAGCCTGCCGATGGCGGGTATGGTGGCCAGTCTGTCGGTCTGTTCTTTCAATGCGGGTTGCTTCGTGAGTTTCTCCAGTTCTTTTTTGACTGCCTTTATTTGCCGCTGCAAATGCTTGATGTTGCTTTCGCAGATTTTGACGACAAAGGTGTCTTTTGCGGCTTCGAGTCTGTTTTTTTGGCGGTGCTGTCTGCGGTCAGTTGGGCATAGAGAGCGGAGAGACGTTTGAGTTTGTAGCCGTCGTTTATGACTGGTTTTCGGATCACGAGGTCTTGGGCTTTGGCCGTCTGACAGTATTCGGCTATCAGTTTTGCGTCTTGTTTGTCTGTTTTGGTTCGGGTAAACCTGCTTTCGGCGTATTTGCTGATTTTCAGCGGGTTGACGACTGATACTTTGTACAGGCTGCCTATGTAGTCGGCGATGCCTTCGTAGTAGTTGCCCGTGGCTTCCATGCAGATATGCGCGTCAGTACAGCCTAATTCTGTCAACCAGTGTTTGAACTGCTCAAAGCCTTTGCTGTCGTTATCAAACTTGGCAGAATTTTCGATGCCGCCAATGATGGCGGTTGCGTCAAAAGTCGTCTTTGATATATCAAGTCCTACGGCGTTTCGCATAGATTACCCTTACTTATTCAGAATCTAGGTTCTTTGATACTACTCAATTTAACAAACAATAAAGCCGCCCGCCTAATCTTCTTGACAGCCTTTAGGCTTGGTCGTTGTCAGGCTGGACGGCTTCGGCATAGGGTAGCTAATCCTTTGCCGAGTTTAAGTATAGCATGATTCATTTTGGCATTTTATTGCAGCCGGTGGAGCTCAATTTTGCTTAAAAATGGGATTTTTAACGTCGCCGGAAGAAATAAAATTGCTTAAATCTTAATATTTGCCTTCGGCGACCCTTCGGGGACGTTCGCCACGTGGCAGGCGGGCAGGAAATAAAACCCTTCCTGCCCACCTACCACAAGCGTAATTTTGTGCTTTAAAGAGTAAAGGGGGTATTCATAAAGATTGGGCAAAAAACACTCCCAATCTTTACAAAACTTCCCCCTTGACTCTTTAAATCCCAATTCCTTAAAAATAAAGGTCACCTTTTAGATATATTAATGAAAATTTCGCCGGGCAAAAACCATATCATTGAAACCAAACAAAAAACATAATATTTATCTTTAAATAAAACATAATAAAAAAGGTTGTCTGAATTTCAGACGACCTTTATTTCATTGAGTACCTACAACCCCGCCGCGTTGTGCAAACTGTTGACCTGCTTCGACGTAGCCGTCATACATTAGGTTTTTTGGGCTTTGCCCGCCCATTGTGATGACTTGGCTGTTTTCAGGCTCATAGGCGGTCTGCGGGGCGGTTTGTGGCTGTTGGGCTGCCTGTTGTTGTTCGTCCTTATACGGATTAAACGGCAAGCCGTTTTTAGCGTAGTCTTTGCACATGGCTTTGGTTATCTCTTTTAAGGGTGTTCCTTGGGCGGAATAGCAGGTACAGCCACTTTTTCCGCCATCGACGCAGCCGACAGGGTACTCAAATGTTTTGACTTGGCGGACGCCGTTGTAGATGGGTTTGCTTTCGGGCTTTTCGGCGAGCGTTGGCACAAAGTCTTCAGGTTTGAGGTTTTGCCCCTGAATACCGCTTTGCGGCATCATTTCTTTTTGGCTTTCAGGGTCAAGCGGATTTTTGAAACCTGTATCTTCATTTGCTGCTTCGGCCTGTGCCGTTATTCCTGCTTTTTCCTTATAACCCTGATACATCTTATAGCCCATGAATCCGACCAAACCTAAGATACACGGCAGGATAAACAACATGGCAATTATTACGTAATACCACCTTGATTTGACGTGCGAATGGGCGGTATGCACTTCGGCGGATTTGTAGTATTCAAAAACCTCTTGTCTGATTTTATGCGAACTGGACAAGGCGTTTCTTGCCTGTTGGGTCGGGTTTAAGGCTACTTCGTTCCATTCCAACCTTGTCAGACCACCCATTTTGTTTGCAGCTATATGGATATGCTTATTGACGACTTCTCGCAAATTCACGTCAAGCAGCTTGGGCGATTGTGTGATGAGTATCATGTCGATACCGTAATGGCCGTGAATGTTCAAAAAGGCGACGTTTTCAGGCATTTTTGAACCGCTGGAACGTGTCGGAAACAGATATTGCACTTCGTCATAGATGACGACAGAGCCTATATTCTCTTTCCATTTCAGCCATTCATGCATGTCTTCCCAGCTATGCCCTTCCGGCGGTTTATGATGGTCTATCAAAAGGCCGTTGATGTTGGAGAAGATTTTTCGGCCTTTATAGAAGTCATCAAACATAAGCAGTTCGACGGCAAAGGCGGTTTTGCCGATTCTTGGTTTGCCTGTTATCAGAGTAATGGCGGCCATCTTTATCCTTTCTTGCCGAAGCTTAATTTAGACAGGGTTTTAAACGTTACGACAAATGCGAGCATTCCGAACATGATGTTCAAAACCACGCCGCCACCTGCGATATAAAAAATTTGGATCGCGCCGGCGGGAACCGCCCCCATGCTGCTTATAAATTGATTTTTGAGATTACTCATAAGGGCGTCAAAACCAACATAGGTAATTATAGACACCCCTAAGGCAGTCAGAATGTATTTGACAACATGGTTTATCAAATATGGAGCAAGAGCAGCTAAAAATTTCATAAATCCCCCTATGCGTTATTTCTGACAACTCTGGCCACGAAGAACGAAGCCACCAGCCAAGCCATTGCGATAATAAAGGGGCGCATCATGGCAGCTAAATTACACGCCGGCTCAAGACTGATTTTGTATTCCGCGCCCAACGCCTGAAACGTTACGGGAGCAGGGCATTCGCCATACTCGCTAAAGGTATTGTCAGGTGTGAAGTTCAAATCGATAGTTTCTTGAGGAATCTCTAAATTGGGTTCTTCTTTTTCGGGCAATTCATCACAGGCCAAAATGTTCGGGAACACTTTACAGAGCAAACCTCCGTCCTCCTTTGGCTTATCGTCCTCTTTAGGTCTTTCGTCCTTTTTTGGATAGTCTTTGCCGTCAGGGTCGGGCTTATCGTCGGGTTTTGGTTTGTCTTTGCCGCTAGGGCTGTCGTCGGGGTCGGGTTTAGGGTTGTCCTTCGGATTGTCGTCAGGTGTTTTATTCGGCTGTCCATCGGGTTTGCCATTATCGCCCGGTGTTGTTGTAGGGGTTGTTGCAGGCGGAGGGACGGGAGCAGGCGTGTAATTCGGAGCGGCAGGACTGCCCGGTGTGAGGTCGGGTCGCGGGGTTACTTTTACGTCTGCCGATGTATTGCCGTCTGAACCTGTTCTAAAATTGATTGTTACCTGTACTGGCTTATTATCAGGTCCGGTTGCAGGGCCGAGGGTTACTACTGTGCCATTCGGTACGGTTGGATTTCCCTGTGATTCGCCCGGAACACTGCCATCTTGATTTGCGGTTGCGTTGACATATTTAGACGGGCTGGCGTCTGCCGACGGTTGGACGGCTTTATCAAATACGCTTTGCGGTATGGGCTCTTTGACTTTGGGTACTCGTTCCATTACACGTGTTTCCGATGTGGTCGTTTTGCCCGGACTCAAAAAACCGACTTCCTTCAAAACATTAAACTCAACCTCACAGGTATCTTTTCTTGCGTTGAATTTTGCGTCTTTTTTACTAAAACGGTCGGGATATTCAAAACCGAAATGCTGAACATCTAATTTAGAACACAGTTTTTTATTGATTTCGGCATCTGATGGATTGGGTCCCATATCCGCGTATACGGCTTTTGGATTCATGACTGTTTCTTGAACTCGCTGGTCGGTACATACGCCCGAACTTGCCACGCAATAGACATAGGTTACGGGCTTGACGAAGTCTTCGTATTTTTCGTCATAGTAATAGCCTTCGCTAGCTGCGTGCGGGGCGGCAAGGTCATATGCTGTCAGAGCCGCGGTTATTGCCCACCCGGCGGGACCGCCTAAAAGACCTGCACCGAGTTTGCCCGCGGCGCGTTGGACGGCGTATTTGCCGCCTAATCTTGCACGGGATAGGAGGTTTCGGAAGACTGTGGATTTGGAGACGCGGCTTTCGATGGTCGTAGAAATTTTAGATGATGAAGTTAATCCTGTTCTAGCATGGCGAACTCTTAAGTCTTGCCCATCAAAACTAGCATATTGTCCAGTATGACTATCAAATACCCCCTGCCAAACTCTACCATGTTTATAGGGGGTACTCTTATTAATTCCCCTAATGCCTTTATATCGACCATCATCATAGACTTCGACTCGTTCAAAATGTCCAACAGGTCCTTCAGCAAAGGCTTTAACTGATATAAATAGACTACAACATAGAATAATCTTTAAAAAACTTCGTTCTTGGATGTGATACATAACATTTAGCTTCATCTAATTTAATTAGCAGAGTCGAAGCATCGGGAAACTGAATTTCTATAAAATCACTATCATATCTATGAAAGAAATTTCTAAAAATATCAAAAGAAAAAGGAGCTTTAAAAACACCTTTTCTCATCAATTCCCTGTAATAAATCAACGCCTGCGGCAAGTCCCTGTAAACATGTGAACCAGTTTGAAACTGAATTAAATGGTATTCTGAAATAAACATAATCCTAACTTTCGTAACGGTTGCAGAAAGTCGGGATTATACCCTTTTTGAATATCAAAAAAATATCAGCGATGCCAAACAGACCGCGCCGAATCCGTATAAAAACCAAAAGTCAATCATCGCCACCACCTTGATGCTCCGTAACCGATTCAATCAGCCGTTTTATCATCCTGATACCGAATACGAGCACCAATAAGACGATGAACGGCGCGCCGACCAATACGCCGAATTGTATTTGTTCGGCTATGTCGCATTGCGGGAAGCTCAAATTGATTTTCTGCTCGTTCAAATACCAGTCTTTGCCGTTTTTGTAAGGGCGTACGACTTTGACATCCGCCGTTACGGTAGGTAGGACTTGAGACAATACATAGTCATGCGCTTCTTCCGTTGTAGAAAAGCATTGCAATCCGACGCGATACCCCATGTCCTACCCTTTCAGTTATTTGGCCGTTTTAACCATGCTGAAGGCCATGCGGAAGCCTTGCATCAACACGATAACCGACAGAACGGCAGCACCGATTGCGGATACCATTACGGCAAATTTTGCAATCTCGGTGGCAGCGGTCGTACCGATACCGGACAAATCGACGCCGTCGGCAGCAGCCAAAGCGGAAGCGGTTGTCAGGGCTGTTGCAGCAATAACTTTATTGCCATATTTTTTTGCTACGTTTAAGAGTTTCATAGCGTTTTCCTTTCAATAAGGGTTGATAAAAAAGTGATGCGGTTGTTTTGAGACTGACCGCAAGTCTTTTAACCGTACAGGTACCAAACTGATGCAATTAAAACCAGTAGGAAAAAAACCAACCCGCCCAAACTTAATTTGAATGAGAGGGGCACTTTCTGTTTCATTTTTCAATCTTTCAAAAATCCGAATACGACAAATTCGTATTGATTGCCGATTTCTTCTAAGCCGGCGTTCACGGCTTCTTCGAAGTCGTAGAAATAATCGGCGTTCGTGATTAATTTTGTATGTCCGATGTCGCCCGTTTCAGGGGAGAGATACAGAAAGTCCCCTGTTGATACGGACTGGACAACATAGACTTTCTGCATTCAATCAGCCTTTCTTAACGGCTTGAAAACCGATGACTTTCAGTTTTTGAGTCTTGCCCGTAGTGACGATTTCTACGTTTAGGTTTGCTTCGATCGGAAATTGGGCGTTTCGGAACTGCTCGAAATTTGCAGAGCCGCCAAAATCGTATTCAGTGGTAGAACTGCCCAATGCGTTACCTTGGGAGCTGTCTAAGGGCGTGGCGACAATCAGGCGGCAATAATCGAAGTTCTTGCCTTCGATTTGTCCGCTGAATTTTTTAACGCCGACGATGTGGCCTTGAAGTTGGATATTCATTTTTTGGTTTCCTTGTGTGATTAAACGTCTTTGCGGGCAGACGCTTTAAGCCCATGAAAACGGTAATCTTGCGAATTTGTCGTAGATAAAGTTGTTGTAGCTTTCTTCATTTGTGACGTCTTTTTGCTGCTCAAGCTGCTTTTCAAGATTCTCGTAATATGCGTACATATCGAAAGGGTCTTTATACGGTTTGAATGCAGGCTGCTCATGAATGGCTTGGGCTTTCAAAAAGGCGCAGTCATAGGCTTCGGGTGCCAAAGACTTTGGCAGCTTGTGATGATTCGGCTCAATCAGTTCAAACAGTTTGGCTTTGTCCAATTCGGGAAAAATGAATTTCAGACCATTCGCCGCACGTCCGAACTGCTTCTTCACCCATTCAAGGTAACGGTCGGCTGAAATGACCTTATCTTCCTTAACCGCGTGTATGCGCGTTGCCTTTTGTGCGAAGCGTTCGCAAATCGGATATGCACCGCCGAAATATTCACCCGGATTCTGCAAAACTTCGAAAGGGATAACGATGTCTTTTGCTTTGAATTCAATTTCAAAGCGCGTCCATTTGCTTGTTTTATCGCCCAACTGCTTGCCTTTTTCATAGACGCGAACGTATTTGGACGATTCACGGGAGCCGATACCGTAGGTCTTGCCTTTAGTCATTTTGGCTTCGTCGTCTTCTTCCCAGTCGGAACCCAAACATTCGCCTTTTGGTTTGACGTGATGGCAGGTAAACAGACCTTTATTACGGTCTTCACGGGCTTGGTTCGGGCTGTATTCGCCGTTAAAAAAGTCTTTGGCTACGTCAACGCGGGTTATTTTTGGGCGGATTGCATTGGTCAGGAATGCGAAAAGTCGGGATTCCCAGCCTTCTTTTGCGACGCCGCAACCTGTGCCGGTGAGTTCGAAAAGAATGGTATTTTGTTGGCCGCCAAAATGGACGCGACCGTACAGGGCGTCTTCCGAACCCATCAACCAGCAACGCTCATAGAAACGACCGCCCGAACCTTTGGACTCTTTGTAGATACCGAAACCGAAAACTTCTTCGGCGAGCATGGAGGCAGCGCGGATGAAATCTTCGTCTTCCAAAAGGCTTACACGGACACCGTATTTGTCGAAAAAGGTTTTTTCGTGAAATGAAAAACTGATTTGGTCGATAAAGGCTGAATCGGATACACCGCGACGGAGCGGAACGCCTAAGAGGTTGCCTTTACCGTCTAAGATATAGGTTTCGTAACATTCAAAGGCTTCTTGGAATGTGCCGACGTCTTCGGATTCTGTACCCCCCCTGTTAGATAAGGGGGGAAGATTTGAAGCGTCTGCCGCCGCCTTGCCGTCCGCTTGCGCGTCCGCCATGTCGGCGGCAAACGCTTTCTTGATATCTTCCATCTTGTCTTTCATAGCGGTACCCCTTAAACGACGGGCAACAAAAAAGCCCTGTTACTTTCAAAGTAAAAGGGCGTTAAATATTGTTAGCCGTCCCTTTGGGATGGCAATATATAAGGTCGTCTGAAACTTTGAACTACTCCCCAAATCTTGGACACCCGATAAAAGCCTATTCAGGCACTCTGTGCAAGCCGGGTTCTGTATGCGACAGGACTCAGCTTTTTCAATTTCAAACTGCAACGCTCCCGGTTGTAGTAATCCATATAGTCATCTATCTGCTTCATCAATTCATCTACCGTCAATTCACCTGCGTTATAGAAACACTCCGTCTTCAACACCGCAAAGAAACTCTCCATCGGCGCATTGTCCCAACAGTTCGCCTTTCGCGACATGCTTTGAACCATGGAATGCCCCGCAAGCAATTCCCTATACCCCGCCGTACGGTACAGCACGCCTTGGTCCGAATGAAGAATCGTTCCTTTAGCAGTCAGACGGGGTGCGGCTTTTTCGAGCATTTCCTTCACCATTTCGCTGTCGGCTCTGCGGCTCATGGCGTAGGCGGCGATCTCGCGGTTGAACAGGTCCAATATCGGAGAGAGGTACAGTTTGCCGTCCTTTCCTTTGAGTTCGGTCACGTCTGTCAGCCATTTCTCGTTGGGCTTTTCGGCTGTGAAAAGACGTTTGAGGAGGTGTTCCGATATTTCGCCCATGGCGGGATGGCGGTAGGCTTTTTTCGCCCGTATGAGGGCTTTCAGTTCCAACTGCTTCATCAGCCGCGCCGCTTTTTTGCGGTTCCAACCCAATGCGGCGGCAATGCGCCTTTGTCCGTAGCGTCCTTTATGCCGCCGGTAGGTTTCGACAAGGAGGGCTTTGTCGGCTGCGTCGGGATCGGGCCGGTCTTGGTGATGGTAGTAAAAGCTGCTTTTGGGCAGGTTTGCGATGTGCAGCAGGTATTTGAGCGGGTGTTGCGCCCTCAGTGTTTGGACGGTTTGGCTTTGTCCTTTGCGGTCTGCTTTTGGCTGAGGGCTTTTAACTCCTTTAGGTAGGCGACCTCTGCGCGCATATAGCACAACTCTTCAATAAGCTCCGCCTGTGTTTTTTCTTGGTCGGGTTTGTCGGCGATGAAGGGGTTTTTGCGGTGTTGGGGCATGGTTTTGGATTGGGGATGTTCAAGTGCGCCGATGCCGCCTTCTTGATAGGCGGTTATCCAACGTCTCAGGTGGGTTCGTGAGATGCCGTAGTGGTCTGCGGTACGCTGTTGGCTGCGTATATGCAGATAGTGGAGTACGGCTTGGTATAGTGGATTAACTTTAAACCAGTACGGCGTTGCCTCGCCTTAGCTCAAAGAGAACGATTCTCTAAGGTGCTGAAGCACCAAGTGAATCGGTTCCTTACTATCTGTACTGTCTGCGGCTTCGTCGCCTTGTCCTGATTTAAATTTAATCCACTATATTGTTCCCAAACATAAGACCGTACCATCACCGCAATAAATATTGCAAGAACCAATATACAGAAAATCTGTCGTCGTTTGGTTTTTTATGTAGAAATCACGACATAGCCTAGCTTTTCCGACGCGGTACTTTCAACCCCATACTCTTCACGACACCGTTCTGATCGGTTTCTTTAACCGTCAATGAAAACCCGTCAACGACAATGCGGTCACCCTCGACGGGCTGCGCGCTGCCTCCTCTGGATTGAAACCATTCGAGCAGGCTCATACCGGCTTCGCCGTCTTCCAGCTTCAACCCGTACGCCGCTGCCAAATCGCCGGTATTGACATACGGGTCGACGGCAAATTCGCCGAAGAAATCAAAATTTTCGCGCACATTCTGCCCAGTTTCACTGAAGTATTTCGCCATTTTGTCCACTTGGCTGTCAGGCAGGATATACCAAGCCGTATCTCCTTCCCTCAAAACCGTATCATTCTGCATTTCAATTTTCCGCCCGTCACGTATCAGCGCGAAACAGCGCAAGTCAAACGACTCCGAAATGGGGGCGACGGCATCGGGATGCTTGCCTTCCGCCTCAGATTCCTTAGTTACCTTGAAAGAAAACAAAGCCACGGCTTCGCGTTCCGACAGCCAAATGTCGTGCATTCCTTCCGGCTCGGGTTTGGGCGGCATGGCGACCTTGAGCAGACGCGCCATGACGGGTATCGTCGTTCCTTGAATCAGCAGGGAAAGTACGACGACGGCAAAGGCGACATTGAACAACAGTTCAGAATTCGGCACGCCCATGACCAAAGGCATCATCGCCAAAGAAATCGGTACTGCGCCGCGCAACCCGAGCCAACTGATGTAGGCTTTTTCACGCACACTGTATCCAAATTTCCACAAGCCGCTGAAAACGGCAAGCGGACGGGCGACCAGCATGAGGAATACGGCGATAACCAAGGCATCGACGCTTTTTTCCCAAACGCTGCTGGGCGTTACCAACAAACCCAGCACGACGAACAAAGTCGCCTGCGCCAGCCACGCCAGGCCGTCCATCACGCGCCAAACGTGTTCGGTTGCGCGGGTATGCTGGTTGCCGACGATAATCCCCGCCAGATAAACCGCCAAGAAGCCGCTGCCACCGATGGTATTGGTAAATGCGAATACCCACAGGCCGCCTGATACAATCATCAGCGCGTACAATCCTTCCGCAAGGTTCAGACGACGTACGAGTTTCGCCAACACCATTCCGCCCGCCCACCCCATCAGCAGGCCGAAGCCGATTTGGAACAGCAGCATCCATAAAAACGCCAACACACCTGATTGTTCGGGGTTGGTAATCATGGTAATCAGGGCGGTAACTAAAAAAATCGCCATCGGATCGTTCGCACCGGATTCGATTTCCAAAGTCGCCTGTACCCTGTCATTCAGGCGCACGCCGCTGTGGCGCAGCAGGCTGAACACAGCCCCCGCATCGGTCGAGCCGACAATCGCCGCCATCAGTACGCCGAATTTCCAATCCAAACCCAAATAAAACGTGGCGAACAAGCCCAAAGACAACACAGTGGCAAACACGCCCCATGTCGCCAATACCGCAGAAGGCTTCAATGCAATTCGGAAACTTGAAAGCTGGGTCCGCAATCCGCCATCAAGCAAAATGACGGCTAACGCAAGCTGGCTGATGACGTTGGCCAAAACGAAATTGTCAAAATCGATGCGCCCGATACCGTCCTCACCCGCCAACATTCCAACCGTCAGAAACACCAACAAAAGCGGCATCCCCAGCCTTGCCGACAAAGTGGTCGAAACCACGCTTAAAAACAATAACGCCCCGCCGAGCAAAAACAGATTGTTCATCCAGTTCACGTTGCAAAAGTCCCTTGCCGTCAATAAAAAAAGGCGAAATTATATCATAAAATCAATAAGATTTACCGAATGCCTACCCATTATGCAGAAATAAAAAACCGTCTGAAAGACGGCTTTGTTCATACAGCAAACCGCTTTACTCAAACGGCTTTTTCTGCCAATAAAACTTATCCTTTTTCAGACGACCTTTAAAGACTTCATCGCCGCCCAGCTCAAATACCAATGCCCCCGACAAATCCGTCCGCAGCAAAGTCGCGCCGTGTGCGCGGACTCGGTTTTGGACAGCGGGAGTGGGGTGTTTGTAAGCATTGGCGTAGCCGCTGGAGGCAACGGCGTATTTGGGGGAGACCGTGTTCAGGAAACCGCCGGATGAAGCCGTATTGCTGCCGTGGTGTCCCAATATCAAAACCTGGCTGTACAGCGAGCTGCCGTAGCGTTCTACCAGCCCCGCTTCGCCTTTGACGCCCAAATCGCCCGTAACCAGCAATGCCTGTCCGTCGGAAACGACGCGCAAGACGCAGCTTCGGTCATTGTCTTCACCGACCGGGTTTTCAGACGACCTCAATAACTCGAAATCCACGCCGTCCCATTGCCATTGCGCTTCGGCGCAAAATTTTGCGGTCGGATAAAACTCAGGCTGTCCCGCCAGCGTTTCGCCGATTTCAATATCGGAAACGGCGTCCAAACCGCCGTCGTGGTCGCTGTCGTGATGCGACAGAATCAGCGTGTCCAAACGGCGCACGCCCATGGCGTTCAGGCTTGGTACGATACCTGTTTGCGCCGCCTGCGCCGTACCCGTGTCAAACAGCAGGTTGCGGCCGCGCGTTTGTACCAACACCGACAAACCCTGTCCCGCATCCATCACGGTAATCCGCGCCAACCCGTCGTCCAAACGGTCGGGGCGGTAAAACACAAATCCAGCCAACACCAAACACGCCCAAGGCCGCAGACCCAGCCCGCGCGGCAAAAGCCACAGCAAGGCTGCCGCAAAAGCCAAAACCAACAGCGGCACAGGCGCGGCGGCTACGACAAATTCAGGCGACACCTCCGCCAGCCAAACCAAGCCGCGCAAAGTGTATTCCGCCAAACCTGCCGCCGCCCATTGCAAAGGCGCGAACGGCAACACCGACCCCAGCAGCGCCAACGGCGTCAGCACCCAAGAAAACCAAGGAATCATCGCCGCATTGACCAAAGGGCTGATGATGGGCAACGACGCAAAAATATAGCCCAGCAATACCACCGACAACATCGTCGCCGCCCATTGTCCGCGTACAGCCAAACGCCAGCCGCGTTCTTTCAGACGACCTGCCGAAGCCCAAATCAAGGCGGCAACCAAGCCGAACGACAGCCAAGTGCCCACGCCCAAAACCGCCAACGGATCGAGCAGCAACACCACCGCCAAAGCCTGCCACCACGCCGTCCAGCCCGAAGACAGACTGCCGCGCCACCAAGCCCAGGCAAACGCCGCCAACATCAAGACGCTGCGCTGCGTCGGCACGGAAAAGCCCGCCAGCAGCGCATAAAACAAAGCCCCTGCCGCGCCGCCCGCCAAAATCCACACGCGCGGTTTTGCCGGTATCCAAGGCAGTCGTCTGAAAATCAGTTTGACCAGCCAACCCGCCAAAACCGCCACCATCGTAACGTGCAGCCCCGAAATGCTGACCAAGTGCGTCAAGCCCAAAGGTCGGAACGCCTGCCACAGTTCGGGCCTCAACGCCGATTGTTCGCCTATGCTCAAAGCCCGCATCAGACCGATACCGTCCGAAAAATCCGGACTGTCCGCCCCGACAGCCTGCCAACGGCGGCTGACTGCATCGCGCCACACCGCCAAGCCGACACCGCCGCCCTCGCGAACCAAGCTCCTGCCTTTGCCCAGCGTACCCGCGCCATCCAAACCGTTTGCCAACGCCCAAGCCTCGCGGTTCAGCCCGCGCAGGTTCACTTCGCCGATAACCGGCTTGAGCCGTGCCGACACTTTCCAGCGGCTGCCTACCGCCCAATCGCGTTTCTGATAATCCGACAGCAATAAATCAAACTGCCGCCCATCCTCCGTCCATGCCTTCGCCGCAAACTGCACCCGCCGCCCGTCACCGCGCGGCATATCCGCGACTTCAACCGTCAACACCGACTCCGAAGCTCCGTTTAACGGCCATTGCGCCGACAAAGCCGATTCCGTCCGAAACACGCCGTAAGCCGCGCCGAGCAGGACGCACAGCATCATTCCCGCCACCGCAAACCGCTGCGAAGCCGCCAGCAAAACCAATGCCGCCGCCAGCCACGCAGCCCAATGCGGTATGGACGGCAAAGCGAACGAGGCGATGACGCCGACTGCCCAAAACGGCAATCCATAATATTTCAGCAAAACTGTTTCCCTTTTTATTATTAATTTTGAAATCAGGTGGGGATAATAATTGAATTTCCTACAAACGTCATGAAAAAGGTCGTCTGAAAACCTAAACTATGGCTTTCAGACGACCTTTACTATTTTAAATAATCAGACCAAACACGCTTTACGGAGCGGTTTGCTCCAACTCAAGCGCGGCGGCAAGCAGCGACAGGCGAGCCATTACGCCGTAAACGTAGAGGCGGTTGTGTTCGTTGTCCACATCGCAATCTTTTTCAGAGCGCGGCATACCGAGCGAGTCCCATTCTTCGAATACGCGTTTGCAGGCTTCGGGGGCTTCTTGGGAGTTGTCGCCGCTGCCGGTGGGGATGCTGTTGGACAGCGGGACGAACACCATGCCGCCGGCGTTGAGGTTTTCGTCCGCGCCACGTCCTTCGTGCACACGGAAGAAGCCGCCGATAACGAAACGGTCCATCATATAAACGACGGGTTCGCACACGGCGCCGTTCATGGTTTCATAGGTATAAATGCCTTCTTGGACAATCACTTCGCTGACTTCCAAGCCTTCTTTCACCTTCGCCATTTTGTTGCGGTTTTTGCGGTTCAACCCGCGCACTTCGTCGGCGGATTTGACGCTCATCACGCCCATGCCATAAGTACCCGCGTCGGCTTTGACGATAACGAAAGGCTGGTCGGTAATGCCCAATTCGTCGTATTTGGCTTGAATTTTTGCCAGCACGCGTTCTACCGCTTCCGCCAACGCGTCTTCACCTTCGCGCTCTTGGAAGTCCAACCCGCCGATTTTTTCGAAATACGGGTTAATCTGCCATTCGTCGATATCAATCAGTTTGGCAAATTCTGCGGCGACTTGGTTGTATGCGCTGAAATGTTCTGTTTTACGGCGCGTCGTCCAACCGCCGTGCAGAGGAGGCAATACGGTTTGGCTGATACCTTTGAGAATGTCGGGAACACCCGCGGACAAGTCGTTGTTCAACAAGACGACGCAAGGCGAGAAACCGTCTGCAAGATGAACGCGCTCGCGGGTACGCAATAAAGGTTCCAGCAGGATTTTGTCGCCCAACGCGGTTTCAAATTCGGTCGGTTCGGTAACTTCCGAATTCAGGCTGCCCAAACGGACTTCATACCCTGCCGAGCGTAAAATCTCGCTGAGTGCGTAAACGTTTTGCAGGTAGAACGTGTTGCGGGTATGGTTTTCGGGAATAATCAATACGGATTTTGCCGTTTCGCAGGCGCGCTGTACCGCATCTTGCGCCGCCACTGCCGCCAGCGGGATGAAATTCGGATTCAGGTTGTTGAAACCGCCGGGAAACAGGTTCATATCAATAGACGAAATTTTGTAACCGGCATTGCGGATGTCGACCGAACCGTAAAACGGCGGGCGGTGCGCGTTCCATTGCGAACGGAACCATGCTTCGATTTTGGCGTGGTTGCACAAGATTTTCGCTTCAAACGCCTGAAGTTGCGACAGATGTTCGGCAGCCATAACCGGTAATTTCATTCTCTATACCTCTGTTGTCGGATGTGGGATACGGATGGAAATGATAGTGCTTTTTTAGGCGGTACGACAAGCATTGTTTCAAATAAAATACCTCTTTTTGTCAACAATTCTACAATTTGTCCAATTTTTGAAAGTTATTTTTAGATTTTTACGGGGAAATGTAGAAATTAGACAAATTTCTATTGCACTGCCCCTGTAAAAAGCCTAAAATCCGCCCATCAAAACAAACCATCTACTCCTATTATTAATAAGCAAAGATAACCCATTATTAATAAGCAAAGATAACCCATCATGAGCGCACAAACCCTCTACGACAAACTCTGGAACAGCCACGTCGTCCGCGAAGAAGAAGACGGCACTGTCCTGCTCTACATCGACCGCCATTTAGTGCACGAAGTCACCAGCCCGCAAGCGTTTGAAGGCCTGAAAATGGCGGGGCGCAAGCTGTGGCGTATCGACAGCGTCGTCTCCACCGCCGACCACAACACCCCGACCGGCGATTGGGACAAAGGCATCCAAGACCCGATTTCCAAGCTGCAAGTCGATACTTTAGACAAAAATATCAAAGAGTTCGGCGCACTCGCCTACTTCCCGTTTATGGATAAAGGTCAGGGCATCGTTCATGTCATGGGTCCGGAGCAAGGCGCAACCCTGCCCGGCATGACCGTTGTCTGCGGCGACTCGCACACCTCTACCCACGGCGCCTTCGGCGCGCTGGCACACGGTATCGGCACTTCCGAAGTCGAACACACCATGGCGACCCAGTGTATTACCGCAAAAAAATCCAAATCCATGCTGATTGCCGTTGAAGGTCGTCTGAAACCGGGCGTTACCGCCAAAGACGTCGCCCTCTACATCATCGGACAAATCGGCACGGCAGGCGGCACGGGCTATGCCATCGAGTTCGGCGGCGAAGCCATCCGCAGCCTTTCGATGGAAGGCCGCATGACCCTGTGCAACATGGCGATCGAAGCAGGAGCGCGCTCCGGCATGGTTGCCGTCGATCAAACCACCATCGACTATGTCAAAGACAAACCCTTCGCACCCAAAGGCGAAGCATGGGACAAAGCCGTCGAATACTGGCGCACGCTGGTTTCCGACGAAGGCGCGGTATTCGACAAAGAATACCGTTTCAAAGCCGAAGACATCGAACCGCAAGTAACATGGGGCACATCACCCGAAATGGTTTTGGACATCAGCGGCAAAGTGCCGAACCCTGCCGAAGAAACCGATCCCGTCAAACGCAGCGGCATGGAACGCGCCCTCGAATACATGGGTTTGGAAGCCGGTACGCCGCTGAACGAAATCCCCGTCGACATCGTATTCATCGGTTCCTGCACCAACAGCCGCATCGAAGACTTGCGCGAAGCCGCCGCCGTCGCCAAAGGCCGTAAAAAAGCCGACAACGTACAGCGCGTGTTAATCGTTCCCGGCTCCGGCTTGGTCAAACGGCAGGCGGAACAAGAAGGCTTGGACAAAATCTTCATCGATGCCGGTTTCGAATGGCGCGAACCGGGCTGCTCGATGTGCCTCGCCATGAATGCCGACCGCCTGACTCCGGGTCAACGCTGCGCCTCCACCTCCAACCGCAACTTCGAAGGCCGCCAAGGCAACGGCGGGCGCACGCACCTTGTCAGCCCCGCTATGGCTGCCGCCGCTGCGGTAAAGGGTAAATTTACCGATATCCGCAGCTTGTAAAATTGATTTATTACTGTTTATATCTGTTTATATCTTAAGCATCAAAATTTCGCATCAGTCGGCCTATTGCCTTTTATCCGGATGCAGCATATTATTAACAACGCAGCAAAACACACTGTACTTTTTGATTGATTGATTAATTTAGGAGCTTCAAATGAAAAAATTCGCACTTATTGCCTTGACCGCTATGACCCTGCTGTCAGCATGCAACACCGTTTCCGGTGTAGGTAAAGATGTCAGCGCAGCCGGATCCGCCGTCAGCGGTTCTGCCGAGTCTGTAAAAAGCTACTAATTGATGAACATTGACCACCCGTAAGGAACTATGATTATGAAAAAATTCGCACTTATTGCCTTGACCGCTATAACCCTTTTGTCAGCATGCAACACTATTTCCGGTATGGGCAAAGATGTCAAAGCTGCCGGCACTGCCGTTAGTGATACCGCTGAAAAAGACAAAACTTACTAAATTGTCTTGATTCAATCCCAAATGCCCCGTATGACGGGGCATTTTGTAATCTTCTTATAATCTTCCGACAAACAGAAAAGTACAGAACATGAAGCCTTTTACCAAAATAACCGCCATCGTCGCCCCGCTCGACCGCAGCAACGTCGATACAGACGCCATCATCCCCAAACAATTTTTAAAATCCATCAAACGAAGCGGCTTCGGTCCCAATGCCTTTGACGAATGGCGTTACCTCGACCACGGCGAACCGGGCATGGACAACAGCAAACGCCCGTTGAATCCGGATTTCTCCCTGAACCAGCCACGCTATCAAGGCGCACAAATCCTGTTGACGCGTAAAAACTTCGGTTGCGGCTCTTCACGCGAACACGCCCCTTGGGCATTGGACGACTACGGCTTCCGCGCCGTCATCGCCCCCAGCTTTGCCGACATCTTCTTCAACAACTGCTACAAAAACGGCCTTTTACCTATCGTTTTGACAGAAGAACAGGTTGACCAGCTTTTCAAAGAAGTTGAAGCCAACGAAGGCTATCAGCTCTCCATCGACCTTGCCGAACAAACCCTGACCACCCCTAGCGGTGAAACATTTACATTCGATATTACCGAACACCGCAAACACTGCCTCTTAAACGGCTTGGACGAAATCGGCCTAACCCTGCAACACGCTGACGAAATTCACGCCTTCGAAGAAAAACGCCGTCAAAGCCAGCCTTGGCTGTTTAACGGTTGATATACAAAAGGCCGTCTGAAAAATGTAAGTGTTTCAGACGGCCTTTAATCTACACAAATATATTATGATTACCGATACCATAAGCAATGCCAGCCGCTACGCTGCCTTGCATCCCGACTTTGCCGAAGCCTTCCATCTGTTGCAGACCTTAGATTTTGCCAAGCTGCCGGACGGCCAAGTGCCATGCGAGAATCCCAATATCCGTATTTTTATCGGCAGCGATCCGATGAGGACGCAGGGAGAAGCCCAGCCTGAAGTGCACTTAAAACATATTGATATTCAAACACCGATTGATGGCAGCGAAACATATGGCTGGATAGACAGAGGCCGTCTGAAAAACGGTTTAGGCTACAACGAAAAGCGCGATATCGAATTTTTCGATTGCGAGCCGGAAACCTGGTTAACTTTGGAGCCCGGCGAATTTGCGCTATTTTACCCGAATGATGCGCATGCCCCATTGGTCGGCGACAGACCGAACATACGTAAAGTTGTTTTTAAAATCCGTGTTGAAACCGAACGTCTATAATTTTTCAGATGGCCTTATCCCCTTATTCAGGACACAATATGTCTTTTTTCAGCAGGTTGTTCCGCTCCAAACCTAAATTAATGACTTGGCAGGAATTTGTCGAATACTTTGCCCGCCGCATTCAAGAAGAATTGCATCTTGAGGCAAAAATCGACTGGGGTGAAAATATTGCTTCTTCGCCTATCATCGTCCATTTTTCCAAAGACGATGAAGCATCATTCAGCACATATTTGAGCAACCATTACACAAGTTATCTGCAAAATCCCGAGGCCTTGGAAGCTATTGTTGCAGCCAATTTAGCGGTTATCTATAAGATTCAAGATACTGATGCCAGTGTTTCGGCACAACAAATTCTTCCGACGATTAAAAATACGATTTATCTGGAAAATGCCAGACTGATTACAAATACGGACGAAGTCGAACCTGCCGATTATCTGGCATATAAACCGATTGCGGGCGATATCATGTTGCTTTATATGGTAGATACGGAAGAATCCATGCATACGCTCAATCGTGAGCATATGGAAGAGGCCGGTATTGAAAATGAAGACGCCTTGTATCGTACCGCCATGGATAATTTGCGCCAACGGATGAATGGACGTGTCCAAATTCATCATGCCGAAGGTTGGTCATTAGCCCAAATCCATTTGGACAACGACTATGATGCTTCCTTGATTTTGCTTTTGGACGAAGTACTTAAAGACGACCCTATGCTGCCGGCCAATCCTGTTTTTGCAGTCCCGGCACGCAACGCCCTGCTCGTTTGCAGCCCGTCCGATGAAGAGGCTTTGCAGGCGATGGCGAATATTGCCCTGCAGGCATTTGAAGACTCTGCCTATGCGATTTCTACCCAACTTTACCAGTACCATAATGGTACAATCAGCGTTTTCAGAGCAAATTGATTTAAGGCCGTCTGAAAAACTGACGACCTGCCCTTTACCTAAAACCTTCCCATAAGGAAACCCGAAATGACCAAACATATCGCTATCTTGCGCGGCGACGGCATCGGCCCTGAAATCGTTGCAGAAACCGTCCGCGTACTCGACAAACTTATCGAACAAGGTTTGGATGTCAGCTACGAATACGCGCCTTTGGGCGGCGAAGCCTATGACGAATACGGCCATCCTTATCCAGAATTCACGCAAAACCTTTGCCGCAAAGCCGATGCGGTACTGCTTGGTGCAGTCGGTTCTCCTCAATACGACAATCTCGACCGTCCGCTGCGCCCTGAACGCGGCTTGTTGGCTATCCGTAAAGACTTGAATCTGTTTGCCAACCTGCGCCCTGCCATCCTTTATCCCGAGCTGGCCAACGCTTCCACTCTGAAACCGGAAATCGTAGCCGGCCTCGACATCCTTATCGTACGCGAACTGACCGGCGATATTTACTTTGGCGAGCCGCGCGGCATCCGTGTGTTAGAAAACGGCGAACGCGAAGGCTACAACACCATGAAATACAGCGAAAGCGAAATCCGCCGTATTGCCCACGTTGCCTTCCAATCCGCCCAAAAACGTAGCAAAAAAGTCTGCTCCGTAGGCAAAGCCAACGTTTTGGAAACCACCGAACTGTGGCGCGAAATCTTTGAGGAAGTCGGCAAAGAATACCCTGATGTCGAGCTTTCCCATATGTATGTTGACAATGCCGCCATGCAGTTGGTACGTGCGCCCAAACAATTTGACGTGATTGCCACCGGCAACATCTTCGGCGACATCCTCTCCGACGAAGCCTCCATGCTGACCGGCTCCATCGGCATGCTGCCCTCCGCCTCGCTGGACGAAAACGGCAAAGGCCTGTACGAACCGTCACACGGCTCCGCACCCGACATCGCCGGACAAAACAAAGCCAACCCGCTGGCCACCATCCTCTCGCTCGCCATGCTGCTGCGTTACAGCCTGAACGACGAAGCCCGCGCGCAACAAGTCGAAAACGCCGTCCAAAAAGTGCTGCAACAGGGCTTGCGCACCGGCGATATTTACGAAGAAGGTACGAAACTCGTTTCCTGCTCCGAAATGGGCGACGCGGTACTCGCCGCTTTGTAAAAGGCCGTCTGAAAACGAGAGTATGTTTTAAGCAAAATGCGCGGAAAACTCCGCGCATTTTTTCAGACGATTTTTAGAGCTTTTTGAGGCCTTATCGAGAATAGTGCGGGACAGGTTATATAGTGGATTAACTTTAAATCAGGACAAGGCGACGAAGCCGCAGACAGTACAGATAGTACGGAACCGATTCACTTGGTGCTTCAGCACCTTAGAGAATCGTTCTCTTTGAGCTAAGGCGAGGCAACGCCGTACTGGTTTAAAGTTAATCCACTATAGTCTCATTCTCTCTTCTGCCTCCGCCTGCCTGATAACCCAAAACAAAGCAAAAAACAGTAAAGGTCGTCTGAACCCCTTTTCAGACGACCTTTACTGTTGAAATATGGCATAATCAAAAACATCAAAATTATCTGACAAGGAAACCCTATCGTGAGTATTTCCCTGCCCCAATACCTGCTTTACCTGCAATATATGCTTGCGGGTGTAGCGATGACTGCCGTTTTCGGCGCGGTGTATCTGCGGATTACCCCTGCGGAAGAATTGCGGCTGATTAAAAACGGCAACCTTGCCTGCGCCTTGTCGTTCGGCGGCGCGCTGGTCGGATTTTGTCTGACGCTCGCGTCCAGCATTGCCCACAGCGTCAGTTTCGTCGATTTTATCCTGTGGGGCCTTGCCGCGGCAGTGATTCAGATTTTGGTGTATTTTGCCGCCACGATGATGATTAAAGGCGCAACGGAAGAACTTATCGGCAACAACGTCGCCGTCGGCGCACTGTTTGGCGCGGTGTCCGTGTCCATAGGTATCTTGAATGCCGCTTGTTTGACCTGATTTTTATAAACAGTTTGCAAAATTTACGGCTGGCCGCATTTCCTCCCCGCTCCGTATTCTCCCATTCTTCAAAATAAGGAACCGCAATGTTCAACTTTATCAAGAAACAGTTTATCGACGTCATCCAATGGCCGAATCCCGACGACAGCCTGCTGATGTGGCGTTTCCCAATTGCCGACGAGGAAATCCAAAACGGTGCGAGCCTGACCGTGCGCGAGGCGCAGATGGCGATGTTTGTTGACGAGGGCGTAACCGCCGACGTGTTCGGACCGGGCCGTTATACACTCAACACGCAAACGCTGCCGCTGCTGACCAACCTGAAAAACTGGGACAAACTCTTTGAATCCCCGTTTAAATCCGACGTTTACTTTTTCAATACCAAACAACAGCTTGCGCGGAAATGGGGTACGTCGCAACCCGTTACCGTGCGCGATGCCGAGTTCGGCGCGGTGCAGTTGCGCTCGTTCGGCATGTACGCCTACCGAATCAGCGATCCGGCAAAATTCTTCAAAGAAGTCAGCGGCGTAGCGGCAGAATACAGCGGCGCCGAGTTGGAAAACCAGTTGCGCAATATCACCGTCACCCAACTCGCGGCGGCGTTCGGCAGCTCCGGCATTCCGTTTTTGGACATGGCGGCAAACCAAGTTTTGCTGTCGCAAAAAATCGGCGAATTGCTCGGCGCGGAATTTGCCAAACTCGGCTTGACGCTGGAAAACTTCACCGTCGAAAGCATCACTCTGCCTGCCGCCATCCAAGAAGCCTTGGATAAGAAAATTTCCATGGGCGTCATCGGCGACTTGGGACGCTACACCCAATACCAAACCGCCGAATCCATCCCGCTCGCCGCGCAAAACAAAGGCGGACTTGCCGGAATCGGCGCAGGCTTGGGCGTAGGCGCTGGCGTCGGTCAGGCAATGGCTGGCGCGATGGCGGGCATGATGCAGCCCGCGGCGCAACCGGCAGCACAACCCGCCCAAACCGTTCAGACGGCCTCCGAAGACCCGCAGGCAAAATTGGCGAAACTCAAATCTTTGCTGGACGGCGGTTTGATTGCTCAAGAGGATTACGATAAAGCCAAAGCGGAAGTGTTGAAACAGTTGATCGGCTGATATTAAGAAGGTCGTCTGAAAACAGATTACGGGTTTTCAGATGGCCTGTCGGTGGTTTTAAAAATTCGTTTTTACATCAAAATTCAGTGTCGTCATTCCCGCTCAGGCGGGAATCCATCGTCAAACTTAAGAAACCCTGATTTGAAAAACCGTTTCTGAATTTCAAAAATGGATTCCCGCCTGTGCGGAGATGACGACACGGTAAGTTTTTATTCAAATCCGCTGTAAAAAGGTCGTCTGAAACCTTCCTTTCCACTCGAAAAAGCAAACATGTCAAACACCCCCTTCTTTAAAACCGACTGCCCGAGCTGCGGCGCGCCTGTCGAAGCGCATTCCGCCTCAGCCGTTACGCTGGTGTGCGGCTACTGCAACAGCATGCTGGTACGGCAGGATGACGGTATCGTCGATTCCGGCCGCGATTCCGCATTGCTGGAAGATTTCAGCCTGCTGCAAATCGGTACGGCCGGCACATTTGTTACGCAACGCTTCACCCTGGTCGGACGGCTTCAGGTGCAATACGACGACGGCGCATGGAACGAATGGTACGTGCTGTTTGACGACGGCAGGACGGGCTGGCTTTCGGAAGCAGGCGATTTGTATGTGATGACCATGCCCGTCGAAACCGACGACCCGCCGCGCTTTGAGGACATTCGGGCGGGATTTAGCGAACTGACTTTCCAAAGCAAACGCTATGTCGCCTCAGACGTGCGCCACATCAGCTTGAAACGCGCTGCCGCGCAGGGCGAGCTGCCGTTTGTTTTGAACGGAGACCGTCAGAACAAAGTCGCCGACTGGCGTTGCGAAGACCTTTTCATCACGCTCGATTACAGCGGCGACACCCCCGAAACCTTCTTCGGCCGCATGGTGAACTTGGATGATTTGAAGCTGGAAAACGCCCGCAGCGAAGACGAAATCAAAGAAAGCGCAGGCCGTCTGAAAGGCAGTATTTCCTCAGAAAACTGTCCCAACTGCGGCTCGTCCGTCCACTGGGTCAACGGCCTCACCTCCCATCTCAACTGCCCAAGCTGCGGCAGCGAATTGGCAATCGGCAAAGACAAAGCCGAACTCATTACCGCCAACGCCATGCGCACGTCGCAGCAAAGCCTGTTTACCCTGCCCGTCGGCAGACAAGGTCGTCTGAAAAACCGCGAATTTTACGTTATGGGCGCAGTCAGATACGCCGAAACCGACGCACAGGAAACATTCGACAACCTGTTTAACGGCGCCAACCGCGTGCTCACGCCCGAAGGCCAATGGTCGGAATATCTGCTTTACAACCCGACGCAAGGTTTCCTGTGGCTGGTCGAATCCGATGACGGCTGGAGCCTTTCCCAAACCCAAAATACATGGCCGCGCCTCGACCGCAACCGCCAACCGCAAGGCTGCGGCAAACTTTACGACTACGGCGGCAGGGTCGAAGTCGCGGCCGGCGCGTTCTACTGGCGCATCCGAAGGGGCGATTTGAACTATTACAGCGACTACCGTGACGGACAAAACCGCAAACTTTCTGCCGAATTGAACACGCACGAAATGGCATGGAGCAAAAGCGTGCCAATTGATTACAGCGAAGTTGCCGAGTCATTTAGCCTGAGCAGCCGCGCACCGCATTACACCGCAAAAATGGCGGCAGACGGTATTGATAAATCACTGAGAATCGTGATGACCGCCATCTTGGTTGTCGTCAACCTCCCTGCTTTGATAATCAGCGACAACCCTGCCACCCCCTCAGTCATCCTCATAGGAGCCTGGTTAATGTGGACTATGGGCAAAAAAGACGAGGACGAGGACGAGGACGAGGATTAAACCATGTCGAGAACTACTTACATCATTTTCAGTACCATCATCATCGTCATTTCCATGATTATCAGCTACGGTTCTTCCGACTCCGACGGCTCACGTATGCACTCCGGCGGCTATTACGGCGGCGGTTATTACGGCGGTAGCGGTTATTCCGGAGGTCATAAATGACCCATATCCCCGGCAACCACGGTCTTTTGGATTTATATGACTGTGATGAAGCCGTCTTGAAAGACGAGGGTCGTCTGAAAACCGTCCTCAAAGCCGCCGCCCAAGCCTCAGAAGCGACTATCCTCGCCGAACGTTTCCACACCTTCGGCGGCGCAGGCGGCATTACCGGCGTGTTACTGCTCGCCGAATCCCACATCAGCATCCACACTTGGCCGGAACACCGCTTCGCCGCCATAGACGCATTTATCTGCGGCGGCATGAAATTGGAAAAAGTGAAGGAAATATTGTGCAGGGAATTGACGGCAGAATGGGCTGTTTGGACGGTTGCGCAACGTGGCGAAGGAATATTGGACGATACTCAGCCGCCAGTAGAACAACAAAACCTGTAAAGGTCGTCTGAAACCGTCTTGATGTTTTCAGACGACCTGTCAGAACCCTAAACCGACATTCACCCCCATGCCGACACGCCGTCAATTTCTCAGTTACACCGCCGCGCTTGCCGCCGCTTCCTCTTTCTCTTGGCTGACTTACAACCGCCTCAACCGCAAACCGCCGGTTTCCGTCAACCGCGTCGGGCTGCCGTTGGGGCATTTGTTGCGCGACGGGAAATTGCTCAGCCCGCCGAGCCGCCGTTACGAATGCAATACGTTGATACTCGGCGGCGGCGCGGCGGGGTTGGGGGCGTTGTGGTATTTGGCGAAACATGGTCATCGTGATGTATTGTTAGCGGAAGGGTTCGAGCGCAACGGCAACAATGCCGCCTACGCCGCTTCAGGCGGCCTGCAAGCGCCGAGCGGTGCGCATTATCTCGCGTTGCCGTCGAAAGAGAGCGTGTATGTGCGCGAGATGCTGGCGGATTTTGGTATCTTGCAATCGGACGGCAGTTTCAGGGAAACCGATTTGGTTTACGCGCCCGAGTCGCGCCTTTTGTATCTGGATAAATGGCAGGAACACCTGTTGCCGAAAGAAGATGCGGATTCCAAACGCTTTTTTGATTTAATCGGTCGTCTGAAACAGGCTTACGGCAGCGACGGCAAAAAGATTTTCGCCATTCCGATAGCCCTGTCTTCGGCAGACGAAACGTGGCGCAAACTCGATACGTTGACGTTCAAACAATGGCTTACGCAAGAGGACTATACCTCGCCAGAACTCTTGTGGTATCTCGATTACTGCTGCCGCGACGATTACGGACAGGGCATAGCGCAAGTATCCGCCTTTGCCGGACTGCATTACTTCGCCGCCCGCAACAGCGCGGAAACCGTCCTGACCTGGCCCGAAGGTCTGGCGCACCTTTCTGAAAACTTGCGCCGCCACGCCGGTTTGCAGGAAGGTTGGCAATGGTCGTCTGAAAACCGCATCCGCCTAGACAAACCCGCTTCCGTCAACGCATCCGCCGTCAAAATCAAACCGCTTTCAGACGACCGTATTGAAGTTTGGCTGCGTGACAATTCAAGCGGCGAAACCGTCGCCCTGACCGCGCAACACGTTATCTCCGCCATGCCGTTGATGGTCGCCGCCCGAATCGTCGAAAATCCCGCGCAATACGGTTTGAACATTCCCGAATACGCCCCGTGGTTGGTCGCCAATTTCGAGCTGCACAGCTTCCCGAAAGAAAAAAACAACAGCGAAACGGCGTGGGATAACGTCATCTACGGCAGCCAGGGACTCGGCTACGTCGTCGCCACCAACCAGCTCATCCGCATCGCCCGCCCCGAGCGCACGATTTTTACTGCCTACGCCGCGCTCAACCATGACACCCCGCAAGCCGTCCGCCGCCAACTGCTCGAAGCCACCGACGAAGAACTGCGCGACTTCGCCGCCAAAGATTTGATCGCCGCCTACGGAGAGAGCTTCTGGCAACACGTTTCCCACGTTGATGTTACGGTACGCGGACACGGCATGAGCGTACCGAAAGCCGGTTATCTGAACGACGAATCTTTGTTAAAAATCAGAAACCGAGCGTCAGGATTGCTGTTTGCCCACAGCGATTTGAGCGGCTATTCGGTACTCGAAGAAGCCTTGTATTGGGGTGTGGAAGCGGCGAGGAAGGTGTTGGAACGGGGCTGACAGCCGCAAAGGTCGTCTGAAAAAACAAAGACAAAAGGTTTGAAATCCAATACAGGAAGCCCGATAGCCCTTTCAACCCGTTTTCACTATAATCCCTATTTTCCCGCCCCACTCCCGCGCCATGCCCAAAGCCACCTTTTACACCCACGCCGCCGACCCCGCCGCCTTCGCCTGCCGCCTGATTGCGCGCGCCATACGCGACGGCGGACAAATATTGGTGTGGTCGGATTCTGCCGAGACAATCCGCCGCCTCGACCGCGACCTTTGGCAGCAAATCCCTGAAAGTTTCATTCCGCACGAAATTTGGCAACCCGACCAACCCATGTCGTCTGAAACACCCGTATGGCTCGCGTTCGGCGATACTTTGCCCACCGTCCCTGAAAACGCTACCATCCTCAATCTCTCGCCCGACTTTTGGAACGAAGCCCCTGTCATTCCCGCCCGCGTACTCGAAATCGTAGGCAGCAGTTTGGAAGCACTCGCTGACGCCCGCGAACGCTTCAGTGCATACAAAAAAAGCGGCTTTACCATCGAACACCACAATATGACCGGAAAAGCCTGAAAACGAAGGTCGTCTGAAAACAGCTTTACAATTCAAGCCAAAAATTTAAACAGCTTTGATTCCTTTTGAATCAAACTGGGCTATAATCCCGACTTTCTTTTACTGACCCTTTTAAAAGACGAAAACACCATGAACAAAACTTTCAAATTCAGCGCATTGGCAATCGCCGCCGCATTGGCACTGACCGCCTGCGACAAAAAAGACGCCAATACACCTGCGGCTGGCTCTGCTCCCGCATCCGCAGCTTCTGCCGCAACAGACGCATCTTCTATCGGTACACCGGCCCAACAAGCCAGCTACGCAATGGGTATGGACATCGGCAGATCTTTAAAACAAATGAAAGATCAAGGTGCGGAAATTGATATGAAAGTCTTCATCGAAGCCATGCAGGCTTCTTATGAAGGCAAAGAAAACAAAATGACCGAAGCCCAGGCGCAGGAAGTCATGATGAAATTCCTGACCGAACAACAAACCAAAGCCGCAGAAAAACTTCAAGCTGACGCCAAAGCCAACCTGGAAAAAGGCGAAGCGTTCCTCAAAGAAAATGCGACTAAAGAAGGCGTGAAAACCACCGCCTCCGGCCTGCAATACAAAATCACCAAAGAAGGGGACGGCAAACAGCCTAAGAAAGACGACATCGTCGTCGTTGAATACGAAGGCCGCCTGATTGACGGTACCGTCTTCGACAGCAGCAAAGCCAATGGTGGTCCTGTTACCTTCCCTGTCAGCCAAGTCATCCCCGGCTGGACCGAGGGTATCCAGCTCTTGAAAGAAGGCGGCGAAGCAACATTCTATATCCCATCCAAACTCGCCTACCGCGATCAGCCTGTTCCCGGTGGGAAAATCGGCCCGAATTCCACTTTGGTATTCGACGTGAAGCTGGTTAAAATCGGCAAACCTGAAGACTTTCAGCCTGCCCCCGGTCAAGTTGACATCAAAAAAGTCCAATAAACCTGCGCTTTAACCCAATGCCCGAACCCAATCCGTTTCGGGCATTTTTCATTACAAATCCACCCCAACTGCCGTTATCTGTTTTCAGGCAGCAATGGTACGGTTTATCCGCTTCAGACGACCTTTGCAAATCCGATTCCCGTCCATATCACGCATAGCATTCTGATTTTATTTTGCTATACAATGGCTGCCTGAAAAATCCGAAAGCCCGACACCATGAAAAACATCGTTATCCTCATCTCCGGCCGCGGCAGCAATATGCAGGCCATCGTCAATGCCGCCATTCCAGACGCCCGCATCGCCGCCGTCCTCAGCAACAGCACAACCGCCGCCGGACTGGCTTGGGCAGCCGAACGCGGCATCGCCACCGAAAGCCTCAACCACAAAGACTTCCCCAGCCGCCTCGCTTTCGACCAAACCATGATGGAAAAAATCGACGTCTATCAACCCGATTTGGTCGTCCTCGCAGGCTTTATGCGCATCCTCACGCCCGAATTCTGCGCCCATTACCCAAACCGCCTGATCAACATCCACCCGTCCATCCTCCCCTCATTTACCGGCCTGCACACCCACGAACGCGCCCTGGAAGCCGGCTGCCGCGTCGCAGGCTGTACCATCCATTTTGTAACCCCTGAACTGGACTGTGGTCCGATTATCTCGCAAGGCATCGTCCCGATACTCGACGGCGACACGCCCGACGACATTGCCGCACGCGTCCTGACCGTCGAACACCGCCTGTTCCCGCAAGCCGTTGCCGATTTTGTCGCAGGTCGTCTGAAAATCGAAGGCAACCGCGTGTTCAATTCAAAACGCAACGCCGAAGGACAAACCCTCTTGGCTTAAACCCCATAAAAGGCCGGATTAACTCCGGCCTTTTTTATAATGTCCTTTTGCATTTCTATAAATAATTATTCATATCCTAACAAACCAAACTTTATAATAGCTAACTTCACCGATTCGGAAACAACGTATTTTCACGACATCAGATATATAGAGATATGCCATGAAACCCTATCTTCGCGCTTTATCCCTAAACCTAACGATAGCTGCATTTGCATCACCCGTATTTATCTCTAGCGCTCATGCCGCCAACTTACCGCAATCCGTCTCCCTGCAATATGCCGGTCACTACAACGGACTCACCCTGCCTGCGACCATGACCTTTACCCGCAACGGTAAAGGCTACAAAGTCGTCTCAACCATCAAAGTCCCGCTCTACCATATCCGTTTCGAATCCGGCGGCAGCATCAGCGGCAACACTATCCGCCCGAGTTACTACAAAGACGTCCGCGGCGGTAAAACCTATGCCGAAGCCAAATTCAGAGGCAATCAGGTTACCTACGGTAAAACAGGCGATCTGCAAACCGAAACCGTCGGCGGCAACATCAGCGATTTGTTCACGCTGGCATGGCAGCTTGCCGCCAACGATGCGAAACTGCCTGCCCGCCTGAGTATCACCAACGGCAAAAAAATCTATCCCGTCAGCGGTATGAGCAAAATCGGCAGCGGCAGCTATACCCTGAACGGCAAAGCCACACCCGTCGAAAAATACCGCGTACAACGCGGCGACGACACCGTTACCTATTCTTTCGCCACCGCCTTGGGCAACATCCCCGCCCAAATCAGCTATACCGACGACGGCAAAACCTACGATTTGAAACTGACTTCCGTCAGCATCAACGGCAAACCTGTCAAACCCTGAAATCCTTAACTATAAAGGTTCTTAGATTCGGATTTCAAGTGCAACTCTAGGGTACAGGTCGTTGGAACAAATCAAAAATAAAACACTTGGCGTTTCGCAGCCAAGTGTTTTTCTTAGCCGATGGTTCAACTCATCTCGAACCCTGCGTATCTCCCGATTGCCGATGTTTCGGAAATCGGTCCGTTTGGGGAAATATTGCCGGATGAGTCCGTTGGTGTTTTCATTCAGCCCTTTCTCCCACGAATGGTAAGGGCGGCAAAAATAGGTTTCCGCCTTTAATGCTTTGGCTATTTTGGTGTGTTGGCAGAACTCTTTGCCGTTAACCATGGTGGTGGTGTGGACTCCGACTTATGTTCCTTCAATGCCCTAACGGGCTGCCCGGGCAGTGTCTTCGGCTTTGAGGTTCTTCAATTTGCAGATGATGGTGCAGCGGGTAACACGTTCTACCAAGGTCAATAATGCGCTTTTTCTGATCTTTGCCGATGATGGTGTCGGTCTCCCAATCGCCGATGCGGATTTTTTGGTCGTTTCTATGCCGACACGGTTGGGCACTTTGCCTCTGGGCTTGTAGCGGATAAGGGTGTCGATGCGCTGAATCAGCTGCAAATCAGCTTATAGGGTTTTCGCCGGCGTTGTTTGGTCAGCCGGTTTTGTCGTTGGGCTTTCTCGGCGCCGTATTGCTGCCCTTGGGCGGAGTGGCGTTTTATTTCGCGGCTGATGGTTTTTTTGTGTCGGTTGAGCTGTTTGGTGATTTCATCGATGTTGCAGTAGCGGGACAGGTATTGGATAGGGTATCGTTCGTCTTGGGTCAGCTATGTGTCGCCCATAGCAATATTTCTTACAGGAAAGTTACACTCAAATCCGAATCCGCCACCCAAATAAAAACGTCGTCTGAAAACCCAAAATCCGGTTTTTCAGACGACCCCTCCCTTCCGAAACCACCTATTTCCTCTTCTTCAACAGCCTCAACGCATTGCCCACGACAAACAGCGAGCTGATGCTCATGCCTAATGCGGCGATCCAGGGTTTGACGTAGCCTAAGACGGCGAGCGGGACGGCGATGATGTTGTATGCGCTTGCCCAGGCGAGGTTTTGGCGGATGATTTCGCGTGTGCGGCGAGCTTGGGCGATGGTGGCGGGCAGGATGTTCAAGTCGTCGTTGAGCAAGACCAGATCGGCGCCGTCGCGTGCGACATCGGCGCCTGCTGCAACGGCGGCGGATACGTCGGCTTGGGCGAGGACAGGGGCATCGTTGATGCCGTCGCCGACCATCAAAACTTTTTTGCCCTGTTTCTGCAAGTCTTCAACATAGGCGAGTTTGTCTTCGGGCGAGGCTTCGGCGCGGTAGGTGTCTAAACCGAGCGCCTGCGCAACTTGTGCGACGGCATTTGTGCGGTCACCGCTGAGTAGGTGGGTGCGGATGCCTTGTTGTTTGAGGGTGTCGAGCATGGCGGCGGCGCTGTCTTTGATTTGGTCTTCGAGCAGGAAGACGGCTTGGAATCCGCTTTGGTTGCCGAGGAACACCATGCTGCCTGCGTGTTCGATGTTGGCGGCTTGGTCAGGCAACACGCCGGCTATTCCGGCGACGAAATCGGCGCGTCCCAATGCCCAAACTTGGGTTTCGTCTTTATAAGTCATTTGCGCACTGACGCCTTGTCCGATGCGGTTGACGCGTTGGGAGACTATGTATTCTGGCGCAGGGGCGGGGTCGTCTGAAAGCGTGTGGTTCAAGATGGCGCGGGCGATGGGGTGTTCGGATTGTTGCTCCAGGGCTTGTGCGGCGGCGAGCGCTTCTGCTGTTTTCAGACGACCTAAGGGGATGATTCGGCTGACGGACAGTTGTCCTTTGGTCAGCGTGCCGGTTTTGTCGAACACGACATCGTCGATTTGGGCGAGCGTTTCGAGGCTTTGTTTACCGCTGATTAACACGCCGTCGTCGGCAAGCGCGCCTGTGGAGGCGGCAAGCGCGGTCGGCGTGGCAAGCGAAAGTGCGCACGGGCAAGTAATGACCAGCAGCGCGACGGTAATCCACAAGGCGGTTTGTGCGTCGGCATACCATGTCCAGCCGATGAAAACGGGTACGGCAAACAGCAGCTCGCCAAACACGAAACTGGAGGCGTATTTCTCGGCAAGCTCGGCGGCGCGCGGTTTTTGGGCGAGCGCACGGTCGAGCAGTTTGACGATGTGCAACAGGCGCGTGTTGTTGCCGGTGCGGTCGGTTCGGATAACAAGCGGGCTGCCCGTATTGAGCGTGCCTGCAGTAACGTTTTCAGACGACCTTTTGACGACGGGCAGGCTCTCACCCGTCAACATGGCTTCGTCCACTTCGCTCTCGCCGGACAACACCGTGCCGTCCACAGGAATGACTTCGCCGGGTTTGACGACGATCACGTCGCCCGCCTGAAGCTGTACAACCGCCGCTTCTTCGATTTCCTCGCTGTCGGGATAAGACGGAAGGCGGTGGCAGAACGCGGGAACAAGTTTCACCAGCCGCTCCGCCGCATCTCCTGCCCTGCGCCTTGCGATTTGTTCCATAAACCGCCCGCCCAACAGGAAAAACAGCAGCATGGCGATGGATTCGAAATACATCCCCTGCCCCGCGTTGACGGCGAGACTGTAAATACCCGCGACAAAGGTCATCACGACCGCAATCGCAATCGGCGTATCCATGCCGACGCGGCGGTTTTTCCAATCGCGCCATGCGCCGCGGTAAAACGGCAACGCGCTGTAAAACACGACAGGCAGCACCATCAAAAAGCCGCCCCAGTGCAGGATTTCCAAAAACAGCGGCTCAATGTCGCCGCCGTAAAGATAAGTCGGCACGGCAAACATCATCGTCTGCATCATACCCAAACCCGCCACCGCCAGCCTGACGATAAACTGTTTGCGCTCTTTCTGCGCCTGCGCCTCGACTTTTTGCGCATCATAAGGCGCGGCGGTATAACCCGTTTTGCGGATTTTCAAAAGAATGTCCGACAGCGCGATTTTGCCCTCGTCCCACACCACGCGGCAGCGGTGCGTACTGTAATTCAAATCCACGCGCACCACGCCCGCCGTCCGCAAAAGCTGTTGCTCAATCAGCCATACGCACGCCGCGCAGGTAATGCCGCCCAGCATCAACACCGCCTCGCGTTCATCCCCTTCCCCGACCTCGACAAAATCCGCCTGCACTTCGGGCAAATCATACAATTTCAGTTGCGACAACACTTCCGGCGGCGGCAATTCGGATTTTTCCGCATCGGCGGTACGCTGTTTGTAATAATTGCCTAAACCTGCATCAATAATGCTCTGTGCCACCGCCTGACAACCCGCGCAGCAGGTTTCATGGTCTTCATTTTCGTAGCGGACGGTCAAATGGAGGTGTTCGGGGACTTCCAGACCGCAATGGAAACAGGTTCTTTCCGTTTGATTCATAATATGTGCCTGATGGTGTGCCGGCAGATGGTTTGCCGCTTGAAACTTGGATTTGAAATGTTTAAAAATGTAAACTTTATTAAAGTGTCGCTTTTCAGCAGATTTTTAAAAATATTTTACAAAACGTTTATTTTAAAACAATTTGCATATTTTTATATTATTTATTTATATTTTTCAATGATATATCCTTTTATCGATAGACGAACGGTTGCCATACCATACCGCATATCGGTCGAATTTACCGATTATTTTAATGTAAAAAAGGAACTTTTTTAAAAAAACACCATACATTTTTGTTGACCGACTCGATTTGAAGCTGCATACTACACGCATATTCCGTACAAACAGTACAATAAAAAATACAAAACATTACGCTTTTACACAAAATTTTTCATTAACTTCTTACTCGGGAAAACATCATGATTGACCGCCTGCTACCTATTTTTGCCGTTATCGGCATCCTGTCCAGCGTCGCCTACCTGAGCTTGGCGGCATGGATGATTTACGAAAACGTTTTGAAAAAACGCCGCCTCCTCCCCCACTAAGCGGGAAACCTTTTAAACGGCCGTTTGGAATAAAGATAAACCCTCCCTGATTTATCTTTGTTTTCCAAACGGCCTTTATTTTTTTCAGACGACCTCTTGAAACACGCGGCGGCAAACAATGATCGAAATCGAAATCCGCCCGCCGTCCTTCCCATTGAGAAACAACGGCAGTCAAAACACCTTGTTTTTATTCGGACTCAAAGTTTTCAGACGACCTCTTCCCGCCGTTTTCCAATGCCCGTTCAATCATCGCCTCGCGCAAAGCGTCCAAGCCCAGACTTTTCGCAACCGAAATATTCACGCCGACGGCGCGTCCCGAATTGTCCCGCAACACGCCCGCCCCGCGTACGCCTTCCGGCAGCAGGTCGATTTTGTTGTACACGACAAGCTGCGGCACTTCATGCGCGCCGATTTCCTCCAAAACCACATTCACATCGCCCATCTGCCGCTCGAAATCGGGATTGGACGCATCGACGACGTGCAGCAGCACGTCCGCCAAAGCCGTTTCCTCCAGCGTCGCCGAAAACGCCGACACCAGCTTGTGCGGTAAATCGCGGACGAAACCGACCGTATCCGTCAGAATCACGCCCGCCTCGTGCGACAGGAACAAACGCCGCGCCGTCGTATCCAGCGTGGCAAAAAGCTGGTCTTTCGCCAACACGTCCGCCTTGGTCAGACGGTTGAACAGGCTGGACTTGCCCGCGTTGGTATAACCGACGATGGCAAAGGTTTTCAGACGACCCTCCATCCGCGATTTTCGGCGCGTGGCACGTTGTTTTTTCACTTGCGCCAACTGTTTTTTCAACGCCGTGATTTTCTGCCCGATTAAGCGGCGGTCGGTTTCCAACTGCGTCTCGCCCGGCCCTTTCAGGCCGATGCCGCCCTTCTGGCTCTGCAAATGCCCGTAGCCGCGCACCAGCCGCCCGCTCAAATGGTTCAACTGCGCCAGCTCCACCTGCAATTTCCCCTCTTGCGATTGGGCGCGCTTGGCAAAAATCGCCAAAATCAAACCCACGCGGTCGAGGACGCGGCATTGCAGGATTTTCTCCAAATTGCGCTCCTGCGTCGGCGTCAATTCATGGTTGAACACCGCCAAGCCGATGTCGTGCAGCTTCACCGCCGCCGCCAGCTCTTCCGCCTTACCCGTGCCGACGAAATAAGCCGTATGCGCCTTGTCGCGCTTGGCGGTTTCCCGCAACACCAGCTCGCCGCCTGCCGCCGCGACCAATTCCGCCGCCTCGTCCAAGGTCGTCTGAAAAGTCCGCTCGCGCACTTCGTTCGCGCCCGAATAATCCGCACTCAACATCACCCCGACCAGCATCACGCGTTCGGGTTGCTCCAAAGATTTGTCGACGGGGAAAATGTTGCGTTTGGACAAGGAAAATCCTTTCTTTTTCAAAGGGCTTAAAACCCGTTTTCCATCATGATTTCGCCGGGGATGCGGTTGCGGTGCATGGCGAAGCCCAAGTCCATCAGGGCTTGGAACGTGTCTTTGACCATGGCGGGATTGCCGCAGACCATAAAGCGCGTGTCCGCTTTGGTGAACTTGAATCCCGCGTATGTTTCGAGGCTGCCGTCTTTCAGCAGCTCGGGAATGCGCTTGCCGCTCAACGCGCCTTCGGTTTCCTCGCGCGTGGTAATGGGGACGAAGCGGAATTTGTGGAAATATTCGCCAATCAGCGGATGGTCTTTCAACGCTTCAACACGTCGTCTGAAAATCAGTTCATCGGCGAAAGAAACTGAGTGCGCCAAAATCAAGCGGTCGAAACGCTGCCAGATTTCGGGTTGCTCGATGATGGAGAGGAAAGGTGCGATGCCCGAACCGGTGCAGAGCATGACCAAGTCCTTGCCGTCGGGGAAGCGTTCGGGCAGGAGGAAGCCCGTAGCGGTTTTATCGAGCAGTATGGTGTCGCCCTCTTTCATGGCGGCAAACCGCGCGGACATAGGGCCGCCTTCTATCAAAACGGCAAAATATTCGAGCGTGTCGGCGTATTCGGCGGACACGACGGAATACGCGCGCCAGATAAAGCCTTCGCCGTCGCGAAACCCGAGCCGCGAAAACTGCCCCGCCGAGAAGCGGTAGGATTCAGGGCGGCTGATGGCAAAAGTCATCAGTTTGGGCGTATGGTGTTTAATCCACAAGACTTTTTCTTCGGTAAACTTGGCTTCGGGCGAGGCTGCCATAATGGGATTCCTTGTGTGTGCGGGATGGGAAACGAGAGGTATTATACCCGTTCGCTTGAAGAAAGGTCGTCTGAAAACCTGATTGTCCGGTTTTCAGACGACCTTGAAGCGGAACTGAAACTCAAAATTTACGGCTGACGGCGCAGGCGCATGGTTTTGCCGTTTTGCTCCAAAATCAAATCATTGCCGTCAAAACGATAGTTCCACACGCTTTTCATGTTCAAGAAAGCCTCTTCCAGCTTCATGTCTTCACACAGCATCATCGTCGTGGCAATCGGACCAAAATCAATTTTACCCGCTCCGGCTTCCTGCGCTTGAAGCGTCAAATGATTGCAACCCATCTTGCCATGCGCCTTGGGCATTTTGCTCAAATCCAAAAAAGCCGTTCTGCCCGCCAAATCTTTTTCGGTGAATTTGTCGAAAGAAACCACAAACCATTTCGCTGCCAAAGCCGGCGTTGACGCTTGACGCGGTTCGGATGGTTTTTCAGACGACGTGACAGGTTGGGACGGCTGCGGTTTTTCAGCAGGCGAAGTACAGGCGGTCAGAATGATTGCGGTCATAAGGGTGGGGATCAGGATTTCCATGATTTTGCCTTTCTAACGTGAGGTCAGCTAAAAGGTCGTCTGAAACCGCTTCAGCGAAACCCGCTACGCACTTTTCAGACGACCTCTTTATCTTTACAGCGTCGAATCCAAAGCTTTGGAAATATCGTTCCAAATATCGTCCGCATCTTCAATGCCGATGGAGAAGCGCAGCAGGCCGACTTTGATGCCCATTTCCATTTTCACATCATGCGGCACGCCGCTGTGTGACTGGGAATAGCAATGGTTGACCAGACTTTCGACGCCGCCGAGGCTGGACGCCATTTTGACCAGTTTCATGTTTTTAATCACGCTGTTTGCCGCTTCGCGCGTGTCGTTTTTGAGGTAAACCGTTACCACGCCGCCTATGCCTTTAGGCATTTGGGTTTTCGCCAGTTCATAATGTTCGTGAGACGGCAGGCCGGGATAGAACACTTTTTCCACGGCGGGATGGGCTTCAAGGCGGCGGGCGATGTCGAGCGCGTTTTTGCAGTGCGCCTCCATGCGCAAGGCGAGCGTTTTGATGCCGCGCAACACCAGCCAGCAGTCCATCGGGCCGGCAATCGCGCCGGTATGCACCATCATGTCGTGCAGCGGTTTCGCCAGTTCTTTGGTTTTGACAGCGACGATGCCCATCAATACGTCGGAGTGTCCGCAAAGGTATTTGGTGGCGGAGTGGAACACGATGTCGCAGCCCATCTCCAGCGGCTGTTGCAGATACGGCGTGGCGAAGGTGTTGTCGATGCCGACCAATGCGCCGGCGGCGTGGGCTTTGGCGGCAAGCGTTTTGATGTCCACCAATCTCAAAAGCGGATTGGACGGGGTTTCCAGCCAAACCAGTTTCACCTTGTGCGCGGCAAGCAGTTCGTCCAAGCGGTCGGGGTTGCTCAAATCGGCAAAGACAACGTTCACGCCCCACTCTTTATATACGTCAACCAGCAAGTCATACGCGCCGCCATAAATATCGGCAACGGCGACGATGGTGTCGCCCGGACGCAGGAATGTACGCCACACGGCATCAATGCCCGCCATGCCGCTGGAAAAGGCAAAACCCGCCGCCCCGCGTTCCAAATCGGCAACCGTGTCTTCCAAAACCTGACGGGTCGGATTGCTCAGGCGCGAATAGCGGTAGGGAACCTGCTCGCCGATTTCGTGCAGCGCGAACATACTGTTCTGATAAATCGGCGGCATCAGCGCGCGGTTGTGTTCGTCGCAATCGTAGCTGGAATGGATGGCTTTGGTGGCGAATTTCATCTCGGTTCAACCTTATAAAGATATGAATAATTCAGGATTTTATCACTATCCGAAAAATAGAAACAATCAATGCGGACACGGTTTGCAAGTGATATAATCTCGCATTTGCAAAACGGACGGCATGAATCCGTTTCCAAACGACACACACCCCAACAATCCGACAATTAAGGACAAACAACGCATGAACGCCATTGCAGACGTGCAATCCAGCCGCGATTTACGCAATCTGCCGATTAACCAGGTCGGTATCAAAGACCTGCGCTTCCCGATTACTTTAAATACCGCCGAAGGCAGCCAATCCACCGTCGCCCGCCTGACCATGACGGTTTTCCTGCCCGCCGACCAAAAAGGCACGCATATGTCGCGCTTCGTGGCGTTGATGGAGCAACAAACCGAGGCTTTGGATTTCGACAGGCTGCACAAACTGACCGCCGAAATGGTTGCCCTTTTAAACTCTCATTCCGGCAAAATCAGCGTTTCCTTCCCCTTCTTCCGCAAAAAATCCGCACCTGTTTCCGGCATCCAATCCCTGCTCGACTATGACGTTACCCTGACGGGCGAAATCAAAAACGGCGCATACAGCCACAATTTGAAAGTCATGGTACCCGTAACCTCTTTGTGTCCGTGTTCCAAAGAAATTTCCCAATACGGCGCGCACAACCAACGCTCGCACGTTACCGTCAGCCTGACCGCCAATGCCGAAGTCGGTATCGAGGAAATCATCGACTGCGTGGAAGCGCAGGCAAGCTGCCAGCTTTACGGACTGCTCAAACGCCCCGATGAAAAATACGTGACCGAAAAAGCCTATGAAAACCCGAAATTCGTGGAAGACATGGTGCGCGACGTAGCCACCGCGCTGATTGCCGACGGACGCATCGAAAGCTTCATCGTCGAGAGCGAAAACTTCGAATCGATACACAACCACTCGGCTTACGCTTATATTGCTTATCCTTAAACAAGCAAAAAAAACAAGCAAAAAAATCGGAAAGGTCGTCTGAAAACCGGAAAATCAGTTTTCAGACGACCTTTTGTGTCGTGGATTGACTTCATAGAACTTCATTTAGGACAAGTGTAACGTCCTTCTTATATTCAGTTTAAATCTTCTACCCGGTTGACTGAATTATCACAGTCGCCCCAACTCCCTTTGCAGGGCTTGGATGTTTTGCTGGCGGTCGAGCACCGTACTTTGCAGGCTGCTGATTTCCTGTTGGTTGATATGACCGCCTTTGGCTACGCGGGCTTGCGCCAGAGATTTTTGCGCTTCGCCCAATGCTTTACGCTCGTTGCTCAACTCTGTTTCCAAAATCGAACGGCGGCTAGTGCTGCCGGGCGACTTGGGCGCAGGCGTTGCTGCGACTTCAGGAGCCGGACGGATGGGCGCAGGTGCAGGATTTGCCTTAGCGGTATTTTTAGGTGCAGGTTTTGCGTTGCCGGCTCGTTTTGACGGAGCTTCGGCAGCAGGCTCGGGCATTTCTAAAGCGGGAGCATCGTAGCGCGTGCTGCTGTATTTGCCTATGGTCGGTAAATCTGCCGAATGGCAGTTTGAGGATGGGCGCGAAGTATAGACAACTTCGCCGTTGACTGTGCAGGTATAGATTTTAGAGGAAGCTTGTGTGCCTGATGCGGCGGCAAACATCAGCAATGAAGCTGCCAATGCGTGGAATGATTGTTTCATGGTAAGGTCGTAATGTGGAATAAGTAATTGTTCGATAGATATTGAATTCAGTTGTAATAGTATAACAATGCCAGCATATTCTCTCAAATAGGACGGCTGACTTTTTTAATTTCAAACCAAACCGTCTCATTCGTTATAGCGAAAATTGCCTCACTCGTTTTCAGACGACGTTTTTGCGGCTTTATCCGATTTTTTGGCGCGTGATTTGGCGTTTTTGCTCTTTGTCTCTTGCTCTTGCGCCTTTTCCCGCGATTTTTCTTTTGAACGCGCCTTCTTGGGCTTGGCCGCCTTTTCTTCGGTATCGCTACTTAATTTGTTGATTTTCAGACGGTATGCACCGCCTTGGTGGCTGCTGATTTTGGGCAGATCCGCGCCTGTGCAGTTTCCCGATGGTTCGGATGTGTAGGTTTTGCTGTTACCGGAATGGCAGCTGAAGACGGCTGCTGCGGTGTGGAGGGATAAGCCCAAAATGAGGGAGGATGCGACGATAAGTGCCCCTTGCTTGATTCGTGAACGCATATGTTTTCCGTAGTTTGAGTTTTCAGACGATCTATTTTTGTTTTTATAGTGGATTAACTTTAAACCAGTACGGCGTTGCCTCGCCTTAACTCAAAGAGAACGATTCTCTAAGGTGCTGAAGCACCAAGTGAATCGGTTCCGTACTATCTGTACTGTCTGCGGCTTCGTCGCCTTGTCCTGATTTAAAGTTAATCCACTATATACAGTCCGACGATCTGAAATGACCATTCCGAACTGTATTTTTGGCGGCTTCTGAAGGCAAGTACGGAAACCCTCGCTGCGAAGTATTTATAGTTGTGTAAATTCTGCGTCGATTTCCGTCAGGATTTGCTCTAGCTCCTCCTGCCACAAAAGCCAGTTTTCTTCTATTTGTGTTAATTTTACTTTAATTTCTGTTAATTGTGTGAGGGTTTGTTGTAATTTTGTTTTATTTTCGTCCGAATAGGCTTCTTCTTGTGCCAAAAATGTTTCACATGCTGTTTGAATTTCGGAAAGCTGTGCCATTTCTTTTTCGGCTTTGTCGATTTTCTGCTGTATCGGCTTGCCGCGTCGGGCTTTTTCTTGACGGATTTGTGCTTCGATACGCTTGGTGTCTTTGCGGTTTTGGCTTTGCGCGGAAGCGGCAGGCGCGGTTGTGGCGTTTTCCTGCGCCAACCTCCATTGACGATAATCGTTTAAATCGCCGTCAAAGTTTTTCAGACGACCTTTGTCAATCAGAAGGAAGCTGTCGGTAGTGGCTTCAAGCAGGCTGCGGTCGTGTGATACGACGATTAAGGCACCTTGGAAACTTTGCAGCGCGAGCGTCAGGGCGTGGCGCATATCCAAGTCCAAATGGTTGGTCGGCTCGTCAAGCAGCAGCAAATTCGGTTTTTGCCAGATAATCATGGCAAGGGCGAGGCGGGCTTTTTCTCCGCCGGAAAAGGGTTCGGTTTTCTGCAACGCCATATCGCCGACAAAGTTGAAGCCGCCGAGGAAATTTCGGATTTCTTGTTCGCGCACTTCGGGAGAAAGCTGCTGAATGTGCCAAACAGGGCTTTGGTCGGGGCGGATAGTGTCGAGCTGGTGTTGGGCAAAATAGCCGATATTGAGTTTTTCAGAACGGACGATGCTGCCGGAGAGCAAATCGATTTTGCCTGCCAAAGCTTTGATAAACGTAGACTTACCGCTGCCGTTGACACCCAATAGCCCGTAACGTGCGCCGCTCTCCAGCGACAGGGTAATGTCATGCAGGACGGTTTTGCCTTCGTAACCCAAATCAGCGTGTTCCAGCTTCAGCAAGGGATTGGGCAGATGGTCGGGATTATAAAACTCAAAGGAAAACTCGCTGTCCAAATGCGCGGGAGCGATGCGCTCGAGCTTCGTCAATGCCTTCATACGGCTTTGCGCTTGAACGGCTTTGGTGGCTTTGGCTTTGAAGCGGTCGATAAAGGATTGCAGATGTTTGATTTGTGCCTGCTGTTTGACATAGGCGGCTTGTTGCTGCGCCAAACGTTGCGCGCGTTCGTTTTGGTAAAAATCGTAATTGCCGCCGTATTGCGTGAGCTTTTGCTGGGACAATTCGATGGTTTGGGTGGTGGCCGCATTGAGGAAGTCACGGTCGTGGGAAATGATGATTTGCGTGCAGGGTAAAGAGGCAAGGTGGTTTTCCAGCCACAAGACGGTTTCCAGATCCAAGTGATTGGTCGGTTCGTCAAGCAAGAGCAAATCGGCGCGGCAAATCAGGGCTTGCGCAAGATTCAGGCGCATACGCCAGCCGCCTGAAAAGGATTTGACGGGACGGCTGTGTTCTTCTTGCGAAAAACCCAGCCCATTCAACAATTTCGCTGCACGAGCCGGCGCGGTATAAGCGTCGATTTCTTCCAATTTGGCATGATATTCCGCCTGTTTCATGCCGTCATTTTGCGCTTCCGCCTGCGCCAAGGTCGTCTGAAAAGCCTGCAACTCGGCATCACCCTGTAAAACGTAGTCCAACGCAGAGATGTCCAAGTCCGGCGTTTCTTGGGAAACGGAAGCCATCCGCCAATTTTTCGGAATCGAAATATCGCCGCCATCCTGCGTGATTTCACCCTTGATTAAGGCAAACAGGCTGGATTTGCCCGTCCCGTTTTTACCGATCAAACCGACCCGCTGACCGGGATTGACGGTGGCGTTGGCTTTGTCGAGCAGGACTTTCAAACCGCGTTGCAGGGTGAGGTTCTTGATTTCAATCATGATGGTAAGGGACGGGCGGAAAAATGGGAAAGGCGGTATTTTATAGCGAAAACAGCGTGATGTCGCCGTTCGTTGGTGCCGTAGCGTTTCAATGTAAATCCATGATGAAAAAAGGTCGTCTGAAAACGGAGGATGTTTGAGCGAAACCCGCTATATCCGTTTTCAGACGACCTTTGATGTAACGAAACGGCTTAATGTCGATAATCCGCCGAATCTTTACGGATTTGTTGCAGAAATTTCCGCGTACGCTCATGTTTAGGGTGGTCGAACAACTCTTTCGGACTGCCCTGCTCTACAATGACGCCGCCGTCCATGACGACGACGGTAGTGGCAACTTCCAGCGCAAACTTGATTTCGTGGGTCACGACAACCATCGTCCAGCCTTCTTGCGCCAATTCCTTCATGGCGTTCAATACGTCTTGCACCAATTCGGGATCCAGCGCGGAAGTGGGTTCGTCAAACAACATCAGCTCAGGCTGAATCGCCAGTGCGCGGGCAATACCGACGCGCTGTTGCTGACCGCCGGAAAGCTGGTAGGGATAAAGGTTAACCTTGTCGCCCAAGCCGACTTTTTCCAGCAATTTCAAAGCTTCTTCGCGCGCTTGGGCGGCAGGTTTGCCTTGTACGGCAACCGGACCTTCCATTACGTTTTCCAACGCGGTTTTGTGCGGGAAGAGATTGTATTGTTGGAACACCATGCCGGATTTGCGGCGCAATGCCAAGATGTCGTGCTTTGTCATTTTTTTGGAAAAATCGATTTTCAGCGGTCGCTCGTTGTCGAACTCAATTTGTCCGTCTTCAGGCATTTCCAGCGCGTTTAAGCAGCGCAGAAACGTCGTTTTACCCGAGCCTGAAGGTCCGAGGATGACAACCACCTGCCCTTTACCGACATCCAAATCGATGCCGCGCAAAATGGTGTTTTCGCCGAAGGTTTTGCGGATATTGCGGATTTTAATCATGGCTTCTCCTTATTTGGCGACATAGCGGTCGAAGCGTTTTTCCAAGCGCGCCTGAATCAGGAACAGCACTTTGCAGAAACACCAGTAAACCAATGCGGCTTCGATATAGACAGGCAGGAAGTCGTAGGTACGGTTTGCCGTTTCCTGCGCGACGCGGAACAGTTCCGTTACCGTCACCACCGCCGCGAGCGAGGTATTTTTGAACAAGCCGATAAACTCATTGCTCAAAGGCGGCACGGCGACGCGGAATGCCTGCGGCGCGACGATGCGGCGGAAAGTCTGCATATAGGTCATGCCGATGGAGAAACCCGCTTCCCACTGCCCTTTCGGCACGGACAAAATCGCCGCGCGTATGGTCTCGGAAGCATATGCGCCGACATTGAGCGAGAAGCCGATGATGGCGGCAGGAATCGGATCGATGAAAATACCGACGGACGGCAGTCCGTAAAACACAATCACAAGCTGCACCAACAGCGGCGTCCCCCTGATGATGGAAATATAAGTTTCCACCAGTTTCAGCAGGATTTTCCGCACGATGCCGCCCGAAGGCATAATCCGTACCAAAGCCACGGCGATGGCAATCACCATCCCGATCAGGAACGACGCCACCGCCAGCGGCAGCGAGACCATAAAACCGGCTTTGACCATAGGCAAAAACGCGCTGACAATCATATCGGCGCGTGTTTCCGTCATAAACGGCAGCGAAGCAAGAAAATTATTTAACACTGATGTCTTTTCCGAAGAATTGTTCACCCAGTTTTTTCAGCGTGCCGTCGGCTTTCAGCTCGTTAATTGCCGTGCTAAATTTCGCCACGGCTTCGTCATTGCCTTTATTGACAATCAAGCCGGAACCGACTTTTTCATCGGCAGGCGCAGACCAAACGATTTTCACGCCGGCATTCGGGTTTTTCTTCAGATAGTCTAAAACTGCCAACTCATCGTTCAAAGTCGCATCGGCGCGTTTTTGTTCAATCAGGGTCAGCGATTGCGCCAAACCGTCCACCGGTACGAGTTCCGCACCCGCAGCTTTGGCTTTTTCGCCGTAGTTGCTGGTCAGGGATTGTGCGGTTTTGACGCCTTTGATGTCGTCGATGGATTTGATATTGCTGTCTTTGCGCGCAACCAAAACCGCACCGCTCCAGCTGTAAGGTTCGGATTTGTCGAATGTCGCTTGGCGTTCGGGGCTGGTCAGGCCGACTTGGTTTGCCACCACGTCGAAACGTCCCGCCTTCAAACCCGCCATCATCGAATCCCATTGCGTTTCTTTAAATTCGACTTTCACGCCCAGTTTGTCGGCAACGGCGCGGGTAACTTCCACATCGTAGCCGGTCAGCTTGCCGTCTTTGTCGTGGTAGGTAAACGGCGCGTAAGTGCCTTCGGTACCAACGGTAATCGTACCTTTATTGTTGATACGCTCGATTAAAGAACCGGAAGCGTTGGCAGATTGGGCGGGAGCAGAAGAAGACGCGCTGCCGCCCTCTCCGCCGCAGGCTGCCAAAACCAATGCGGTCATGCCGCCGAGTACGAATTTTTTCAACATAATCCTCTCCTGAAGAAAAAGTGTGCAAGGGCAGCATTCTAAGTGAAATTACGGCAAACACAAAGAATACTTTCTTATAACGCTTATTCCGAAACGGATAAAGGAAGCCGTAAAACCATCATTTTTCAAGCAAAGATCCTCTGAAAAGGAGGATGAGCTGCTCTTTTCTGCTTTCAGACGACTCTCTTTATCATCCGCATCATGATTCGGCTTGATATTCGCAATGATGGTGCTGCGCGCAGATTCAAAGGGAATGGCGTTCTGTTTTGCCTGCGCCTTGCTACCTTAAATGAAAACGCAGAGATGACCGGGACATAGCAAAGGTCGTCTGAAAAATCGAAATCCGATTTTCAGACGACCTTTTTTTGTCTTAAATCGCTGCACCATAAAAATCAACTCAATGACTTACAACGATTTCAAGCGGTTCCAAAACGCCCTGACCTGACCGCTATATAAATCAGCGGACGTACAATACGCAATTTCCAAACCACATTGACCTTGCGTCCCATATTTTTTAATACATTGGTTCAACGCAGTCTGATGGACGCTTTTAAAACGCGGAGAAGTAATGGCAACTACATTTTCCGCCGTCAGACCGCCTTGCGCTTTCGGATAAGCGAGCGCAATACAGGTATTGTGAAGCGGAATAACCGACTTACACCCCGTCGCCTGCCCCTGCTGCACGCCCGAAAGGGTATCTTGTGCGCGGCAGAAAGCCTCCAATTCGGCATTTGCTTCCAGTTGCGAAGCATTTTCTTTGGTTGTTTTAAGCTGTACGGCACTGCCGCCATCCGCAGGATTCTGCCACATGACCAAGTAGCCATAAGTATCCGCCGCCCCCGCAGTACCTGCACATACGGCAAGAAGCAATGCAATAACTGTTTTTTTCATATTCATCCCTGATTACTTTATTTACATCGGCTGTTGTCATTATAAAACAAAAGAACAGCATGATATATGCCCCTTTCAGACGACCTTGTCCTGCTCGGACGGACTAAAGGTCGTCTGAAACGACTTATTCCTGCGGCTGCTTTCTGTGTTTCACACATTCTGCGGCATATTGCTCACCCCAGCGGTGCATCGCCTCGATGACGGGCATCAATGTCCGTCCGAACGCGGTCAACGAATACTCCACCTTCGGCGGCACCTGCGGATACACTTCGCGATGGACAATACCGTCGTACTCCAACTCGCGCAGCTGCAACGTCAACATCCGCTGGGTAACGCCCGCCAGCAGACGCTGCAATTCGTTGAATCGTCGGGTTTCCCCGTGTAAATAATATAAAATCAATACCTTCCACTTGCCGCCGATAATATCCAAAGTATTAACGACCGGACAGCAGGCGCCGTGTGTCGGTTCTGTTTCCGCCATTATTTACCTCCGAATAACAGTATAAAAATTGTGCGTACTTGCGAATAAGTTTGTACCCCATATAATACATGCAACAAAGTATGGCAACCATGACATTATTAATTTCATTACACAAAGGTCGTCTGAAAAGGTTTCAGACGACCCCGCAAGAAGGAACCTCATCATGCGCAACGTCAAACAAATCTACCGTGCAAACAGCCAACACTGGGTCGGCGACGGCTTCCTCGTCCAACCCTTGTTCTCCCACATGGGGGACGACCGCGGCACCAACCCTTTCCTGATGCTCGACTACGCCGCACCCTATGAATTTTCCCCCAACGAAGCCCGCAGCCCGCGCGGTGTCGGCCAACACCCGCACAAAGGCTTTGAAACCGTTACCATCGCCTACCACGGCGAAGTGGCACACCGCGACTCCAGCGGCGGAGGCGGCATCATTTACGAAGGCGACGTGCAATGGATGACCGCAGGCTCGGGCATCATCCATGAAGAATTCCACTCCGAAAACTTCAGCAAAAAAGGCGGACTGTTTGAAATGGTCCAACTTTGGGTCAACCTGCCCGCCAAAGACAAAAACACGCCGCCGCGCTATCAGCATCTCGCCAAAGCCGGTATCCCCGTGGTTGAGTTCCCTGACGAAGCAGGCTGCCTGCGGCTGATTGCCGGAGAATACAAAGGCGTAAAAGGCGCAGCCGACACCTTCACCGAAATGAACGTCTGGGACATCGTTTTGAATGACGGTAAAAAAGCCGTATTGGAAATACCTGAAACCCACAACCTGTCCATGGTCGTCCTGCGGGGCAACGTTACCCTAAACGGCAAAGAGCAGGCAGGCGCAGGACAACTGGTCGGCTTTGAGAAAAGCGGCGGCAACGTACACATAGAAGCCGGCAGCGAAGAAGTCAAAATCCTTTTGCTCTCCGGCGTCCCGATTGACGAACCTGTCGTCGGCTATGGCCCGTTTGTGATGAACACCGCCGAAGAAATCCGCCAAGCCATCAGCGATTTCAAAAGCGGCAAATTCGGCAGCATAAATTAAACAGTCCAAAGAAATCTTAGCTATGGGCAGCCTACCTGTCTTCCGGCTTAATTATATTTTTATTTCAGATTGTCTCAATTGCTGGGACAATTTCTTTTTGTCTATGAAATATGGCTCGACTAAACGATACAAACCTTTGTATGCAAGCCTGTTGACACTTAATTACTTACGCAGTTAATTTTAAAGAAGCTCCGTAGGCGATTTGATTGTCAACAAGGACTCTGCTGCCCTCAAAACAAGAAATAACCGCGTCTCTGCCCAACTTTCCCGCGCAGAACCGGAACAACCTGGAACAACACCGTCGCCAACGTACAAACGTTTCCGAAGAGCTGGCATTGGAACGTGAAAAACGCGCCAACAAACGAGACCAAATCAACGGTGCAATGGGTACCGCTGCCGGTGCTGTCGGTCTGATTGGCGGTATCGCAGGTACTGCCGCTTTGATCAAAGCTTGGTTCTAATTTAGCAGGTATTCGTAAAAAACGACCGGTACAGCGTATCGGTCGTTTTTCTTATTCTCAGCCTCATAGGCTAATTGAGTTTAAACTTTCTAAATACCGCAGTTTAAACTTGTCCATCCTTTATTAAGTCATAGATAAAACCTAAAAGGTCGTCTGAAAACCCAAACCGGTTTTCAGACGACCTTTATCTATTCAATACCATCAAGCCGCTTTGCGGTGGTAATGCCGTAGTGCGTGTTCTTTGCGCCGTCCGCTACTGAATGCGGATACGCGTTTCAGATAACCAATAACGCGGGTGCCGTAGTCGATGTCGTGCGAACCGCAGGCGGAACAGGCGTGCAGGGTACGTTTGTCGATATGGCCGCATTCGTTGCAGATGGTAATGCGCACGTTCACGCAGAAGTAGTTGCAGCCGGTTTGCGCGGCGATGTCCAAGAGCGAGCGGTAGCCGGATTCGGGCAGGGCTTCGTCGAGGTTCAGGTGCAGCGCGGAGCCGCCGTCGAGCCAGTCCACCAGTTCTTTGCCGTGCAGCAGGAATTTGTCGAGCGCGTTGATTTCTTCGTCTTCGACGACGTAGAAATAGGAGTTGTAACATTCGCGGCTGACTTTGTAGCCGTCGGCTTTGTCCCATTTGGCGTTTTTCACGCCGAGGTTTTCGGCGGGAACAAACTCGGTGTTGAACTTCACGCCGTAGTGTTTGCTGGCGGCTTGATTGGCTTCAAATATGGTTTTCAGACGACCTTGGACGAAGTGGATGTAATCGTCGTTGTAGCCGACTTTGATGCCTTGCGATTCGGCGGCTTCCGCCATGCCGTTGATGCCGATGGTGAGGAATTGTTTGTCCAGGGTGATGAAGCCTGCATCGTAAACGGGCAGCATTCCGGCGGCTTGGTATTCTTCCATCAGTTTGCGGTAGGCGTATTGGTATTTGTGGATTTTGCCCACTTCGGCGGCAAGATCGCGCCCGTCTTGCTCCAATCGGTTCATGTTGATGGTGATGACATTGATAGAACCGGTCGCCACGCCGCCCGCGCCGAGTGTGTAGCTGAAGGTGCGGTCTTCGATGGCGTTGCGCAGGCGGCAGCAGGAAGCCAACGAGTCAGGGTTGTCGGAAAGATAGACGAAGAAGGAATTGCCTTCCGCCAACTCTTTCGCCATTTCGTCGGCGAACACGGTGTCTTTGCATTTGCCGCCGTCGGTCAGCATCGCAGCGGTCACGACGGGGAAAGTCAAAACGGCTTTGGTGCGCTCCTGATTGAACCATTTGAGGAAGAAGTTTTGCAGCTTCGCCACGCTCGCCCACACCGGTTTGCTGAAATCGGGAAAGACGAAATCGCCGAACATCGCGTCGAAATAGTATTGATCGTAAACGGAAATATTCCAAAATACGCTCTGATAGCCCCGCGCGGCTGCGGGCTGGTTGATGCTGTATACCACCTGCTGCATATGGTTGGCGATTTCTTTGCCGTGGGTTTCCAAATAATCGTCGCCGTAGTCTTTGCGGGCGAAGTAATCGAAATAGGTCAGAAACTCCACCGTCGCCACCGCGCCGGCAAACTGCGCGCTGATAGCAAACACAAGATTGATAAATGAGCCGCAAAACGAAGCCAGATGCTGCGGCGCCTTAGATTCGCCGCCAAGTTTGCTTAACCCGTCGAGCAGGAAAGGATACAGCGTAACCGACACACAATAAGGCTTGAGGCTGGTTTCGTCGTGCACATAAATCTCATGCGCCTCAATCTGGCGGATGTATTCGTCGGCAACGGATTGGTCGAAAATTTCGGCGATTTTGCGCGACACTTGGGCACGGTTAATCTGCACGAAAAAGTCTTTCATGATTTCCGCTTCCATCGTAGCGATGTTTTTCTGGGTAACGTTGGCATTGGCGTCCATTTTCGAGCCGTCTGCCGCGTTTTGCGCGCTGATGTAGTCGTGCATGAATTGCAGTTTGCCGTTTAACTGTTCGGGATGCAGCCGAATCATGTTAATTCCTCCTGTGTGGGTTGGATAAAAAGCCTCAGGCCGTCTGAAAAGCGGCCGCCTGCGGCTGAGTCGTAATCGGGATGATTTTGGGCGCGGGTTTGTCTTTGATAAACAAGCTGTTCAACACCTCGCCCGTGCGCAAATCGATAAATTTCTGATTGGTTGTCGGGCTGTCCAAGCCACCCAGCTCCATCTGCCAACGGCCGGTTTTCAGATACGTCAGATAAGGCAGGATGCCGTCTGAAACCGCCTCCAGCTCCTCACACTCCAAACCGGTGTACAAACAGGCTTTCAACCCCGCCTGCGTCACGATGCCCAACATTTTCTGCAAGGCTTCCGGCTGCCATTCCCCGCCCATAAACAACACGCAGCTAATCAGCCCGCGATAGCGTTTCAGACGACCTCTCAAATAATCCTCGGTCAATTCCGTGCCGACACCCTCTTTCCACGCATCGGCACTATGGCAGCCCTTGCAGCGCAGCGGGCAGCCGGAAAACAGAAACGCCAGCGACACTTCACCCGGCACTTCCTGCCAGACAATTTGCTCGATTGTGAATTTCAACGCTGCCATGACTTGCCACGCATAAATACAATATATGGTGTGAATTAAATCATAAGAACACAAGATATGGTATTTTTATTTAACAATGCAACAAACCAATATGATAGTTTTTAATAATTTCCCATATTGAAATTACAAATCAAGACCGGCTTCCAATACGAAAAATAAGTCGTGATAAGCAAACTCCGTTATGGCAAAGACCTGCTTCAAGGCAGACTGACAATTTGAAATGAGTCGGTTTTGGGCACAGAAAATGCCGGATTCAAGGCAAAAAGCACAGCAAGATTGAACATCTTACGAGCATTTTTAATGCGGAAGACGGCGCTTTATGAGACAAAATACCGCCATTATCGAATGAGCCCCAGTCTAAATCTCAAAAACAGAAAAGGTCGTCTGAAACCCGTTTCCAGGTTTTCAGACGACCTTTACACATTCCCCAAGCCTTCAATCAGACAATATGCTGCACTCGTTCGTACAATTGTGCAGGATTCACCATCTGATCGGCAAAACTCAGACTGAGGTCTCGCGATTGTGCCGAAGCGTAGTAATGCTCAACCTTCACCTCATCCCCTTCACCGAAAGCACGGATAAGCAGGCTGTCTTGGGCGCGTGCGAACACGGCATCTGCCTGTTTCACCCCTTCAAACACCAAACGGTCGGTAAACACGCCCGCACGGGTTGAGCCGTCGGCTACTGTATCTTTGCCGTGTCCCGCTGCAAAAACGTAAGTATCCGCAGTGTTGATACCGCCTGCCAGATAATCATCGCCTTTCCCGCCGATAATCGTGTCTTTGCCGTAGCCGCCGTAGATTTTATCGTTGCCCGCGCCGCCATGAATCGTATCGTTGCCGTGCCAGCCCGTCAGCGTCGCGCCTGTATCGGAGCCATATATTTCCATAGCCGCTGTTTTCATGGCTTCCGCATCCAAGGTTTTGTCGGCAAACTCGAAACGTACATGACGGTTGGCAACCGACTGGAAATAATTGGCGACCGTTACCGAATCGTCTTCGCCGTATGCCTTGACGGTCAAATCGTTGCCGCTGCGGATAAATCTGACCGAACCGGAAACCGCGCCATCGAAGCGCAGCGTATCGGTAAATTTACCGCCCTGATAAGTCGCATCCCTGACGGTATCGTGTCCGTGTCCCGCTGCAAAAAGGTAAACATCGCTGCTGTTTATACCGCCATACAGCGTATCATTGCCCGCACCGCCTGCCAGCACATCACTATCCAAGCCGCCGCGTAGCAGATCTTCGCCGTCCGTTCCGGTCAAAATCCTGTCTTGTCCCGACGCACGTCCCAATACTTCCAAGCGCATAGCGGCTTCTGCCGTTGCACCCTGCGTATCGGCTGCCGTAATTTTCAAATCAAAGCTGCCCGATTGCAGAACCCTGCCGCCGAATACGCCGCGTTTACCGTCAAAATCCATGCCTTCAGGTAGTCTGCCACCATCGGCAAGCGTCGCGCGGTAAGTCAGCGCATCGCCGTCTTTATCGGCAAACAATCCCCTCCGGCAATGCAAACTTCCATTCCTGTCCCGCGCGTGCGTATTGCGTATTCAGACGACCCTGCACTTCGGGCGCATGGTTTTCCGCCCCGATTGCCAACGTCCAATCTTGGGACGCCGACAAACCCTCGTCATCGAACGCACTGATTTTCAGAACCAATTTATCCGTTTCAGACGACACTTTGCCGCTCAAAGTACGGCTTGCCGAATCAAACGCCAAACCTTCGGGCAGGGGCGAGCCGTCCGCCAAAGTCAATTCATAGCGCACGACACCCTTGTCGTCGCGGAACAAATCATCCGCAAGTTGATGGCTGAACAGCTTATCCGCCGATACCGACAAAGTTTCAACTGCCTTATCCGCCTGCGGAGCAGCATTGGGCGCAGGCAACGCCAATCCAAACATTCCATCGCGGAAATTCTCTATCGCAATCTGTCCTTGGAACGTCGCGCCCGTCAAAACCAGGCTTGTGCCCATCAGAGCCAGCGTCCAACCTTGCGCCGAATGCCAGACATCAGGCTTATCGGCATCCGCCGTCCAAACCGTACTGTCGAGCGAAACGCCGTCGATAAAGATCGCGCCTTCCCCGCCCGCATCGCGTATGGTTTTCACATCATCGGCATTCTGCAAATCGCGGGACGCAAAGAGATAAGAATCGAAACCCTCGCCGCCGTCGAGCAGGTCGCGTCCTGCGCCCGCTGCCAGCGTATCGTGTCCCTTGCCGCCGTAGAGCCTGTCGTCGCCCTCCCCGCCGTCCAGGTAATCGTCTCCCGATACCGCAGCGTCGCGGTTGTCGTCGCCCCACAAAATATCATTGCCCGAACCGCCGTACAGCACATCGTTGCCGTCCTGACCGACAAGCAAATCATTGCCCGCGCCGCCATGCAGCACATCCGCCGCACCGCCCGCAGCAACGCGGTGTACATTGTCCGAAGGCGCAATTTTCGCCGTCAGCGCGTAATCACCGGTCTCGGCGTCAATCACAACATCCCAAGCATCCGTATCGTTGTGCGTACGGCTTGCGCTGTTCAGATAGTTCGGATCCCATTTACCGTCGCCCCAAGTATATTCGTAGCTCAGCGTACCGGCAGGAATCCGTACCGGACGCGGCATGACCAAGCCCGGCACCAACGGCATAACGGGCGCAACCGTACCGTAATTGAAATAAATGTCCCCGCCACCCGTGGAAATATAATGTCCGCGGCTGCCGGCGCGCAAAAAGCCGTCGCCCAGAATCACATCGTCGCCCGCGCCGCCGAAGACCGTATCGCTGCCTTCGCCGCCCGTAATCAAATCGCGGTTTGCGCTGCCGAAAACCTCATCATCACCCTCGCCCGCAGCAACCCAGTCGCCGCGTTCGGACGAACCCGTTTCCGACAGATGGCTGTCTGTCAGCTCCGAATAAATCACATCGTCGCCCACGCCGCCGTAAATCAAATCCCGGCCTGCGCCGCCGATGATGATGTCGCGGTCTTCCGCCTTCTGCGCCTCGGTTTTGTTGCCCGCAAAATTGCTCCCGTTCAACAAATCGTTGCCCTCGCCGCCGTTGATGACGTCCGCGCCGTAGCTTCCGTACACACGGTCGTTGCCCGCACCTGCCGACACCGTCAGCCTGCCCGCACCGCCCGCAAACAGCACATCATCCTTATTGCCGCCCGTCAGATTGAACCAACGGTCTTGCGCATTTGCATAGAACACATTGTACTTGTCCGCCGCGCCGACCCCGTCGGTACGCACCAAAGAGCCTTCCCCGGCCTCCGAATCGGGCATGGCAGGCTTCTCTTTGGTCATCAATGTGATCCCCAAAGCCGAAACATCCGATTTCTCGCCTTCAAAGAAACCGCGAATGACCGCCATATCCTTACCGTGCTTCACCAACAGCGAATGGGAAAGCGCAGGACGCACCGCCGTCATCAAACCGTCAGGCTTGCCGTCCGCACCCACGCTCAACCAAGTATCGTCGCTTTCGCTGTTTCGGATAAAACGGGACGCGCGGACGTCGTCTGAAAACACGATTGACCCCTTGTGGTCGCTGTCGAAGACATTGTCTAAACCGTTGATACGGTAGATATCGTCGCCGTTGCCGCCTAAGAAACGGTCTGAATATTCAGTACCGATAAGGGTATCGTTACCTTCTCCTGCAATATAGGTTGCACCATATTTCGTATATTTCTGATAATGGTTTAACTCGGTTATCTGTTGCATCAATTCATTAAATAGTCCCAGCTCTTTCGCTATATTGACACTGGGAGGGAATAATGAACTAATTAAAGTATTTATATGGGTACTGATAGTATTCAAATCAATATTTTTACTTAAATCCAACTCCTGCTCCTGAGTGTCAGTTTTTTCGATATCTACACTCAGAACCTTTTTGATTTTGTAATCATTCAAAGTATCCTTCGACTGAGTTCCATAGATAACCAATTGGTTAGCATCATCCAAATAATCAATTACGCCTGAATTTTGAATAGATTGAAACTCCTTCAAGAAACCAAATAATTTTGATACCATCCTCATCTTATTGATTTGAGGTTGAACATAAGCCTCAAATTTAGGTCGAACATAAGGATCAATATAGGGATGAATAATAGTATTATTATATTCCATAGGGTGAATAGTTTTACCTTCCAGTGCATCAACACCGATATATTGAAACAAGACTTTTTTACCAATGCTGAAAGGATCAGTTATACGTTCAAGTAAAGTGTTGACAACATCTGTTAAGCTGCCATTTCCCTTAAAATCAAAGTTATCTTGAAAGTCTCCATTTCTTTCATTGTAATCTCCAATATTTATCTTGCTATAAGGAAATAATTTAAAATTTTCAAATCGCAAAGGATTACCATTTTTATCAACAATAAAACGAATATTATTTGTATCAAAAGTTAACTTAACCGAACCAAAAACAAAGGCATTCTTACTTAAGTATTCAGCGTTATAATCCTTATCCTAATAAAAGTAATAGTCTCGAACAGGTAGAGCTGATTTCATATAATTAGAATCAGGATTATTGCTTTCTCTATAGAGATAACTTCTAATTTCATTGTAAGTAAGCGATAACTCCCCATTAGAAAATTTTTGAAGATTACCATTTTTTAAAACATTAAAATCTTTACTTCCATTTTCATGTTCATTATTGAAAAACTTTCGAATAACACCAAACTCATAGGGGTGATATTGATATAAACCAGTTTTATCCAAAAAACTTCTTGTATCGATATTTAAAACAATTTGATCTGTTTTTGCTCTATCAACCCAATTTTCAGATATTAAATTGGTCTTTGAAGGGGGGTCATCCATACCCCATAAATAGTAAGATAGAACCTTATTGGCATAGTTTGTATTTAAATCTAATTCAAAAAATTTATATTGGTTCATTTTTGATTCCTTTTGACGTTACAAGAAAAAAGATATTGTCCATCCCATATAACTTTTTCTTCAGGGTTAGAAATATCAACTTTATATAAAGGTGTGTTATTATTTACCCATTTTGAGCATATATTTAAATCAAAAATATATTTTTTATAAACTTCAAAATTTTTGTATGGGATATATAATTCATTGTGAGCTTTCATCTCATATGTACCCGAATATGGTGATGCTACAGAGTATTTTTCAGGCAAATAATCACCACAATTACTCAGAATATACTTTTTATTTATATAAGTTAAGTTATTATTTTTTCCAATATGTAAACCAGAAACATTTAAAAAATAGCTTCCTAAACCTCTTTCTTCTAGATAATTAGGCACTCCTAAAAATGGGAAATCATCTTCCGTTAAATCTTTTCTATCATTAATACTGCAACATTTATACGGGAAAAAATGAACGGAGCTGTTTTCTATAACAGAATAAAAACTATCATTATTTATTTTTGGATTATTCTTTGATGAAAATAGTAAACCTGAGTTAGAGAAAAGAATTTTCTTGCCTTCTTCTTGATTTAAAAACTTCCTTTTTCTGCTATCAAAAATATATTCTGCTATGCTTGCTTTCCCAACAGAAGTAAGCCAACAAGCACCATCGACAGGGCAATATTCTCTCCATTCACTATTCATTTCGTCATAATATCTACCTTGTGATAAATATCTGAAATAACTGGTCATTCCTCTGGCTAATAATTCTTCCTTATTCAATTTCCTTCCTTCGTCCACGCAAATCCCTTGCAGGTTCTGTTCTATAGCTTTGTTGCTGAGGATTTCAAAAGGGGAAAAGAAGATACGGTAATTGCTGAAAAAATAAATTGAGAACAAGATAACTGAAGTTAAAATTGCCAAAATTATTTTATTATTTTTAATCATATAGTTACCTGATTTTTAAAGTTCGCGGATTATTCCACGAATGTCATATTTATGCAATAGCATTATCAAAAAGGTCGTCTGAAATTTTCAGACGACCTTTCAATACCAAATCCAAACAACCGCGTGCGTCCATTCCGCATACATCCTATCTGATGAAACAGAGACTTTATGCAGGCTACGGCTTGCTCTCCCTTACAATGTCTCTCATCCTATTGAACCTGAATTAGCGGCTTCAGTTACTTTTGTATAAACTGCACACCACACAATATTTTTAATAGTATTAATAAAAATTCCATAGTATGATTTTCAAATATATATACGTTTAAAAATCAATCTCTTTGACTATATTAAAATTATATAACTTATCAATTGAGTTGATATAATGAAGATTACAGTACCTATTAGAGAAGAGAAAAGGCGTTTTCTCTCCCCCTACAGCTCCATTCAATACTTTTGAAATCCACCCCCCTTTAGCTACATAAGGATAAACGATAATGTATTTTTCTCCATGAGAATCAACATATTCCCTCTTATAATAATAAATTTCTAAAAAAGAAAATCCAACATTACTTTTTTTATATCTTACTTCTATTAAATCCTTATTTTTTATCTCATTAGGATTATGCAGAAATACAATACTGGATTGATTACATAATTTTTCAAACTGAATCAATCCTATTAGCTCATCAAAGAACATAAATCCAAATCCTAAAATAAGGCTTATAAAGAGATATAACTTTGTTTTTTTACAATCAAGTAGAGTACTCTGCTTTGCATGCTGCCACTCAAATGCTACACCAAGAACAAACCCGACCGCCCCAAAGATAATAATATGAAGAATCAGGAGAAGAATACCTATCATAATTTAAGTCCTTACCTTTCTCTTTCTTTCCGAATGCCTTTTTCTGTAAAACCTTGCCCCAATCCTAAACCCAGGAATAATTCCGATGACTAAAATAAAAATGTAATAAGTAACCGCTGTCATAACCCTTCCATCACGTCTAGCAATAAAATTTTCTAATTGATCATTAGGATAATCAAATATCTATCAGCTTGAAATATTCTACACAAATGAAATAAAAAGACAAAGTGTTTTTACCCAGTGGTTATATTTGTGATATAAAAGGTCATCTGAAATTTTCAAACAACATTTCAACACTAAACCTAAACAACCAAACGAATACGTCTCATACAATACTTCGCTTGTATAATTTCCAGACAAATCCAAAACAAATTTTTTAGTTTGAGACATCATTGCATTTCCTCGTGTAGTCTAAGGTTTTTTGAGACAACTGTAAAAATCATTACCATTCCAAATGGTTTGGTAGTTGAAAATATAATCCAATCTTTTAAAAAGTAAACGCGTTACAGAATCATCAGGTTTTCCATTACTCCATTTTCTACAGCCAACAGGAATTTCTGTAACTACCTGAATCCAATTCTCATTAATATGGAAACCATAATCTGTAGTCATATGCTTTGTATAATCGCCTTTTACAGAAGAATATTTTTCAGGAAGATATAATCCACAATTATTTATGATATATCTCATATAATATACTTCCATTTTATCTGTTAAATTTGAATTAATTATTTTTAAATCTAAAAAATAATTTCCCAGCCCTCTTTGTTCCAATAAATCGGGTGTGCCATTGAACGGATAATCAGCTTTCAACAACTCTGACTTTTCCTTGATACCGCAGCAGTCATAGGGGTAAAAAGAACTGAACCTGTTTGAGGCATAAAACCCGAAGGGCAGCTTGTGCGATTGGTAGCGGACATTTTTTGGAAAAAACTGATCCGCCCTGCTGAATGTAACTCCGTTATCCCTTGTCTTTAATAGCGAGATTCTTTTTTCCTTGTCGAAGATATAATCCCCCATCTCGATAGCAGGCATCATATACAACTGACACGATTTCTCCGTGGGGCATCTGTCCTTCCAGGCGTAGTCAGATGGGTCATCGAAATACTGCCCCGACGACTCATGTGCGAAATAGCTGACCAAAGCCCGCCTCAGCAACTCTTCCTTGCTCAATTTCCTTCCCTCATCCACGCAAATCCCTTGCAGATTCTGTTCTATGGTTTTGTTGCTGAGGATTTCAAAAGGGGAAAAGAAGATACGGTAATTGTTGAAAAAATAAATTGAGAACAAGATAACTGAAGTTAAAATCGCAAAAATTATTTTCTTGTTTTTAATCATATTGTTGCCTGCTTTTAAAGTTTTCAGATTATTCCACGAATGTCATATTTATGTAATAGGATTATCAAAAAGGTCGTCTGAAATTTTCAGACGACCTTACAATACCAAATCCAAACAACTGCGTGCGTCTATTCCGCATACATACCACCTGGTAAAACAGAGACTTTATGCAGGCTACGGCTTGCTTAAATTATTTATAGATAACATCTGATATTGAGAATTTATATTTCTCTTGCAAAATATTATAATCTGATGATTTACATACTTCTTTCTTATCAAAAAACAATACATATCCTCCTGCGCCGATTAAAGATGCCATCATTCGAGAAAACCACCCTCCGTATGGCGTATATGTCTTATATGTAAAAATTTCACTTTTATTTGAAGCATCCAAATACTTCGATATATTATATTTTATAGGTATAGCAGAATACCTAACATTCCCACGATTTTTACTATCAAATTCCAAAATTAAATTTTTATTACTTAGTTTACTGACATCCTTTATTAAAAATATTTTTTCAGACTCACATAATTTTTTTAGCTGATACATACCTATTATTTCATCACCAAACATTATAAAAAACCAAAGTATCGCACCGACAATATAGAACAAAATCCTTTTTTCAGAATGTAGGATTTCATATTTTTTGCTTTTCCATTCAAATACTATCCCAACAATAAATCCCAATAAACCAAATATAGTGATATTGGCAATAAAAAAAAGTATTCCTATCATAGCTCTTTCCTATTCATTTAAAATTTATTTCCCGAAATCCTAAGATAAATTTTAACTCCAAAAATAAAACCTGGAATAATTCCAAAAAATAAACTGATTAAATAATACACAAACACTTGCATATTCATCTCCAATTATTCGACAAAATATCCGTTTTAGACGGAGGAATTTTCTGTAACTATAAATAATAAGAAAATACTTCGACACCTGATAAAACAGGGACTTTATACAGGCTACGGCTTGCTTATTAATTAACAAATAATTTATCAGAAGATATAACACTAGAGCAATTTGAAAAATCATCTTTAGTGTATTTACCTTCCACCCCATAAATATTAACAGACTTCCAAATTCTAGTTTTCTGTTTAATATTAATATCTTTCAATAAGAACTCTCCTCCTCCATCTGCCGATGTTGTATTCATATTATGTATTAATGAATAATATGAAAAATTTGCATCATTCTTTGCATCATTTCCAGCAGAGAAGTAATTAATATTTAAAGTTCCCCAAATGCTATCAATATCATTTTTAAATGTATACTTAGTTCTATAAAATAAATATTCTTTTCCTATAAAATTCTCGGTAACTATCTCACAATTCGATAGTTTTTTTCAATAGTATTAGATGAAAATTTAATCTTAGAATTTAAGCATAGATTATGTGCGCTATTATCGCTAGAATATGTAGTATATATAGTAATCAAACCACAAGAGTAATCGTATTGTTTTTTCTCATATAAACGGCTTACTTCTTCCGAATTTATGTAACTAATATCAGTGTTATATCTGTTATAATAATCATCTAAAACAAAAAAATATTTCAATCTAAACAAAAGAAAAAATATCAGCGTAAATACCAATACAGAAAATAAATATATTATGATTTTATTTTTTAACATGACAAATCTAAAACAAATTTTTAATTCGAGACATTATTGCATTTTCTCGTGTGATTTAAGGTTTCTTAGGACAACTGTAAAAATCATTACCATCCCAAAGAGTTTGGTAATGAAAAATATAATCAAATGATTTTGTTAGAGAATTTATGGTAGAATTATCAGGTTTACCATAATTCCATTTCCAACAGCCAATAGGAATTTCGGAAACAATTTGAATAAAATCTTGAGGCAGATAAAATCCATAGGAAGTCGTCATATTTTTAGTATAATTTCCTTGCACGGAAGAATATTTATCAGGAATATATTGTCCACAATTATTAACAATATATCTATGATAATAAACATTAATTCCTTCGCTTACTATTTTTAAATCCAAAAAATAATTTCCCAGCCCTCTTTGTTCCAATAAATCGGGTGTACCATTGAACGGATAATCAGATTTCAACAACTCTGACTTTTCCTTGATACCGCAGCAGTCATAAGGGTAAAAAGAACTGAATCTGTTTGAGGCATAAAACCCGAAGGGCAGCTTGTGCGATTGGTAGCGGACATTTTTTGGAAAAAACTGATCCGCCCTGCTGAATGTAACTCCGTTATCCCTTGCCTTTAATAGCGATATTCTTTTTTCCTTGTCAAAGATATAATCCCCCATCTCGATAGCGGGCATCATATACAACTGACACGATTTCTCCGTGGGGCATCTGTCCTTCCAGGCGTAGTCAGATGGGTCATCGAAATACTGCCCTGTCGATTCATGCGTGAAATAGCTGACCAAAGCCCGCCTCAGCAACTCTTCCTTACTCAATTTCCTTCCCTCGTCCACGCAAATCCCTTGCAGATTCTGTTCTATGATTTTGTTGCTGAGGATTTCAAAAGGAGAGAAGAAGATACGGTAATTGTTGAAAAAATAAATTGAGGACAAGATAACTGAAGTTAAAATCGACAAAATTATTTTCTTGTTTTTAATCATATTGTTGCCTGCTTTTAAAGTTTTCAGATTATTCCACGAATGTCATATTTATGTAATAGGATTATCAAAAAGGTCGTCTGAAAATCAAATTTTCAGACGACCTTTTTGTTTACGTTTGAAACTTAATGTTCCAGCCCCTCGGTATCGATTTTGACGACTTTGTCGGTTTTATCCTCCGGCAAAAGCAGGTTCAGGATAACTGCCGTAATGCCGCCGGCGGAAATGGAGTTTTGGAACAAGACAGGCAGGTTTTTAAACACTTCCGGTTCAAACGCCACGCCCAAGCCCAGACCGACCGACGTTGCCGCAATCACCGCCTCGCGCCTGCGGATACCGTGGCTGACCAAAATCCGCACGCCCGCAATCGCAATCAAGCCGAACATCAAAACCATCGCCCCACCTAAAACCGGACTCGGAATCGTCGTAAAGGCGCGTCCGACAACGGGGAACAAACCCAGCAGCACCAAAATCACGGCAATATATTTGCCCACATGGCGCGAAGCCACGCCGGTCATCTGAATCACGCCGTTGTTTTGCGCGAAAGTGGTCAACGGCAGCGAACCCAAAGCCGTCGCAATTACCGATACCAAACCGTCCGCCAACACGCCGCCGCGCAGGCGTTTGGTGTATTCTTCGCCTTCAATCGGCTGGTCGGACACCATTGCCGTCGCAGTCAAATCGCCGACCGCCTCAAACACGCTCAACAGGAAAATCGCGCCCGCTACAATAAATGCGTGCCAGTCGAAAGCAAAGCCATATTTAAACGGTACGGGCAGCGTAACCAGCGGCAGGTTTTGCAGTGCGGAAAAATCCACCTTGCCCAAAAACAGCGCGACAATGTAGCCGACAATCAGCCCGACTGCAATGCCGCTCATACGCAGCAGCGGATTTTTCATGCAGTTGAATATCAACACAATCAGCAACACCAGCGACGCCAGCCCCAAGTTTTCCATCGAGCCGAACGTGCCGCTCGTCTTCGCGCCGAAGCCGCCGCCGAAATCGGTAATGCCGACGTGTACCAGGCTCAAACCAATCAACATCACGACCACGCCGCTGACCGTCGGCGTAATCACTTTTTTCAAATACGGCAAAAGCCATGCCGAGAAACACACCAAAAACGCGCCGACAAACGATACGCCCAACAGCGTCGAAATCATCGCATCCTTAGTCAATCCGCCCTCTTTCATACCAGCGCCCAGCGCAATCATGACGGTAACGAACGAGAAATTCACCGACTGGATAGACAGCATCCCCGAACCGACCGGTCCGAAGCGGTTGACCTGCAAATAAGTGCCGACACCCGACGCCACCATCGCCATCGACACGAGATACGCCGTCATCTCCACCGGCAATTCCAGCGCGCCGCCCACAATCAGCGCGGGCGTAATCATCGGCACAAAAATCGCCAGAAGATGCGTTATCGCGCTTAATAAGGCATTTCCGAATGGCGGTTTGTCTTCCAAACCGTACACCAAATCAGGCGAGTCCACCTGTTTTTTCATTGTTTCAGCCATTACAGTCTTTCTATACGTTTTCAAACGTTAAAAAATTTTAAGAAACGAAATTGTAACCAATACTGCATGTTCTATCAATTTCAGCCTGCAATACAAATACGGCAAAAAGGTCGTCTGAAAACCCGCATCGCAAGTTTTCAGACGACCTTTATATGTGAACAGGCGGTTTACGCCTTGCCCGTGCTGCCGAAGCCGCCTTCGCCGCGTTCGCTGGCGGCAAATTCGTCCACGACTTTAAACGAGGCTTGGACGACGGGAACGATGACCATTTGCGCGATACGTTCCATCGGTTCGATGGTAAACGCTTCTTTGCCCCTGTTCCACACGGAGACTTTGAGTTCGCCCTGATAGTCCGAGTCGATCAGTCCGACCAAGTTGCCCAAGACGATGCCGTGTTTGTGTCCCAGGCCGGAACGCGGCAGCAAAACGGCGGCGTAGTCGGGATTGGCAAGGTGAACCGCTAGGCCGGTTGGAACGAGATAGGTGTCGCCCGGTTGCAGGGTTACGGCTTCGTCCAAACAGGCGCGCAGGTCCAGTCCGGCAGAACCGGGCGTGGCGTAGGCGGGAAGTTTGTCCGCCATTTTCGGATTGAGGATTTTCATTTCGACTTCGGTTCGCATGATTTTTTTCCGTTTCATTTGATTTGACGCGGATTATACACATATTCCCCCTCCCTATCGTTGGAGTCGTCTGAAAAAACGGGGTATGATTCATTCAAATAAACGTGAGTATCGGAGGACATCATGGATTTGCACAATATCCGCGAAGATTACAGCAAGCGCGAACTGTCGGAATCGGAATGCCATGCCGACCCGATTGTCCAGTTCGAGCAATGGCTGAACGAGGCGATTCATTCGCAAGTCAACGAGCCGACCGCCGTCAACGTCGCCGCCGTGGGCGAAGACGGCAGGCCGAACAGCCGCATGGTGCTGCTGAAAGAAGTCAATCCGCAGGGATTTGTGTTTTTCAGCAATTACTTAAGCCGCAAAGGACGCTCGTTTGACGCGCATCCGTTTGCCGCCATGACATTTTTCTGGCCAGAGCTGGAGCGGCAGGTGCGCGTTGAAGGGCGAATCGAAAAACTGGATGCCGCCGCTTCGGACGAATATTTCGACAGCCGCCCCTACACCAGCCGCATCGGCGCATGGGCAAGCGCGCAAAGCGAAGTGTTGTCGAGCAAGGCGATGTTGGTTGCCAAAGCGGCGGCAGTGGGCGCGAAACACCCGCTGCACGTCCCGCGCCCGCCGCATTGGGGCGGCTATCTCGTCATTCCCGACCGCATCGAATTCTGGCAGGGCCGCCCCAGCCGCCTGCACGACCGCATCCAATACCGTTTGGTTGACGGCAACTGGATACGCGAGCGGCTGTCGCCTTAAACTTCCCACAGCTTCAAGCCGATAGGGTAAAATCCCGACTCCAGCAAAAGGTCGTCTGAAATATAAAAACGTTTTAACAAAACTCGTTTCATTCGTTTTCAGGCGGCCTTTTATCCGTAACTTATCCTGCCGCTACCGCCGCAGAAGAACCGTTTTCCGCAGCGGGTTGAATTTGACTTGCTCAAATTCAACCCGCTGCCATCAAACGCGTTAGGAGAATCCCATGTCCAAGCAACCCACCAGCAAACGCCAATGGCGCGACGGCGCAGCCCCGTCTGCCAAGAAAACCGCCAAACCTTTCAAAAGCAAAGCCCGTCCCAAAGACGAAACGCGCAAAACCGCTTCCAAACCTTACGGACAAAAAGTTTCAGACGACCTCAAGCCGCAAAACACCCCCAAACAGCGCGCCGCCAAAGCCAGAAAACTCGTCGTCCGCAATCCCAACCAAAAAATCATGGAACGCGCGCGCGATTTGAAAGAGCGCCGCAGCGACCTATCGCGCATGGAACCCGAACGCCTGCAAAAAGTGCTTGCCGCGTCCGGCGTCGGTTCCCGCCGCGAAATGGAAGAATGGATTAACAACGGCTGGGTAACGGTCAACGGCAAAACCGCGCAACTGGGCGACAAAGTCACCCCCGACGACCACGTTACCGTCAAAGGCAGCATCATCAAACTCAAATGGGCGGATCGCCTGCCCCGCATCATCCTGTATTACAAACAAGAAGGCGAAATCGTCTCCCGCGACGACCCGCAAGGCCGCGTCAGCATCTTCGACCGCCTGCCGCAGGCCGCCAGCAGCCGCTGGGTCGCCATCGGACGCTTGGACATCAACACCAGCGGCCTGCTCATCCTGACCACCTCCGGCGAACTCGTCCAACGTTTCGCCCACCCCAGCTTCGAAGTCGAACGCGAATACGCCGTGCGCGTGCTGGGTGGGCTGACCACCGAACAAATGCGCAGCCTCACCGAAGAAGGCGTGATGCTCGAAGACGGCTTGGCAAAAGTCGAACGCATCTACGAACAAGGCGGCGAAGGTGCAAATAAATGGTACAACGTCGTGATTAAAGAAGGCCGCAACCGCGAAGTACGCCGCATATTCGAAAGCCAAGGCCTCACCGTCAGTCGCCTCGTGCGCGTCGGCTTCGGCCCCATCGGCCTGCCCAACCGCCTCAAACGCGGGCAGTTCTACGAACTCAACCCCGCCGAAGTCGCCAACATCATCAAATGGGCGGACATGCTGCTGCCGGGCGAACGCCGCCGGAAGAAATCCTGACCGCAAAGGTCGTCTGAAAACTTTTCAGACGACCTTTTATACACCCTGCCTCAACCCCAATCAGGAGCCGCTTCATGTTCACACTCAAAACCGAAAATGACCGCCTGCTGCTCGCCTCCCCCGATTTGCGCGCGGAAATTTATCTTTACGGCGGGCTGCTCAACCGCTACGAAATCCGCCGCCCCGACGGCACATGGTTCAACATCGTCAAAGCCTACGATACCCCGCAACACGCCCGCGAGAGCCTGACGGAATGGTTCCGCAGCGGCAAACTCAGCCCGTACGCCTGCCGCCTGCGCCACGGCAAATACAGCTTTGATGGCAAAGCGTATCAGTGCGGCAAATTCAAACTCGCCGAACACGCGGCACACGGTTTGATGTATGACCGTGAGTTCGCCCTCGTACACAGCCATGCCGACGCCCAATCCGCCGAAGTCGAAATCCGCGCAGATTACGCACAAGACGACAGCGGCTACCCCTTCCCCTTCAGCCTGACCGTCCGCTACCGCCTCAGCGCAGACGGCTTAAGCATCCGCTCCATCGTCCGCAACCAAGGCGCAACCGCCATGCCGCTCGCAGACGGCTGGCACCCCTATTTCACGCTCGGAGGCACAACCGACGACTGGTCACTGGAAATTGACAGCAGCAAACGCCTAGGCTTCGATGCCGATTTGGTTCCTGACGGCAGCATCATCGACGACACCCGTTTTCAGACGACCTCAAGCCTGGCAGGCATCGAATTGGACAACAGCTTTGTCTTGGCACGCAGCAAACCCGCCGCCTGCACGCTTTCAGGCAACGGACTGACCCTGAGCATTTACCCCGACGCATCCTATCCCTACCTGCAAATCTTCACCCCATCGACCCGCGACACCATCGCTATCGAAAACCTCAGTGGCGCACCCGACTGTTTCAACAACGGCTTAGGGTTAATCAAACTGGACGCAGGAGAAGAAGCCGCATTTGAAACGCGCTACCATATAGCTGCCAACCGTCCGTAAACAGCCCGAACCTTTACCGGCAAAGCAAAGGTCGTCTGAAAACGCCCAATCAGGTTTTCAGACGACCTTTTCGATTTTTAAGCGACGCATTCGTCCCAAAAAATGCCGCAGCACACCGCCAACAATCAAAACAATAATTTCTTAATTAACAATATATTAAGATTATTTTAACAAAGAAACTGTATTAAAACTCTAATTTCCTATTTGATTAGAGTATAATTCCTAAAATCTTAAAACAGGCGTCATTTAGCCGATAAAAGCAACCTCGATACAGATACCGTCTATTAAAAACACCACCCGAAACCATCAAGGAACCCATACATGCAAAACAACTTCGACCCATTGCACATCCGAGGCAAATCATTGATTCCCGTCGTCCAAGGCGGGATGGGCGTGGGTGTTTCCGCATCGAAACTCTCCAGCGCGGTCGCCCGCGAAAACGGTGTCGGCACGATTGCCAGCGTCGATTTGCGCCACCTGCATGACGACCTGCTCGCCGAATCCAAAATCAACCCGAGCGAAGAAAAATACACCCGACTCAACTGCACCGCGCTTGACCGCGAAATCCAAAAAGCCAAAGCCGACGCAAACGGCAAAGGCATGATTGCCGTCAACGTCATGAAAGCCGTCAAAGACCACGCCGCCTACGTCCGCCAAGCCTGCGAATCGGGTGCGGACGCGATTGTGATGGGCGCGGGATTGCCGTTGGATTTGCCCGAAATGACCGAGGGTTATCACAAAGATGTCGCCCTGTTCCCGATTTTGTCCGAATCACGCGGTATCGGTATCGTATTGAAACGCTGGATGAAAAAAGGCGTTTTACCCGACGCCATCGTTATCGAGCATCCCGCACACGCTGCCGGACACTTGGGCGCGGCAAGCGTGGCAGGTGTGAACGATGCCAAGTTTGAATTCAAACGCGTCATCGAAGAAACTTTCGAAGTATTCAAAAACTTAGGTCTTGAAAGTGAAAAAATCCCGCTCATCCTCGCCGGTGGCATGGCGAACTTTGAAAAAGTCAAAACTGCCCTGAAAAACTGGGGTGCGTCCGCCGTCCAAATCGGCACGGCGTTTGCGGTTACCGAAGAAGGAGATGCCCACATCAACTTCAAAAAAACGCTGGCAGGCGCAGAAACCGAGCATGTTGTCGAATTTATGTCCGTCGCCGGACTGCCCGCACGCGGTGTGCGCACCAAATTCCTAGACAGCTACATCAAGCGCGAATCCAAGCTGCAAGCCAATGCCAAAGCCGACCCGCGCCGCTGTACGCAAGGCTTGAACTGTCTGACCAGCTGCGGCCTGCGCGACGGTTTGGCAAAAGCCGGACAATTCTGCATTGATATCCAACTCTCTGCCGCTTTCCGTGGCGAAGTCGATAAGGGCTTGTTTTTCCGAGGTAAAGACCCGCTACCGTTTGGCAACGCCATCCGCACGGTGCAAGAAACCATCCAATATCTGCTCAACGGCGCTCTTCCCGCAGCAGCCAAATAATTCATATCCGCAGATGAACGCTAAAAAAGGGCATATTTCAATGTGCCCTTTTATAGTGGATTAACTTTAAATCAGGACAAGGCGAGGCAACGCCGTACTGGTTTAAATTTAATCCACTATATTTTGCCTGCAAATCGCGTGATGCTTAAAAAGGTCGTCTGAAACCGATATTCAGACGAGCTTTTCCCAACGCCGCCTCCCTTTCTATGGACACATTGTCAACAAAATCCGCATAAAAAATGCTAAGATGACCGTCTCGATAGACATTTGGAACACCCATGAACCCACTACTCGACCAGCTCCAACCCTATCCGTTTGCCCGCCTGCGCGAAGCCATGCAGGGCGTTAACCCTCCCGAAGGCGTCACCCCCGTCCACCTGCATATCGGCGAACCGAAACACCCTACCCCCGAAGTCATCACCAATGCGCTGACCGCCTCGCTGCACGAACTGGAAAAATACCCCCTGACCGCAGGTCTGCCCGAGCTGCGCCAAGCTTGTGCCGACTGGATGCGCCGCCGTTACGACGGACTGACCGTCAACCCCGACACGGAAGTCCTGCCCGTACTTGGCAGCCGCGAAGCCTTGTTTTCCTTCGTTCAAACCGTCTTAAACCCCGTTTCAGACGACCTCAAACCCGTCGTTCTCAGCCCCAACCCGTTCTACCAAATCTACGAAGGCGCAGCCATTCTCGGCGGCGGCGAAATCCGTTTTGCCAACTGCCCTGCCCCGTCCTTTAAGCCCGATTGGAAAAGCATTACCGAAGACGTATGGCAACGCACCAAAGTCATGTTCGTCTGCTCGCCCAACAACCCCAGCGGCAGCGTCCTGCAACTGGAAGACTGGCAAGAAATCTTTGATCTGCAAGACAAATACGGTTTCATCATTGCTTCCGACGAATGCTATTCCGAAATCTATTTCGACGGCAACAAACCCATAGGCGGCTTACAGGCGGCAGCACAATTAGGGCGCAGCAACCGCAATATCGTCATGTTCACCAGCCTCTCCAAACGTTCCAACGTTCCCGGACTGCGCTCCGGCTTTGTCGCAGGCGATGTCGAATTGCTTAAAAACTTCCTGCTCTACCGCACCTACCACGGCAGTGCAATGAGCATCCCCGTCCAACGCGCCAGCATCGCCGCATGGAACGACGAAGAACACGTCATCGCCAACCGCCGCCTGTATCAGGAAAAATTCGACCGCGTCATCCCCATTTTGCAACAGGCATTCGATGTCAAACTGCCCGACGCATCATTCTATATCTGGCTGAAAGTACCGAACGGCGATGATTTGGCATTTGCCAAAAATCTCTGGCAAAAAGCCGCCATCCAAGTCCTCCCCGGCCGCTTCCTCGCCCGCGATACCGAATGGGGCAACCCCGGTGAAGGCTACGTCCGCATCGCCTTGGTCGCCGATGTCGACAGCTGCGTCAAAGCCGCCGAAACCATCGTTTCCCTGTATCGCTGAATAAGGTAACGGTTCAATAAAAAGTCGTCTGAAAACTTTAAATCTGAGTTTTCAGACGACCTTTTTCATGGGCATTTCAAATCAAGCCAAATTTTCCAGCATCCATTTGACGTAGCGCCCGACACCTGCTTTGACATCCAAAAATTCTTCCTTGTATCCGGCTTCGCGCAGTTTGGTAATGTCGGCCTGGGTGAAGCTTTGGTATTTGCCTTTGAGCGCGTCGGGGAAGGGGATATAGCGGATAAGTTCTTCTTCTATCAGCTCTTTTAAGCTCAGTTCAGGTTTGCCTTCGGCGGCGCGGCAGGCGTTGACGGTAGCGGCGGCGAGTTCGTTGAATTGTTGGCTGCGGCCGGTGCCGAGGTTGTAGATGCCGGAGAGATTGGGGTGGTCGAAGAAGTAGAGGTTGACTTTGGCGACGTCTTCGACGCTGACGAAGTCGCGGGTTTGTTCGCCGTTGCCGTAGCCGTCGTTGGCACCGAACAGGTTGACGTAACCGTGTTCGCGGTATTGGTTGAAATGGTGGAAGGCGACGGATGCCATGCGGCCTTTGTGTTGTTCGTGTTGTCCGTAAACGTTGAAGTAGCGGAAGCCGACGACTTGGGCGGTCAGGCCTTCTTTCATGCGGCGGCGCAATACTTGGTCGAACAGGAATTTGGAGTAGCCGTACACATTGAGCGGTTTTTCAAGTTCGCGCTCTTCGCGGAAGATTTCGCCTTTGCCGTACACGGCGGCGCTGGAGGCGTAGAGGAAGGGGATGCGTTCGTCCTGACACCAGTCCAAAAGGTCGAGCGTGTACTGGTAGTTGTTGTCCATCATGTAGAGGCCGTCGTGGTTCATGGTGTCGGAACATGCGCCTTGGTGGAAGACGGCTTCGATGTTTTCGTAAGGCAGAAGATGGCCGCGCACTTGACGGATGAATTCGTGTTTGTCGAGGTAGTGGGCGATTTCGCACTCGGCAAGGTTTTTGAATTTTTCGCCACGGGTCAGGTTGTCGACGGCGACGATGTCGGTAATGCCGCGTTGGTTGAGGGCTTTGACGATGTTGCTGCCGATAAAGCCGGCCGCGCCTGTTACGATGATGGTCATATTGGGTTTCCTTTGTTTTTTGGTTTTGGCGAAACTCGTTGCACTCGTTTCAGACGACCTTGGAAAGACGGGGTCGTCTGAAAAAGAAATTACTGCTCTTCCAATGCTTTGTTCAACTCTGCAAACGAGCAAACCGCCGTGCCGAGTTTGGCGACGACGACACCGGCGGCGGTATTGGCGAGGTGCATGGCTTCGGGCATGGTGTAGCCTGCCGCCAGCCCCAAGCCCACTCCGGCAATGACGGTGTCGCCTGCGCCGGATACGTCGTAAACTTCTTGGGCGCGGGTGGGCTGGTAAATGGGTTCGCCTTCGCTGAACAGGGTCATGCCCTCTTCACTGCGGGTCAGTAAAACGGCGGTCAGGTCGAGGTGGCGGCGCAGGTTTTGCGCTTTTTCGGTCAGCTCGCTTTCGTTTTTCCAACTGCCGACCACTTCTTTCAATTCGGCTCTATTGGGTGTAATCAGTGTGGCGCCGGCGTATTTTTCGTAATCGTCGCCTTTGGGGTCGATTAATACGGTTTTACCGGCGTGTTTCGCCCAATCTATCATATCGGAGATGTGCGACAGGCCGCCTTTGCCGTAGTCTGAAAAAATGATTGCGTCGTATTCGGGCAATATTTCACGGTATTTCTGCTTGATTTGCTCCAACACTTCGCGGTTGGGATGTTCTTCAAAATCAAGGCGGATAAGCTGCTGGTTGCGGGCGACGACGCGCAGTTTGACGGTGGTGGCGATTTGTTTGTCGCGCATCAGATAGGAGGCGACGCCGTCCTGCGCCATCAGCGCGTCGAGCGCGTTGGCGGCTTCGTCGTCGCCGGTTACCGACAACAGCCCTGCTTTGCCGCCCAACGAAGCGATGTTGCGCGCAACGTTCGCCGCTCCGCCCGCACGTTGGTCGATTCGTCCGATTTTGGCCACCGGCACGGGCGCTTCGGGCGAAATACGGGACACGTCGCCAAACCAATAGCGGTCGAGCATCACGTCGCCGACAACAAGGACTTTGGCTTGTGCGAAACGGGATTTGAGGGTTTCTTGTTGGAACTTGGTGGGCATATTGCCTCCGTTGTGTTTTTTCAAACGGCCTCAACCTGTAAGGTCGTCTGAAAATCAGTTTGCTTCAAGGTTCGCTACGCGGTTCACTTCGCGCAATACGGCTACCGGATCAGCAGCTTTGGTTACCGGACGGCCCATCACCAGATAAGTCGAACCCGCTGCCAATGCTTCGGCGGGCGTCATGATGCGGCGTTGGTCGTCGTTGTTGCCGGCAACGTCCAAACGGATGCCGGGCGTTACCAAGACAAAATCCTGCCCCAATTCGCGGCGCAGTGGCGCGGCTTCTTGGGCGGAGCAGACCACGCCGTCCAAGCCCGAACTTTGCGCCAGTTTTGCCAAGCGGATGACTTGTTCTTCAGGGGCGATGTTCAAACCGATTTCCGCCAAATCGCTTTGTTCCATGCTGGTCAACACGGTTACGCCGATTAAGAGCGGCTTCGTGCCGTATCCGGCAACGGCTTCGGCGGCGGCTTCCATCATGCGGCGGCCGCCCGATGCGTGCATATCGACCATCCACACGCCCATGTCGGCGGCGACTTTGCAGGCTTGCGCGACGGTGTGGGGAATGTCGTGGTATTTCAAATCAAGAAAGAGTTTGAAGCCCTGATGAATCAGGCTTTCCGCCAAACTGCGCCCCGTGGCGGTAAACAGTTCTTTGCCGATTTTGATTTGGCACAACGTCGGATCAAGGTTGCGGACGAATCCGAGCGTGTCTTTTTCGTTGGCAAAATCAAGGGCAACGATGACGGGGGTGCGTTGTTGCGGAGTTTGGAAGTCGGTGATTAAAGGATTCATGGTGTTTTCGTTTTGGGTTTTCAGACGACCTTTATCGTCTTTTTCGCAGTAACAACGTAAATTCAAACCGTAGGTCGGGCATTGATGTCCACCTACGCGGACTCAAGCCCCCGACAAACTGTTTCGGATAAATTTGAACCGGTACATCAGCCGTCATTCCCGCGCAGGCGGGAATCCATTGATAAAACTCAGTTCATCAGATTTAAACAGCGATTGCCCAAATTCAGAAATGGATTTCCGCCTGCGCGGGAATGACGCCGAATGATTATTTTTCGGTTGCAACACGCTGTTTATCAAAAACAGGTCGTCTGAAAACCTGATTTCCTGTTTTCAGACGACCTTTTCGATTTATTTGCCCAATGCGCCCAATATTTCGGCTTTCACGGCTTCTACCGGCTGAGTGCCGTCAACCTTGATGTATTTCGGCGCGTGTTCGCCTTCCAGCTTGCTGTAAAAATCGACCAGCACTTCGGTTTGCTCGTGGTACACGGCAAGGCGTTTTTTGACGGTTTCTTCTTTGTCGTCGTCGCGCTGAATCAAATCTTCGCCGGTTACGTCGTCTTTGCCTTCGACTTTGGGCGGATTGTAGGTAACGTGGTAGGTGCGGCCGGAAGCCAAGTGGACGCGGCGGCCGCTCATGCGGTCGACAATCACGCTGTCGGGTACGTCGATTTCAACGACCGCGTCCAAATCCACACCCGCTTCAACCATCGCTTCGGCTTGTGCCAGCGTGCGCGGGAAGCCGTCGAACAGGAAACCGTTTTTGCAGTCGTCTTGCGCGATGCGCTCTTTGACCATGCCGATGATGATGTCGTCGCGCACCAAGCCGCCTTCGTCAATGATTTTTTTCGCTTCCAAACCCAGCGGCGTGCCTGCTTTAATCGCAGCGCGGAGCATGTCGCCGGTGGAAATTTGCGGAATGCTGAACGCAGCGGTGATGAATTGAGCCTGAGTGCCTTTGCCCGCGCCCGGCGCGCCTAACAATAATACTTTCATGGGTGTTCCTTTTTGTTAAGTAGTATGGATTTGAAACGTGATTCAAATGATTTTACACGGCTTGCGTTTATCGTTCAAAACTTCAGACGGCCTGTTCCGCGCCGAAATGTTTCCATGCGTCATCGCGCATTTCGGCAAACCATGTGTCTTCGGGAAAACGCTTCAATGCGTCTTGCAAAGTGGAAAGCAGGTTTTGCGATAAAGTCTTCGCCAAATACTCTTCCTCATTGGCTTCCGCCGCCTTGTCCGCCTGCTGCGCCAAACCGCGCGCGCGGGTCTGATGCCCGTGTGCCAAGTAGTTGAGCGCAATCACCTTTTGCGCCCAAAGCTGCGGAATTTCAGGGCTGTCTTGCAGCAATACCGACAAAATCGACACGGCAACCGTCAGCCTGCCGCCGTTAAAGCGCAAATCCAGCGAACGGTTGGGCGGCAGCGTACTGAGCGTTTCCGCCATACGGAACCAAAACTCGCCGCTGGCTTCGTCCGGCGCGGCGGCTTTCAACATTTCATAGTTAAACTCTTGGTCGTCGTTTTGAACCAGCAGGGCAACATCGGCAAGCAGTTTTTGCTCTTCGCGGCTCAAATGGCGTAAATCGGTCATGTTTTTCCTTTCAGACGGCCTCAAAGACGGCTCGGACCCTGTCCAAATCTTCCTGCGTATCCACGCCGGCTGCGGGGGCTTGTTTGGCGGTTTCGACGGCAATCGGATAGCCGTGCCACAGGACGCGCAGTTGTTCCAGCGATTCAATGGTTTCCAGCGGCGAAACGCTCATTTCGGCGTAGCGTTGCAGAAAACCGGCGCGGTAGGCGTAGATGCCGATATGGCGCAGGACGGCGGTTTCGGCAGGCAATTCGCGTTTTTCGGCGCGCATGGCATCGCGCGGATAGGGAATCGGGGCGCGGCTGAAGTAGATGGCGTTGCGGTTTTTGTCGAGGACGACTTTGACGACGTTGGGATTCATAAATTCGTCGAAATCGTGCAATTCGTGTGCCGCGGTCGCCATCTGTACGTTGTTTTCCACTAAAACTTCGGCGGTGCGGTCGATAAGTTCGGGGGCAATCAGCGGTTCGTCGCCCTGTACGTTGACGACCACCAGATGTTGCGGCAGTTTCAGCGCGGCGGCGGCTTCGGCAAGGCGCGTCGTGCCGCTTTCGTGCCGTTTTGAAGTCATGACGACTTCGACGCCGTGCGCCTGACAGGCCGTCTGAATGTCGGGATGGTCGGTGGCAACGACGACGCGCGCGGCTTTGCTTTTTGCCGCCTGTTCGGCAACGCGCACGACCATCGGTTTGCCGTGAATATCCGCCAAGGCTTTTCCGGGCAGGCGCGATGAATCCAGCCGCGCCGGAATCAATACGACAAATTCGGTCATGCTTTGAGTTCCTCTTCGCTCAACGCTCGTGCTTCGTTTTCCAGCATATAGGGAATGCCGTCTTTAATCGGATAAGCCAGCTTCGCCTGACGGCTCCACAACTCTTGTTTGTCCTGATGATATTCCAGCCTGCCTTTGGTAACGGGACAGACGAGGATGTCTAAGAATTTTTTTTCCATGGGGTTTCTTTCGTTTGATAAATTGGAGGTCGTCTGAAATATTTTCAGACGACTATAATTTATTTCTTATGCTTTTTCCCAACCTGTTTGGCTTGTTTACAGCTTGTATCAGGGTTTTTGTCGCCACACATGATACCTTGTATCTCTTTTGCAAATTCAGGCGTATGACGCTGCACAGCTTTTTCTGTTAATGCAAATCCAAACGTCGATATTTCACTCATCGCTTGCTTGAGCATAAGAGGCGTCTTGGCAACAACAGCCTGCCCGATAGGCGAACTATAAAAGGCAATCATGCTGTCAACTTCTTCTTGCGTGTATGTCGATTTAGCATGCTTTAATAAAGTATTGCGGACAGTTTGTTTCACTTCGGGCGTTATCAAATCTTTCAAAACATTTTCGCGATAACGGTCAATAGCTTTTGCCATTTGCTCTTTTTTCGTTTCCGGTATTTTGGCAAGGGCTTTATCTGCATATGGTTTAAATCCAATATTGAAACTGTCAATCATATTTTTTTCCATATCCCGGTCAAAATTCTGCGTATCCAACCAACGCTCCAGCGACGCATCGCTGGGTGTAGCGGCAAATGCGTTGGCACACAATGCCAACGCGGCGAAGGGCAATAACAAAGTTTTCAGTTTCATCATTCTTTTCCTTTCAACAAAAAATAAATATTTTCAGACGACTAAAGCTTTATTTGAAAAATTTCGGTAAAAGTTTATTGCCTTTACTCAAAAGACGGTGTGCCTGTTCCTCAAACGCAGGCGTATATCTATCGCTTGCATTGCTGAAATTGTCGCTCAAAGTTCTGTGGATAATCTTATCATTCAGCTTATCAAACCGTTCTATTTTTCCAAGTGCAGATTTTCCGGCACCATCTCCAAATGCTTCGGAAATCTTCTCAATTTCCGAGCGGCTCAAATAATTTCTAATGCCTCCGCCGCGCCGTTGGCGGTTTCTTATCTTCTTCAAAATATTTTTCCCTTGGGCTGAAGAGAAAAACCGGTTGATCACATCGACTTCTTCTTGAGTGAACAGTTTTTGTACTGCGCGCTTTTCTTGATCCAGCCATTGTCTTTCCATCTCCGGATGGGTCAATTCGGCATGCATATCTTCAATATAGCGGCTTATCAATGCCCGCATCTTTCCTCTTTGAGTTAAAGGAGTCATAGACAACAAACGGGCATTGATCTCTTTATCCACCATCTCCAAAGAGCTTTCTAACTTATCTGCGTAATAGCTGTTTATGCCTTGGATTTCCAGAAATTTAACCGCAGCACTATCACTCGGCCTTGCCCTTTTTTTGGCAACCACATTTTGAGCGCAAGTTAATAAAGCTGCACAAAAAACCAGCAAATATTTCAATTTCATCATTCTCTCCTATTACGTTGTTTGAAACTGTTTTAAAACATCCGGGAAACATCTATAAGCGTTTAGATTCTAACATTTTTGAAACAAACGCCGCCAAATCAGGTTCGATTATCGCACAAACAGGCAACACCCATACATGATTCATATTGAGGTCGTCTGAAAACTTGACCGCATCTTTCTCCGTAATAATGACCGCATCCGCATCGGGCAAATCTGCCGCTGCGATGCCGGCATGGTCGGGCAGCGCGACGGTTTGGTTCAATATGATGCCCATGTTCCGCAACGAATCGAAAAAGCGCTCCGGCTTGGCGATGCCCGCCACGGCGGCGACGGTTTGGTTTTTCAGACGACCTGTACCCAGTAATTCGGACGGCTGGTTCAAACGGTAAATCTGTCCCGTTTCGATACGGCTGTGAAACATGTTTTCAGACGGCACAAACGACGCATCCGCCTTGCCTCCGCTGACGACGACCGCATCCACCGAATCCAGTCGCGACAAAGGTTCGCGCAAACTGCCGTTGGGCAGCAGATCCAAATCCGTGCGCCCCGTATCTGCGGCCGGAAACACCGCGATTTCCACATCCCGCCGCAGGGCGTAATGCTGCAAACCGTCGTCCGCTACAATCAGCCTGATGTCGGGATGCGCCGCCAGCAACGCCCTGCCTGCCTCCGCACGGCTGCTGCCCACCGCCGTCGGTGCGCCGGTTTTGCGGAACAGCAGCAAAGGCTCATCGCCCGCATCTTCCGCACGGCTCTTGGCATTCAATACATGAACCTCTTTACTCTTGCGCCCGTAGCCCCGGCTGATGATGCCGACCTTGACGCCTTTTTCCTGCAAACCCGACACCAGCGCGGCGACAATCGGCGTTTTCCCCGTCCCACCCGCATGGATATTGCCGACCACGACCACAGGCACGGGCAGCTTTTCGCTTTTCAGACGGCCTGAAACGAAATCATCGCGCCGTTTTGCTGCAATTTTGGCGAAAAGTATGGATAAGGGTTTGAGCAGGAAAGATAAAAACGGATTGGGGCGTTGCCAATGGCGTTCGATGATTTGATGGAGTTTGGGCATTCGGGCATCTTTTGGGGTATGGGATAAGGGAAATATCCAAAACAGGCAAACCTTATTTTTTTGGATAGTTCACTTTCCCTAAATTATCAATAGAAAATTTTTTCTGACTGACAAGCACATTAATTAATTTTTCAATATGGTTATCCGATAATTTCAGAATGGATTTGAAAGAATTGATTATTGCTTTTTTGGTTTTTGGTTTATTTTTAGCTGACTTATTAAAAAATTTCTGTACTGCATTCAGTATCTTAATATCTTCTTCTTTGCTGATAATATCAATCCGTTTCGGAATTTGAATCTCCAAAGGGAAAGGGGCATATTCTATCTTGTCGCCTTTGATACGTATCAATTGCTGGAATTCGCAGTATTTTAAAATATCATCTAATGTATTTTCTTCCACTTCCAAACAAAATATTTTAGATTGCGAACGCAGAACATTTCTAGCGCCCTGTACCGTTTTACTTTTTGATTCAATCAGCTTGCACGTCAACTTCTCTAAAATATCATTACTGCTAATGTGATAATTCACAAAATTAGTATCAGGATTGAACGAAATCAGTTTTTTATTAAGCATACTTTGGATAATTTTCCCAACTATTTCATTTTGTTGTTCTTGATTAAAGGGGATTAATTCTTGATACAAAACAGAATGCAAGCGCGATTCCAAATTGTGAAAAACGGTCGGTCTGAAAGCACTGGGCGGAATTAATGCTGCAATTACCTTTCGTACACATGAATTAATAAATGTAGGAGATTGATGTAAAGCAACAGGTTCAGAATACACAATTTCCGCTTCTTCGGCGGAGTGCTTATCCTTTGAAAGATTAGGTTCTTGTCCTATCTGTTGTTTTTTCATTTCCAATAACAATTCCTCATTCTTCCCTGCATCCTCCAAACTTCCCAATCTGACAATACCCTTACACAAATGCGCATCTTCCAAATGTTCGACTAAAACATCAAATCCCCCGTCCCTCGAAAGAATGCATATCAATGCCTCCTTGTCCCGTTCCGTAATCTTGCCTAAATAATAGGCAAGATAAAAATCCAAAGCATTTTTGCCTGTCTTTGCGATCCGTACGAAATGAACATTTTTCCCAAACCTGCATAAGGCTTCGCAAAGCTCCACCGATAAAGTTTTTTGTTGCAGCTTCCCCAGAAAAAGCCAGATATGGCAGTTTTCTTCACTCACTCCGCTCAATTGCGATGCTTCCGGTTGGACGTTTTCAAAATCAATCAAAATATGTTTCATAACAGTATCCCGTAATGTTTTCGTTTAGAGGTTGACAATATACTATTAAAATAATATCCGGCAAAGACTTCTTTCAGACGGCCCTTTCCGCACAAATGCCGCCCGAAACCCCTTATAATCCAACCTTTCCCCATTTCTTCCCGCCCTCCCGATGTCCGAACTCTTCGCGCCCTCCTCCATTTTCGTATCCGAACTCAACGCCCTCGCCAAAGCCTTGCTGGAAGACCATCTTGCCGGCTTTTGGATTGCGGGTGAAGTGTCCAACCTGACCCGTGCCGCCAGCGGACATTATTATTTCTCGCTCAAAGACAGTCGCGCGCAGGTGCGTTGCGCGATGTTCAAGGGTGCGGCGGCACGTTTGGCGAAACCTTTGAAAGAAGGCGACCATATCGAAGTGGCGGGCAAAATCAGTATTTACGAGGCGCGGGGCGAATTTCAGATCACGGTGAACGAGGTGCGGCTCAAAGGCTTGGGACAGCTTTACGAAGCCTACGAGCGGCTGAAGGCACAGTTGCAGGCGGAAGGCGCGTTTGCGGCGGAACGCAAGAAACCTTTACCCGCCCGAGCGCAATGTATCGGCATCGTAACCAGTCTGGCGGCGGCGGCATTGCGCGATGTCTTTACCACCCTGAAACGCCGTGCGCCCGAAATTCCCGTCATCGTTTATCCGACCGCCGTTCAAGGCGCGGGCAGCGAGTTTCAGATTGCCCAAGCGATCAAAACCGCATCGCAACGCGCCGAATGCGATGTGTTGATTGTCTGTCGCGGCGGCGGCAGCATTGAAGACTTGTGGGCGTTTAACGAAGAGCCTGTTGTGCGCGCCATCGAAGCCTGCGCGATTCCCGTCGTCAGCGGCGTGGGACACGAAACCGATTTCACGCTTGCTGATTTCGTCGCCGACGTACGTGCGCCCACACCGACCGGCGCAGCGGAACTGGTCAGCCCCAACCGCCAAGAATCGTTACACCGTCTCGCCCAAGCCCAAGGTCGTCTGAAAACCGTTTTGGAACAACGCTATTTCGATGCCAGCCAAAAGCTCGACTGGCTCGCGCGGCAAATCCGCCACCCGCGCCAAAAACTCGGCGAACAGCGCACCTACATCCACAAACTGGCGCAAACCCTGTCCTACTCGATGACGCAAAACGTCCGCGCCCACACCGCCCGTTTCGAACGCCAAACCCAAGCCCTGAAACATTGCCGCCCCGATATTTCCGTTTACCGGCAAGACATTGACCGTTTTCAGACGACCTCGTCGCACGCCTTCCGCCAACTGCTCGCCCACCGCCGACAAAGCCTGACCGCCCAAACCGCCCTGCTCGAAGCCGTCTCGCCGCAGCAGATTCTGGAGCGCGGCTTCTCCGTCGTCAAAAACACACGCGGACAAGTCATCCGCAACGCCGATGTTTTGAAGCAAGGGCAGAAACTGCACATCACTTTTGCCGACGGCGAAACCGACGTGCGCGTGACCAAAGAGCAGGCGCAGCGGGAATTGTTTGATTAACCATCGGCTTGAATGAAAAAGGTCGTCTGAAAACAGGGTCGATTAAAATAGAAACCGCCCTTGCCGTTATTCTCGCGCAGGTATGAATCCGGAGATTTGGAATAATGGCGTTCCGAATCCTTCCGAAAACCAAAAATCCGGATGAATGACGGTTCTGATGCTTTTTCTTTGCGCTTATTATTTGAACATTTGCTTTGACAAAATTTGATCCGCCTGTTTTCAGACGGCCCGTCCCTCACGAATCCCTTTCGCCGATATGGCATGAATGCCGAGTCCGCGGGCCAATCATGATTTTCGCGGGCAAAGCCCACGTTACACGCTGTTGTTTGGTTGTTCGGATTTGATAAAAATATGGCAATTTACGACTGATTGTTCCTGTTTTTAGAAAGACAGCAAAACTCATATTTCGGTAAAAAGGTCGTCTGAAAGTGAACAAACCCAGTTGTGTTCACACATTTTCAGACGACCTCCTGCACATTCCGGAATCATTTTCATCTCAATACGGTATAATCCCTCCATCTGCTTTGTACTGCATCATCAAACGATTATGGACAACATGCAAAACCAACCGCCAATCCCGCCGCGCAATTCTCTGCGTCGGAACAGTATTTACCTGCTGCCCAACTCCTTTACCATCGCTGCGTTGTTCTGCGCCTTTTTCGCCATCACCCAATCCATGCACGGGCGTTATGAGACGGCGGCGATTGCAGTATTCCTCTCCATGCTGCTCGACGGCATGGACGGTCGCGTGGCACGGCTGACCAACAGCCAAAGCGCGTTCGGCGAACAGCTCGACAGCCTTGCCGACATGGTCAGTTTCGGCGTTGCGCCCGCCTTGATTGCCTATAAATGGCAGCTTTGGCAGTTTGGCAAAATCGGTTATTCCGTCGCCTTCATCTACTGCGCCTGCGCCGCCCTGCGCCTCGCCCTCTTCAATACGCTTATCGGCAAAGTCGATAAACGCTGGTTCATCGGCGTTCCCAGTCCGACCGCCGCCGCGTTGATTGTCGGCCTGATTTGGGTCAACCACAGCATCGAACGCTTCCCCGGCGTGCATTGGTGGGCTTTGGGCATCACGCTTTTCGCCGGCATTTCCATGATTGTCCAAATCCCGTTTTGGAGCTTTAAAGAAATCAACATCCGCCGCCAAGTCCCGTTTATGGGCATGGTGCTTACCGTGTTGGTCTTGCTGCTCATCAACTGGAAACCTTCGCTTGTACTTTTTCTGTTTTTCCTGGGTTACAGCCTATCCGGCTACATCATGGCGGTATGGCGCTGGTTGAAAAAACGCCGTAAAACCAAAAAGGTCGTCTGAAAAATGTGGACTTGGGATATTATCCTCGCCCTGCTCGCCGTCGGAAGCGCGGCGGGTTTTATTGCGGGATTGTTCGGCGTAGGCGGCGGTACCCTGGTCGTCCCTGTCGTCTTGTGGACACTGCAACTGCAAGGCATCAGCAGCCACCCCTACGCCCAACATCTCGCCATCGGTACATCCTTCGCCGTCATGGTATTCACCACCTTCTCCAGCATGTACGCGCAGCACAAAAAAAGCGCCATCGACTGGCAGACTGTCCGCCGTATGACCCCCTCCATGATATTCGGCGTACTGATCGGCGCGGTAACCGCCAAATACATGCCTACCCGCGCCCTGCAAATCTTCTTTATCGCATTCCTAACCCTTATCGCCCTCAAAACCCTGACAGACTCCAAACCCAAAGCCTCGCGCCACCTGCCCGCCCTACCCGGCTTAAGCGCGGTCGGCACATTGTTCGGCGCAGCTTCGAGCTGGGTCGGCATCGGCGGCGGCTCGCTGTCCGTCCCCTTCCTGATGTATTGCAACTTCCCCGCCCACCGCGCCATCGGCACATCCTCCGGCCTCGCCTGGCCGATTGCGCTCGCCGGCACAATCGGCTATCTCGTTACCGGCTGGAACGTTCCCGACCTGCCACACGGCTCCGGCGGCTTCCTCTATCTACCCGCTGTTGCCATCCTCAGCATCGCCACCATGATGTTTGCCCCGATCGGCGTCAAAACCGCGCACAAACTCCCCGCCCGCCGGCTTAAAATCTCCTTCGGCATCATGCTGCTGCTGATTGCCATAAAAATGGCTTGGAACCTTGTCCGTTGAATTTTCCCAAACGCTGCCATCATTAGAAGGCTCGAGTGGTAAATTAGACCAATTCGGAGATAATGTAAAAGAGAAAGCCGGGGAACTCTTAGACGATCCCAAACTCGAAGCAGAGGGCGTAATCCAACAAGGCATCGGCAAAGTCAAAGAAGTTGCCGCCGACATTGAGGAAAAAGCAAGCGACGTATTGAAAAAAGGCAAAGAAGAAGCAGGACATCTGGTTGATGAGGCAAAAGAAAAAGCCGAAAACCTGATTGACGACATCAAAAGCAAGTTCTAATCCATCCTTGTCTTAAGCTATGTCAAAAGGCCGTTTGAAACACGATTTCAGACGGCCTTTATTTCAGACAGCGCAGCCACTCTAAAATCGCCTGCTCCCCATCTAATCAAGCTTTCAGACGACCCCGCCGGATAAGTTGGATAGATGAATCCAATGCTTTAACGGTTTTGCCGAATCCCGACTCGAAATACGCATCGTTCAACCATCCACAGGAGAAGCACCATGCCTTCCGCCAAACTCATCCCAAAACTCAAACCCGCCCTGCAAAACCCGCTTCCGCCCGAACAAGATGGCATCTTGTTGTGCCTCGATTCCGACAACGTAACAGGCGACAACGCCAAATACATGAAAATGTACAACCGCCTCGCCCGTTGGTACGATTTCGGCGAACGCTGGATAGCCCGCTTCAGATACGGCAACAGCATCAACGAAATGCGGTGCAGCCTGATGGGCGAACTGGAATGGCGGCAGGACTGCACCGCACTCTATGTCTCCATCGGCACTGGTACCGATTTAAACCACCTGCCCGCCGACATCAACCTCTCCGCGCTGGATTTGACCGGCGCCGACCTGTCGCTCGGCATGTTGGCACGCTGCCGCAACGTATGGCGGAAAAAAGCAGCGGACTTGGACTTGGTACACTGCAACGCCGAAGATTTACCCTTTGCCGACAATATGTTCGACGTCGTATTCCATGTGGGCGGCATCAATTTTTTCAGCGACAAACAAAAAGCCATCAACGAAATGCTGCGCATCGCCAAACCCGGCACCAAAATCATGATCGCAGACGAAACCACCGACTTCATCCAACAACAATACAAAAAAAGCCTATTCACGCGGAACTATTTCCAAGACACCGATTTCGACCTGACACAAATCGAAAACTGCATTCTCGAAACCGTACAGGAAAAGAAAACGCGGCTGCTGTGGAACAACCGCTTTTACTGCATTACTTTCCGCAAACCTATTTGAAATAGTTGCTACGCCTGTTTTTTTTTCAGACGACCTCGAAATCTGAAAAGGTCGTCTGAAAAATAAAAAGCAGCCTGCACTCGTTACAAAAAAGTGCAGGCTGTCAATTTACAGGATTCCCTACATTTTCAGGTAGCCCTCTTCAGACGACCTTAATGCAGATTCGCTTTAAAGAACTGCTCAAACTTATCAAACGGAATCTTGCCAGTGGTGTTGTCATACAAATCCGTGTGGTTCGCACCCGGCACGATGTACAGCTCTTTGTTTTGGCTGCCCAGAGATTTGAATGCGTCTTCGCTGAAATAGCGCGAGTGTGCTTTTTCGCCGTGAACGATTAAGGCGGGGGCTTTCAACTCGCCTGCGCGTTGCAGAATCGGCATGTTGATGAACGCCAGCGGGGTGGTTTGCGACCATGCGCCGTTGGAATTGACGGAGCGTGGGTGGTAGCCGCGTTGGGTTTTGTAGAAGCCCGAATATTCGCGTACAAACTGCGGGGTGTCGGCGGTCAATTTGTCTTGCGAAGGCAGGTGGTTGTCGGGGCTGCCGTGCGACGGCGTGCCGCTTTCCGCGTCTGCCCAGCGTTGGGGGTTCATGCCCTGTTTGGCTTGGTAACGCGCTTCGGCAGTTTGCGCGGGGGCGCGGTCGTAGCCGCCTTGGGCGTTCTGCTTCATGTTGATTTCGTAGCCGTTGGCCATCACGCGGGTCATGTCGTACATGGTGCTGGTGGCGACGGCTTTGATGCGGGTATCGCCCACAGCGGCGTTCAACGCCATACCGCCCCAACCGCAAATGCCCAAGATGCCTATTTGTTCGCGGTTCACGAAGTTTTGCAGGCCGAGGAAATCAACGGCGGCGGAAAAGTCTTCGGTATTGATTTCGGGCGATGCGATATTGCGCGGCTCGCCGCCCGATTCGCCGGTGAACGAACCGTCAAATGCCAAGGTTACAAAACCGCGTTCTGCCATCGCTTGGGCATATAGACCGCTGGATTGCTCCTTCACCGCACCGAACGCGCCGGCCACCGCAATTGCGGGCAGTTTCTGGCCTGAACGGATATTTTTCGGCACATACAAATCACCAACCAATGTGATGCCGTAGCGGTTTTTGAATGTTACTTTGTGGTGTTCCACTTTATTGGACTGGGGGAAAATTTTGTCCCATTCTTGGGTAAGCTTGGTTTGAACTCCTTTCATCGGGGTAATGGACACGTCTGCCAGCGCAGGGGCGGACAAAGTCAATGCAACGGCGGCTGCGGCAGCAGTTTTCAAGAATGATTTTTTAACTTGGTTTTTCATGGGGTTGCTCTGTGATTTGTTTATTGAATGAGTGCATTATAGGGATGGACTGTTTGGCAAACAATGAATAAAATCTGAATTGTTAATTCTAGAATATGGAACAATTAAGGTGCAGGCTGCCTGAAAAGGTTTTCAGACGACCTGAACCAATCCCTTGAAAATCAAAATGGACAAACTCAACGCCCTAAAATACTTCTGCTCCGCCGCCGAGACCCTGCAATTCCGCGAAACCGCGCTGCGCCTGTCCGTTTCGCCGCAGGTGGTAACGCGCGTGATTGCCGAATTGGAACAACACCTCGGCGAACAGCTTTTTACCCGCAACACACGCAATATCCACCTGACCGAGTTTGGCGCAGCCTTCCTGCCGCGCGCCCAGCAGCTCCTTGCCGACAGCGAAAACCTGTTTTCTGCCGCCAAAGAAAAAGACGAGATACGCGGCATCGTCCGCATTACCGTACCGCAGTGGAACGATAACGGCCGCATACTCGCCCGCCTGCTGGAAAAATGCGCCGACTATCCCGAACTTTATATCGATTGGCGCAGCAACGACGCCAAACTTAACGCGGTGGAAAACCAACTCGACATCGGCATCCGCATCGGGACACAGGCAGAAGATTTGATGATTGTCCGCAAAATCTGCGACACCACCGACAAAATCGTCGCCTCCCCCGCCTATCTCGCCCGCCACGGCACGCCGCAAAGCCTAGACGAATTAACCGACCGTTTTCCCGCATCGTCGCTCATTAACGCCAACACCAACCGCCCGTGGGGCTGGCCGCTCAACGCAGAAATGCACGTTTTCCCAAAAAACATCCGTTTCATCACAGACGACCCTGCCAACGAACTCGCCGCCGCACTGACAGGCAGCGTTGCCGCCTATATCCCGGAACATCTGTGCCGAACCCACCTGCAAAACGGCGAACTGGTGGAACTCTTCCCCGAAATCCCACGCCGCCCGTGGCAACTCTATATCTACCGCCCGCAACGCACAGTAACTTCCGTGCGCGTGTTAAAGGTGTTCGACTGGCTGACGGAGGTGTTGCGGGAAATGTATGGCAAAGAGGCTACCTGAAAGTGCAGGCTGCTTTTAAGGCCGTCTGAAAGCCCGAAAAGCAGCACCACAGGCACGCACATCGGTTTGCCGAATCGCAGATTCGGACCGATGGCAGCCTGCACCCCGCCGCTTGCCGTAAACGCATGATATTCCTACAATCCCCCTTTCCCCACTTTTAAAGAAACACCCATGAAATCCAAACTATCCGCGCTTGCCATCTCCGCTCTTCTCGCCGCCTGTTCTGCCGTCCCGCAGCATAACGAGCAGGCGAAAGCCCTGCTGGACAAAGGCATCGCCCTGTATCAAAAACAGAATTACCAACACGCCAAGCCCTACTTTGAGCAGGCGCAGCAGGCGGGGCATATGAAAGCGCCGCGTTATCTGGGCCTGATGTATCTGAACGGCGAAGGCGTCGCCAAAAATGCACAAACCGCTTTTGTCTACTTCACGCAGGCTGCCGAAGCGGGCGACATCACGGGGCAATACTGGCTGGGCTATTGCTACGAAAACGGCATCGGTACGGCAAAAGACATGACCCAAGCCGTGCGCTGGTATCAGAAATCCGCCGCACGCGGCGACCATGTTTCCCAGCCTGCCATTGACGCGCTGAACCGCTTGGGCGTGAAAGCAAATTAACTGTTTCCCTCAACCTTTTAAGGAGTAATCTCATGAAAAAAACCGCCACCGTCATCGCCGCCGGCCTGCTGCTGGCAGCCTGCACCGCCACGCAAAACACCGCTGAAAACAGCCCCGCCGCCCAAAGCACGCAAAATCCCGCTTGGGACAAGCAATACGGCGGCGCGGACAAATCCTACGACAGCCGCCTGCTCGCCCTGCGCGAGCAAATCGCCCCGCGTTTTGAAGTGCTGACCTTCAAAGACCCGCAAACGGGCAAGGAAATGCAGTACAACCTGTACACGCCGAAAAATCTCGAACCCGGCCGCCAATACCCGCTGGTGATGTTCATTGCCGACGCCAGTACCGCAGGCAAAGGCGTGAAAGCCCCGCTGATGCAGGGCTACGGCGGCATTATTTGGGCAACCGACGAAGCGCAGGCGAAACACCCCGCCTTCGTCCTCGTGCCGTCCTACACCGAAACGGCGGTTAACGACCAATGGCAAACCTCAGACGAAGTCGGCATGACCCTGCGCCTCGTCAAAAGCCTGATGACCCAAAAACTGATCGACCCCGACCGCGTTTACACCACCGGCCAATCCATGGGCGGCATGATTTCCTTTTATCTCAACAGCATTGAGCCGGATTTCTTCGCCGCTTCCATGTTCGTCGGCAGCCAATGGGACATCAACGTATTAAAACCGCTGACGCGGGCAAAATTCATCTACACCGTTTCCGCCGCCGACCCGAAGGCATCGGCAGGCATGGCGCAAGTCGGCGAAATGCTGCAACAAAACAAAGTCGCCTACGCCGAAACCGAGTTTTCCGCCAAACTGCCGCAGTCCGAACAAAACGCAAAAGTCCAACAAATGCTTGCCCAAGGCAGACGCATCAACTTCATCCGCTTCACGCCGAATACGGTGATTCCAGAAAACAGCACCCACAAAGGCGCGGAGCATATGTATTCGTTTGATTACGCCTACCTGCTCGAACCAGCCCGTGATTGGCTGATGCAGCAGAAACGGGAGAAATGAGTTCTGTGATTCTAAGGTCGTCTGAAAAATCTTCATATCGGTTTTCAGACGACCTTTACTACTTCTAAAAGGTCGTCTGAAAATCCGTCTACCCTAAAGCCACTTTTTCAGCTATCCTTCCCCTATTATTTTCCTCCACTTCCCAAGGAGTTCCCCATGAACATCGCCATCACCGGCGCCAGCGGCAACATCGGAGGCATGGTCGCCCGTCATCTGAACACACGCGGCCTGCCGCTGATTCTGCCGCTGCGCAACCCCACCAAAGCGCCCGCCCTGCCGAACTGCGAAGCGCGGCGGTTTGCCTATGACGATTTGGAGCTTGCCAAGCAGGCGTTAAACGGGGTGGAGGTGCTGTTTATGGTGTCCGCCGCCGAGAGCCCGACGCGCGAGCAGGAGCATTTGACTTTGGTGCAGGCTGCTTCGGAAGCGGGCGTGAAACACATTGTCTATCTCTCTTTTGCACAGGCGGCGTTGGACAGCACCTTCACGCTGGCGCGCACCCATGCGGTTACCGAAAATGCGATCCGACAAACAAATATGCGTTACACCTTTCTGCGCGACAATTTTTACAGCGAGATGATGGCAACGATTGCCAACGCAGGCGGCATCATCGCAGGCCCTGCCGACGACGGGCGCGTTGCCTGCGTTTCGCAGCGCGATGTTGCCCAAGCGGCGGCAAACGTCATCGCCGACATCGCATGCGGCAACCACCGCCACGATAATCAAACCTACACGCTGACAGGTTCCCAATCATTAAACTTCGCTGAAATAGCCGCCGTCCTAACCAAAATCACCGGTAAACCGCACCGCTACCACAACGAAACCGTGGAAGAAGCCTTCGCCAGCCGCAAAGCTGCGTACCCTGACACGCCCGACTGGCAGATTGAAGCGTGGGTTTCCACCTACACCGCCATTGCTAAAGGCGAACTTGCCGCCGTTTCAGACGACCTGCCGAAATTGCTAGAACGCGAGCCGCGCCGTTTTGTCGAAGTTGCAAAGGATATTTATGATGCAGCCTGAACATACTCCCTTAATCGAATTCAAAAACGTCAGCAAACGCTACGACAACCACACCGCCGTGAACGAACTTAACCTCACCATTTACCAAGGCGAGTTTTTCGTGTTGGTGGGCGGTTCGGGCAGCGGTAAATCCACCACGCTGCGAATGATTAACGCGCTGACCGAGCCGACCGACGGCGATGTTTATTTCAACGGCAGGCGTATCAAAGATTACGACATCCGCGGGCTGCGCCACCGCATCGGCTATGTGCTGCAACAAATCGCCCTGTTCCCTACCATGACCGTGCGGCAGAACATCGAGCTGATGCCCGACATTTTGGGCTGGGACAAACCGAAGCGCACATCGCGCGTGAACGAACTGCTCGAGCTGGTCGGTATGCCGCCCGAAACCTACCTAAACCGCTATCCGCACGAACTCTCCGGCGGCGAACAGCAGCGCATCGGCATCCTGCGTGCCATCGCTGCCAAACCCGACATCCTGCTGATGGACGAACCCTTTTCCGCCCTCGACCCGCTCGCCCGCGCTTCCCTTCAGGAAACCGTGTCGTTGATTCACAAAAAACTCGGCACCACCATCGTTTTCGTTACCCACGACATGAGCGAAGCCGCCAAACTCGCCTGCCGCATCGGCGTGATGCACCAAGGCAGGCTGGTGCAGGTCGATACGCCGCAGGATATTCAAAACCATCCGGCGGATGACTATGTGCGCTCCCTGTTCGGCGCGGCGCAGCCGGAAAACACCGTCTCCGCCGATGAAGTCATCAATCTTTACCGCCGTCTGGACGTGGACGGCAAAGCGCGGGTAAGAGAGCATTGGGCAAAAGAAGAAAATTAGAAAAGGTCGTCTGAAAACGGACATATTGGATTTTGCCCAATCGTTTTCAGACGACCCCAAACCATTTTCAGTACACGCTCAAGCACCGGGCCTACTTTCCGGTAATACCCAATTTCGCAAAAACTCTACTGTAAGTCCAAATCAAAAGCATCTATGTCGTCATTCCCGCCCAGGCGGGAATCCACTTTTGAATTTAGGCAACCGTTTTGCAAATATCTGTTGTTCAAAGTTTCCGACGGTTTTCCGCCTGCGCGGGAATGACGGCAGCTGGCAGGTACCGTATTAAAAATCAAGCGAATCTGCTATATATACTTCCTCAAAACCCCAAAGGAGAATCAAGATGGACATTCTTTCCCGCCTGCAAGCATTGCCGCCGGGCAGGTTCCACTACAAATTACTGGTATTGGTCGGCATCGGCTGGCTGTTTGACGCAATGGATACCGGCATCGTGTCGTTTATATTGCCCGCATTGGGCAAAGAATGGGGTTTGCAGCCGGCGCAACTGGGCTGGATAGTCAGCATCGCCTTTATCGGCATGGCACTGGGGGCGGTAGCGAGCGGCTGGCTGGCAGACCGCTTCGGCAGGAAAACCGTATTTGCCGCGACCATGGCAGTGTACAGCACGGCGACAGGCCTATGCGCCTTTGCACCTGACATTGCAACACTACTTACCTGCCGCTTCTTTGTTGGAGTAGGACTGGGCGGACAGCTCCCTGTCGCGGTGTCATTGGTCAGCGAATACGCCCCGCCGAAAGTACGCGGTCGGTTCATCGTGTTGCTGGAAAGTTTTTGGGGCTTGGGCTGGCTTGCCGCCGCACTCGCTTCCTATTTCTTTATCCCAAAATTCGGCTGGCATAGCGCGTTTTTAATCGGCGCGCTGCCTATTTTGTATATCCCGCTGGTGTTGAAATTCATCCCCGAATCCGTCCCATACCTGCTCTCGCAAGGCAAAACGGACAAGGCGCACCGACTGGTCAGCCGCTTGGAAGAGGAAGCGGGAATTACGCCCGCCGCAACAGCCATCGCACCGCCGCAACAGCAAAAACAGCGCATCCGTTTCATGCAACTGTGGCAACAGCCTTTCGCACGGCGCACGCTGATGCTGTGGCTGGTCTGGTTCGGCATCGTCTTTTCCTATTACGGCATTTTTACTTGGCTGCCGAAACTCTTGGTCGAACAAGGCAATACGGTGGTCAAAACCTTTGAATATGTGCTGGTGATGATTGTCGCGCAACTGCCCGGCTACATCGCGGCAGCGGCATTGGTGGAAAAAATCGGGCGCAAAGCGACTTTGGCGGGCTTTCTCGCCGCCTGCGCCGTCTGCGCGTGGTTTTTCGGACAAAGCAGCAGCGCCGCCGAAGTCATGGCGTGGGGCAGCCTGATGTCGTTCTTCAACCTCGGCGCATGGGGCGTTTTATACACCTACACGCCCGAACTCTACCCCCTCCGCTTCCGCGCCTTCGCCTCCGGCTGGGCGGGCGCAATCGGACGCATCGGCGGCATCCTCGCGCCTATGGTGGTCGCCCAAATGGTCGGCGGCAGCGGCGGATTCGGCAATATATTCATGATGTTCGCCGGCGTGATGATGCTGATTGTATTGGTAATTTTGGCTTTAGGCGAAGAAACGAAAGGCAGGACGCTGGAGGAAATCAGCTCTTAAACAACCGTATCGACAGTCCAAAATCAGCAAAAGGTCGTCTGAAAACGCCAAATTGGTTTTCAGACGACCTTTATGCTAGAGATTTTCAGACGACTTTTGAGGTCGTCTGAAAGTTTGAAACAATGTTTTGAATGATGAAAACGCGTGCGTGCGTACCACACACACTCTACACCTGGGTTTTAAAGTTTGTGCCATCCTCAGGTGGGGTGTGTGGCGCAGCCACGAACGCGTTTAGCGGGGATGCAGGCTACGGCTTGCTTTTTTGTTGTGTGCTTTAAGCCATTTTTGCATTTGTTCAATTTCCGCTTGTTGTGCGTTAATAATATCCTCAGCAAGCTTACGCATTTCAGGATCCTTTCCGTATTTTAATTCAACTTCCGCCATTTTTACTGCGCCAATATGGTGTGGCAACATACCTGCTGCAAAAGCAACATCAGGATCTTTATATTGCGCAGCTGCCATCATGTCTTGATTCATTTGATCCATGCCTTGCATTAATTCTTGTTGCATTGCAGAATCTGTCGGCATTGGCATATTCATGTGTGCTTGATGCGGTTGTTCATTAGCTTGGGCATAATTTGAAATTGCAATAGCGCTAAGTGTGATAAAAGTCATAAGTTTTTTCATGTTTTTCGCCTATGTGATAACTGAAGGAGCACAAAATATAAACTTTGACCTAAGGTTAAAGTCAATATTTATTCCGAAAATTTTTGGTGAGGTGCTAAAATAAAAGAATATTCGATATGAGGGACAGCAAAATGTAGGTTGGGTTGCAAACCCAACATTTCGTAAAATTTAACAGTTTTGTTGGGTCTTGACCCAACCTACGCTTGCTGAAATGAAACAAAGGTTGTCTGAAAACGGATTCACGGTTTTCAGACAACCTTTATGCTAAGAGATTTTCAGACGACGTTTGAGGTCGTCTGAAAATTTGAAACAATGTTTTGAATGACAAAAACGCGTGCGTGCGTACCGCACACACCCTTGTATATCGGAACTCCCGTATCATAGCAACAAACCGCCCGGCCGCCATCCGTACACACCCAAGGCAAACAACCGTTGAGTAGCTTAGGGAGCGGTCGGGCAACCCATCGACACAACCGGACAGTTGCCAGACAACACAACCGAATGCAAGGCAGGTTTATGATGAGTACCCAACACAATTACGCAGGCATCGACATCGCCAAACGAAACTTCGTCATCGCCGTTTCGTCTTTGTCTAAAACCAAAACCGAAACCAACAACCCGAAAGGTATCGCCCATACTATCGAATACCTTAAAAAGCACAACGTCGCCCTCGTTGTGATGGAAAGCACCGGCGGTCTCGAAATCCCCGCCGCCAAAGCCATCCACCGCGCAGGTATGGCCGTGATCATCGCCAACCCGCGTCAGACGCATCAGTTTGCCCAATCGCAGTCGCTGACCAAAACCGATGCCAAAGATGCCCAAATGCTCGCCTTCTTCGCACAGATGATGACGCAGAAAGAAGGTTGGCAAACCATGCTCTACCACCCGCCCACCGAAGCGGAAGAAGTGTTGGAAGCATTGGTTAACCGCCGCAACCAACTGGTGGATATGCGGACTGCCGAGAAAAACCGTCTGCATCAGGTTCATGAAACGCAAGTCGAAAGCGTCAAACAACTGATTGCCCATTTTGACCGGCTGATTGACGAATTGGACAAACAAATCGACGACCACACCCACACGCATTTTGACGGCAAAGCCCAAGTGGCAGAGCAAATCAAAGGTATCGGTTCGATAACGACGGCTACGCTGATGGCGATGCTGCCCGAATTGGGGCGGTTGAGCCACAAACGGATAGCGAGTTTGGTCGGCATTGCCCCGCACCCGAGGGAGAGTGGTGAAACCAAATTCAAAAGCCGCTGCTTCGGCGGAAGGTCTGCGGTGCGTAAGGCGCTGTATATGGCTACCGTGGTAGCGACACGTTTTGAACCGCTTATTCGGGATTTCTATCAGCGCCTGCTGTCCAAGGGTAAGCCGTATAAGGTTGCCGTTACGGCATGTATGCGCAAACTGTTGACGATATTGAATGCCCGGATGCGTGATTATTTTGCCGAAAACGGTACCACCGAAAACGGTATCCGAACGGCTTGATTTGAGTTTTTGTATTTTTGCCCGACGGGGTGAAAAATACAGTTGCTACACCTTGGTTCTAAAGTTTGTGCCATCCGCAGGTGGGGTGTGTGGCGCAGCCACGAACGCGGTTGACGGGGGTGCAGGCTACGGCTTGCTATTTGTTATCTAAAAAAGTCATCAGAAAATTCTCAAGTTCTTCTTCATATGCTAGATTTGGTTTTCGGACTGATGCTGGGTTAATTTTAATAATTGCCACAAGCCATTTAACCAGATCACAGAATGCAGCTTCTACTTTCTCTTTAGTTGGATTAGCATGTAATCCAGCATTAAACAAATCAATTAATCTGTCAGTCTCTTTCCCAAGAGTTTCTAAAGAAGACATATTATTATTTTTTTCACACTCAATAGTAATGTATGCCCAAATTCTATTTTTATATTGGGTTTTTCCAACTTTTCTATCTCTCCAGGGTTTCTCTTGAGCAGGAAACAGATAGTCTGCCAATTTTTCCAAAAATCTTCTACCTGATAATGCTGCTTGGGCTAAATCTTCATCAGTCTCTGCCCTTTCTAATGTTCTAGAAGCAGCTGCTAATACATCAAAAAGCTTAGGATGAAGCTCTTCTAGTGCATAGATAATATCCGATATGTCTTCATTTTTCAGATCAAGCATGTTTGTAAAAAATTCCTCAAATTACTCAATCCTTTTGAAATGATTCAACGTATCAAAGTTATCGAATATTGTTCTTCTTGCTCCTATACATTCATGCTTTACTTTAAAACCATGTTGCACGAGCAATTCATTTTCATAATTTTCTGGATCTTCATTAAAACCATAGAATATGGAAATAATCCCGTTCTCAATACGGAACAATTCAATCAAACTGTTTCTAAAAACCTGAAGATGGATATTATTTGAGAATTTAATATCCATAGCTCCCAAATAAGGATCAAAAATATTAAGTTTTTCATGAAGTGATTGAGCTGTTTTTATATCCATATTTTGAAACATCCAACAAAAAATTGTTGAAGTTAGAAATGAATTATAAAGTTTTTCTCTATGGATGAGATTTAGTGTGGTTGGTGTGTATATTTCTTTAAGTATTATTCTATAATCATTTATCCTCAGTGGCTTTTCACCATTGTGAATGATAACATCTCCAATAGATACGCGCATGCTACGTTTTGTGCTTTGTAATACATGAGTTTCTAAAATGGCTTTCATGATGGAAAAACCATAATAAGAATCCAAAGTTGGATGATCTGAATTAAATAAAAAAACTACGTTCATATTAATCTAACCCTAAAAAGATTTTCTAAATACTACCAAATAGACTTTCCTTAATCCCCCGTATCCTATCCCTCAACACAGCCGCCTCTTCAAACTGCAAATCCCTAGCCGCCTGCTGCATGGCTTTTTCCAGTTTGGCGATTTCTTTAATTGCGTCTTCTTCGTTGTGGATTTCGCCGACTTTAACCTTATTTTTGCCTTTCAGACGACCTTTTCCGCCGTCTTCTTCGTGGTACACGCCGTCGATGATGTCTTTGACCTGTTTTTTAATCTGCTGCGGCACGATGCCGTGTTCTTCGTTGAATTTAATCTGTTTTTCGCGGCGACGTTCGGTTTCGTCGATGGCGGCCTTCATGGAGTCGGTGATTTTGTCGGCGTACAGGATGGCGACGCCGTTCACGTTGCGCGCGGCGCGGCCTATGGTTTGAATCAGGCTGCGGTGGGAGCGCAGGAAGCCTTCTTTGTCGGCGTCGAGGATGGCGACGAGGGAGACTTCTGGGATGTCCAAGCCTTCGCGCAACAAGTTGATGCCGACCAGTACGTCAAACAGACCGAGCCGCAAATCTCTAATAATTTCAACGCGCTCGACGGTGTCAATGTCGCTGTGCAGGTAGCGCACTTTGATGCCGAGTTCGCTGTAATAGTCGGTGAGTTGCTCCGCCATGCGTTTGGTGAGGGTGGTAACGAGTACGCGTTCGCCTTTTTGGATGCGGTCGTTGATTTCGCTCATTAAGTCATCGACTTGGGTGGCAACGGGGCGGATGATGATTTGGGGGTCGACCAGCCCGGTGGGGCGGACGACTTGTTCGACCACTTGTCCGGCGTGTTCTTCTTCGTATTTGGCGGGAGTGGCGGAAACGAAGACGGTTTGCGGCATGACTTTTTCAAATTCGTGGAACTTGAGCGGGCGGTTGTCGCGGGCGGAAGGCAGGCGGAAGCCGTAATCGACGAGGTTTTGCTTGCGCGATGCGTCGCCTTTGTACATGCCGCCGATTTGGGTGACGGTAACGTGGCTTTCGTCGATGAACATGATGGCGTTGTCGGGCAGGTAGTCCATCAGTGTGGGCGGCGGTTCGCCTTCTTTTTTGCCGGAGAAGTGGCGGGAGTAGTTTTCGATGCCTTTGCAGAAACCCATTTCGTAGAGCATTTCGAGGTCGAAGCGGGTGCGTTGTTCGATGCGTTGTTGTTCGACGGGGCGTTGTTCGCGGGCAAAAAATTCGATGCGTTCGCGCAATTCTTCCTTGATGGATTCGCAGGCGCGCAAGACGGTGTCGCGCGGGGTAACGTAGTGGCTGGACGGGAAGACGGTGTAGCGGCCGACGCGTTGGTGCAGGCTGCCTGAAAGTGGGTCGAACATATCGAGGCGGTCGATTTCGTCGTCAAACAGGCTGATGCGCAGGGCGTTTTCGGAGCTTTCGGCGGGGTACACGTCAATCACGTCGCCGCGCACGCGGAAGCTGCCGCGTTTGAAGTCCAAATCGCCGCGTTCGTACTGCATGGAAACGAGCGTGGCGATGATGTCGCGCTGCTCGATGGTGTCGCCTTCTTTGACGGACAACACCATTTGCTGATATTCGGTCGGGTCGCCGATACCGTAAATGGCGGACACGGTAGCGACAATAATCACGTCGTCGCGCGTCATCAGGTTTTTGGTGGCGGAAAGGCGCATTTGTTCGATGTGTTCGTTGATTGCACTGTCTTTTTCGATGAACAAGTCGCGGCTGGGCACATAGGCTTCGGGTTGGTAATAGTCGTAGTAGGAGACGAAATATTCCACCGCGTTTTCGGGGAAAAACTCGCGCATTTCGGCGTAGAGCTGGGCGGCAAGGGTTTTGTTGTGCGCCATGATGATGGCGGGGCGGCCGCTTTGGGCGATGACGTTCGCCATGGTGTAGGTTTTGCCCGAACCGGTTACGCCGAGCAGGGTTTGATAGGCAAGGCCGTCTGAAAGCCCTTCGAGCAGGCCGGCAATAGCGGTGGGCTGGTCGCCGGCGGGCGGGAAGGGTTGGTGGAGTTTGAAGGGGGAATTTGGGTATTGGATGACTTCCATATTGCCGCCTGTACCTGTTTTCTAGTTCGGGGAAAAGGGAAATTATAGCAAAAAGGTCGTCTGAAAATTTTCAGACGACCTTTTGCGTTGTTGAAACTTAAGCCAAAGAAGCGTTTACAAATGCGGTCAACTGACCTTTTGCCAAAGCACCAACTTTGGTGGCGACGTTTTCGCCGTTTTTAAACACCATCAGCGTCGGAATACCGCGCACGCCGAATTTGGCGGGGGTGGCTTCGTTTTCGTCGATGTTGAGTTTGACGACTTTCAGACGACCTTCAAATTCGGCGGCGATGTCGTCCAAGATCGGAGCGATCATTTTGCAAGGGCCGCACCAAGGTGCCCAGAAGTCCAGCAATACGGGAACGTCGGATTTCAAAACGTCTTGTTCGAAATTTGCATCAGTAGTGTGGATAATCAGTTCGCTGCTCATGAGTTTTTCCTTTTTGTGTCAAATTGAATCAGATGTTGTGCAGGATAGGGCTTGGTGCTGAAAATTTCAAGTGTCGCCAAAGTGTAATAGTTTTTTTGTAAGGCCGCCATCGCGATTGGCTAATGTTTTTCAGACGACCTATCCGACAGTTCAGCCTGCCCTGAAGCTCATCAGATGGCGCGTGTAATCGCTGGAAGGGTTGGCGAATACGGTTTCGCAGCCGCCCTCTTCGACGATTTTTCCGTCTTTCAACACCATCACGCGGTGCGACAGGGCGCGGATGACGGCGAGGTCGTGGCTGATGATGATGAGGCTGAGACCGTGTTTTTTCTGCAAATCGGCGAGCAGCTCCAGAATCTGTTGCTGCCATTGTACGTCGAGCGCGCTGGTGGGTTCGTCCAAAACGAGGATTTTCGGGCGGACGATGATGGCGCGGGCGATGGCGAGCCGCTGGCGTTGTCCGCCGGAAAAAGCGTGCGGATAGCGTTCGAGCGCGTCTTCGGGCAGTCCGACCTGCCGCAATACGTCTTGCACGCGCTGCCGCATTTCTGCGCGGGACAAATCGGGTTCGTGAACGCGCAGGGCTTCGGAAACGATATTAAAGACGTTCATGCGCGGGTTGAATGCGCCGAACGGGTCTTGAAACACCATTTGGATGTCGCGTCTCGATTCGCGTGTCCAGGCTTCGCCGTTGATTTTCAGACGACCTTCCGCATCGATAAGGTGCATCACGGCTTTTGCCAGCGTGGTTTTGCCGCAGCCGCTTTCGCCGATGATGCCCAGCGTTTCGCCCGCTTTCAAATCGAAGGAAACCGGCTCCAGCAGGGTTTTGCTGCGTTTTTTGAACCAGCCCGCCGTTTCTTTGACGGCAACGGAAAGCTGCTCCGCCTGCAAGACGGTGGCGGGATTGTCCGCCAAAGGGACGACCTTGCGCGCGGCACCGGCGTTCAACAGCATTTGCGTGTATTCGTGTTGCGGACGTGCGAACACTTCCGCCGCTGCGCCCGTTTCGACAATTCGTCCGCCGCGCATCACGGCGACATCGTCTGCAAAGCGGCGGACAAGGTTCAGGTCGTGGGTGATGTAGAGCATGGTCATGTTGTGCGCCTGCTGTAAGCGCGCCAACAAATCGAGAATCTGCGCCTGTACGGCGACATCCAAGGCGGTGGTCGGTTCGTCGGCAATCAAGAGCTTGGGTTCGGCGGCAACCGCCATCGCAATCATCGCCCGCTGCCGCTGCCCGCCGGAAAGCTGGAAGGGATAGGCAAAGGCTTTCTGCTCCGGCTCACGGATGCCGGTTTCCGTCAAGAGTTCGACCGCCCTCGCCCATGCCTGTTTTTTGTCCAAACCCAGATGCAGGGTCAACACTTCGGCAATCTGCGCACCGACGCGCATCACGGGGTTAAGCGCGGTCATCGGTTCTTGAAACACCATGCCGATTTCCCGCCCGCGCAGCTTTTGCAGGGCACGCTCGGATTGGGTCAGCAAATCGTTGCTGCAAAATTTCAGACGGCCTTCAAACGACACCAGCGGATTCAGCCGCATAATGCCCTGCGCCAACACGGTTTTACCGCTGCCGCTCTCGCCGACCAATGCCAGTTTCCTGCCGGTCTGTACGGTCAGGCTGACATCGTGCAGGACTTGCTTGCCGGGGAAAAAGGCGTTTAGGTTTTCAATTTCAAGGATGGGTTTCGTCATGGTATCGAGGTCGTCTGAAAACGGTTGGAATCAAATCGGCAATACCCGCCGCACGGGCAGAAATCTTTACGAAGCAATAAGCCAATATCTAATGATGAACAAGAAACGCGCCCAGCAAACATCGGCTTTCTGCTTTTCAGACGACCTCTGATTCAAACCCGCAAACCGAGGTCGTCTGAACGCTTAATTATTTCTGAAACTGCTCTTTCAACACCCGTTTCAACACTTTGCCCGTGGCGTTTTTCGGCAGTTCGTCTTTAAAGTAAATCTGTTTGGGGATTTTGAAATTCGCCAAATGTCGGCGCAAATGGGCGCGCACGTCGGCTTCGTCCAACGTTTCGCCGTCTTTGAGTTGGATAAAGGCGATGATTTCTTCGTCGGCGTATTGGTCTTTCACGCCGATGACGGCTGCGGCTTCGACGGCGTCGAGTTTGTAAATCGCCTCTTCGATTTCACGCGGATAAACGTTTTGCCCTTTGGAAATAATCAGGTCTTTTTTGCGGTCGACGATAAAGATAAAGCCGTCTTCGTCTATCGTGACAAAATCGCCTGTTTTCAGCCAGCCGTTGACGATGGCTTCGTCCGTGGCATCGCGCATATTCAGGTAGCCCTGCATGACCGAACCGCCTTTGACGATAAGTTCGCCCACTTCGCCCGTCGGCACTTCGACCAATTCGTCGTTGACGGCTTTGACTTCCAATCCGGGCAAGGCGATGCCGACGCTGCGGGCTTTTTGCCTTTCGGGCGTGTTGACGGCGACGACAGGCGAGCATTCGCTCAAACCGTAGCCTTCCAAAAGCTTGGCACGCGGGAACTTCGCTTTAAAATCAAGGATGGTTTGTTCCGCCAAAGGCGCGCCGCCGCTGATAAACAGACGGACGCGGTTGAACCATCTGAAATACCAAGGGATTTTCGCCTTGCTCATGGCGGTGTAAATCGCGGGTACACCCAAAAACACGGTCGCGCGTTTGAATAAAACCTGTTTCAAAACGTTGGAGAACGGGAAAACGGATTTCACCAAAATAATCGAACACGCCATATAAATCGGCAGCAATACCATAGCCGTCAGCGTAAAGCTGTGGAACATTGGCAGGAACACGACAAAGCGGTCGCGTTTGGAAATCTTAAAAATGCGCTCGATGCCCTCAAGGTTGGAAAACAGGTTGCCATAGCTGATTAATGCGCCTTTGGGATGACCTGTTGTGCCGGAAGTGTAAATAATATGCGCCAAATCATCGATTTTCGGTTGGCGGCTTAAATCGGGCATACCCGAAAAACGGCGCGCTTCTTCAAAACGCACATCGACTTCGTCCGCCGCTTTCGCCTCGCCTATCCAAATGATTTTTTCAACACGGGTCTGTTTTTTCAGCCCCTTCAATTCTTTCTGCAAACCTGCCGAAGCAAACATAAACCGCGCTTTGCAATCGTTCAAAATATACGCGTATTCGTTGTTTTTCAAAAACGTATTCATCGGTACGGCAACCGCGCCGATGGCGGAGACGGCAAAATAGGCGCTGATAAACTCCGGCGAATTGGATACCGCCAAAGCCACTTTGTCGCCGAATTTGACACCCATATTTTGCAGATATGCGGCTACGGCATCGACTTCCTGCTTGAGTGCGTGGTAGGTGGTTTTTTCTTTGTCGTTGAACACCGCAGTACCTTTGCCGTTTTTACGGCAGGCAGCGGACAGCATTTCGTAGAAATTTGTGTTGTGTGTTTGATTCATTGTAATTCTTCAAAAATTAAGTGAGTAAAATATTTTTGCGGTCGCGCCCATAAACAGGTTTTTCGCCCTGAAAACAAGCATCGGCCTGAAAAGCCATCTATATAGCAGGAAAATGAACTATCGGCTATTTTTTATTCATCCGCAATACGGAAAATCATCCCCTAGCGCGCACGTCAAACGCCTGACGCAAGCCCTCGCCTATCATCACCAGCAAAAGCAGCATAATCGTCAGCGTACCGACGGTGGACAAGCCTATCCACCAAGCGTCTAAGTTGTCCTTGCCCTGCGCCAAGAGTTCGCCCAAGCTCGCCTGCGACGCGGGAACGCCCAAACCGAGGAAATCCAAACTAGTCAGCGCAAGCACCGCGCCGGAGATACGGAAAGGCAGAAATGCCAATACGGGCGTCAGGCTGTTGGGCAGGATGTGCCGCCACATAATCGCGCGGTTACCCACGCCCATCGAACGCGCCGCCAAAACGTAATCCGCCTGACGGTTTTTCAAAAACTCGGCGCGGACGTAGTCGGACAGCCCCATCCAACCAAACAGCGACAGCAACACCAGCAAAATCAACAAACTGGGATTAAAAAACGAAGACAGGATAATCAGCAGGTAAAGCTCCGGCATCCCGCCCCAGATTTCGATAAAACGCTGCATCAAAAGGTCGGTCTTGCCGCCGAAATAACCCTGCACCGCGCCGGTAATCACGCCGATTACGGTCGTTACCAAAGTCAGCGCAAGGGCGAACAGCAGAGAATCTCGGAATCCGTAAACCAAACGCGCCAAGACATCGCGACCGCGGTCGTCCGTGCCGAGCAAGTGCCTTTCGGACGGACTTGCAGGGTCGGGCTGCGTGTCGAAATCATTGAGCGTATCAGCGTCGTAGGGATTGGGCAGATAAACGGCGTAATTACCGTTTGACGTGATGTTGCCGCGTATCAGCGGGTCGAGGTAATCGGCAGGCGTGTCGAAATCGCCGCCGAACACGGTTTCGTTGTATTCATTTACCAGCGGAAAATAATATTCGCCCTGATAACGTATCCACAACGGCTTGTCATTGCTCCACAAAGGCGCAAGCAGCGCAACGGCGAACAAAACGGCTAAAACCCGCAACGCGAACCAGCCGCGTTTGTGTTGCTTGAAGGCCTGCCAAGTGGGGTTTGAGGTGTGTGTTTTCATAATTGGGTTGCACAAAGGTCGTTTGAATATTCAAATCATTAAATGATAAAGAAATTCTGCCACTTTCTCGGCTAACGTTTCATGTGGCAATTTACTCTCCACAATATCGACCATCAAATCATCCAAACCAGTATTATATTGAATATCAATGCCTTGAATTTCCAAAAATGTCAGCATTACTGCCAATCCGGTACGCTTGTTTCCATCAACAAAAGCATGACCTTTTGCCAAAGCTACGCCATACCATGCTGCTATCTCAAAAGCATTATCAATTTGATTGTAATAAATTTGCTGGTCAACTCTGCCTAAAACACTTTCCAAGCGTCCTAAATCGACCCCTGTTTTACCTACTTTGGTTTGATACAGGATTTCATCATGTACAAAAATAACAAAATTCGTATTTATATTATTCATTTATAAGCCAACTTTTCCAATTCTGACTTATGCGCGGCAATTACGCGCTTTGCGCTATGCATGACCAACCGTTTGGTTGCTTCATCATCCTGCAATTCCATACGGACTACTTTTGCACCATCGTTTTTATGTTCGCGGCTTTCTTCAGAAATATCTTTTAAACGTTTAATCATATTTAACTCCATAATTCTTTAAGTTTTCAGACGACCTATTTCTGTCCGCCGAAATGAATGCGCGGATCGACCCACGAATAAGAAATATCCGACACCAATTTCGCCAGCAAACCCATCAGCGTGAACACATACAGCGTCCCCATCACCACCGGATAATCGCGCTTCATCACCGCCTCGTAGGAAAGCAGCCCCAGCCCGTCGAGCGAGAACAAGGTTTCAATCAGCAGGCTGCCGGTGAAAAACGCACCGATAAAGGCAGCGGGGAAGCCGGTAATCAGCGGAATCATCGCGTTGCGGAAAACGTGTTTCCACAAAATCTGCTTTTCCGGCAAACCCTTGGCGCGGGCGGTATAAACATATTGGCGGCGGATTTCTTCAAGAAACACGTTTTTCGTCAACACCGTCGTTACCGCCAGACTGCCCGCCACCGAAGCCGTAATCGGCAGCGCCATGTGCCACAGATAATCCTTGATTTTGCCCGCCCACGACAACGTGTCGAAATCATCGCCGACCAAACCACCCTGCGGGAACCACGCAAAAAAGCTGCCACCGCCGAACAACACCAGCAGCACCAAACCCAACACAAACGGCGGTATGGTATAACCGACCAGCACCACCATCCCCGTTACCGCGTCAAAACGGCTGCCGTCGCGCACCGCCTTGGCAATGCCCAACGGAATACAAATCAGATAAGTCAGGAAAAACGTCCACAAGCCCAAGCTCATCGACACCGGCATTTTCTGTTTGACCAGCTCGAACACGGTTTCATGATGGAAAAAACTGTTGCCCAAATCAAAACGGGCAAACCGCCACACCATATCCGCAAACCGCGTCAGCGGCGGCTTGTCGAAACCGTACAGCGCATTCAACGCCGCCAAATCTTCCGGGCTGATGCGGTTGCCGTTTTTCATGATATTGCCCGCCGTCGCATTCGCCGTCTCGCCGCTGACCGCACCATGCGTCAACTGCTGCACCATCTGCTCCACCGGCCCGCCCGGCACGAATTGGATAACGGCAAAAGTAATCGCCAAAATCCCCAACAGCGTGGGGATTAAGAGTAATAGGCGGTGGAGGATGTAACGGTACATGCTTGGGTATTCCTCTATTTGGGTTTGAAGGTCGTCTGAAAAGTACGGATTGCTTTCAGACGACCTATACTTTTAATACTTGTAAAAAATTTAACTGATAAGCCAGCTAATAAACCTATCCAGCAAATCTTTCTGATTATTGCCAGCCGCTTCGACCATTTCCAATGTCAAACTATCCGACCACACAATAAAATATCCGTAACGTCCTTTTTTGATAAGTGCACCGGCTTTCTTACCTGTATCTGTCAAACGGTAGAACTTACCGTCTATTTCCTGCAAACCTGCATGACACAGTTTCGCATTGCATTCTTCCGTCGTTACTCCCCATTTTTCTGCCAGCTTAGCGACAGTTAATGTATCGTATTTTTTAGCAATTTCTGCATTTTGACTTTTCTACGCCACTTGCTCTTTTTCTACGACGTCAACTGAAATTTTAACTTCATCGCTAATACGGATAATACGCTGCGCTTCGCTATAAGCATCTTGATAGACTTCTCCATCTTCACTACGCTTCAGTAAGATACCCATTTCATTATTATTTATTTGGCTGAATTCATATAAATTCAGGCTTGTAATAATGCAAGCATCTTCGCTGACATAACATTTTGCGTGAAGATTCGGACAATAGCTTGTACGAACATAATTTAAATTTTTCAACCAGGCTGCCTCTGAAGGCTGCAATTCACTTTTACCATATACAATCCGCACATCAATTTTCATGCGGTCTTTGTCTTCTAAAAGCTCTTTTACCCTATCGTTTAATTTTAGATAAGGACTGATCAAATAAAGCCGTTCCTGTGCATTTTTAATTAATTCTTCCAAGTAATACGTTGTACCGCTGGTATTTAAAAATTTTGCCATTTTCTTCTTTCCTGCAATGTCTATTTAATTTGTTCGCGGGCAAAGCCCACGCTACACAGTTGCTTTATATTCTTCTGACAATTGAAACAATAGACTTCACTATCGCTTAGGTCGTCTGAAAATTGCTGCGGCAAACTTTCAGACGACCTCCCTTATTTTTCTAAAGCCTCTTGCAGTTTCTTTTCAATCAAATCCGCATCAAACGATTTGGCAATCAGCTCGAAGCGCGAATCGCGGCGCCATGAGACTTGGTTGGCACCCCATTGCCCGTCCACCCAGTTGAGCCACACCCATGTGCCAAGCACTTGGAACACGCCTTTGGCGCGGACGAGGCCGTCTGTGAATTTGGGCAGGTCGTTGAAGAAGTTGGTCAGCTTTTCGCCGTCGAAATCGCGTCCGGCGGGGAAAGTGAAACCTTGCGACTGGAAGCCCATGGTGTTGTCCGGCAGGGCTTTGAGGCGGTAGCGTGATTTTTCGATGACGGGAATGTCGAGCCATTGGATGTCGAGTTGTGCGTTTTGGACTTCAACCACTTTGGCTTTGGGCGGGAACAGTTTTGCCGCTTTGTCGTGAAATTCGGCAAGCTGTTCGGGGGTGCATAAATCGGTTTTGCTGGCGACCAATACGTCGCAGATGCCGATTTGGTCTTTATACAACGCCTGCTGCGCGTAATCAGGGTTGATGAACTGGCGCGGATCGACGACGGTAAAGACGGCGCCGATTTCCAAAAGGCTGTCCAGCGGTTTGGCTTTCAATTCGTCGATGACGCTGGCGGCGTGCGCCAGTCCGCTTGCCTCAATCATCAGGCGGTCGGGTTTGGCATCGCGCAGCATTTTCTGTACGGTTACGCCCATTTGCGGGCCGGCGGTGCAACACAAACAGCCGCCGGCGATTTCTGCCACGGGGATGCCGTTGTCGCTCAATACCGCTCCGTCAATGCCGATTTCGCCAAACTCGTTGACGATGATGACCCATTTTTCGTTCGGGTCTTTCTGCTCCATCAGGCTTTTGAGCGCGGTGGTTTTGCCTGTTCCCAGAAAACCTGAAATCAGGTGGACTTTGGTTTTTTTCACTTCTGACATTTTTTACAGATTCCAGTTAAAACAACGTGTTCTTCTTTCAGCGCAAAGCCGCTTTCGGCAACGCCTGCGCACAGTGCCGCCCATTCGTGGCTCAGGGTTTGCTCGTCCGCCGTGCCGCATTCGGTGCAGACCAAAATAAATGCGCTGTGGTGCGCTTCGGCTTCTTCGTGGTCGTGGCAATGGTCGTCGCACTCGTGCTGCGCGTGGCTGCACAAAATATAGCCGTTGACCGCCGCCACTTTGTGCAAAACGCCCTGCTCCGCCCAAAAATCAAGGGCGCGGTAGGCCGTCGGCGGCGCAACCACGCCCTCGCTTTGCTGCTGCATCTGCGACAAGACGTTGTAGGCTTTAATCACGCCGCTTTGCTGCAAAACGATATCGAGCACCTGCTCGCGCAAAGCGGTTACCTGTACGCCGTCACGGCGTGCCTGTTCGAGGATTTTTTGTTTGATTGCGTGTTTCATAAAGGCTTTCAGACGACCTTAATATTCTGAACGGAGAGGATTACATTATAACGTGTTTCCGTTTGGTTTAAACTGCTGTTGTTTTCAGGAGCGAAAAACATGGGGAAACCCTTGGAAACAGCGAATAATAATCCTCCTTCAAAATCCAAATACCTAAAAATAAACCTGTCATTTTACCGAGAGGAATGACTCTTCCCCTTTGTATCTGTTTGGAGGATTAAAAATTTCAAAACAAAGATCGTCTGAAGTTTCAGGCGACCTTTTTTTGTTGTTTTTCCAACTTATTCATACCAAAACGAAAATTTTTACTTGTACCGGATAATTTGTGTGTTAGTATCCAAAAACTAAATTGTTGACAACACAGCCCGATTCCGACTACCGGTTTTGCCGTGTATAGCCGCTTTCGGAGCGGATATAAAAAGTCGGACGGCGATTGCCGACAAAACCAAAAACAAGTCGACCAAAGGAGAAATTATGAACCACGACACATCATATTCCGGCATGCACAAGCCGTCGTCGGACTTTGAAAGCCGTGAGGCGTATTTGGAACACGAGCTGCAAATCATGCAGCCCAAACGCTGGCGGCTCAATCTGCCGTTTCGCGATTACCGCTTCGAACCCGAAGACCTGATTCCTGCTGTGGCGGGAACGATTGGCAAGGTGGTGATGGTCAGCGCAGTGGCGGCGGCGTTTGCCGTGCCGTTGGGTCTGCCCGACACCTTTCTGCCGCAAAACGTCCGTTACGAGCTGCTGATTGCTTCAATCTTCATCCTGCTGCTTTCCGGCCTCTTTCTTCCCACTTCCAACTTACCCGGTACGCACGGACCGCTGATTCCGCTGATTCCTATCGTCGTTGCCGCAGGCGGCCATCCGCTGGCTTTCGGTTTGTTGATTGGTGTGTTCGGCTTCTTGTTGGGCATTACCAAGGGCGGCAGCCTGATGGCGAAACTGACGAGCAACGGCGTATGCGGCGGGCTGCTGCTGTATCTGGGCTTCGTCGGTACGACCGGACAGGTCAAGAAACTTTTTGAATGGGCAGGCGGTTTTGACAAAAGCTACATTGCCTTCATCGTGATCATCGGCACCATCTTGCTCTATGCGCTGCTGGAACATTGGCGCAAGCGTTGGCTTGCCGTCCCGTTGGGCTGTGTGCTGGCAGGCTTTACCGCCTATCTTTTGGGTGCGCCGTTTTCCTTCCAAACCGCTCCTGGCCTGCCGCCCATGAGTCCTGCCTACTGGTGGGGTGAAAATACCGGCTGGATGATGGGTTTACCGACGATGGACAGCTTTTTGGTCGTATTCCCCTTTGCCGTACTCGCCGTTGCCATGTGGTCGCCTGATTTCTTAGGGCATCAAGTGTTCCAAAAAATCAGCTATCCCGAGCGATCCGAAAAAGCCTTGATGAACATCGACGACACCATGTTCACCTGTTCCGTCCGCCAAGTCGCAGGCTCGGTATTGGGCGGCGCGAATTTTACCTCTTCATGGGGAACCTACATCGTTCCCGCCTCTATCGCCAAACGACCGATTCCCGCAGGCGCGATACTGACTGCCTTGTTCTGTATCATTGCATCCGTCTGGGGCTATCCCATGGATTTGGCGATTTGGCAGCCTGTATTGAGCGTTGCGCTGATTGTCGGCGTCTATGTTCCGCTTTTGGAAGCCGGCATGGAAATGACGCGCAAGGGTAAAACCACCCAGTCCGCCGCCATCGTTGTGTTCTCTTCCGCACTGGTCAACCCTGTTTTCGGCTGGTCGCTGACCATGCTTTTGGACAACTTGGGCTTAATCGGATGCAAAGAACGCAGCGCGGAACTCGGGTTTATGGGTCGCGTCGTCGTACCTACCGTCGGCTTTGTTATTCTCTGCGCAGCAATGGGCGCAGTAGGCATGCTGCCCGGTATTCCCGCCTTCCTCGAGCAGTTTAGAAATCTGCATTAACAAAGTAGTGCCAGCGTTTCAGACGACTTTTTTAGAACTAGAGGTCGTCTGAAAACCGCGAATTTCGGATAAATCGTATAATCGGCATTGGTTTGGGTTTTAAAATAAGCTTTGAAATAAAAGGTCGTCTGAAAAACTGATTTTCAGACGACCTTTCGTTATTTGAGATATTAAGACAATAGATTTGGTAACGCTATTTCAGAAAAAAGTTTTTAGCAACTTACCGGCTGGCTGGCTACGTCTTCCCCTTGTTTAGACACCAAAAGCTGGTCGATTTTCAGATTTTCGGTGTCGATGATTTCAAATTTATAGCCCGCGTAAACCAAAAAATCGGTGCGTTTTGGAATTTTGCGCAGGGAATACATCATAAAGCCGGCGATGGTTTCGTAGTTTTCCGAATGGGGAAATTCCTCAATGTCCAACGCGCGCATTACATCGGCGAGCGGGGTCGCGCCGTCCACCAGCCAAGTATCTTCGGTGCGGCGGATGATTTGCGGCTCTTCTTCGGTATTGACCAGCTCGCCCATGACGATGCTCATCACGTCTTTCAACGTCACCACGCCGACCACCAGCGCGTATTCGTTCACCACCACGGCAAAGTCTTCGCCGGAAGTTTTGAAGGTTTCCAATACATCGTAAAGCGACAGTGTGTCGGGGATGAACAAGGCTTTGCGCAACACGCGCTTGTCGGTCAGGCGGACGTCTTTTTCTTTTAAAAACAAGGTCAGCAGCGTGTGTGATTCGATGTAGCCGATGACGCGTTCCAAATCGCCATCGCACACCAAGAATTTGTTGTGCGGTTTTTCCGACATGATTTCCAACACGGTATCGCTGCCGTCGTTCTTATCGAAATAGGCGATGTATTCGCGCGTGCTCATGGTGGAAGTCACCTTGCGCGCCTGCATGTCGAAAATATTTTCAATCAGGTAGTGTTCCTGCTCTTTCAATACGCCCGCCTGTGCGCCCGCATCGACGACGGCGTAAATGTCTTCCGAGGTCAGCTGCTCTTGGCGGACGGTGGAAATTTTGAAGAGTTTGAATATCGCGTTCGCCAGTCCGTCAAATGTCCAAACGAAAGGCTTTAGGATAAAAATCAAAAACATCATCGGCCGCACGATGCGCACCGCCACCGCTTCGGGATGGGTCATCGCTATGCGTTTGGGCATCAGGTCGGCAATCAGGATGAAGCTGCCCGTGACCAGCGCGAACGTCAGCAGCGACGCGGCGGTACTGCCCCAACTGCCCGCGTTTGCCAACAAACCGCCAAAATAAGGGCGCACCGCCGCTTCGCCGACGATACCGGCGAGAATGGCAACGGCGTTCAAACCGATTTGGACGACGGTGATGAAACTGCCCGGCTGCTGCTGCATATTGAGCACGTCGAGCGCGCGCGTGTCGCCGCCGTCTTTTGCCATGACTTGCAATTTGATTTTGCGCGCCGAGGCGAGCGCGAGTTCGGAACAGGAAACGAATGCGCTGATGACGATCAGCAGGACCAATAATAATAAGGCTTCGAGAATATTCATGAAAAACGGTGTGTGTGGCAAACAGAGGACATTTTAGCATTAAAGGTCGTCTGAACGACGAATCGCCCCTTGTGGTTGGATGGGGCGTCCAACTTTGGGAGCGGTTCAGGTTTCAGACGACCTTTTGCCTTTTGGCTGCGGTTACATAAAAAACGTAGCGGCAAATAACGGGTTTATTTGCCCAGCAGTTCGATGCTGCAAGCTACTTTGCCGACACGCATTTCGGCTGTGCCCGAACAGCGCCTGTAGACCAATTTTTGCGGCTCGTTACTCGTCATGCTGATAGTCCTTAAGATATGTTTTTAGTTTTTTCAACTGAGTTTTGAGGTTGATTTGTATCGCTTTGTTTAGGCACTAAAATTAGCTCGATTTTTAGATTTTCAGGGTCTTTGAGTTTAACCTCATATTCATCATTAACCCAAACAAAGGAATGCGTAATAAGGTCGGCAATAGTTTCCTGTTTTTTTGAGTTAGGAAGCTTCAGTTGGCGAATTACGTCTTCTAGAGGTGTGGTACCGCTTACCTCACAGGGAGTTGTTTTTTTGTTATTAGGGAGGTTCTGCGACGAGGATTTTCTTTTTGATCGTTTTATTGGTTCTTCTATGAACACAGTGCTTATACTCTTCAAGAATATTGAAACAAAGAAATATATTGATGCAATTACCCAAAAGATAACTAAATCCTTATTGCTTATTTCTTCTATTTCCTCTTTGTTTAGGTTAAAAAATTGGGGGAACCAATATAAAAGTGTAACAAAAAATGCTAACAATAGTATCACCGAGCCAGTATTTGCTATTGTAGAAGCAGTTCTTTTAAATATAAGATGGCTGCCAAACTTGATATGAATTTTTTTTAATTTATCTATTTTACTAGGATTTTCGTCACTTATTGTTTTATTATCGGTATTGTTTATTATAGTTGATTGTTTTTCTTTTTTAATTATTTTATTAAAAAGAATAGGAAGAGTGGTGGATAGAATGGTTAGAATAAGAAAGAATATTATCGCTGATAAAATATAAGTATTTAATTTTGGGATAAATTCATCACTTGGTATAATGTGGTTGACAAGAATATCTATGAATCTTTCTTGTGATGATCTTCTTGATAACAAAGTGGTTATTACTGCGGTTAATCCAAGTAATAAGGTTTGCATACCATATTCTGAAAAATCATTCCGTAAGGTTTTAAAAAATTCTTTGCGTTTGGAATTGGGCATTTTACTATCTATCCTTTTAAATTATTTATTAATAACCTATTAATAGGTTAAGGTCGTCTGAAAACGGTTTTGAGGTTTTCAGACGACCTCTGTGGATTGTGGGCGGCAGATTATCCTTGTCCTTCAAATCTATGGCTTAGCCTTTGGCGGTAAAGCGTTTGTTAATGCGCAGGCGTTCGCCTCGGCCGGCTTTTTTGATTTCCAGCCAGTCGGTGTAGATGGCGTGGATGAGGTGGTTTATGGTTTCAAAGCCGTATTGCTGCGGGTCGGTGCCTTGTGCGGCGAGTTGCTTCGATACGTCGCTCAAACGCGCCCAGCCTTGTTCGTCGGCGTGGGTGTCGACTGCCTGCTGTACGGTAGGGATAACGCGGGTAACGGGCAGTTTGCTGCTTTTGGCGGCGGGTTCGGGTTTGGCGGGTGTCGGTTGCGCGGTGTCTGCCGCAGGGCTTGGTGCGGTATTTTCGTTTTTGGTTGGGTTGGTTTTTTTGCCGCGCGTTTTGCGTTTTTGCGCGGCGTTGGGGTCGTCTGAAACGGTTTCTCCTGCCTGATGGGTTGCCACCGGGTTTTCAGACGACCTCTCTGTCGGCTTGTCGGCGGATTTGCGGCGGCGGACTTGGAGTTGGTTGTTGTCGGTGCGGTGTTCGAAGATGTCGAAGGATTTGATGAGGTCGGAGAGTTTGCCGTAGCCGTACAGCCTTGAGTCGAAATCGGGATTGATTTTGCTGATGTAGCTGCCGATGGGGCCGAGGTTTGCCCAGCCGAGGTCGTCGGCGTTTTCGCGCACGGCGCGTTTGAGCAGGGACAGCGCGTCTGGGGCGGCGGCAGGGGTGTTTTTGCCGCTGTTTTTCTCTTTTTCTTGGCGTTGTTTTTCGGGACGGAAGATTTCGGTGTAGATGAATTTGTCGCAGGCTTTGCGGAAGGCTTCGGGCGTTTTCTTTTCGCCGAAACCATACACGGTCAGCCCGCTTTCGCGCAGGCGGCTTGCCAGGCGGGTGAAGTCGGAATCGCTGGATACGATGCAGAAGCCGTCGAAATTGCCGCTGTACAGTAAGTCCATCGCGTCGATAACCAACGCCATATCGGTGGCGTTTTTGCCTTTGGTGTAGGCGAATTGTTGGACGGGGATGATGGCGTGGGGCAGGAGGGCGGCTTTCCATTTGGAAAGGCCGTGGCTCCAGTCGCCGTAGATGCGTTTGACGCTGGCGATGCCGTATTTGGCAACTTCTTCGAGCAGTCGGTCGATGATGTCGGCGGGGGCGTTGTCGGCGTCGATGAGGACGGCGAGTTTTTTGTTGGCCAATGTGGTCATGGGGACTCCGTGGTATTCATGTCAGTCGAGGTCGTCTGAAAACCGGTTTTCAGACGACCTCGATCTTTTAAAGCATATCTTGTATGGCGGCGCGTTCTTCTTCCAGCTCCGCCAGTGTCGCGGCGATGCGTTGGCGGCTGAATTCATCCGACAAGTCCAAGCCTTGGACGATGCGGTAGCTGCCTGCGTCGCAAATAACGGGGAAACCGAAAATCAAACCTTCGGGGATGCCGTAAGAGCCGTCGGAGGGGACGCCCATCGTTATCCATTTGCCGCTGCTGCCGAGCAGCCAGTCGCGCAGGTGGTAGATGGCGGCATTCGCAGCGGAGGCGGCGGACGACGAACCGCGCGCGGCGATGATGGCGGCACCGCGTCCGGCGATTTTCGGCATGAAGACTTCGGTGTTCCAATCGGGTTCGGTAATCATGTCTTTGACGGACTCGCCATTGCTGGTGGCGTAGCGGTAGTCGGCGTACATGGTCGGGCTGTGGTTGCCCCAGACGCACATTTGCTCGATGGAAGGAATCGGGCGGTTGATTTTCTCGGCGACTTGGCTGACGGCGCGGTGGTGGTCGAGACGCATCAGGGCGGTGAAGTTTTCCGGGGGGATGTCGGGCGCGGACTTCATGGCGATGTAGGCGTTGGTGTTGGCGGGGTTGCCGACGACGAGGACTTTGACGTCGCGATGGGCAACTTTGTTCAACGCCGCGCCTTGTATTTTGAAAATTTCGGCATTGGCGTGCAGCAGGTCGGCGCGTTCCATGCCTTGCGTACGCGGGCGCGCACCGATCAAGAGGGCGATGTCGGCATCTTTGAAGGCGACTTCGGGGTCGTCTGTGGCAAAGATGTCGGCAAGGAGCGGGAAAGCGCAATCCTGCATTTCCATAATCACGCCGCGCAATGCCTGTTGCGCCTGTGGCAGGTCGAGCAGTTGCAGGATAACGGGTTGGTCGCGTCCGAGCATAATGCCGCCGGCGATACGGAACAGGGTCGCATAGGCAATTTGCCCTGCAGCACCGGTAACGGCGATGCGGACGGGAGGCTTGAGTGTCATGTTTTTCCTTTTGAAGTCGTTGTTTTACTTGGTTTGCGGATTATAACAGCATTGAGTATTAGAGAATGAAAAGGTCGTCTGAAACTGGGAATAGATTTTCAGACGACCTTTTCGATTTTGGCAAATACTGAAATATTGCTTACGGCAGGAGTTTGCCCGGATTCATTATGTTGTGCGGATCAAGCTGGGCTTTGATGGCGCGCATCAGGGCGATTTCGGACGGAGTGCGGACGCTGGGGAGCCAGTGTTTTTTGATGGTGCCGATACCGTGTTCCGCCGCGATGGTACCGTGGCAGGCGAGGATGTGTTCATAGACGATGGTGTTGACGGCATCTTCGTAGCAGTAGGCTTCGTTGCTCAAGACGTCGGGCAGGAAGGTGTTGTAATGCAGGCTGCCGTCGCCCAAATGTCCGAAGCAGACAATTTGTATACCCGGAAAACGGGCTTCCAAGGCGGGGGCGCATTGACGGACAAAGGCGGCGACTTGGGCAATCGGGACAGCGATGTCGTGTTTGATGCTGGTGCCGAGCTTGCGCTGGGAGGCGGAAATGTTTTCACGCAGCGTCCACAGGTCGAGGCGCTCTTGTTCGGATTGCGCGATGATGCTGTTTTCTTGGCCGTTTTGATAGAGAAACTCGGCAAGTTTTTCGTCGAGCGCGGCATCGGGAACGGAGTCGGTCAGTTCGAGCAGGACGTGCCAGTTTGCATCGGTCGGCTGTTTGAGATGACTGAACTCGGAAGACAATGCCAAAGCATAGCGGCTGATCAGCTCGAAACTGGTGAGGCGTTCGGCAAAATGCCCTTGTACGGCTGTTAAAAGCTGTACGGCAGATTCGATGTCATCCAAACCTACCCATGCGGTCGCTATGGTTTGCGGACGGGCGAAGAGTTTGAGCGTAGCGGCGGTGATAATGCCGAGCGTGCCTTCGCTGCCGATAAAGAGGTGGCGCAGGTCGTAACCGGTGGTATTTTTGTGCAGCGGTTGGAGATGGGAAACAAGTTCGCCATTAGGCAGGACGACTTCCAAACCCAATACCAAGTCGCGCATACTGCCGTAGCGTAAAACGTTTAATCCGCCGGCGTTGCAGGCGATGTTGCCGCCGATTTCGCACGAGCCTTCGCTGGCAAGGCTGAGGGGAAACAGTCTGCCCGCTTCGGATGCCGCTTTTTGGACGTTTTGCAGGATTACGCCTGCTTCGACGGTGATGCTGTTGTCGGCAAGGTTGATTTCGCGGATGCGGTGGATTTTGGAAAGGTTGAGCAGTACGCCGCCGGAAGCTACCGCTGCGCCGCACAAACCGGTATTGCCGCCCTGCGGGGTAACGGGGATACGGTGTTCAAAACAAAACCGCATGATTTCTTGTACATTTTCTATGGAATGCGGTTGCAAGATGATGTCCGGTTCGGAAACAAAGCGGCGGCGCTGGTCGTTTAACAAGGCCGGAGTGGCTTCGAGGATTTCGGCAGGGGAAAGGAATTCAAGAAAACAGTCGTACAGATTGGGCATAACGGGCAGCAGGATGGTTTGTGTGTGTACGGAAGATTATATAGCGGATAAGGGAGGCGAAAAACGGTAAAGGTCGTCTGAAAAACAAAAAAGCAGGATACAATCCGTATCCTGCTTTCTTAACTGTAAAAATATTATTTTGCAGCAGAAGCGGTAGCGGCTGCAGCAGAAGCAGCGTCTTGAGCCGCTTCTGCGGCGTTATGTGCAGCAGATGCAGCGGCGTTATGTGCAGCGGATGCAGCGGCAGCTTCAGTGGCAGATTCAGTAACAGCAGCTTCGGTAGCGGCAGATGCAGCAGCAGATGCAGCCTCGGTAGCGGCAACAGCGGCATCAGAAGCAGCTTCAGATGCGGCAACAGCAGCATCAGAAGCTGCTTCGGTTGCAGTTTTTTGACCGCAAGCGGCAAGAGCCAAAGAGAACAGAGCAGCAGCAATCAGGGATTTTTTCATTTTGAGAACCTTCTTTAAATCGATTTAAACAAAAAACAGAACAATTGAAACGGTATTAATCCGTTCCATTTAGAGTAAAAATTCATTGCTGAATTTCCTGCATTATGCCCGACAGGGTGGATCGGTGCAACGGTACAGATGAATTAGTATTTTTTTAGTAACTTCTAATCAATACCTGATGTTCTAAAGTGGGGGATAGAACTAATCAGCACAGATGGTCGCTAAAGATGTATTCGAGATAAACATCAACTTAAAAATTTATTTATTTCATGCATTTATATCTAAATAAATCAGGCATTTCTGCCAGTTCGGATCCTTGGTCGCAATATTCAAAACTCATTAAGCATAAGAACGACAGTTGTAAAAAAGCGACACTCATTTAAATATTATCAAAATTTACGTTTTTGTGTTATCTTAGTTAATATTTGTATTGTTATATTTTATAATGTTAATTTTTGAATATTACTATAAATTTCCGTGTAGGTCGGTAGTGTGATAAAATATTTAGGATTTGTTGGCAGAGGGTTGTCAATAAAGCCTGTTTTGATAAACAGTCATGATTAAGGATGAAAAATGGCTATTGAAAAAAATTCCGTGGTTTCGCTTCACTATGAAATGTATGATGCGGACAACCAATTGCTGGACAAAACCGAAGAACCCATCGTCTATCTGCACGGCGGATACGATGGCATTTTCCCTTTGGTGGAAGAAGCTTTGCACGAAAAAAACGTCGGTGATACCGTTGAAGTCGCGCTGTCTCCCGATGATGCGTTCGGCGAACAGGATTCAAATCTGGTGCGTATCGAAGATGTCGACGCATTTCCCGTCGATGTCGAAGTCGGCATGATGTTCGAAGCCGATGATCCTGAAACCGGCGATGTCTTGGTTTATCGCGTAACCGATGTAGCAGACGGCAAAGCCGTAGTAGACGGCAACCATCCGCTTGCCGGCATGAAAATCTTGTTCAAAGCGACAGTTGACGGCGTGCGCGATGCGACTGAAGAAGAAATCGTACACGGCCACGTTCACGGTCCGCACGGTCATCATCACTAATTAATCTAATTTGAAACAATAAAAGGTCGTCTGAAAACAGGATTGGGTTTCTGTTTTCAGACGACCTTTTTATATCCTGCAAACCCATACCCAAATATAGATGAAACATTCCGACAACCATCAAAATTGAGCTGCCCCCATCGCCTAAAAATTTTGGGATAAGTCAAACTAAGCAGGGAAATTCTGGTCTGAACGTTTGTTTTCTCTGAATTATAGGAAACATTCAATCTTATTTATATTAAGATTCGGTTTATTGTAAACAGGCGAATTGTGTCATGAGCGAACATTTGGAAGAGCAGGCTGCAGGCTTGGGTATTGATTTGGGTTTCCACGACATCGGTGGAATTTATCATGCGGCCAAGCCCGAGGTTTTGGAAGGGATTATTAAGGCTTTGCAGCAGGACGGTTTTTCAGACGACCTTTATGCGGATACTTTGGTCGCGCATGAAAACGGTCGGGAGTCTTTGCGACTGCCTTCCGAGTTTCATGGCGCGGCTGAAATTTGCTTGGAAGACGAAGCAGGCGGACGGCAGGTTTTGCCGTTGAACCATGGCGAAGACGGCGTGCTTTGGGTTGCGCTGCCGGCTTTGGCTTGCGGCTATTACACTTTGTCTGCGGAAGTGGAAGGCAACGTCCGCAAGGTGCGGCTGGTGGTTGCGCCGCAGTCGGTTTATCAGCCGAAAATGCTGGAACACGGTTTGCGCATGAACGGGCTGACGACGCATTTGTACAGCCTGCGTTCGCAACGGAACTGGGGCATCGGGGATTTTACCGATTTGCTGGATTTGATGGCGTTTGCGGCGGATAAGCAACTGGATTTCGTCGGCATCAATCCGCTGCACGCGCTTTTCAGTGCCAAACCTGCTTTTGCCAGCCCGTACAGCCCGTCTTCGCGCGAATGGCTCAATCCGATTTATCTGGATGTGGAGAAGGTCGGCGCGTTCTCCTATAACGAAAAGCTGAAAAACTGGCTCAAGCAGCCGAATATCTGCCAGCGCATTGCGGCGTTGCGGATTACGGAAACCGTCGCTTATACGGCGGTTTGGGCGTTCAAGCGCGATGCTTTGCAGAGGGCGTTTGACGCGTTTGAAAACGACGGATGCGAAGCCGCCGAACAAGAGCGGGCGGCATTTGACGCCTTTGTCGAAGAGCGCGGAGAGGCTTTGGAAGGCTTCGGTTTGTTTGAGGCGTTGGATCAGTATTACAACCGCTCCGGCGAAGTGGGTTGGCTGTCTTGGCCGTCGGAGTTTCATGATCCGCATGGCGAGGCGGTTCAACGATTTGCACAGGGTCATCGCCGCGAAATCCGTTTTTATATGTGGCTGCAATGGCTTTGCGCGGAGCAGTTGCGCGAAGTGAACGAGGCGGCTGCGGCGCGCGGCGTGAAGCTGGGGATTTACGGCGATTTGGCGGTCGGCGTGGCACGCGGCAGCGCGGACACTTGGCTCAACCGCGCCGATTACTGCATGGATATGGCGGTCGGTGCGCCGCCCGATCCGTTCAGCCCGACAGGGCAAAACTGGGATTTGCCGCCGCTCAATCCGATGATGTTGAAGCACACGGGTTATGAGAAGTTCGTCCGACTGTTGCGTGAAAATATGCGGCTTTACGGCATCTTGCGCATTGATCATGTGATGGCTTTGTGCCGTCTGTGGTGGGTTGCGGGCGAGACGGCGGACTTTGGCGCGTATGTGCATTACGACGCAGATGTGATGTTTGCCATCCTGGCTTTGGAAAGCCGGCGGAACCAATGCGTCGTTATCGGCGAGGATTTGGGAACGGTACCCGACCAAGCGCGGTATTTGCTGAACCGCTATCAGGTGTTTTCTTATAAGGTCGTGTATTTCAGCAAAGGCTGGCACGGCTTTGAGTTGCCCGAAGAATATCCCGAACAGGCGATTACGGTGGTCAGTACGCACGATGTCGCACCCTTGGCAGGCTATTGGACGGGCAAGGATTTGGATTTGATGTTCCGCTTGGGTACGATTCCCGATGCGGAAACTTTTCAGACGACCTTGGAAGCGCGCGAACACGACAAGGCGGATTTGTTCGATAAGTTGAAACACGCAGGCTGCCTGCCTTCCGATGCCGAGATGTCGTCTGAAATTGATGAAACGCTGTTAACCGCCTTGCACCGGTATGCCGCCATGAGCCGCAGCAAACTGTATGCGGTGCAACTGGAAAACCTGCTGGGCATGAGCGACAACCTGAATGTGCCGGGCGTTTCCGAGGGTTATCCCAACTGGGCGCGCAAAATGCCCGTCGCGCTTGAAGATTTTCCCCACAACCGCCTGATGGGCGGCCAACTTGCCATGATTGGAGAGGTACGCATGAAGAAAAACAGCCGGATGAAGCCTTATCACGAGCTTGACCAAGTCGAACGCGACACGGTCGAAAGCCTGTTTCTTGCCACCCACAGCGATTTGTTCGCCTATTTGGGACGACACCGCCTTGCCGAAGGCGACGAGGTCGTGCGGACCCTGATTCCGAACGCTTCGGGCGTGGATATTGTCAACCGAGAAAGCGGCGAGGTGATTACGTCGTCTGAAAAAGTCGATGAACGCGGATTCTTCGTTGCCGTGCTGCCCGAAGGCGCGCCCGACTATGCTTTGAACGTCCGTTATACCGAAGATGCCGAGCCTGTGCGCGAAGAAGACCCATACCGCTTCGGCTCCGCCCTGAAAGATATGGATTCTTGGTTGCTGGCGGAAGGCAAACACCTGCGTCCGTATGAAACTTTGGGCGCGCATTTTGCCGAAGTGGACGGCGTGAAAGGTGTGAGCTTTGCCGTATGGGCGCCGAACGCGCAGCGCGTGTCCGTCATCGGTGAATTCAACCACTGGGACGGCCGCCGCCACGTCATGCGTTTCCACCGCGACAACGGCATTTGGGACATCTTCATCCCCGCCGTCAAACTCAACGCCCTCTACAAATTTGAAATCCGCGATGCCAACGGCGATGTGCGGCAAAAAACCGACCCGTATGCCTTCGGCGCAGAGTTGCGTCCGAATACCGCATCTGTCGTGCGCGGTTTGCCGGAAAAAGTGGACACACCCGACTTCCGCGCCCGCGCCAATGCCATTGACGCGCCCATCAGTATTTATGAAGTGCATTTGGGTTCGTGGAAACGCAATCCTGAAAACAACTTCTGGCTGACTTACGAACAGCTTGCCAAAGAATTGGTCGCATACGTCAAAGACATGGGCTTCACCCATATCGAATTCCTGCCCGTTTCCGAATACCCGTTTGACGGCTCGTGGGGCTATCAGGCGACCGGATTGTATGCGCCGACCAGCCGTTTCGGTTCGCCCGACGAGTTGCGCGCCCTGATTAAAGCCGCCCACGACGAAGGCATCGGCGTCATCCTCGACTGGGTGGTCGGACACTTCCCGACCGACGACCACGGGCTTGCCAAGTTTGACGGCACCGCGCTGTACGAACACGCCGACCCGCGCGAAGGCTACCATCAAGACTGGAATACCCTGATTTACAACTTCGGCAGGAACGAAGTCAAAAATTTCCTGCAAGGTAATGCCTTGTATTGGATAGAGCGTTTCGGTTTCGACGGCATCCGCGTGGACGCAGTCGCCTCCATGATTTACCGCAACTACTCGCGCAAAGACGGCGAATGGATACCCAACCAATACGGCGGCCATGAAAACCTCGAGGCCATCGCCTTCCTGCGCGATACCAACACCATGCTGAAAGAGGTTGTCCCCTCCGCCACCGAAATCGCCGAAGAATCCACCTCGTTCGCCAACGTAACCCGCCAAGAAGGCTTGAACTTCAGTTACAAATGGAACATGGGCTGGATGAACGACACCTTGCGCTACATGATGGAAGACCCCATCAACCGCAAATACCACCACAACAAAATGACCTTCGGCATGATGTACCAATACAGCGAAAACTTCGTCCTGCCGCTCTCGCACGACGAAGTCGTACACGGCAAACGCTCGCTGCTCGGACGGATGCCCGGCGACTGCTGGCAGCAATTCGCCAACCTGCGCGCCTACTACGGCTTCATGTACGGTTTCCCCGGCAAAAAACTCCTGTTTATGGGCAACGAGTTCGCGCAAGGCAGAGAGTGGAACTACAACGAAGGACTGGATTGGTTCCTGCTCGACCAAGAAGGCGGCTGGCACAAAGGCGTACAAAACTTCGTGCGCGATTTGAACCGCGTCTATAAAGACACCGCGCCGCTTTACCAGCTTGACCAATGGCCGGAAGGCTTCGAATGGCTGGTCGCCGACGACGGCAACAATTCCGTCTTCGTCTTCGAACGCCGGGACCGCGAAGGCAACCGCGTCATCGTCATCAGCAACTTCACGCCCGTCGTCCACGACAGCTACCGCTTCGGCGTGAACGAAGCCGGCGAATACCGCGAAATCCTCAATTCAGACGACCCCGGTTACAACGGCAGCGGCGTATCCGCCGGACAAACCCTGCAAACCGAAGAAATCTGGTCGCACGGCAGACCCAACTCGCTCGCCGTCAAAGTACCGCCGCTGGCAACGGTTTACCTCTACAAAGCCGCCGAGCCAAGCGCAACGGAGGCAGCCGAGCAGGCAGAAGGCGAAGCCTAAGCTTGAACTGAACTTGTTTTTTGAACGCAGAAAGACAGGTTCAAACCAACCGCTTTGTCTGTTTCAGACGACCTTTTGAGATGAAGGGGTCGTCTGAAATTTTTCGGGATAGCGGATAAAGTTCGATATGCCTGATGACATTAGTTTTGACTGGTAAGGGATGTTGTGTGAAGACAAACGGATATAACAAAAGGTCGTCTGAAAATACTTTCCTCTTCATTGAGGCTGAGTTTTCAGACGACCTTGTTCAAACCGCTACTCCCGCCAGTTTGCCGATAAAGCCGGTAACGGCCAACGCCGCCACACCCCACAGGCACACGCGCAAGACGGCGGGGGCGACAGGTGCGCCACCGAGTTTGGCAGAAGCGTAACCCAGCGCGGCGAGTCCGAACAAAGTGGTTGCCGCCAGCGTAGGGATCAGGGCGGCGGGAGCGGTCAGCGCGATCAGCAGCGGCAGTATCGCGCCGGCGCAGAACGAACCGGCGGAGGCAAGCGCGGCCTGCATGGGCTTGGCGGCGGAGGTTTCGGTGATGCCGATTTCGTCGCGGGCATGGGCGGAGAGCGCGTCGTGTTCCATCAATGCTTGCGCGACTTCGGCGGCAAGTGCGTCGGACAAACCGCGGCGGCGGTAAATTTCGGTCAGTTCTGCCAGTTCGGCATCGGGATTGGCTTCCAATTCGTGGCGTTCTTTGTGCAAATCGGCTTTTTCCGTGTCCGACTGGCTGGATACGGAAACATATTCACCCGCCGCCATCGAGACCGCGCCGCCGATCAGGGCGGAAACGCCCGTCAGCAGCAGGGTTTGGAAATCGGGGGCGGCAGCCGCGACGCCGGTCAGCAGTGAGGCGGTGGAAATCAGGCCGTCGTTCGCGCCCAATACGCTCGCGCGCAGCCAGTTGTTGCGGTTGCTGAAATGGCGTTCGCTGTGTTGTGAATACATGGCAGTGTTCCGGCGGTGTTTTGCGTTATGGTAGCACCGTATCGGTTTGTCGGGGCGGCGTAATCATGCGTTTGCACGCTGAAAATCCGTCCACACTTGATAATCATTGTCGCTTAAACGGGTTTGTGGTATAAATCCTAGAAATTTAGCTCTAAACTCTAATAACCGTCGATTAACCGAGAATCATGATGACACACACCGAATCAAGCGCGCAGCCGTCAACTATGGACACGGCTGCTTTTTTAAAGCATATCGAATCCGCATTCCGCCGCATTTTTTCAGACGACCTCAATCTCATGCAATACCTGCCCGAAGACAAATGGCTTGCCTTGAAGCAGGCGGGTTTGCTGTTGCCCTTCCTCGACAAAAAACATGGCGGCCGCAAGGGCAGCCAGTTTGAAATCCAAGAAGTCCTGCGGATTGCGGGGCATTACGGCGTGCCCGTTACCCTGCGTACCGGCATCGAAGGTGCGCTGGTGTTGCAGCCTCTGCAAGAGTTTGGCGACGAAGCGCAAGTCGCGCAAGGTTTGGACATGGTTTTCAAAGGCGAGGGTGGTGGTTTGGGTATTACCGAACCCGAAACCTCCGGCGCGGCGATTGCCCGCGAAATGCAGTCCTACTACGAATACATCGACGAACAAACGATTTACGTCAACGCCGCGAAATATTGGCAGGGCAACTCGCAAAGCGACTTTCTCCTCGTTGCCGCCAAAGAGCGCAAAAACGGCAAACTCTCCAAAGTCATCAACCTGCTGCTCGTTCCCAAGCAATACATCCGCTACGAAGCCCTCGCATCCGAAGGCCTGCGCGCCGTCCGTTACGCCGTCAACCGCATTGATGCCGAAATGCCCGCTGCCGCCGTCATGAAACTCTCGCAGAGCGATGCCGCCGGTTTGCGCGCGTTCCAAAACATCTTTATCCGCAGCCGCCTGCAACTGATCGGCATGACGCACGGCATCATGGAATACATCCTTGACAACCTGAACCGATACGTCCGCCACGACATCAAATTTGTCGATTACGAACGCCGCGAAATCCAACGCCGCCATCAGGTTTCCGAGATTCTTTACCGCTACGTCTGCCATTGCGTTTCGCCCGTTGCCCCCGTCGCCCATCAGCTGATGGAGGCAAACATCATCAAAACCCTCGCCACGGAATACACTTACGCCGCCGCGCAAATGTTGCAAAAACTCTTGGGCGCGAAGGGGTTTGAACGCGGACACACCGCCAGCAATATCGCTATCGACATCCGCCCCTTCACCATCTTCGAAGGTCCGAACGATATGCTTTATGCCGAAATTTACGACCAGTTCGTCCGCGCCACCGCCGAAGAAAAAGAAGCAGGCATTAAATTGGACAAAAACCAAACCCTGCTCGACCGCCTGCAAACCGACGCCCGCTTTGCCGCCGTTGCGCGCGACTACACTTTACCCGAAGACATCCGCAACTTCCTGCAGGAACGCACCCTGACCGACGCCTGCGCCTTGCAAAAAGTCTTCATCGGCAAAATCATCGCCCGACTCTTCGCCTTCGTACAAGCGGAACACGAAGACACCGCAGCCTTCCTGTTGAACGACATCCGCAAAGACATATTGGACTGCCGATATTGCGGTTGATGGTTTAAGGCAGAGAGGTCGTCTGAAATCGGTTTTCAGACGACCTAGGGCGGATTTTCATATTTTCAATTCAAAAGCAGCTTTGTTACGAAAATCAAATGAATCAAGTAATTTAGTCATGTTCATTGACTTTCAGACGACCTCAAAGCCCATGACCCTCTCCAAACTTCCTCTTTGGCAGACTCCCGAACAAGTCTGCGACATCTTAGAGCGTGTTCATAGTCTTCGTAGCAGGACTCCCAAGAAAGCCAAAGCTACCATTTGCAGACTGGTACTCAACTTACGCTCGCAGTTTTTCCAAAGCCGCCTGTTCTTTTCCAACCAGGAAAAGCTGCACTCTACTACCCATCGCTTCGGCAATACTGCAAAACGGTGCAATTCGTTTCGTTTGGCAATCTCTACCTCCGCACCAATCAACTCCTGTACCGACGAAGCAAATGCCTTACCCGTGTAACCACCGTCAGCAAGGATTTTTTGTATCGCACCAAGATTATCCCGCCCACGTTCCAATGCCACCAGGCAGCCTTTTCTATCCGTAACATCCGCCGTCGTTACCGCAAGGGCATGCGGCAAACCTTGCGTGTCAACCGCTATATGTCGCTTGATACCGCTAACCTTCTTGCCCGCATCGTAGCCTTTTTCCATGGCGGTATCCGTGTTCTTCACACTCTGCGCATCAATAATCAGGAAAGTAGTTGCTTCATGGCGCCCCTGCTTGCGGCGCTCCGCAACTAACTGATTTTTTTAATGCTTCCTCAAGGATGCTGATGCCACTCTCGCGTGGTTCGGTCCATCTCTGGAAGTAGGAATGCACGGTGCGCCATTTGGAGAAGTCGCCCGGCAAAGCGCGCCAGGAGCAGCCAGTGCGTTGCAGGTAGAGAATGGCACAAAAGACATCGTACAAGTCCACCTGGCGTGGCGCTGTGCGTTTACGGGCACTTTCCAGCAGGGGAAGGAGAGGCGCAAATTGCTCGCGACTGATATCGCTTGGGTAGGTTTTTCTGTTCATGCCGATAGTTTACAGCAGAGGCTGAGACAATGAACACGTTCTTACTTGCGCTGCCGGAAAAGCAGCGCAATCGTGCGTTGTACGAACTCGTTTCCCTTTTTGATCATGAAAACCCGCAAGGTCGGACGGAAGCCGAAAGTCAGCTTGCCGCCCTGCGCCTGCTGTGGCATGACCCGCGTTTTCAAGGTTTGGAAAACATCAGACATTGGCTGCGCGATGTGCTTGGGTTGGATGAGTCAAACGGTTCATGGCTTACGTTGCAGAGCGACATTGAAACGCTGATGGAAATGCTCCATCCCGAAACCTGCCGCACTTACGGAGAATACGGCGGTATGTTCAAAAGCGCGCAAACGCTCGAACCTTTTGTCGCCCGAATGTTCGAGTGCGATACCGAAGCCTCGCGCAGCATGGCTTGGGACTGTCTGTATTGGAATAAAGAACTCTGCCGCCTACGCCCTGAATGGGATGAATGGTTGAAAGAAGAAATCCGAAATCTGCATGATAAATACGGTGAAAACAAATAGCTGTCGCAGTTGATCTATTCTGATAGGCGGGCTTTATGATTGAAAAACAAATCTGACCGCTCCCTATTTTTCCAGTGAATGAAACCGGCTTGCCCAGAGGTTAAAACGACAATTTTTCGCGAGAACGAATAGCAAATAATAAAAAGGTCGTCTGAAAATGTTCAGACGACCTTTTTTAAATCCGCAACCGCAATTGGCGGGGCTTTGTTTTCAATGCTAAGGCTTGGGATGAAGCACAAATTATCCAGTCTTAATCCCCTAAGTAGAGGGGCTTTCTTTCTTATCTACTCCAGTGATCAGTCATTCAACCGCAGGGTATTCTGTTCACCATCCTCGCAAACAAGGCAAAACATGGATGACCTACCTGTCAATGTCATCTGAAACAAAGTTTTTGTTTTCAGACGACCTCATCTTTTTCTGCAAAATTTGAGGATAAGAAGGTTTACGTAAATACAACAGAAATAACTGGAAAATCTTTTTGTGTAGCTTCGAAGAAATGTGAAGTTTTTTTAACTTTGGCGTACCGAAACGGTAATTAAAAACCCTGAGAAATGGGTATGATATTTAAGGCCAATCTGCTTCAGCCCCAATTTTTATTAGTCAAACAAAAGGCACTGCTTTAAACAGTGCCTTTAAAATCTGGCAGAGAGGAAGGGATTAAGATTAAATAAAAACCTAATGATTTAAAAACAGAATATTTTTTAAAATAGAAAAGTAACATATTAAATAACAAATAAAACATCTAAAATGAAAAGAGGTCGCCTGATAACAATTCAGACGACCTTTTACATTTTTACCGCATCGAAACTTAAAAAACACATACAAAAACACCACCACTTGCCCATATCTGCGGAGCTTGTGAAAATAAGCCTGTCATCTGAAGTGATACTCCTTGGAAAGTTGTAAGCATGACAGCCGGAAAGACGGCAATCCCAAAAGCCGCCGTTGCGCCAATCAACGGCGGCTTTTCCAAAATTGAGAAGGCATCATGTTTAAAGAACCTTGCACCATACTGAAAATCAAAAGCCGTCCATTGTTTTTCTGCGGATTGTGGTTTGTTACCTCGAATTGCAAAACGAAAATGGCTGGAAGTTTGAAAGACGAGCCATGTTTGTCAGCAAATCGGCAGCAGAAAATATAAAAATCGGAGACAACATAATCCCATGACAGCCCGTCAATTAGAGAACCTCATAAAAATAGGCACCGTGCAAGAGGTTGACCCAGTGTCAAACCGTATCCGGGTACAACATGGCGGATTGTTGACGGACTGGCTCAAATATAAAACCCCTGCTGCCGGTGGCGTATCGATTTGGCGTTTGCCAAGCATCGGCGAAGCCTGCCTCATCTTATCGCCAAGCGGCGAAACAGAAAACGGCATCGTCTTATGCGGCATCGACAGTACCCAATACCCAGCACCATCACAAAACCCAAATGAAACCATCATCAGATTACCGGATGGGGCGGAAATAAACTACGACCACGTTCGCCGCCATTTAAAAATCAGCGGAATACAAACCGCAGACATCACTGCCGAAAAATCTGCAACGGTACACACAAAACATCTGACTATTGACAGCCCCATGACCGATATTGAAGGCGCGCTAAATGTCAAAGGGCTGCTCACATACCAAGGCGGTATGTCAGGCAGCGGTGGCACAGGTGGAGCGGCAGCCGTTATTAACGGAACAATTCGTCAACAATCGGGCAGCATTATCAGCAACGGAATAAACCTGACCACCCATACCCATAAGGGAGACAGCGGCGGAACGACAGGACAGCCGCAATGACCGACGACAAAACAGGACGCTTGATCGGATTAAAAACACACATTGCCCAATCAATCAAAAACATTCTCTTCACCCGCATCGGTACCCGTGTAATGCGAGAAGATTACGGCAGCCTGCTCCCTGAATTGATAGATATGCCGATGACCCCTGCCGTTATTGCCGTAAGCCATCAAGCAATAGTAACTGCCATCGCAACATGGGAGCCACGAATCAAAATCAGCCAAATCCAATTTGACGTGCAGGCCGCCGCCGAAGGTCGTCTGAAAGTAGCCATCCATACCGCCCTTGAAGATGGGACAGAGCAAATATTCAAAATAGAGTAAAGACAATGGCCGAAATCGATTTAACCCGCCTTCCCGCTCCGAAAGTCATCGAAGAATTAGATTTTGAAACGATTTTCGAGCGCAAAAAAACAGCACTGCTTGAGCTTGTCCCATCATCCGTCCGAGAAACTATTGCAGCAACCCTGTCGCTGGAATCAGAGCCGCTGACAATAGACCTGCAACAGCAAGCCTACCAAGAAATGATACTTAGGCAGCGCATCAACCAAGCGGCAGCATCGACGTTGCTGGCATTTGCCCAAGGTAGCGATTTAGACCACCTTGCCGCCGCGAAGGGGATAACAAGAAAAATAGTGCGTCAAGCCGACCCAACTGCCCTGCCTCCCGTCGAAGCACTTTACGAAACAGACGACGACCTGCGCCGTCGCGTCCAACTTTACCCCGAAAAACTCGCCGCAGCCGGTCCGCGCGCCGCCTACGAAGCCCATGCATTAGACGCTCACCCGAAAATCATTGACGCGCGCGCCGTCCGAGAGGTTGCAGGTACGGTCTGCGTCTTTATTAAGGCAGCGGACGGCGTGCCATCGGCAGAAATTTTGCAGGCGGCGCAGGATTATTTGAGCGCGGAGACCCGCCGCCCCTTATGCGATACCGTAAAAGTTAAAGCCGGTCGCCCGAAGGCAGTCAGGATTGCCGCAAGGATTAGATACGAATCGGGTCCGGATTTGACCTTGGTAAAAAACAAGCAGCTTGATGACTTAAAAAAAATGCTCGAAAAAAACAGCAGATTAGGTGCAAGCGTCGCATTGTCAAAAATTATCGGTGCGCTGGATACCGACGGCGTTAAAAAAATCGAAATGGCATCACCGTTGGAAGACATAAATTGTAGCGACGGAGAATACATCGAAATCAGCGAAATCAGCTTGGAGAATATGACATGACAGAAAGCATAAAACCAAGCAGCAGCACCGAATTGCAACACGCGCTATCAAAACTGACATCAGCGGAACTGGCGCAATTATTTGACTTGAATGAAATCGCACGAACCCGCCGCCCAGTTGACTGCCCGCCGGAATGGCTGCCTTGGCTGGCTTGGGAAAACTCAATAGGCAGCGATGAAGGCTGGGACATTGCCGAAACCGAATCCGCCCGTCGGCGAATTGTCGCCGAATACATCAAAATCCACGAAAGAAAAGGGACACCGTCCGTAATACGACAATTATTCAAAGACTTGGGATATGGCGACATTGAGATAATTGAAAACTACGGAAGTCTGTATTGGGATGGCACCGCCTATTTTGACGGGACATTCGTTTTCGGTGGTCAGGAAGGCGACTGGGCAGAATACAAAATCAAACTGAGCCGTCCGATTACAAACAGAGAGGTCGAAAAGATAAAAAAATGGCTAGGGCAAATCGTGCCGCTCCGTTGCCGATTGGTCGAGATGGACTACAGAAGCAACGCCATCTACTGGAATGGCGAAATCGAATTTAATGGCGAATATAACTTCGGCGCAGCTTAAGGAAAATTATGGCAAACGCAATCGAAAAAAACGAATTCACGCAATATGTTTATCTGGTTGAACCGGGCGATAAAGTCATTGGCGGCGCGGATGCCCCAATAAACCAGCCTTTGCAGGCACTCGCCAACAGGACAAACAATTTAAACATCCGTCTCAAAGCCGTCGATAAAAAAATCAGTGAAAACACCGACACCGTCAAGATTACCGGTGATCAAACCATCAACGGCGACAAAACATTTGGCGGCAATACCGTGTTTACAAAAGGCATTGCCGTGGCAGCCTCGCCTGCGCTTTACGCCGCCAACAAATATATCCATATCGACTCCGACGCGGATCAGGTTTTTTTGCGCAACAAAAACAATAATAAAGCACTGGCTTTAAAAAACAACGGAGTCATCGAGTACGATAATTCGCCGCTGCTTTTGCAACGGAGCATTTCCCATAATCCAGAGCATACCGGTACCAATACCGTGCCGTCATCGTATGCCCTGTCAAAATTAAAAGCCGAAACAATAGATGTTTCGCCATCTTCGAGCGGCTCAAAGCATCGGATATCCATCGGCTGGGACGTCCCCGGACTGGTGGCAAAAGTTGACCAAATATTTTTCAACGTATCAGCACCAAGCGGCACGGTTGTAGCCTTAGCGGGCGAAGCAGTGCCTTACGGCTGGCTTGAGTGTCACGGCGCGGCGGTATCCCGTCAGACCTATGCCACGCTGTTCGCCGTTATCGGAACGCGCTACGGAGCGGGCGACGGCAGTACAACATTCAACCTGCCAGACCTTCGCGGTGAATTTATTCGCGGCTGGGACGCCGGTCGCGGTCGGGACGCCGGTCGCGTCTTGGGCAGTTGGCAGGCGGACGAATTTCGCAGCCATACCCACGGCATCGGGGTAAGACTGGGCGCCGATACCGACAGGGGGCATAATCCATCGACTGTATCCGTTGATAACGAAGGCACAACCGGCGCCGCAGGCGGTGTGGAAACGCGCCCGATGAACGTGGCTATGAGATACATCATCAAGATTTAATTTGAAAAGGTCGTCCGAAAAACCGAAACCACGTTTCAGACGACCTTATGGAAAAGGAAAAAGAAATGAGCCAAAACATCGAATGGACTAAACCCGTCTGTCAGCTTGACGCAGACAATATTTATATCGGTCAGATTAATGCCGAATTGGACATCTACGCCCGCGACGGCAGTTACCTGATTCCAGCAGGCTGTATTGACACCACGCCGCCAAAAATTTCAGCCGGATATGTCGCCCGATGGAATGGCTCAGACTGGGACATCATCGAAGACCATCGAGGCAAGGCAGCGTACCGTAAAGCAGACGGCGTTGCCGTCATCATCGACAAAGTGGGCAGACTTACCAACGACTTGACCCTGCTTGAACCCGCGAACGAATACTGCGAATGGGACGGCAAAAAATGGATTGAGAACCAAGCCAAGAAAGCCGAAGCAGAAGAGACCAAACTCGCCACCGCCAAATCCATCGCATTGTCTCGCCTCAACCAACAAGCACAAGCAATTGTCAATGAACAAAGCGGCATGGACGACCTGCCCGCCTTTGAAGTGCAGAGCTGGGTAGACCAAGCTGCCGAAGCCCGCGAGTGGGAAAAAAATCCGTCTGCACCGACGCCAGTAATCGATCGCATCGCCGCCGCTCGTGGAATCGGTTCAGACAACCTAAAAGCTGCTGTTCTGCGTAAAGCAAAAGAGTATCAGGAATTGAGCGCAGAAGTTGCCGGACGCCGTCAGGCATTAGCTGAAAAAATCGCCGCCGCCAACACAATCGAAGAAATCGAAGCCATCAAAATCGAATTTGACTTTTAAGGCATAAAAATGAGCATCCAAACCAAAAATTTGACCCTGTACCGTGGTGATACCCGAGTTTTTCGCGTCGGTTTTGACGGCGGCGGACTCCCATTTGAGCCGCGTGAAGCTCAATGGGCAATGACGGTTCGTGGTCAGACGGGTGAAGAGTTGAGGCCGCAGCTTAGTGTCAGCGGGCGCGAAATCATTATTACATTTCCTGCCGCCCTGACTCAAAATGTCGCATGGGCAAACGGACAATACGATCTCCGTGCCATTTTTGGCGGTATCGTCTCAACCGTCCTAAAAGGCGACGTATATATCGCGCCGTCAATCTCAAACGTCAGCGGATTTATCGGTGAGGCTACTGAGCCGGTACGCGTCAGCATCATGGAGCAGGGTTTAGTGGTTATGGCATCACCCACTCCGTCAGTCGAGACATCAAAAATGCTGACAGCCGAAGAAATCAGAAAAATCGTCGAAACGGTTGTTAAAGAAAACATCGGTAGTGCAAAACAACCTACTCAACCTACACAACCCGCACCAACGCAACCGGCAACTGGCGGCACGGGTAACAACGCGGCGGCAACGCCCACTCCTGTCCCAACGCAACCGGCAACGGACAATGGCGGGGTTAGTGACGAGGCGTTGGCGGATATTATGAAAGATTTAGGTGAAACAAATGGCTAAAGAATTAAATAACTTAGAAAAAGCGTTATCGGCAATTGCCAAGAATACGAAGGCGGCAAAGGATACGGCGGCGGACGCCAAAAAACTGGCAGCCATCGAACCTGCCGTAAACGAAGCAGGCGAGTTGCAGTATGGCGGCAAAACCATCACTAAGCTCATTACTCCGACAGCCCTTACAAGGGAGGTAGGTATTGCTTTGGGAGGTGCAGAGGTTGCCAATAGTCTGTACAAACAGCAAAGCAATTTTGAAGAATTGCAGGTCAAGGAAGCATCCCGCATTGCGCTTGAACAGGGTGTTTACTACATCGAAGACGCGTTGCCTGAAGACCTTAAAGAGAAGGTTCGCACTCGTCATTACGAGAAAGAGAAAAACATCAATCAAGCAGAAGCGTTGAAAATCGTCCAACTTATTCAGGCGTGGCTGGATAAGTTGCCGTCCAATGTTTGGATTTCCACGCGCGGCGGCGTATTCCCGCTGACTAAAAACGTCGGTTATGCCCCTGATTATTTCGGCGCGGACAACCGTATTAAAACGCGCGGTGTCGGTTATGGTTGGCGAGAAGAAGATGGAGTTAGAAAAAGAATCCCTGATGAAGTCAGATTGACGCTTCACGGTTGCCAGCCTTGTTTGGCGTTCCGTAAATTCAAATTCAATACGATTGATTTTACGAAGGGTACTTTTATTGTCGAAGAGCATGGTCAGGATGCCTTCCACCTTTGTGATGGTTCTGAAGGCACTCGCATCATCCACGCAGGCAATATCACAACCCGCGCATACCTGAAGTATGGCTATAAGTCAGGGGCAGACCTTGACAAAATGCTATGGCCTCCGATTGACGGATGGTCTAAAGAAAACCCGCATCTTGGTACAGGTATGGCGGAAAAAGGCGTGGCGGAGGCTGGCTTTAATACCACCACATATCCTATTGTTGATAATGCAACCTACATGAATAATAGCCTTATTTGTGAAGGCATTAAGAATTTTGAAGGTTGGTTCTCAGGAGAGCAGGTACTCCAGTACATCCGAGATGAAGACGGCACTCGTTATCTTTCAGCAGGCGGCTATTGGGATGCAAACGGAAATTCTAAATTTCCGCGACATGACGGTACTACTGGAGATACATGGGGTAAATGGCGCGGCGGTCAAATCGGTAGTCGTGCCTATGGATGGCGCATCTATGGCACAAATCGAACCCATATAGAGTATTTTGACGTTCGCGGGTTTAACGGCGGCGGCATTGTTTGCGGCTTGTATGGTGCGCCCGATGGCGAGCAAGTCGATGCGCGTGATTCAAAAGCTGCTTACGATGCAGGTATTGTTGCAGTAAACACTAAAATCACCGGTGGGTACTTTACCCACAACTATATTTGCGGGGTTGAGGCTATTCGTGCGAGCGGGTACGAGCTTTGCGGCATATATGCCCCTGACTCCGTCGTCGGACACCCTGACGCGCACCTCGAGCACGTCCGAGGAATTGGTGGTACTACCTCAATCGACCCGGGCTATCAGCAATGTACCAGCCGTTATTTGCCGTTAGATAACGTCTTCATCCATGACAACGTTTTCGGTCTTGGTAAACGTAAAATCATGGATATTCATACGGGCAATAACGTCAAGGTCATCAATAACAGCGGACGCGCAATGTATTACGGCGTGTCAACCGTTATCGAAGAGTTGTTTGCAAGTAAGTTGATTAACCCTAAAGACCCGCGCAACAGTAAAGACACCGCCGACCCGTATTCATTCCCGTATCAAGACAGTAACATTGAAATTCGCGGCAATGTGATTGTTTCAGGCTTGTTTGGTTTGCATCCAATCAACGGGGCATCAGGCGTGAAATTCCGTAAAGATGCTGGCAAATGGTGGCTTCGTTGCCATCAGGTTTGGGCTGACAATATCGTTTATGCGCCGCGCGGACTGATTTGCAACTTTGGGCATAACCATTTTGTGATTGATAACAACCAGTTCACTTTTGCCCTGCCTTTCGGTACTTTTTACGGTTTGAATCAAATTTCGGACATCAAAGTAACCAATGGCGGCAGCGGTTATACATCGCCGCCGAAAGTGATAATCACAGGCGGCGGCGATGAAGCCTATGACGCCAAGGCACGCGCCAAAATCAAAGACGGCAAAGTCATCGAAATTCGTATTGAGCGCGTTGGCAGCCGTTACATGGTTCCGCCTACCGTTACCATCGAAGGCGGCGGCGGGTCTGGGGCTACGGCTGAAGCGTATGTGAATACCTTTACCTACGGAATGTTGGTAGGGGCTGAAGGAAGACACGGTACAATGCTTGGCAGCGTGATTACCCGAAATTATGTTCAAAACTCGCCTGAAGGCAACTTTGCGCGTCAAATTACCATTGGCAATCTTCGCGGGGCTACTATCGCTTGCAACTATGCAGACGTTACGCCATATTCGAGCGTCGAAAAGGCTAAAAAACCTTTCGGCGACCCGTATGTTAGCAATAGCATGAAATACCGTGACGGCATTGGTTCATTCGGCTTTTACGGCGGGGCATTGGACAAGTGCGAAGTATTCGGGAACTACGAATACGACCAAATGACAGACAGACTGGATGTATGGACCGGAAGCAGTTTGCGCGGCGATAAAGTTGTTAGTGTGCATAGCAATTATGCGCCGACGACTCAACAGGATTTCTTGGATGCCATCAAACAAAAATCGTTTGAGATGCAGCTTGAAGCCCTTAAGACCGAGATGGCGGCTATGAAGGCAGCTGGTACGGTTACTCCAAGCCCTACGAACACGCCGCAATCTGACAGTGGCTCACAAGGCGCAACGGCTACTGCACAGCCGACAACGCCTGTGGCTCCGGCACCGACAACACCGGCACCTGTAACGCCAGCTAACCCACTGACAAATAGCGATCAGGCGCAAAGCCAGCCTGCGGCCAAGCCCGAAACGTCCATCAAATTTACGTTTGACGGCGTAGAAGCGACGGCTACTGAGGCTTTGGGTAGCAATGGTGTATCAAAACTCAAAACTGAGAATAATGCTGTAAGAGCGGGCGAACCTGAAGGCTGGGTTGGCGCGTTTGGCGAGCAGGACGGGCACCGCGTCATGATGGCAGCAACCAGTAAAGGTAAAGGCGTGCGCTATATCGAGACCGAGGGCGTCGAGTCTGACGGCACGTCAGACAGTGCGGTAGTTTTCCCATTCAAAATTTCAGCGGGTGGCACGGACGGCAGTGCATACGCAGCAATCGTTCTCAAAGACAGTGCCATCGTCAATAACGGTTTGGTCGTTACTAATGAGGCGGGAGGCTTCAAGTTGCGCGCCAACGAAGACCTGACCATTGACGGCAAAGTCGTCAGCCCGACCACGATGTACGCGTACGGCAAATGGTATGTCGCCGCACTGACGATCAAAGCGGGCAAGGACTACAACAAAATCAGATTCGGCATCAATCATGCCGGTAATACCGGACGCAACATCACCATCGGTGCGGGTATCGAGTTTTTGAGCGGAGACGTTTCAAATGCCAATAAAAAAGCAGAAGCACTGATGGTCAAGTATGGAATAGAGTAATGGACAGGTCGTCAGATAGTTTCAGACGACCTTAAAAACCTGATAAAAAAAAATCATACTTGAGTAGAGAGGGCGATTGGAAAAAAATTAGGAAAGACATAAACAGGATAAAAATATGACTGCAAAACGAATGCATGGCGTAACTGCCAACGAATATACCCACGGTGCGCGCGCCGTATCAGACATTGCCAGCAACATCATCGGCTTAGTTGCTACATCTGAAGATGCTGACGCGAAGACCTTTCCGCTGGATACTCCGATTTTTGCTACATCTGTCGGCAGTCTGTTGGGAAAAGCCGGCAGTAAAGGCACGCTGGGAAAATCGTTAGATGCCATCTATGACCAAGCAGATGCGCAGATTGTTGTAGTCCGCGTAGCATCATCGGCAAAACCCGCTGAACAAAAAGCAGCAATAATTAAAGGCGCAAAAATCCTGCGTCAAGCCCCTGTCCGTACTGGCTTCAAGCCAAAGATTATCGGTGCGCCAGAATTGGATGATGCCGACGTAACCGCTGAATTGTGCGTGGCTGCCAACGCCTTGGGTGGATTCGTCTATGCTTCTGCGGGAGGGGCTGACGAGATTCCGGCAGTGCAAACCTACCGCCAAGGTTTTGGACAAAATAATCTCATGTTAATCGACAATGAGTTTATGACGGCAGGCGCAAACGGAACGCCGCAGACCGCTGCCACTATTGCCCGAATCTTAGGCGCGCGCGCCATGCTTGACGAAAAAATCGGTCCGCACAAATCAATATCTAATACAGAGATTCAAGGCGTGTCCGCCATCAAATCACCGCGCAGCTTCGGACTGTTGGACATTAATTCAGATGCGAACACACTCAACAACCTAGACGTAACGACCCTGATCCGCGAAAAAGGTTTCCGCGTATGGGGCAACCGCACATGCTCGGCAGATCCGATTTGGGCATTCGAGCCGACAGTCCGTGTTGCATCAATTATCAAAGAGACCATCGCCGAAAGTTTCCTCTGGGCAATGGATAAACCGATGCATCCTTCCCTGATGATTGACATCATCAACACAATCAACGCGAAGCTGGCGGAAAAAGTCTATAAAGGTTGGTTATTGGGCGCGCAGGTATTCATCGACCCGAAAAAAATCGAAAAAGAGCGCGTATCAAACGGCATCTTCGCATTTGACTACGAATTTACCGTCGCCCCGCCGTTGGAAAACATCGAACTGAACCAACACGTCTCCGATCGCTTTATCGTTAACCTGACCGACCGCGTCATCGAGTTTGCGTCAAACATCAAACCGACCACAGTATAAGGACAGCAAATGCAGTTACCACGCATCCTCAAAAGTTTTAACGTATTTACCGACGGCCTCAACAAAGACGGCGTCCTGATGACCGTCAAACGCCCCGACATCAAATTCAAAACCGAAGACTACACGCCGGGTGGTGGTCTGGGTGAATACACAGTCATTCACGGCATTGAAAAACTCGAGCTTGAGCTGACAAGCAAGGGCTTTGACCTCGAATTGTTCAAATCAATCAGCCATAAAATTAATGGCAACCTGCTGCGTTACCAAGGCGCGTTGCACAAAGAGGACGAAGAAACCTATCAAACATTGGTAGGCGAAGCCCGCGGACGCATCATCGAGACCACACGCAACGAAGACAAAGCAGGCGAAGGCGGCGAACAGACATTTAAGTACGCCCTGACCTACTGGAAAGAAACAGTTGACGGCGAAGTCATTTTCGAATGCGACCTGATGGCAAACAAACTCGTCATCGGCGGTAAAGACATTCGCGCCGGCATCCGCAACGCATTAGGTCTGTAATCGTCAAAAAGCAAAGGTCGGGCAGCAAAAGCCCGACCGACAACAATCAATTCAAAGGCGCAAAAAATGCAGCAAGAACCCAAAATCAAAATCAACCCGGACAACACCATTATCGTAACCGTATCAAACGGCACGGCCTACACCCTCCGCGAACCGCTCGCCAAAGACATGGCGGGCTTAGGGCAAGACCTGATTAAAATCAAGCACACGGAAACCATCCAAAAGCTGCTCTCAAAAATCAGTACGCCCAAAATCGGCATGGCTCAATATGGCGGATTCAGCATGGCGGACGCGCAAGCCCTCAACTCCGCCGTAGATTTTTTTTCAGCACCGCCGTCAGCGAAAGTAGAGATTCAGGAAGCCTTTGCGGAATTGGGTTATTTCCAAGATTCCGCTACCGAGCAGACACTTTCAGCCGGCTGATAAATTCCGTCCCTGATATTTGGGAAGATGACGTTGACGGCGATCCGCAAAAGTTTTACCCAATAGACGATGCCCTCGCCCTCTGCGCAATCACATTTAAAGGGTCGATTGATTGGTTTGCCGAACAAAACCTATACAGGTTAAACAGTTGGGCGGCAAAAGCAGAAGAAATAAACCGGATTCAATCCGAAAATATAGGGCAATAAAAAAGGTCGTCTGAAATCAATTCAGACGACCTTTTCAATCGACAAAATAATCAAGGAAGCATCCATACCATAAGGGCAATGACGGCAACAAAAAGCCAAAATAATGCGCCATACCACCAAATGACAGAATCGACTGCATTCAAAACCGAATCCGCCAAGATTTGATTTTTCATTTTCCGTTTCATCTTAAAGCTCGAGCCATGACAGACAAGACAATTAATATTATCCTCAAAGCCGCCGACAAAGCAAGCAAAACGTTTGACAGAATTAAAAAAAGTAGTAGCGGGCTGTCGGGCGAATTGGCGAAAAACAAAAAAGAAATGCGAGATCTCGAGCGCGCCCAAACCGCACTGGTAAAAATCGGCAAGGCAGAACAATATTTCAACCGTCTGAATGAGCAAATTATCCGTAATTCTGCCGCCACAAGCCGTCTTACTGCCGAAATCGACAAAACGGGCGTTGCCACAAAAAAACAGGCGGCAGAACTCAAAAAGCTGACCCGTGAAGGAGAAAGGCTGAATAACGAATACGAAAAACAATCCGCGCAGCTAAAACGCTACAAAGACCACATGGAAAAAGTTGGCGTATCCGGACAAAACCTTGAAAAAGAGCAGGCAGAGATTGCCGCCCGTATGCAGAAGACTACTGCCCAAATCGAAAAGCAGTCCACCGCCTTAGAAAAGCTGGAAAAACGGCAACAGAGTCGAATCAAGGCCGCCGCCATCGCAGGTATTGCATCGGGTGTCTCATCATGGACAAGTAGCAAGGCTGCCACCATGAGGCAAGGTGCAGGGCATGCCATCAATACAGCCATGTCAGAAGAAGATGCAATGCAGGGACTGATTCGCCAAGTCGGCAGCCTTAAAAACGCAGATGGCAGCCTCAATCATGCAGAAATCGCCAGAATGCGCACCGAAGTCCAAAAACTAAGCGATGGATTGCCCATGGCTACCGTCGAAATCATGAAAATGATGACTGCCGGCGCGAAGATGAATATCCCACGCCAAGAGCTTGCTGCCTATGTGACCGAAGCCGTCAAAGCTGCAAATGCCTTTGAAGCAGCAGATCCGGAGGCTCTTGCCGAAGAGCTGGGGCGCATTCGCCAAAACTTCAAATTATCCAAAGAAGCCGCTTCTGAACTAGTCAACGTCATGAACTATCTCGATGACAACGCACTGGTTTCAGGCGACCAGCTCATCAGCTACATGAACGAAGTATCAGGCAGTATGGGTTTGGCGAAGATGGGCGAAAAACACGTTGCTGCCTTGGGTTCCGCCCTTATTAGTACGGGCGTTGAGTCGAGTACGGCAGCAAAGGCCGTCGGCAGCCTCATGACAAGGCTGGGTACCGCGCCTGATATGAAACCCGTACGGGAAGCCCTGAAAAGCATAGGTATGGACGCAAAATCCGTCCAAAAAGGCATGGTCGAAGACGCGCAAGGTACGCTTGAAAAAATCATTGCCGCCGTCCAAAAAATGCCGAAAGAGCAACAAGCAGGCATCCTCAAAGGCTTGGCAGGCGGCGAATATAACCGCGTATTTGCCCAACTTGTCGCTAATACAGAGCTTTGGCGCGAGCAAATCCGCCTTGCCACCTCCCCGGACGCTTTAGGCAGCCTCGACAAAGAGTTCGAAATTCGTGTTAACACCATGTCGTCCAAATGGCAGATGTTCAAAAATAAGCTCTTCAATACCGAATCAGGCTTTGGGCGCAGTATGTTTTCAGGCTTAGAGTACGGCATGAATGTCATTTCAGGCTTATTGGATAAGTTCAACGAATGGTCGGTAAAAAATCCAGAGGCCGCCGCCAAACTTGGAAAAATCGCATTTTATGCAACCGCAGCAATGACTGCCTTAGCAGGGCTGGCCGCAGTTATTGCCGCAGTTGCCGTCCCCTTTGCCGCCGCCCGCATTGCCTTTGGCGGATTCGGCATGAGTATTCTTAAAGTATTAGGCATTGCCCTACGTTTCATGACATTAAATCCCATAGGCCTTGCGCTGACTGCCATAGTCGGCATCATCTATCTCGTTTACACCAAGTGGAATACATTAACAGCGGCCTTCATCACCGGCTGGGAATGGCTCAAAAAGGTATTCGGCGGAGAAAATCCGATTGCACAGGCGGCGCAGGTAGCCCTTGCCCCTTTGAATGCCCTCAAATCCGCCGCGATGGGTGCGTATGAATGGGTAAAAAAAGCCTTTTCCACAAAAGCCCCGACCGCTCAGGGCGGCAGCGCATCAGGCTACGGCTTGGGTACATCCATCCCAAACAAAGGCTATTCGACGGGCGGTTATACCGGCGCGGGCGGCGTCAATACCCCCGCCGGTATCGTCCACAAAGGCGAGGTCGTCTTTAATCAACGAGACGTCGCACGTTTTGGCGGATGGCGGGTACTCGACAAAATCCGCAAAGCAGGATTGACTGCGTTGGGCAGTATCCTGCCGTCCTCCGCGCCCGAGACACGCCCCGCCCTTGCCGGAGCCGTTCCCGTTGCCGCCGACTTCAACCGCGGCGGCGGTGGCGGCATGAACATCAACATCACCATCAACGGCGGCAGCAGCAGTGCGGCGGAAATTGCCCGCGAAGTCCGTCGCCAAATCGAACAAATAACCGCTAATGCAGCGCGCCGCGCCCGCAGCGCGTTCAAAGACGACTAAGGATAAAAAAAATGCTGGCAACACTCGGATTTTTCCCATTTATGTTACGCACCATCCCGTTCCAAACCATCAGCCGTCAAAACGGCTGGCGGCACCCCGAACAATCAACCGTCGGCGGCGGTATCAACCCCGTGCAATACATCGGACCGGATACAGAAACCATCACCCTATCCGCCGAACTGCGCCCAGAAATCACAGGCGGCGATACCTCCCTGTCCATGCTCCGCCTCATGGCAGAGCGCGGCAAGCCGTACAACCTGATACTGGGTACCGGGCAGATAATGGGCGCATACGTCATCACGTCCATCAAAGAGGACAGAGGTCAGCTCATGCACGACAGCAAAGCCCGCGCCATCAGTTTCAGCCTCGAATTGAAAAAAGTATCCGACAGCCCGCTCGGATTAAAAGGCAAAGCCCTGCAACTCGGCGTGTCCATCGCCCGCCGTATCGCAGGCATCTAAACCGAAAAGCAAAACGCCATGACCATCCTGACCACCATCAAAGACCAAGCCGTAAAAATCTTTAACGCCATAACCGACACGGGCGGCAACCATCTGACGCCCGTCGCCAAGCTGTCCATCAACGGCAAGCCGTTCAATACCGACGCCCTATCCCGCATCATCTCCATCAGCCTGACCGACAAAAGCGGCTTCGAGGCGGACGAGCTGACCGTAAGCCTGTCCGACCACGACGGCGCGCTCGCCCTGCCCCCGAAGTCTGCCGAGATAACCATCGCCCTAGGCTACATCGAAACAGGCATTGTCGATAAAGGCAGCTACAAAATTACTGAAGTAAGCTGGAGCGGTGCACCCGACACCCTACACATCACCGCCCAATCCGCCGACACATCCGACCGCTTTTCCGAGGCAAAAGAAAAAAGCTGGCACAAAACCAGCCTGAAAGAAATCATCGAATCCATTGCCGCCGCCAACGGCTACACACCAATCATCGGCAAAGCCTACCAAGAAGAAAAAATCGACCACATCGACCAAAGCAACGAATCCGACGCCGCCTTCTTGTCGCGCCTTGCCGAACGCTACGACGCCATCGCAACAGTCAAACATGGCCGCCTCCTGTTTGTTTCATCGGGCGAAGCCACGACCGCCAGCGGGCAGCCGTTGCCCACGATCAGGATTACCCGCAACAGCGGCGACCAATACACATTCAGATACAGCAATACCGAAAGCTACAACGCCGTCCGCGCCTACTACATCGACAAGCAGACGGGGAAAAAGCACGAAGTCGTCATCACCGAAGACAACTACGACCCCGTCAAAAAAACCGTTACCACCACCAAAAAATACAAGACCAAGCGCAAAGACGGCAAAACCCACAAAACCACCACCAAAGAAGTAACCGAAATCAAGCAGGCGGACACCACCGGCAAAAAAATCAAAACCCTGCGCCATACCTACCAAAGCCCCAAAACCGCCGCCACCGGCGCGCGCGCCGCATACAAAAAACTAAAACGCGGCGCAATGGAATTCGACATTTCCCTAGCCGTTGGCCGCCCCGACATCGCGCCCGAAAGCCCCGTAACCCTGCAAGGCTTCAAACCCGAAATCGACGCAGAGAAATGGGTCGGAAAAGAAACCGTCCACACCCTAGACGGCAACGGACTGACGACCGCCGTCAAACTCCAAAGCCTGATAGATGTACCGATTGTCCTCTATGAAGGCGAAGTCAGCCCAAACTTTGCCGCCGCAGTTTCCAAACCCTGACCAAAACAAAAGGTCGTCTGAAAAATTCAGACGACCTTTCAAAATTTCAGCTTACATAGCGATAAACTTAAGGGAATTTCCATTTGCCACAACATCACCCACTACAAGTCTCGCCCAAATTTTATCTCCGACCGATACAGGAAGATTATCCAAACTATGATGTACCAGCCCGCTGAACACTTCAGGATTTTCCGATACTACAGGAGCATTGCCGACAGGCGGCATTTCAAATACTGACAAAACATCGGAATCCCTAAGAATCTCCAGGCGCAAAGGAACAAAGCTCAAATCCTTTCTCGAAGTCGGAATCTCGAAAATCAGACAAAGATTTAATTGAGCCAATACAAAATCGCGCGACGGCAGCGGACAGACCCCCGGATAAATACCAATCAGACTGTAACGGAAATCGTCCGCATGGCGGATGATACTGTCGCAATATTGAATATGCAGCGATACAGGCATCATGATTTGAGTCCTTCCACAAAATCCCACTGACGGTCAAAAGCCGCCCGTACGTCAAGAGGTCCGATACCGAATACCGCAGCCAGTTTATCGACTGTATCATTGCTCAAAGTACAGCGGTTGTTTTCAATGCGTGAAAGATAAGACTGTTTAAGCCCCGTTTTTTCAGCAAGCGCAGATTGCGTCAAGCCGTTTTTTAGACGCAACGATGCAAACGTTGGCCCAGCAGTATCCGCATCAAGTCTTGCAGCCAGCTTTTTGCCTGCTCTGTCCATCGCCGCCGCACGGCGCGGATTTTTGCGAACACGTTCCACATAGCAGCAAGCATCTGACGCATCAGAAAGCGGCAAGACCTGCTTGCCTGCAACAAATACCGTAGAAGTTCTGATAGTCGCAGCAGCGGCAGGTGCGGAAAAAGACACCGCAGAAGCCGTAAACAGACAGACCGCCCCGAAGGCAGTCCAATTTTCAATATTCGATTTTTGCATAGTCATTTTGGATTCTCCGCATAATCGGATGATCGGGCTGATAATCGAAGCCCTCGGATTTGTCGGCAACCGCCAAAATATAGATTTTCCGGATAAACGTCCGGTTCGGCTGCATCTCATTTCGAACGCAGTACAAAATACGCAGCGAAAGCGCAGATTCCTCATCGAGCCGTAGCCGCATCACGCGTATATCCGCACGCCACAACACCGCCACACGTTTGCATTCCATGCCCAAAAGCCCGATGGGCTGATCGTAATCGCGGCAGTAGCTTTCAGAAAAGAGCTTGTCAAAAAGCGCAGGCGTATCATCGATAAGCGTAATCACTCTATCGATATAACCGACCGCCTCCTCATTACTCTCGAAAAGGCGTTCCAAATCCGCTTCCGCATGATCGTGAACAATAAGTTGCATAATATATCTTTTTAGTTATATTCCGCAAGCAGCCACCCTGCCGCTTGTCTCAAAATCCCGACAAATACCAAATTAAGACGTACACCCTTATCAGAAAGGTCGCCTGAAATATTTCAGACGACCTTTTATTATTTTAGGAATGAAACTATAAATTGACCTCGAAAGCCGCCAAAGGATAGCGGGTGCGGATGCCGAACTGATTCAGGATAGTGCTGATTTTGAAACGGACGGCTTGTTCGGTAAAGTCGAGCAAAATCCGCATTTTTTCAGGATTGCTTCCCATTTCAGTCAAATCCACAGGGGGATCGGAAATCACATCAAAAGCCGCCAAGTAAGCCATATTAATATCAATTAAAGGTCGTATGGCTTCGTCTGATTTGGACAGATATTGATAGACCGCCAAACATCTGACTTCGATAGCAGGGGCATTGACTGCCACCCTGAAGCCGTCAGCCTGAAGTTCAAGGCGTTCTTCAACATTCAAAATCGGCGCATCGCCGGAGACGGGGACGGCACGCAAACCGCCAGTGTCAATATTCAGATTTAACGGCGCGATGTCGGTCAGAATGATTTTCATACACCCTCCGCTTTCAAAGAGACCGAAATTTCCCTAAATTCGCCGAATTCGAGTTGCTCCTTATCATCTCGCAGGGTATTAATATCTAGAAGGGTATTGATATTTTGAAGGGTATTAATATCTCGAATGGTATCGACATCTAGAAGGGGATTGTTAAACACAGCTTTACTGTAACTGAAATGCTTAAGCTCTTTTTTGATAGCGGCGTGTTTATCGGCGCAGTGCGGATCAGGAGCAAGGGACAAAGAAAAACGCAGTTCCATAGCCGTCGCAAAATCCGCGATGGTGTTCAATTCAAGATTTTTTTCAGACATCGACAGCGTTTTAGATACGGCGGCGGGAGAAATACCCAGCTTTTCCGCAATATCTTTCTGTCTGATTCCTTTGCTTTCCATGGCTTCGCGCAGCTGGTCAACAGCTTGGATATTCAAGTCGGTACGGTTATGTTTTTTGCGGAAGTCGAAACGTCCGAGCAATTTATTGAGTATCGGCATATTCATATCAAAAGCCTCCATTACGATTGTAAGAATCCATAATCAAGCGCATTTTATGATGGTCTTCACGGGTAAGTTTTTGAGTGTTTTTCTTGATGAAATGGCTGATGACCATAATGTTTCCGTCATGCCAAAAATAAGCCCGCAGGCTTTCGGGTCGGGCGGTTTTGACTGCCCAGAAAGGGAGTCCTTCACAGTTGAGCTCGAATGGCTCTATCAGCTTTTCACCATCGCAATAACGGATGATGCGAACCCAAAGCTCTTCCGAGTCTTCACCGCAAATACGCTCCGGCAGGTTTTCCCCGTCGAATCCGATTTGTTCGACAGCTTCGTCAGACAGGACGCAGCCGTACACCAAACCCTTATAAATCAATTCCGCCATAATAGTTAACTTTTAAGTTAATTACAATTGTTTTTTTACCATTGCCAAATCATAAATATCCCGAAAATCCAGCGGCAAAACCTTTCAAAATTTACCGTGTACCGTCAAACCGCTGAATTCGTTCAGGCTGACGACAGAGTTCGATTTCAGGTAACTCGGATTGGGCAGCCAACCTGCCGCTTGTCTCAAAATCCCGACAAGTGCCATGCGCCGCGGACTTTGCCGCAGATGATTAGTTTTTCCAACTTGTCGTTTTCGATGGTTTCGGTGCGGTATAGCGGGTTGTCGCTGATGACGAGCAGCCCGCCGCTGACGGAGGCTTGCAGGCGTTTGGCTTTTAGGCCGTCGGCGAAGGACAGGAGGTAAACGCCCTCGCCCTCAAACGAGCGGACGGAGGTATCGACGAAGAGTACGTCGCCGTCCTCTATGGTGCCTTGCATGGAATCGCCGCGTGCCGTGATGACTTGGATGCGGGAGAGGTTGCCGCCGAGTTTTTCGCGCGCCCACGCTTTATCGACATGGACGAAATCGACCACCTCCGCCGTCTCGTTGTTGATGTAGCCGTCGCCCAGCGCGGCGATCACGTCCAGCCGCTCGAAACGGATATGGTCGCCTGAAGGGTCGTCTGATTTCGAGCAACCTTTGTTATTACACATAAAACACCTCTCCTGTATCCATATTAATAATTCCCCCGTTTATCCTGTCTGATCGAAAAGTACGCGTGGCATGTTTGTCTAAATCGACCCCTTTGATATAAACCCCGTCAAGCTCAGTAATATGCACCCTACGCGTCGAAGTTTCGTAATTGGCGTTGGTGTAGTCAAAAGTTATTCTGTCGCCGATTTCCAGTTTTTTAAAACCAGCCGATTTTCTGCTGTAATTTCTGCGGATGCGTTCGGTTTGGGTCTTAGTTTTGACTTTTTTCACTTCGCCATGGCGCTGGACTTTGTTTTTTTTAATTAAATCAAGGTTGCTTTTTAAATTCTTGAGCGATTCAAGTGGTGATGACGATGCCGCATCTTTTGGGATGGTCTGCTCGGTCGGCAATGCTGCCTCTTTCCTGCGTTTGAGCATCCGCCAAAGAGGGAGCGGCAGGAATACCGCGCAAACCGTCGAAATAAATAAAAAGTCATGTAACTGGCTGACAACAAGCGAAAATATCGCCATCGCCACGAAGCAGCCAAAAAAGCCAACAGGAATCGTCCATAGCAGGTGCAATTTACTTTTGCAAGAAAACTCCAGCGATAGCCAAACGGCGTAAAACGTGCTCATGCTCAAGACAAAGACGGCTACTAAATCAGACATTCCCTCATTCATAAAATCCCTTTTTCTTAAAAACTAAATATCCAAAAAATCCAACGGCAGTACCTTCCAAAATTTGCCGTGAATAAACAAATCATCAAATTCTTCCGGCTCAATAACGAAGTCGGATTTACTGTAAATCGGATTATCGCTCGTTACATGGATGATGCCTGCTTTGCCGCGCGCCAGGCGTTTGATGTAGGTATAGCCCTGAAACGTAAAAAGATACACGCCGCTGGATTCAAATTCGGCGACGTCAGTTTTGATTAAAGTGATAGATTTCGGCGGTATCGTCGGCTCCATACTATCTCCATCTGGCGACATCAGCTTAACGCCATGCAGGTTGTCCGTGCCGAGCAGCTCTTTAAGTGCAGTCTTCGGTATTTCCAGCGAATGCAGCAATTCAGGATAGTCGACGTTGAGATGACCGCTGCCGCAAGATGCGGACACGTCATATAAATCTAAGCGTGCCGTTTCAAGGTCGTCTGAATGATTTTCAGACGACCTTACTGTCAGATATGGCAATGGGAAGCCTGAAATTTCCGATATTTTTACCATTGTTTCAAAGGTCGGCTTGTTCCGACCTTTTTCAATCGCATTCACGCTTGCCTTCGTTGAGAAGCCAAGTTCAAAGGCAAATTGTTCTTGCGTCATCCCTGCCCGTTTTCTTGCTTCTACCGCCCATTTCGCCAAATCATAAGTCATAAAATTCTCCATATTTTCAACATTGTAAATTTTAAATAGACAAAAATCGGCTATTTTTAGTTTACTTTTTAGATTATTTTAAATATACTTTTCAAAACTTCAGGAGTTCTTATGAAACATCTAGAAAAAGCTATTGACGCAGCAGGTGGACAAGCTGCCCTTGCTAAAAGACTCGGGAAAAATCGTTCTACTGTAAATAGTTGGCTAAAAGGGAGAAATAAAATCCCAGCAGAAGTTGCAGTGGAAATTGAAAAACTGGGTTATGGAGTGCGTCGTGAAGATTTGAGACCAGACGTATTTTTATAATTTACCTAATTAAATTTCATTTCAATCAAGGAGCAGAAAAATGAAAAAACAGAAAAACAAAAAAAGCCGCCTATCGAAAAAAGACAGACGGCTGCTGAAAAGAATCGTTACCGAACAGGTCGGTAAGGATTTTAAATTATCAAGCGACCCCGAAAAATTGGCGGATGGACTGATAAAGGCTTTCAAGATGATTGAGTCATGTGACGTTTCCATTCGTCAAGACGGTCGGAAACTGTAACTGCAAACTGGACGACCCGCTGGGCACTCTCCATTGCCGATTTGTCATCTTCAACCTGTTTGACCAAAAGATCGGGACGGGTTTGCAGAATCAGACGAGTCAGTTCAAAAGCCTCATTGTAAGAATTACTCATTTTTTACTCCGTTTACGGTTACTGGAAATGACATTGTAACGTGAGTGATGACAAAGCGGAAAGACGCTTGACCCGCCGGACAGTCGGCATCAACCCCAACCAAGGAGCAGAAAAATGAAAGAAATCGTAGTAAGAGAAGATGTAGAACGCATGAATTTTGAGGCGTGGTGCAAAGTTAGAAACGACGCTGACCGCCTGAAAACCGTAGTTGATGATGATGGTGATGTCTACTACGAAGATGTAGCATTGATTACGCATGGCAAGGATGGATTGCGCGGGCGTATGAATCGGCAAAAGCCGAGCAGGAAAAAGCCGCCATCAAAAAAGTTGTTCTGACAGCGGCTAGAAACTCAAGCCTATACCCGGAAAGCTTGGCGGAAGGCTTGATTCGAGCATTTCGGCTTATTGAAGATGCTTAGATTCGATTTGTTCAAGTCGGTCGGCGAGGGTTTCAACGAATTCCGCAAGATGGATAGCCCGCTCCCGACCATGCGGATAATCGCCAAAGATGGCGATATTGCCAGACTTGAGAAGTTCGGTAGTCAGTTCAAGGGCTTTTTCATAGCTTTTTTGAGACATTTTAGTTTCTCCGTTGATGGTTACTGGAAATGACATTGTAACGGAGTGATGACAAAGCGGAAAGACGCTTGACCCGCCGGACAGACGGCATCAACCCCAATCAAGGAGCAGAAAGATGACAGCAATGAAAAAGCCCGCACGAAGCGGGCAGATGGAAAAGACATTGAAGATGATTGCCGAAATCGGCAAATCGATGACTATTGAGGAACTGGCAGCAGTAAGCCAGCAAAACCAAACTAAATAAGGAGTATGAAATGAAGAAATTGAGTAAATGGCAAAAACGTGCGTTTAAGCATGGAATCTTGACCATCGCTGATTGGGATCTGCTGAAAGAGCAAGTCCGCATCGCGGGTGAGGCGATGGCGGCAAATGCGGCGGAATACGGCGGTATCGAAGCTGTGAACCGAGTCATCATGAAGGAATTGAAACGGTTGAATCGTCGGCGGTTCGGTCGGATTCCAAAGGAGGAAAAACCAAAACGCCGACAACTTGAAACGAAGTTGAAGGATTTGGACTAACTCAAATCAATTTCAAGGCTGCCTTTAGGCTTTCGTTTATGAAGTTCGCTCTTAATGGCTTCAGCAATGTAGAACATATGTTCAACATATTGATCATCCCTTACATAACGGCTGGCATAAGGGGCGACTAAAGTAGCTGCAAGTTGTAAAACTTCAAATTCGGAAAGTCTCATTTTAATTACTCCGTTTACGGTTACTGGAAATGACATTGTAACGGGGTTATGACAAAGCGGAAAGACGCTTGACCCGCCGGACAGTCGGCATCAACCAAAAAAGGAAACGTCATGTGCCAATACTGTATTCACAAAATCGAAGACCATCGCGCCGCCGATGTGTATCCCGCCGCGCCGCGCGCGCCGTTCGGCGTGATTGAAATCGAAGCCTACGGCGAAGAGTTGGATTTACTCGAGCAGGCTGCCTTTGCCTCCGGTAAGTCGTTGTCGGCATTCGCCGCCGAGGCTGCGCTGGAATACGCGGAAATGTATCTGCGCGCCTTTGAAGCCGCATCGGCAGACCTGAAACGGAGAGATGAAAATGGCGCAGCGCAACATCAGTAAGGCGGAACACGGAAATATGCGGGTACAGATTACCTGCCCTTGCTGCGGCAGCCGCTGCAAGGTAACGGCGAGTCGGAAGATGACAGACCTCGTCCGTTATAGCTCGGTGCAATGCCTGAATGCTTCATGCGGCTGGTCGGGCGTGGCGGCGACGGAAGTTATTAAAACCATCTCCCCGCCCAGTCCGCTGCATCAAAACCCTGCCTTGGTGCCGCCGCAGATGACGGCAGACGAAATCATCGAACAACACGGCGAAAGCAGTCAGAAAAATCTGTTGTAAAGGGAGAGAAAAATGAACGGCGAAATCGTCCAGAAATGGGGATTCTCAGGGCGGCAGTCGCGTCTTTTCAAGACTAAAGCCCATGCTGATGCAATTCGAAATATCGGTGAAACGTTGGCAAGCAGTAAAACCAAAAACGCAAAAATCATGAACGGCTTGGAGCGCGACGCGCTCTTGGAACGAAATACAGACCGTCAGCCGTTGACGGCGTACAACGATACGGAAGTCGTCAGGGGTTGGCTGGTTACGCCGGAGCAAAGCAAGGCTCTGGCAGATAGTCAGAAGTTGATAAAGGAAATCGCCCGGCTGGGCAACATGCTGAATCAGCAAAACGTAGTGTACAGCTTGGGTTTGCCGGTTCTCCAGCTTTCCGAAGCCGCCCGGCAGCTTGAAGCCATAGACGAAAAAATAGCCCGCGCTGCATACGCCGGCAGAAAAATGAAAGTAAACCCTGTTTCAGACGACCTTAAAGCTGCCTGAACCCGACCCGACAAGGAAATATCATGAAAATCAAAATCCGCTACATCATCCTCGCCCTGATGCTCGCCGCCTCGTCTTTTATGCTTGGTTCGACCCACGGAAACATACCGAATCCGCCGCAAACGCTGCCTGAAACGGACGTTGTACGCGCTTACGAATCGCCGACATTCGACCACATGGGCGGCGACGCTGAAATTCCACAGGAGGTGGGGCAATGAGCATCATCGCAGTCATCGGCATTGTTTTTGCCGCCGCGCTCGCTGCTTGGCTCTATGTAGATTACAAAATCGAGCAGAAGAAGCTGGACGCGGAAATCGAAGAAAGAATTCAGGACTATTTTAAGCATTGAGATGAAACCATGCAGATATATGAAGCCGACCAGTACATATGGTGCGATACCGGTAATCGACTGATGGTATCCGAGCCTGAATGTTCAGACCGCACGATTGAAGAATTTGATATGGAGTTGGGCGAAGTCGGAAGCATCCGATTTCGCCACTTGGCAACGATTAGAGGCCGCCGGATATATCAAGCAGTTTCACTAAATCCGCGCCCTTGTCCAAAGCGAACTCAATCAATCGGGACGATAACCGCTTTAACCCCTCCTCCGGCAGAGAGCGAATAATTTTAAGCAGAGTTTCTTTTTGACCGGTCGGAATGTCTGCCTTGTCTATTTTCAAGGCGACCAATTCCCGCAGGGTTTCCGCATCCAGTCTGACCGTAACGACCCCTAAAACCGCAGAAAGACCGCCGTCTTCGGCAAGGAAATCAAAAGCCTTTTCGGTCGGTTTCACATAATCGATGGAATACGCCCCGCTTACGAAGTGGGTAAGTTTGACGTTGACCAGTCCGTGCATTTCCAAATACATCAGATTGCCGTCTGTTTCATCCTCGCCGTATTCGGCGCGCAAGGTATGAAGGAAATTTGGTGGCGGGTCTTTGGGGAAGCACTCTGTCAGGACTGACAATATTTTTCTTTGAAGTTCGCGATTGAGCTTCATTTCAAGTCTCCGGGAAGGTTGTTTAGGAGCTTCCATTCTAACGGAGCAAAGACAAAGCGGACAGACGCTTGACTACTCGGACAGACGGGTATTTCAGACGACCTTTTACAGGAAAAAATCATGGGAAATATCAGCAATAACGTTATTAAAGGCAGGGCGGCGCAGCAAGACTACGCCGCCAAAGCCTTTTTGCTGATTCCGCCTGTATTGCACGAAGGATTTGAAAGCCTGAAACCTGCCGAGGCGTCAAAAGCGCGCTCGTTCTTTACCGATTTGGTCGTCCGTCAGTTGGACGGCGGCATTCAGCCCGCCGCCGCGCGTGTCCGCGCCGAAGACGGTCTGAAAACCTTGCTCGACAATCTGACCATTCTGCCGCCTGCCGTCCGTTCGGCAGGTTTGGACGCTTCGGACGATGACATCCGCGTCCTTGCTGATAACGCAGCCAAGGACATCTATTTTAAAAAACGTATCGGCTGGAGTCTCGCCGGTCTGATCCACTATGCCGCTTCCGAATACGGCATCGATACAAAAAAAGTATTCAAGGACAAAATCCCCGAAGCGATTGAGGCTCGTCTGAAAGCTCCGAAGTTTTGGCGTCGCCAGCTTCGCCGCATTTTCGCGCGCGCCGCCGAACGCTACCGCCGCGAGGCTGGCTTTGTGTCCCGCAAAACGGGACTCTATGCCTCTGATGAAGCGGTATTCCGCCGTTTGGCGCAAAAGCGTCGCAACCTTGCCATGCTGCAAACCATGATTGCGATTAATGAGCTGGGGCAAGAATTTACGCTTGAGGCTTTGTCCGAAGTCTCTGTCTCAAACCCCGCCCTGCGCCGCGCCGAATTGATGGTGCGTATTCGCGGCTTCGAGGAAATCGCCCGCCTGAAAAACCACGTCGGCGAATTCTTTACGATTACCTGCCCGTCCCGTATGCACCGTATGCACCACTTCGGCAAGCCGAACGAGAAATTCAGCGGAGAAATGCCGTCGCAGGCGCAGGAATACTTAAATAAAGTATGGGCGCGTGTCTGTGCAGAATTAGGCCGTCTGAAAATCAAAATCTACGGTTTCCGCGTTGCCGAGCCGCATCATGACGGTACGCCGCACTGGCACGGCCTTGTCTTCATGGAAGAGCAACACCGCCTTGCCTTCCGCCGCGTCGTGGCAAAACACGCTTGCCGAGAAAACCGCGAAGAGCTGGGTTTGAAATACTTGGCGACTGCGAAAGAAGCGGACGCGGAAGCCCGCCGAATCCAAGCAAAAATCCGTGCAAAACAAGGCAGCGCGCCTACGCTCGCCGCCATCCGCGCCGGTCTGAAAACCGAGGCGAAATTCTGGGAATCCAAATATTTTAAATTTTGGAAGCAAAGTCCCGCCTCTGCCCGCGTTGACTTTGAAGCCATCAACTGGGCGCGCGGCTCGGCTGCCGGTTATATCGCCAAATATATCGCCAAAAACATCGACGGCAAAAGTCAAAGCGGCGATGGCTTGGGTGTTGACTATGAGTCTGACGCGCTGTTGAGCATGGCGGAAACCGCCGTCCGCGTGGACGCATGGGCAAGTCATCACGGTATCCGCCAGTTCCAGCAAATTGGCGGCTGCCCCGTTACCATCTGGCGCGAACTGCGCCGAATCAACCCCGACGCTTCAGACGACCTTTTAATGCTCGCCCAACAGGCTGCCGACATGGGCGACTGGATGCGTTTTACCGTCCTTTTGGGCGGCGAGTCCGTATCGCGCAAAAACGTCCGTCTCGGACTGTACCGCGAAGAGGCGAAAGAGCCGAACTGCTACGGCGAAATTCCTGCCGACCGCATCATGGGCGTTTACGAAAAAGCCACAGGACGCGTCGAAATTTCGCGCGTCCATTCGTGGGTTTTGAAAAAAAACGGCGGCACCGCCGCCGCTTGGACTTGTGTCAATAACTCTACGAAAATGAAATTCGACCCCAAATCTGCACAAAAATTAAGCAGTCGCCCAGCGGCGGCAACCCTGACCGACTTAGAAAAAACCGAATCCGCCGAATGGCTTATTTGGAAACACGGTTTTTCGGTGCAAAACGCCGTCGGTTTGGCAAACGCCGGATTAAGCCCGGAACTGGAAAACGAATATCAAAAAGACATGATTGATATGGCCAGCATCGAGGAACTGGGATACATGAGCCGCGAAACACGCGAAAAAATCGAAGCAGCAGCGAAAGACACCGCCATCCGTGGCGAAGCCGCCCGAAAAGAACAACGAAACTACCGCGAATACATCCACGGTATCGAGAAACTGCGCCGTCCGCTCGTCAGCGGACTGACCCCGAAAGAACCTGTTTTTGACTTCGCCGCCATCAAAGCCGCCGACGAAGCCAATATCCGCGCGAAGACGGTCCGCTACCAAAAACCGCAATACGACACCGTCGAAAGCGTTCTTAAATCCGCCCGCGCCGCCCGTGAAGCGTCGCAGGCAATGAATGACAAACTGATTAATAGAAACTGACCAATAGGAAAGGAATAAAAATGGGCGAATACATTACCCTGGACGAAGTGAAGAAACTATGGACGATACCGGGCAAAAAGCCGCCGTCCACGACAACCATTTGGGCGCGCCGCCGGGCGGGGCTGATACCGCAGCCGAAGTTGGTGGGGCGGGACAACCTCTATAAGCGGGACGAGGTCATCAGAATGCGGGACGAGTATTTATACAAGGATGAATAAATGGTTTTGAGATATGGCAGTGTTTGCAGCGGGATTGAAGCGGTATCCGTAGCGTGGCAGGGCATGGGATTTGAGCCGGCATGGTTTTCGGAAATCGAACCTTTCCCGTGCGCCGTCTCGGCGCACCACTACCCAAGCATCCCTAACTATGGCGACATGACAACGTTGCCGGAACGGATTTTATCGGGGGAAATTGAAGCCCCTGATATTTTGGTCGGTGGTACGCCGTGTCAGGCTTTTTCGGTTGCCGGGCTTCGGAAAAGCCTAGAAGACAATCGAGGAAACTTAACACTTGTTTTTGTAAGGATTTTAAATGCAATTAACACTATTCGAAGAAAACTCGGGAAACCCGATGCAATCCTATTGTGGGAAAACGTCCCCGGAGTCCTCTCAACGCGAGACAACGCCTTCGGATGTTTTTTGGCAGCTTTGCTTGGCGAGTCCAAAGAGCTTGTCCCAACAGGGGGAAGATGGACGGGTGCAGGTATTGTGCGTTCCGACAAATGCGAAATCGCATGGCGAATACTGGACGCCCAATATTTCGGAGTCCCCCAACGCCGCCGAAGAGTGTTTCTTATTGCAGGTAATCGAGACAGACGTGTCGCCGAAATACTATTTGAGCAACCGGGCGAAAACAGGAATCTTGAACAGGGCAGAAAAAAGGAGGAAGAAACTACCGCCTTTATTGAAAGCAGCTTTGGAACATATCGAGAATCCGATTTAGGCGGCACAGTAAAAAGAAAAGGAGGCGCGCTGTCTGGTGGTAGTGAGACTTTATTAATCTCCAAAATTGGAGCAACGTTAAACACTGAATGGGGCGTTAACTCGGACCAAATCTGCAACGGAAATTGCGTTATCAATTTCCCCAGAGTGAGAAAACTAACCCCCCTCGAATGCGAAAGGCTGCAAGGATTCCCGGATAACTACACTCGGATTCCGTGGCGAAACAAGCCAGCCGAACAATGCCCGGACACTCCGCGATACATGGCAATAGGAAACAGTATGGCAGTTCCGGTCATGCGATGGATTGGAGATAGAATAAAGTAAAAAGTCGTCTGAAATATTTCAGACGACCTTTTCCTATTTCCCGACTGTTGCCAAAGTGTACGGCTTAAATCTAAACACATCCGCGCCGAATGCGTCGTTTGCTTCGAGAAACGCCGCCTGTATCGGCTCGATTTCATTCGCGGCGAACACTTCCGCCGCCGTCCGTGCATCGCCCAATCCGCCCGCCGCCGTCGGGACAACCCCCATCAATGACGGTGGGACGCGATGTATCGTCAGCATATCTTGGGAGGTTACTCCTTTAATATTTAAAAATTCATCCTTGGCGGCAACCTCTGAAATCGGAATCAGTTTGATACCTTCAGGTTTACCGTCAGGCGAGCGCAAAAAGACATTGCGGAAATTGCCTTCGCGTTGCGCTTTTTTAAATTGGTCCTTGAGATTGTTCCAATCGTCGTTATTCATATTGTTGTCGGTTGCGTACACGATAAAGCCTGCATGGCTACCGTTGTCGTAGTAGCGGCGGCGGAAGGTCGTCGCCGAGTGGTTAAGCTCTGCCGAACTTAAGCCCGCCAAATAGTCGGGAATGCCGTAAACTTCCTGCACCAAATCGGGCTGCATCAAATGGATGACGTCGGATTTGGGGATAAAGTCAGCCGTCGCGATGACGTGCGACCGCAGATAGAAGTAACCGTCTTTTTCGTATTTTTTAGACGACCGCCGCATATAGACGGACAGGCGGTTTTTGAATCCCAAAACCTTGCCGAAGCGGTTGCGCTCCGCCGACAGATAGCCGTTGCCGGTTACGAGGAAATTGAATGCCAGCTTTTTAAATTCGGCGCGGCTCAAAAGCGCGGTCGGTTCGAATGTGGAGGTTAAGACATTCAGTTTGCAATGCAGGGCGGACGAATGATGTACGCCGGCACGGAGCAATCCGATCAAGTCCTCTTGATTGACGGGCAGTTCGTAGTAATGGCCGTTGTCGGCGCATTCCCACGCCGCGCCGAGCCAAGACAAACGCTCGTCGTAACCCCAACTGAAAATCTCTAAATCTGTGCGTGGTTCATTGCCTGTCGAATTTAAATCAGACATAAAAATCCTTTAACTATCAATCTCAAAACGTCCGCTGACAACATTGTCCAGCGGCTCTTGATAAAACAACATCATCGCTGCCCAAGCCAAGTCGCCATGACTGGCGGCTTTGCTGCGCGTCGATTCGTAAGTGATGTTTCGTCCGCTGGCGGTAATTGCGCGGCGGACGGACATAAACGCCATCTGCAAATCGATTTTGCCCGCGTCCCACTCGATACGTTTGTTTTTGAGCAGGTTCTGCGTTTTTAAAACCATCATCCCTTTAATGTCGGGCGTGTAGGTCATGCCGATGGCGGGCGGGTAGAATTTTTTAACAAGGTCGTACACCGCCGCGCCGATACCGTTTGCGTCGATGACGATTTTGGTAACGTTGAATTTCTCGGTCATGCCGCGAATGATTTTCGCTTGAGATTCGAAGTCCGCCCCATTAATCATGTGTGTTTCCAAGATTCTGAATGGTTCGCCGTTGCGTTGTGGTGGAACGGCGACCACCAAGCCGGACGCGTCGCCGGTATAGCTCGGGTCGTATCCTATCCATACGGGGATATTTCCCGCCGGACGCATCATGTCAGGTTTGTACCAAGTCCAATCCCACGATTCGACACCGCAGGCTTGCAGGTCGGCAAAGTGAAACACGCCCTCGCCGTCAGGGACGAATTGACATTCAAAAAGCTGCGCGAACTTGTCGGGCGAGTTGCGCTGGCGAAGGTAATCAATATCGAAGAGGTTGCAGCCTGATTCCTGCGCATCATGAATCGTGACGATTTGCCGCCATTGCGCGTCGGCATCCTGACGACCGTGTTTTAAAGCGGCATGGCTCAAATCAAGCTTGATGTGCTCTCTTCTGGGACGGCCTTCGTTAAACATCGCGCCTGACCAAAAACTATAAGCCGGGTGGCCTTCGGATGACGGCGTGGAGAAATAGGTCGTTTTCAGGTGCTTTTGACTCGCCATCGGCTCGGCGAGCGTTTGCAAACGCTCGAAATCGGGAATCCAGAAATATTCGTCGACGTACAAGTTGCCGTTGCGCCCCTGTGCCGTCCGTGAATTGGTGCCTAAAAAATGCAGTTCCGCGCCGTTATGCAGCGAGATGGTATCGCCGCCTTTAAGCTCGACATCGACCATCTTGCAGAGGTTTAGGATGTATTGCTTGAACTGATACGCCTGCGCGCGGGACGCGGACAGGAAAATGGAGTTGATGCCCGTTTTTAGGCTGGTCAGGAAGGCTTCGCGGGCGAAGTAGAAAGTCGCGCCGATTTGGCGGCTTTTTAAGATATTTCGGAAACGGTGCGTCCGATAAATCTCGCCCCAATACCGCTGATAATCGAAACACTGCTCTTCGAAAATCTCTATCATGCGCTGCTGCTGCTCCGGCGCGATATAGTTTTTCGGCGGTTTTTCGACGGAGCGGGTGCGGCTGCGTTCGGTGCGCTCGGTACGTTCACGCGGCGGGCGGTCTATGGTCGGCACGCTGTCAAAAGGCGGCTTGTCTGCGCCGTCAAAGCGGTTGTCCTTCGGCATTTCCGATTTTTCAGACGACCTTTTACTACCCTCCCCGCTCATTAGTGCGGAAAGCTGGCGCATTTCTTTGTAAACGCTGTCCGATTTGTTCGGGAGGTTGACGAGTTGGATTAAGCGCGCCTCAATAGAAGAGGCGACGCGCTGCATCGGCGTCCCGCCATCCCAGTTTTCCCGTTGCTTCCAAGAATGCACCGTAGCGGGCTTCAGCCCTAAATGCCGCCCGATAGCGGTAATCTTCCAGCCCTGCCAGTAAAGAGAACGCGCCACAAGGCGCGGGTCTATATTCTGCGCGATTTCGATGTTCTGACGTTTTTCCATTAGCTCAAAAAATATCTTTAATCCCCCGATTTTCGGGCAAATCCGCCCGACACGCCCATTTGGCATGACTTGAAAATCACACGGAAAACCCCCTCCGCTTGCCTCGCTCCGCGCAAATGACAAAATAAAGCGGACAAACACCAAAGCAGGCAAAAATGGATAAATCCTCCAAATCAACCAAAGAAAAATTTAGCGACCGATGGTTCTGCATCGGCAAATCAGGTGCAACCGTTGATGGACGCACCATCGAATCCGCCGACCTCATTGCCGCTGCTGCCGCATATGACCCCGAGTTGTACGGCGCGCGCATCAACTTGGAACACTACCGCCCATACAGCCCGAAAAACGACTATTCGGGCTTGGGCGACGTCCTCGAACTCAAAGCCGAAACGACCGACGGCGTGACCCGTTTGTATGCCCGTATCGACCCGACTGAAAAAATGCTGGGCTACATCAAAGACCGCGAAAAAGTCTTCACCTCGATGGAGTTGATGAAGCCGTTCGGCGATACCGGCAAAGCCTATTTGGTTGGTATCGCGATGACCGACTCGCCCGCCTCGATGGGTACAACAATGCTCAAATTCCGACAAATTGCCCCGGACGACCCCAATTTCACCGCCGCATACACACAAATGGAAAGTCAAGATATGCCCCAAGCCGAAACCCAACCGAAAACAGAGAAAAAAGGCATTTTTGCCGTCATTCACGACGCAATGTTCAGCAAAAAAACAGCCCCCGAACAGCCAAGCCAAGAACCGCAAAAAATCGATTACAGCCAAGAAATTGCCGCCCTGACTAAAGAATTGGAGCAATCGGCGCAAATCACTGGAAAAATCGTCGAAGACTACGCGGCATTGCGACAAGAATTCGAGGCCTTTAAAGCAAAAGTCGAATCGACCCCTGTCAATGCCGCCGCCGCGCACACCGGCGCGACCACCGTCGCAGATTCCGAATATTGATAACAAGTAAAGGCGAAAAATGCACCCATACATTCAGCAATACATCAATGCCGTCGCAAAAGCCAACGGCACAACCGCCGCAGGTATTGCGCGACAATTCAACGTACAGCCCGCCGTATCTCAAAAAATGCGCGAAGCAGTACGTCTGCAATCTACTTTCTTGCAGAAAATCAACATCATCAGCAAAACCGAAATTGCCGGTTCCATCATCGGTTTATCGACTGGTTTGAACGCCTCCCGTACCGATACCAAAAACGGCGACGGCAGCGTTCGCCGCCAACCCAAGCCATATCACAACCTGAGCGACCGCCAGTATTTGTGCAAAAAAGTCAATTTTGACACTCAAGTCAGCTACGACGACATGGACTCTTGGAGCGCCCACCCCGAATACGTCAAGCTGATTAATAACCAGCTCGTCAAATCTAAAGCCTTGAGCCTGATTGCCATTGGCTTCAACGGCACGTCTGCCGCTGCGACCACCAACTTTGCCAGCAATCCGCTCTTGCAGGATGTTCAAAAAGGCTGGTTACAGCATCTGCGCGAAAATGCAGCGACCAACGTCATGGGTGGGGCTGCGACGGCAATCGAAATCGGTACAGGTAAACCATACACATCAATCGACCATCTCGTTACCGACGTCATGGAAAACCTGATTGACGAAGAGTTCCACGATATGCCGGGCATGACCGTTATCTGCCATCAATCTTTGTTGTCTGAAAAATACTTCGCAGTCATCAAAGAAGCAGGTAATAAGGCAAGTGAGCTGCGTCCAGCCGACATCATCATGAGCGAAAAACGCTTGGGCGGTCTGCCGGTCGTTACCGTGCCATATTTCCCGAAAAATACCCTGCTGGTTACGCCGCTGGAAAATCTGTCGATTTACTTCCACAAAGGCGGCCACCGCCGCAAATTGGTGGACGAGCCTGAATTTGACCGCATCGCAGACTACCAATCGGAAAACATCTGCTATGTCGTCGAAGAGTATGGCGCGGCCGCCTTGGTCGAAAACATCAAAATCGTGAAGTAAAAATTCCGACGGACTAAAAAAAGAGCATCAAGCGTCCGTCGGCTGTCAAAAGGTCGTCTGAAACGAGCTTCACCCCGTATGGGTTGCGGCGATTGAGTTTCAGACGACATCACAGAAAGAAAAATAATGACACCCGCCCAAGCACATAAACAACAAGTTTTGGCCGAGCAAGCCGCGCAAAACGGAGAGGACATCAATGCCGCCGAACCGTACCGCCGCTTGCTCGCCTCCCTCAACGCAGACCGCGCCGTATTGAGCCAAATCAAAGCGGTTTCCGATAAGGTCCAAGCCAAAAAAGGCATGATTTTGAAATATCTGCCGTGGCTCGAAGACGTGTACCAAGCAGGGACGCCGTCTGAATCAGACCCTGTCTTCACGACTGCGCTTTTGTGGCTGATTGACATTGGCGACCTCGATACTGCCGTGCCGTACATCCTGTTCGCTATCAAGCATGGCATGAAGGTGCAAGACGACTACCGCCGCGACTTGCCTGACCTGTTGGTTGAAGAATTGGCAGAGCAATTTGCCACCGGTGCCGCTTTAAGTACCGAAAATCATGCTGAATTGCTCGCTCTCTTGAGCAGTACGGATGACGAGACAGGTATGCACACAATCAATCTGACGGACATTGTGCGCTCCAAGTTTTTCAAAGCATGTGGCGAGCGTGCCGAAGAAGTCGGAGACGTTCAGGGTGCCGTAGGCTACTACGAATCCGCTTTGCAGTATTCCGACAAAATCGGCGTCAAATCCCGTATTGCCTCACTCAAAAAACAGCTTGAAGGCTGAAATCTTCCCCCCGCCGGGCGCAAGCCTGCGGAAAGTCCTCCCGATTAATTGCGGACGGCCTTATCCGTAAAAGCCTCTGCGCCTCTATTCCGAAGCCCGCCTGAACATCGGGCGGGCTTCTTCAGTATGGATACAAAACATGACGATGGTTTTCGCCGATAACCCCGACCAAGGGCGGCAGGAATTCGACCAATCCGAAATCCGAAGCATTCCGTTTTTTCCCGTTATTGACTTAACAAACTTCCGCGAAGTCATGCGGATAGAGGCGAACATATCCAGTTCGCGCGTATATCACGCCGCCCTCGAAGCCGTCGCACATGTCAACGGACAGCTTAAAAAATACCGTATTTCCGCCGTTCAGGTCGGCAAATCCACGCTTGCCGAAACTGGCGATTCAGACGACGTCATCAATGGCGAATCCGTCAAAACCATCCATTACCGCCGCGCCGTCTATTGCTATGCCAAATCCCTACTGCTTGAAAAATACGCGGACACAGAGCCATCGGGAAAAGCGGGCGAGCGGGCAGAAATGAAGCAAAGTCAGGCGGAGGACTACCGCCGCGAAGCCCACTACGCGACCGCCGCCGTCATGGGCGAAAGAAGATGCGATGCGGAATTAATCTGAAATGGAATACATAACGAAAGAAGGCGACACCGTCGCAAATATCGCATGGCGGCACTATGGCACATCGGCAGGGCATACCGAGCGCATCCTGACAGCAAATTACGGCTTGTCCGCCTACCCTGCCCTGCTGCCCGCCGGCATAAAAATAAGGCTGCACGAAGCAGCGAAATACGAAGAAATACAAGAAAAATCCACCCTGAACCTATGGGATTGAAACGTTATGACCCACGATAAAACCACCACTGCCGTCAATGCCGCCGTTATCGTCATCGGAAGCTACCACGTCCACGCCTCCGTCGCGTTTGGCGCGCTTATCGGCGCATCCCTGTTTGTCCTAAGCCAAAAGGCAGAACGCCCGATCAATAAGGCTTGGTTGTTTGCCGTGTCCTTTGTTGGCGGTATTTTTGGTTACGACGGAGCGGAAGATATTGTTAACTGGCTGATGCCGGGCGACGAGCTGCGCATCAATAGTTTTACTGCTGCCGCCCTCTTTTCTGCCGGTTTGGTATTGGGACTGCAACGCATCATGCGCCTGATTGACCAAGGTCGTCTGAAAAACACGGAATTGGAAGAGGAAAAAGAGGTATGAATACCGTCCAAACCACCGCCATCATTGCTTTATCCCTGACCGCCGCCCTGAGAATCATCATGTTCGACGCGCGCGGAAAGACGCATAAGCCGTTGAGTGCGGCAATCGCCTATCTGTCTATCGTGTGGTTTTGCAGTCTCGCACTGGCCGCCGCCTTTGCCATCGAATCACTCACTACATGGCTACTGATTTTCGGTCTCGCCCTGCACACGGGTGCAGTGTTATGGAGCGGCGGAAACGTCAGCAAAATTAACCCGAAAAAAACCCGACCTATCGCCGCAAATCAAGGATTTTTGAAACGACAGGCGGTAAGCCAGTCATCGAAAAACCTGATGCAAGAAGGTCGGACAACATCTGAAACACACAATTAAAGGAAAAAATATGACTGAATTGCCTTGGATGGCGGAAGCCCGCCGGCACCTCGGATTAAGAGAAATCGTCGGTGCGAAACATAACCCGATTATCCAGTCTTGGCTCAAAGAGATGGGAAACTTTCCCAATGCTGCAAAAGCGTGGTACGCAGACGACGAGACGCCTTGGTGCGGTCTGTTTGTCGGGTACTGTCTCGGCAAAAGCGGGCGCGCCGTCATCAAGGATTGGTATCGTGCAAAGGCATGGTCTGAAGCAGGTCTAACCAAGCTTTCTAAACCTGCCTATGGCTGTATCGCCGTGAAATCCCGCAAAGGCGGCGGCCATGTGTTTTTCGTTGGCGGCAAAAACGCCAAAGGGCAGATTATGGGATGGGGCGGTAATCAGGGCAATGCCGTATCAATCGTGCCGTTTAACGCCGCCGACATCGATGGCTGCTACTGGCCGTCTAAATTGGTTGATGGTAAGCCGGTTAAATCGTTCCCGTCAGAGGAGCGTTATAACCTGCCCATCGTTACCGGCACTGCGGCAGCAGGCGTGAGCGAAGCCTAGAAAGGGAGATGATATGAAAACAGCTATTGTTGTTGTCGTGTCTTATATCCTGACCGTCTCCGTCCTCGGATATGGCTTGATGTACATGCGAAAAAGCAATAAGGCACTGACACAAACAGTCGCCGCGCAGGAAGCCGCCATCAAGTCGAAAGACGCAACAATCAGGATTTATAAAGCCCGCGCCCAAAGTTTGCAGGAGCAGGTAAACCAAATTATGAAGGTGCAGGCTGAAAAAAACAGCCAAGTCGAAGCGGCACTGACTAAGCATCATGAATGGTCGTCTGAAAAACTGCCCGAAGATGTAGCCAGAACCATCAATAAAAAATAACAGCGGGGCGCATGATTGCGCCCTTTTAAACATCAAACTATGAAAGATAAAAAATGAAACGTCTCTCCGTTCTCGTTGCCGCCGTTGCCCTTACTGCCTGCACCCATAATCCGCCGGTATCTGTACAGGCTGCCGAGTCATGCCCGCCGGTGCCGAAGTGTGAAGCCTACCCGCCCGAAGAGATTTCAACCAATGCGGACATGGTTCGCGCCTTGATTGCCTATCGCTCGGCGTTTGAACAATGCCGCCTCTATCGCGACGCTTTGTCAGCCTGCCTCAAAGGCGATGAAGAAGGGAAAGCTACACCATGACCGACATCATTGACCAAGCCTGCGACTTAGAGCAAAAAATGCGCGAATTCTGGCTGTTGCGCCAAAAGGAAAAAGAATCCGCCGCGCCATCCGCCCAAGAGTGTGAAGAGTGCGGTGAAATCATCCCCGAAGCGCGTCGAGAAGCAGTACCGGGTTGCCGTTTATGTATTGACTGCCAACGCATCGAAGAACAGCGACAGCGGTTTACAAAATAAGGTCGTCTGAAAATGGAAAAACCAAAAAGCCTGCGTCTTGCCATACAGGAAACGCTGCCGGAGTTTAAAGCCGCCCCTGACCGTCTGCGTCTGACGGTTTTGTCGGGGCAGATTATTCCGAAACGCAATACATTGAGTTATGAAGCGAAGTACACGCTCAATATTTTTATTCAGGAGTTCCATCGCGATCCTGCGTATCTTTTTTTGATTGTGAATAAGTGGCTACAAGAAAATCAACCGGATATTTTGTGTCCGGGTGCGGACGCATCATCACGCGCCTTTATTTTTGAAGCTGAACCGATAGAGTCAGACGTGTGGGATGTGATGATAGAGCTTAAATTGACTGAGACCGTCATCGCTGGACTTGATGATAATGGTTTGGTCACATACAAAGTCAAGGCGGAGCCGCCGAGACAGGCTTTTTAGGCATCAATGCGGGGCGCAATCATGCGCCCTTTTTGCTAAAAGGATAAACAAATGCAAGAATTGGAAGAGTTTGTCGCGCAAATCCGCCATCTGTCACTGCAACTCAAGCCGTCTGTCCGCGCCAAACTTTTGCGTACAATCGCAACCGAACTGCGCCGCCGGAACCGCGAACGGATTCGGGCAAACGTGGAGCCTGACGGCAATCCAATGGCTAAGCGGCAGGGCGACCGCTTTATGTTCCGCCGCATACGGGATGGCGAAGGGCTGAACGGTCGACCGTTTCGTTTTTTCGGGGAAAAATACGGTGACAACTACACAGGGCGCATCGCATACAGCCGGACGGAAAACGGAAAAGAATTAGTTCGGTTCGAGGGAGAACGCGGACTGTTGGGATTCCGACGAGAATATTTATACCTGAAAACGTCGACAGCATCCCGAATGGCAATGTTCCGACGTCTCGGTGCCGCCCGCTGGCTGCGTCAAAAGGCAGATGCCAACCGCGCGCAAATTGGTTGGTTCGGCGGTTCAGCGGCAGCCATTGCCACTGAACACGAAGATGGTAATTCCGGTAAAAACCTACCATCGCGCCTGTTATTGGGATTGCCGAAAGAGGATTTGCAATACGTCACAGACCAGTTATTACAAGCCCTAAAAATCGATTGAAAAAAGCCGTCTGAAAAAAATCAGACGGCTTTATTATTGTATTTTAAAGGCGGTGCATAAATCAGCATGAAAATGCATAATCTTGCATAAAAACGCATAAAAAACCAGTACCCCAAAAAAGCCGAAAATCCCATGAAACATAAGGATTCCCGCCTACTCTATCGCTGCATAAAAAAACACACCCCCGCAAAGCCCGCGGGCGTGGAGGGGGAGCGCGCGCCGCCCGTCGTCGCAGGGGCGGCAACACAAAAAAAGGTCGTCTGAAATGTTTCAGACGACCACATAGCGAATAACATCATTTAGTGCGATAACGGTCGCGAAGAGCCATGACATCGCGCCCTAAGTTCTCGAGCATCTCCAGCCGCTCGTCTAAAAGTTCGGAGCGATCATAGGCGCGTTCTGTTTTGTCGGATATCCCGTGAGAAAGTAGCATCTCTCCGACATCTCTGCGGATTTTATAAACTTCGCGCAGGTATGTTCGCGCCAAACTTCGGAGGCCGTGCGCCGTTGTGTTAAGTCCCATCTTGGAGCGTAGTTTTATACGAACAGTTTCGGAGGACATGGGTTTAGCGAATCCCGCGCCCTCAAACAAATAAATACCGTTCACATTAAGGCGGATAGCCTCGAAATAAATAGTTTTCAAAGCCGAACTCAATGGAACAATATGCGGGCGTGTCTTCATTCGTTCGATAGGTATTTCCCAAATGCCTGCCTTGAGATTTATTTCTGACAGTCTAGTCCCTGCCGCTTCAGACGGGCGCGTCATGCTCAACAGTTGCCAGTAAATTAAAAGCCGCGCTCGGTCTCCAATATCTTTTGATGTTTCGAGGCGTTCAACTAAAAGGGGGAGTTGGTCGAATCGCAAAGCATCGAAATGACGTTCGGGCGGTTTGTCAAAAACCTGCTTGCCGATGACCGCAACAGGATTCGAAGGGATAGAGCCGTCAGCAACAAAATAATCAAACATCAGCCCCAAGTTACCTTTTACCCGCCGCAGATACTCCAACGCCTGCCGCTGCTCCATCTTGCGCAACACCGCGACAACTTCCGCCGTCGTGATTGACCGAATATCGCGCCCCTTGAATGTCGGCAAGACATTAAGCTCAATCGCAGCCAAGACCTGCTCCGCATAACGGGGATTCTTCCCTGTCCCCTGTTTGCCCCCAGACTTGCGCCATTTGTCAAACCACCGCGCCAAACAATTTTCAAACCGATATGCTGCGGCTACGTCGTCTGAAATCAATTTGGGATTTATGCCCTTTTTAATTTTAGACAATATCTCCTCCCGCCAAGCGCGAGCATCTGCTAACCCGAAGCGGGGGAAAAGTCCTAAAGTCATCGTGTCCATTTTCCCATCGGCTCGGCGGTATTGTAGCCGCCAAGATTTAGTACCGGACGGCAAAACCCATAAAGCCAGCCCGCCGCCGTCGGAAAGTTTATAAACCTTGTCTTTGGGTTTGGCGGTTTTGATTTGAGACAAGCTCAAAGGCGTTACGATTTTAGGCATGTGTTACTCCTTGTTGATAACACATAAAATACCATAAAAAAATCAAAAAAATCTGTATGTACTAGAAATAGATTTAAAACATACAAATATAAAAAATGGCTAAGTCTTTGATAACTTAGCCATTTATATATAGATTTAAAAGTGATGAAAAACTTTTAAAAAAGTAATTGGCAGAGAGGAAGGGATTCGAACCCTCGATACGCTATTCACGTATACACGCTTTCCAGGCGTGCGACTTAAACCACTCATCCACCTCTCTGTGGAATCAAACATATTTTGTTGTCTGATATTGTAGCTTAATCAGACAAATAAATCTATTCAATAAAAAATCCGGATAAGCCGGATAATTGATTTGGTGCCCAGGAGAAGACTCGAACTTCCACACCCGTGAGGATACTAGCACCTGAAGCTAGCGCGTCTACCAATTCCGCCACCTGGGCAATTAGGATGGATAAGCAAAGCGGCGACCAAAAGGTTTGGTGCCCAGGAGAAGACTCGAACTTCCACGCCCGTGAGGACACTAGCACCTGAAGCTAGCGCGTCTACCAATTCCGCCACCTGGGCTTTGCTTTATTTCCTGTTTTGCGTTACAGTGATTGACTATTTCGCAAAGAAGCGGTCATTATATATTTTAGAAAAAGAATGTCAACCAATAAAATGAACAAAAATATTAAATCTTTAAATTTACGAGAAAAAGACCCGTTTTTGAAACGGGAGAAACAACGTTACGAACATCCGCTGCCAAGCAGGGAGTGGATCATTGAATTATTGGAGCAAAAAGGCGTGCCGTCGAAAATCGAAGTCTTGGCACGCGAGTTGTCGATTACGGAAGAAGAGTACGAATTTTTCGAACGTCGTCTGAAAGCGATGGCGCGGGACGGTCAGGTTTTAATCAACCGCCGCGGTGCGGTTTGCGCGGCGGACAAATTGGATTTGGTCAAATGCCGTGTCGAGGCGCACAAAGACGGCTTCGGCTTCGCCGTACCGCTCACGCCCACCAAAGACGGCGATTTTGTTTTATATGAACGCCAAATGCGCGGCATCATGCACGGCGACATCGTTACCGTCCGCCCTGCCGGCATTGACCGCAGAGGCCGCCGCGAAGGAACGGTTTTAGATATTGTCGAACGCGCGCAAAGCAAAGTGGTCGGACGTTTCTATATGGATCGCGGCGTGGCGATTTTGGAAGCAGAAGACAAACGCCTGAACCAAAGCATCGTTTTGGAACCTGACAGCGTCGCGCATTTCAAACCCGAATCCGGTCAGGTCATCGTCGGCGAAATCGAGACTTATCCTGAGCAAAACCGCCCTGCCGTGGCGAAAATCATCGAAGTATTAGGCGATTATGCCGACAGCGGCATGGAAATCGAAATCGCCGTGCGCAAACACCATTTGCCGCACCAATTCAGCGAAGCGTGTGCCAAAGCCGCAAAAAAAATCCCCGACCGTGTTCGTAAAAGCGATTTGAAAGGCCGCGTCGATTTGCACGATTTACCTTTGGTAACCATAGACGGCGAAACGGCGCGCGATTTCGACGATGCCGTGTTTGCCGAAAAAATCGGGCGCAATTACCGTTTGGTCGTGGCGATTGCCGATGTCAGCCATTATGTCCGTCCTGATGACGCTATCGACACGGACGCGCAGGAACGCAGCACCAGCGTTTACTTCCCGCGCCGCGTGATTCCGATGCTGCCGGAAAACCTGTCCAACGGCATCTGCTCGCTCAATCCCGATGTCGAGCGTTTGTGCATGGTATGCGACATGGTCATCACTTACGCGGGCAATATTAAAGAATACCGCTTCTACCCTGCGGTTATGCGTTCCCATGCCCGTCTGACGTACAACCAAGTCTGGGATTGGATTTCAGACGACCTCGACCATCCGCACAAAGCCCAAATCGACACCCTCTACAAACTCTTCAAAATCCTTCAGAAAAAACGCTTCGAACGTGGCGCGGTGGAGTTTGAAAGCGTCGAAACCCAAATGCTTTTCGACGACAACGGCAAAATCGAAAAAATCGTGCCCGTTGTCCGCAACGACGCCCACAAACTGATTGAAGAATGTATGTTGGCGGCGAACGTCTGCGCGGCAGAGTTCCTGATAAAAAACAAGCACACCGCCCTCTTCCGCAACCACTTAGGCCCGACGCCCGAAAAACTCGCCACCCTGCGCGAGCAGCTCGGCTTATTGGGTTTGCAACTGGGTGGCGGCAACAACCCGACGCCAAAAGACTATGCCGCACTTGCCGAACAATTCAAAGGCAGACCCGATGCCGAATTGCTGCAAGTCATGATGCTGCGCTCCATGCAGCAGGCAGTTTACGAACCGCATTGCGACGGACACTTCGGCCTTGCCTACGAAGCATACGCCCACTTCACCTCCCCCATCCGCCGCTATCCCGACCTGACCGTCCACCGCGCCATCAAAGCCGTATTGAACCAACAAACCTACACGCCAAGCAAAAGCTGGCAGGCTTTGGGTGTCCATACCTCGTTCTGCGAACGCCGCGCCGACGATGCCAGCCGCGACGTGGAAAATTGGCTGAAAACCTATTACATGCGCGATAAAGTCGGCGAAATATTCGAAGGCAAAATCTCCGGCATGACCAACTTCGGCCTCTTCGTTACCTTAGACGGCATCCACATCGACGGCTTGGTACACATCAGCGATTTGGGCGAAGACTATTTCAACTTCCGTCCCGAAATCATGGCGATAGAAGGCGAACGCAGCGGCATCCGTTTCAACATGGGCGACAAAGTCAGCGTCCGAGTGGCGCGCGCCGATTTGGACACCAGCAAAATCGACCTGACCTTGATCAGCGGCGGAAGCAGCGGCAAAAAACGCCGCACCAAAACCACCGCCCAAACCGGCTCGAAAACTAAGCACAAACTGACGGCGAAAGAAATCGACGACGCGATGAAAACGCCTGTAAAACAGGAAAAACCCGCCGCCAAACGCCGCAGCAAAACCCAACCGGAAAGCGCAGCAACGTCGTCTGAAAACGGCAAAAAGAAAACCGCCAAAGCCAAAACGGCAACGGAAAAAGCCAAACGCAAAGACAAGAAGCCAAGCAAAAGCGTGAAAATCAAGGTGAAAACCTCGGATACCGCGCCAACCAAGCGCAAAGGCAGAAGCAAGGCTAACGGCTGATATTGCAACCCCAAACCTCCTTCAATCACAAAAGGTCGTCTGAAATTTGAACTGCACCCCCAAAGTTGGACATCCCCTCGAACTCACAAGGTGCAGTTTTTTTATGAGCAAATATACATTACACTTCAAATACCAAGCCGTACTCCACTACCTGCATATACGCAGCCGACAGCGTACCGCAGACCACTACGGCATCTCACGAACCCACCTGCGACGTTGGATAACCGCCTATCAAGAAGGCGGCACACTCGAACATCCCCAATCCAAAACCATGAACCAACACCGCAAAAATCCCTTCATCGCCGACAAACCCGACCAAGAAAAAACGCAGGCAGAGCTTATCGAAGAGTTGTGCTATATGCGCGCAGAGGTTGCCTATCTAAAGGAGTTAAAAGCCCTCAGCCAAAAGCGGACCGCAAAGGACAAAGCCAAACCGTCCAAACACTGAGGGCGCAACACCCGCCCAAATACCTGCTGCACATCGCAAACCTGCCCAAAAGCAGCTTTTACTACCACCACCAAGACCGACCCGATCCCGACGCAGCCGACAAAGCCCTCCTCGTCGAAACCTACCGGCGGCATAAAGGACGCTACGGACAAAGGCGCATTGCCGCAGCATTGGGTTGGAACCGCAAAAAAGTGGCGCGGTTGATGAAGCAGTTGGAACTGAAAGCCCTCATACGGGCGAAAAAAGCCTACCGCCATCCCGCCATGGGCGAGATATCGGAACACCTCCTCAAACGCCGGTTCAAAGCCCGAAAACCCAACGAAAAATGGCTGACCGACGTTACCGAACTCAAAGGGAAGGACGGCAAACTGTACCTCTCGCCGATATTGGACCTGTTCAACCGGGAAATCGTCGCCTACGCCATGAGCGGCAATGCCAACAGCGAAATGGTGAAGGAAATGCTCGAAAAAGCCGCCCCCGTCTGACTGCTAAAGGAACGATGCTTCATTCGGACCAAGGTGTGCTGTACCGTACGGCGGGGTATAGGGAATTGCTTGCGGAGCATTCCATGGTTCAAAGCATGTCGCGAAAGGCGAACTGTTGGGACAATGCGCCGATGGAAAGCTTCTTTGCGGTATTGAAGACGGAGTGTTTCTATAACGCAGGTGAATTGACGGTAGATGAATTGATGAAGCAGATAGATGACTATATGGATTACTACAACCGGGAGCGTTGCAGTTTGAAATTGAAAAAGCTGAGTCCTGTCGCATACAGAACCCGGCTTGCACAGAGCGCCTGAATAGGCTTTTATGAGTGTCCAAGATTTGGGGGCCAGTTCAATTTTCAGACGACCTTTTGTGTAATGACATTCATTTCGCAACAAATAAATGCCAGTAGTTTGAATATATTTAATTTTTCAGCTCAGGCAATGTTTGATTTTCCGTAACGGATAAAACAATCATCATGGTCAAATTGTAAGACACGGGCACGCTGTTGCTGCAACCACCCCCTCACCGTCCTTAATCCTGAATTCAAATAAGGTACGGTACTTTGTAAAATTTGCGGGCGGATGAACATCACGTTGTAATGCGGCGTTACAGGTGTTTCGATATAAAAGGCATTGCACAAAGGTGTTTTTTTAGAAACTGCCTGAAACCTTTCTACCAAATCATCCGGCAAATTAGGCATATCGCACGGCACAACCAAAAGCCAGTCGGCAGAGGCAATCTGCAAATCATTGGCAGCGGTACACAATGCAGCCAATCCGCCCAAATACCGCCATTGCCTTGCATCCGGCAGCAGGTGCGGGCTTCTGACGGCATAACTTTCCAAATTACGGTTGGCACTGATGGCAATATGGTCAACTTGCGGCCTAATCCTTTCGATAACACAATCAATCAACGTTTTTCCTTGCCAGAGCAACAGGCCTTTATCTACGCCGTCTGACTGTCCCCCTGCCGATATCAACGCAAATATTTTCATATTTATCCTTTGTGAAGCGGTTTGGTTACCCGATGTCGTCTGAAAGTCTTCATCCGAGTGAGCGGGCTTATGATAAAATTCATATAATTTGAATTTTATCATAACATGATTTTACATTGAAACAGTGTCATCTCTATTTCATGGCAACCATCTCGTCGGTCCGATTGCCTCTAAGCCGAATGAATGATATGTTTACACAGTAACCGACCGAAAACTTCCAACGGCATATACCTTCTATGTCTTTCACATTCCGTTTTTTAAACCGCCTGAGCCTGTCTTCGCGCTTGAAGCTGCTGACCATATTATGGGTCGGCTCCGCCCTTTTGTCCGTCATCCTGACTTTAGTACTCTCTTGGAGGCTGCAAAATGCCGCCACCGTTATCGAAGATGCAGGCAACTTGCGGACGCAGGTTTACCGCCTTGCCTACATGGTCGGCGAACGCGCACCCAAGGCGCAAATCAACAATCAAATCCGCGAATTCGAACAAAACCTCAACAGCATCAGCCAGAGTAACGCCATACACCCTCTGATGCCCTCTGAAACACCGCCCGCCTACGACCTGATACAGACCGCGCTGATTGAAGACTGGAAAGCCAACATACAACCCGTCCTGCGCCGTTACGAACGCCCCGACCAAATCAAGCTCTACCGTTTTGCAGCCAATATAGAACTGTTTTTACAGGCGATGGAACACGCCAATGAGAAAAACACACTATGGTTGCGCCGCTTTCAAATGATTATGATGGGGATGATTTTTGCGGCGGCGGGACTAATGATTATCTGGCACTATGCATGGATTATCCGGCCTTTGGAAACACTGAGGGACGGTGTAAAGACCATCAGCCAAGGCAGGTTCGGCGTTCAGATCGACACAGACCAGATAAGCGAGTTTGCCCAAGTCAACAAAGGCTTCAACCAAATGAGCAGCCGGCTAAAGACGCTTTATACCGATTTAGAGGGGCAAGTGGCACGTCAAACTCAAGACCTGGCGCGACAAAACCGTGATCTGACGCTGCTCTATCAAACCACCCGCGATTTGCATCAAACTTTCACCCCCCAACAGGCGGCGGAAGAATTTCTCAAGCGCACCCTGCCTGCCGTCTCCGCAGAAGCGGGCAGCATCCGCCTTTGGGATAACGAACGCAAACGCACGGACATAGTGGCGTCCATCGGGCTGCCTGATGATTCGGATGATGAGCCGGATACTGCCCCGGATAAAACGGCACTCAAACACGCCGTTTTCCCCATCAGCTATCAAGAAGAAGAACTGGGTGTTTTAAACCTGTATTTTTCAGACGACCTTAAACCAGATAACAACGACAACGAACTGCTGCGTACATTAAGCGGACAATTAGGCGTTTCCATCGTCAACAGCCGCCTCGAGCAAGAACGCCGCCTGCTGGCCGTTTTACAGGAGCGCAACCTGATTGCCCAAGGCCTGCACGACAGCATCGCACAAGCATTGACTTTCCTAAACCTCCAAGTCCAAATGCTGGAAAGCGCATTCTATTCAAACCAAAAAGAACAAGCTGAAGAGAATATCCGCTTCATCAAAGACGGCGTGCAGGAATGTTATGAAGACGTACGCGAACTACTGCTGAACTTCCGCACCAAAATCAGTAACAAAGACTTCCCTGAAGCCGTTTCTGCCCTGCTTACCCGATTTGAAAGGCAGACCAAAATCAACGTCAGTACCGAATGGAGGGATGAAGGCGCGGCATTGAACAACGATGAGCAGTTACAGATTATCTTCATCCTCCAAGAGAGCCTGTCCAACATCCGCAAACACGCCTTGGCACGCAACGTTACCGTCAGCATTGACAACCGTCAGGACTTCACGCTGATCATCCGCGATGACGGCGTAGGTTTCGATCCCGCTCACCTGGACACGCTTTCCGGCGAACATGTCGGCATGGGCATCATGCGCGAACGCGCCCAACGTATCCACGCAGAATTAGAAGTCAGCTCCAAACCGGATGAAGGCACAACCGTTACCCTAACCCTACCCAAACACAAGAGAACATTCTCATGACCATTAAAATTATCCTGATCGACGACCACACACTCTTCCGCAGCGGCATCAAAGCCCTGCTCTCCCGTCAAAGCGACTTCGAAGTCATCGGAGAAGCCGCCGACGGTTTGTCCGGCGTCAAAATGGCGGAACAGCTCAAACCCGACGTCGTCTTACTCGACCTTGACATGCCTGTCATGAACGGTCGCGAAGCACTGGCACAAATCTTGGGCGTCAACCCGAACCAAACCGTCATCATGCTGACCGTTTCCGAAGACAGCGACGACCTGACCGAATGCATGCGCATCGGCGCACGCGGCTTTTTGCTGAAAAACATCAACGCCGACTTCCTGCTCGACAGCATCCGCAAAGCCGTGGACGGCGACAACGTCTTCTCTCCCGAAATGACCACCCGCCTCGTCCAATCCCTGATTTCCCCGTCCGCACCGCGTACCGATCAGGCACTCTCTACCCTCACCCCGCGCGAACTCGAAATCTTAGGCTACCTCGCCGCCGGACACAGTAACAAAGTCATCGCCCGTCATTTGGAATTGGCAGAATCCACCGTCAAGGTTCACGTTCAAAACCTGCTGCGAAAACTTGACCTCAGTAGCCGCGTCCAAGCCGCCGTTTACGCCGTTCAGCACAAAGTCCCGCAGCCTGAAATCAATTAAACGGCTCAAGATACCGGTACTCAAGCGGTAAAACATGAAAGGTCGTCTGAAAATGGTTTGGATAGTTTGGACAGAATTTACCCTATCCGTTTTCAGACGACCTTTCCCGTTCCAATCGGCTATGAAAAAGAGACAATCCGACGGGCATCATCTATCAAGCAGTCCGATAATCCACCTCTAGCGACGATAAAAACAATCGCAACTTTAATATAAATTCAATCGCAACTTTTAATATAAATTAAGGCCTATAAACGGCTGCTGCGTTTATAATGCGCCTGTTCAACCCTTCCACCGAGAAGACGCCATGAAAAAACTCCTTTACTTCTTTACCGCCTTTTTTGCCCTGTGTTCCAGCGCGTTCGCTGTAAATGCCGACGATTTGCTGCCGCCTGAAAAAGCGTTTGTGCCGCAAGTGAACGTTACCGACAAAGGCATCAACGTCGAATTCAAAATCGCCGACGGCTACTATATGTACCAATCGAAAATCGTCGCCGCTACCGCGCCTGAAGGCGTATTGGGCGAACCGGTTTTCAGCAAAGGCGAAGCCAAAGAAGATGAGTTTTTCGGCAAACAAACCGTGTTCCACCGCGCCGCGCAGGTCAACTGGCCTTACAAAAAAGCCGCGCCGACCTACAAGCTGACGCTGACTTATCAAGGTTGTGCCGAAGCCGGCGTATGTTACCCGCCCGTGGACACGTCTTTCGAGATTAATGGCAACGGCCTGTACCAGCCGCAAAGCGACGAACCCATATCCGCTAAAGACCGCTTCCTGCAACCCGATTCCGCCAAACCATCCCCCGCCGCCGCGCCTAAAGCCTCGCAAAACGACGACGGCAGCCGCTTCAAATTATCTTGGGAAACATTAAACGCCAACCTGTTGGCGTTTTTTACCGCAGGGGTATTCTTGAGCTTTACCGCCTGTATGTATCCGCTTTTACCGATAGTCTCCAGCATCATCGTCGGCGATAAAACCGCCGGCAAAGGCCGCGCCTTCGCGCTGTCCGTAGCGTATGTGCAAGGTTTGGCACTGACCTACACGCTGGTCGGCGTCATCGCAGGCTTGACGGGCGCCCTTCTGACCGTATGGCTGCAACAGGCATGGGTCGTCCTTGCCGCCGCAGGCCTGATGGTCGTCCTCGCGCTTTCCATGTTCGGACTCTTCAACATCCAACTGCCCAACGCCGTCCAATCCTATTTCCAAAACCAAAGCAGCAAACTCTCCGGCGGCAAAATCTTCTCCGTTTTCGTCATGGGCATACTCTCCGCGCTGATCGTCGGCCCCTGCGTTGCCCCGCCGCTCGGATTCGCCTTGGGCTATATCGGACAAACCGGCGATGCCGTTTTGGGCGGACTGGCGCTGTATGTCTTGGCACTCGGCACCGGCGTTCCGCTGATCCTCATCGGCACATTCGGCGGCCACGTCCTGCCCAAAGCAGGCGACTGGATGAACGGCATCAAATACGCCTTCGGCTTCATCCTGCTTGCCGTAGCCGTCTATCTCGCCACACCGCACCTGCCCTACTACCTCGTTGTCGCGCTTTACACCCTGCTCATGATCGTCCCTGCCGTCATGTTGCTGGTTAAATCCGGCAAACAGAAAGGTCGTCTGAAAACCGCAGCCTCCGTTTTAGGCTTCCTGCTCATCATCGGCGGCGCATGGTTCGGCTGGCAAAGCGCAAACAAACAAACCACCGCCCTGCACCACTTCCTGACGCTGTCTCCCCCGTCCAAAGCAGGCAAAACCACCGGCCACGGCAAAATGTTCACCGACGTCGCCGAACTCAAAGCCGCCATGGACGCCGCATTGAAAGCCAACCCCGACAAACCCGTCGTTTTGGATTTCTACGCTGACTGGTGTATTTCCTGCAAAGAAATGGCAAACTACACGCTCAACCAGCCGCAAGTGCATGAAGCCGTCGATATGGAACGCTTCTTCCAAATCGACGTAACCGCCAACACGCCCGAACATCAGGCACTCTACAAAGAATACGGAATCTACGGCCCGCCGGGCATTTTCGCCATCCACGCTGACGGCCGCCGCAGCGATCCCTTGCTCGGCTTCGCCAAGCCGGACGAATTTATCAACTGGTACAAACAAAACGAAAAATAAAGACGAAAGGTCGTCTGAAAAACATGAAACAGGTTTTTCAGACGACCTTTTTGCAAACAACCGCACTATAATGCCTACTGTCCCCTTTCACAAAGGCAGCCTGATGCAAACTTGGCACGAAGCAATCGGCTCGGAAAAGTCCGAACCCTATTTCCAACATATCATCGAAACCGTCAAAAAAGAGCGCGGCATGGGGCGAATTATCTATCCGCCCGCCGAAGACGTGTTCAACGCCTTTAGAGCGACCGAATTCGGTAACGTCAAAGTCGTGATTCTGGGGCAAGACCCGTATCACGGTGCAGGACAGGCGCACGGGCTGGCGTTTTCCGTCCGCGAAGGCATCGCCGTCCCGCCCTCGCTGGTCAATATTTACAAAGAGCTGGCGGACGACATCGAAGGCTTCCGTATCCCGCAACACGGCTATCTGCAACACTGGGCGGAACAGGGCGTTTTACTGCTCAATACCGTCCTGACCGTCCGCGCGGGACAGGCGCATTCCCATGCCACTTTGGGCTGGGACCGCTTTACCGACGAAGTCGTTAACCAAATCAACCAAAACCGCGAACACGTCGTTTTCATGCTTTGGGGTAGCCACGCGCAGAAAAAAGGCGCGTTTATCGACCGCAGCCGCCATCTCGTTCTCAGCGCGCCACATCCCTCGCCGCTGTCCGCTTATCGCGGCTTCTTCGGCTGCAAACACTTTTCCCGCTCCAATGCCTATTTGCAGGAAAATGGGATAACGCCGATAGATTGGCAGGTATAAAACAGGTCGTCTGAAAACGGCAGCCTGGCAAACCGAACAATCCACCCTCCGTCTGAACAAGCCTTCCTTTTTCAGACGACCCCTTCCCCAACCCATAGGAGAACACTATGCAGGTAACGACTTCAGCCATTGTCAACGGTGAATTTGAAGACAAATACGGCAAGCGCGGCAACCAGTTCAGTCCGAACAACATGCCGACTTACTCCATCCCTTTTGAAATCAGCGGCGCGCCCGAAGGCACGAAATCCTTCGCCGTCGTTCTGGAAGACAAAGACGCCATCACCGCCAGCGGATTTGTGTGGACACACTGGCTGATTGCCGACCTCAAACGCACCTCCATCGCCGAAAACGAAAGTCTGACCGCCACCGACTACACGCAAGGCGCAAACAGTTGGGCGAGCCTGTTGGGCAAGTTGGACATCGAAGAAGCCACAGGCTACGGCGGCATGTATCCGCCCAACTGCCGCCACCGCTACGAACTCATTGTTTACGCACTCGACACCGTATTAAACCTGCCGCGCGGATTCCGCTTCAACGATCTGCATTTCGCCATGCAGGGACATATCTTGGACAGCGCAAGCGTAATGGGAACGTATGACGTATAAAGTTTAAGCAGTTTGAGACCTTTGCCAGATTTTTCAGAAAGCGCAATCTTAGAAACAGAAACGTCGTCTGAAACCTGTAACTACGTTTTCAGACGACGTTTTTATTGAATCAGCTTAGAATGAACTGACGATTTATTTCAAATAATGTTTATTTTAAATCTTTGCTTTGGAGTTTAAAAAGCAGATTCATTTCAAACTGTCGGTTCTTTTTCACGGGTCTTTAGCCGATGATATTGGATGCATCCAACCATTTTGATGGATCGTCGCTATCGAATTTGGCAAATACGGTGCTACTGCTTGAACCTGCTGCACGATAAGCAAGAGTCTGCTGCTCTGTATCAAAGATGAGATAAGGATGGTCTTTTTGGAGAATGACCTCAGGGTCTTTGTCAACGAACATCTTTGACCAGCTCAAATTGGCGTTGCTGCCAGTCAGCAATGAACGCATACCAGATAGGTCGAGTTTGTCCGTATTAGGGTCAAATTCGACCACGCGATCTATGCTGCCTTCACGAATATCTGATGCAGTAAAGGCGACGGTGTCTTTGCCTTCACCTGTGATGATGGTGTCGCTACCCGAGCCGCCTGCAAGATAGTCATCACCGTCTCCACCGTTGAGATGGTCATTTCCATTGCCACCTGACAGGGTGTCGTTGCCGCCCATGCCGTACAGGAAATCGTTGCCGTCTTCACCGCTCAAGCGGTTGTTGCCGCTGTTGCCTATCAGAATATTGTTAGAGTTGTTGCCAAATCCGAAGGTGTTGCCGTTGCCTTCCAGTGTCAGGTTTTCGACGTGGGTCGGTAAGGTAAAGGTTGTATCGGCGTAAACCGTGTCGTTGCCTTCATTTGCATATTCAACAATGGTGTCGCCTGCGTTCTTACTGTAATAAATATCGTCGCCCAAGCCGCCGTAGAATGTGGTATGTCCGAGACTGCCATGTAAAACGTCATCATGGGGCGTTCCTTTAAGGACGTCTGATTTATTGTTTGCTGCGCTGCGGGATAAAGAGTGCAATGTATTGGCCATGATGGCTCTCCTTGAGATCAAGTTGCCAGGAATATAAATAATTCTATCTATATAAAATTAAAGGATTTTTTTCTTGCACATCTCAACGAGGATTTGATCGGCGAATGAAATGATGAGAAAGATATAATAATTTATATTATTGTTTTGTTTATTAATTTAAAATAAAAATGATATTTGATAGTATTCCAATAAAATGCTAATTACATTTTACATCTTCAGTCAATCATGCTACTGTCGGAGCAAAATTGCGAAAAACGCTTGCTTCAAACTGGAGTCCAAAGTATAAACTGGTGTCATTTAGTAACTTTGTTAGTGAATTAATGGGAAAAAATAATGGAAATCAAACAAACCAATTCAACCATCAAATCTCGTGCCGCGGTAGCATTCGCGCCAAATCAACCCTTACAAGTTGTGGAAATCGATGTAGAAATGCCCCGCAAAGGCGAGGTGCTAATCCGCAATACCCATACGGGGGTGTGCCATACTGATGCATTTACATTATCAGGAAGCGATCCTGAAGGCGTATTCCCTGTGGTGCTTGGGCACGAAGGTGCAGGTGTGGTCGTTGCTGTGGGCGAAGGTGTGTCAAGCGTCAAACCGGGTGATCACGTCATTCCGCTTTACACCGCTGAATGTGGTGAATGTGAGTTTTGTCATTCAGGCAAAACCAACTTATGCGTTGCGGTACGTGAGACGCAAGGTAAAGGCTTAATGCCGGACGGCACGACGCGTTTTTCTTATCAAGGTCAGCCGATCTATCACTATATGGGCTGTTCGACTTTCAGTGAATATTCTGTTGTTGCCGAAGTTTCACTGGCGAAAATCAACCCGGAAGCCAACCACGAACAAGTATGTTTGCTCGGCTGCGGTGTTACCACAGGTATTGGTGCGGTACATAACACGGCAAAAGTGCAAGAAGGCGACTCTGTGGCCGTGTTTGGCTTGGGGGCGATTGGTTTGGCTGTGGTGCAAGGTGCGCGTCAAGCCAAAGCGGGGCGCATTATCGCCATTGATACCAATTCCGCAAAATTCGAGTTGGCAAAACAGTTTGGTGCGACTGACTGCTTAAACCCGAACGATTACGATAAACCAATCAAAGATGTGTTGTTAGACATCAATAAATGGGGCATTGACCATACCTTTGAATGTATCGGCAATGTAAACGTAATGCGTCAAGCATTAGAAAGTGCACACCGTGGTTGGGGACAATCCATTATCATCGGCGTAGCAGGTGCAGGACAAGAAATTTCAACTCGTCCGTTCCAGTTGGTAACCGGTCGTGTTTGGAAAGGCTCGGCTTTTGGTGGCGTGAAAGGCCGCTCCGAACTTCCGAAAATGGTCGAAGATTCAATGAAAGGCGACATCGAGTTAGAACCGTTTGTAACCCACACACTGACACTCGATCAAATCAATGAAGCCTTTGAGTTGATGCACGAAGGTAAATCGATCCGCTCTGTTATTCATTACTAAGGCCCGTGATGAAACTGATTGAACAACATCAAATTTTCGGCGGTTCGCAACAAGTTTGGGCACATCATGCCCAAACGCTTCAATGCGAAATGAAATTTGCCGTCTATTTGCCGGATAATCAGGAGAATCGACCACTTGGTGTGATTTATTGGCTTTCCGGCTTAACCTGTACTGAACAAAATTTCATTACCAAATCAGGCTTTCAGCGCTATGCGGCAGAACATCAAGTGATTGTGGTTGCCCCCGATACCAGCCCTCGCGGAGAGCAAGTGCCGAACGATGCGGCTTATGATTTAGGGCAAGGTGCAGGCTTCTATCTGAATGCGACCGAGCAGCCTTGGGCGACGAATTATCAAATGTATGATTATATTTTGAACGAGTTGCCCAGTCTGATTGAGGAAAATTTTCCTACCAACGGCAAACGTTCCATTATGGGGCATTCAATGGGCGGACACGGCGCATTGGTATTGGCACTGCGAAACCGAGAACGTTATCAAAGTGTCTCTGCCTTTTCGCCCATTTTGTCGCCAAGTCTCGTGCCTTGGGGGGAGAAAGCTTTTTCTGCTTATTTAGGAAAAGATTGTGAAAAATGGCAGCAATATGATGCCAACTCGCTTATTCAACAAGGCTATAAAATGCAAGGTATGCGCATTGATCAGGGCTTAGAAGATGAGTTTTTGCCAACACAATTGCGTACCGAAGATTTTATTGAAACCTGTCGTGCGGCAAACCAGCCGATCGATGTACGCTTCCATAAAGGCTACGATCATAGCTATTACTTCATTGCCAGTTTTATTGGTGAGCACATTGCGTATCATGCGGCATTTTTGAAGTAAGCCAAAGAAGTGATTCTTGAATCGATTAAACGTTGAAGTGAACGTTAATTTTTCATGTTAATGAATTAAAAAGGCATCGGATTGATGCCTTTTGTTTTTATAAATGGAGACCTTTGCAAAAATAGTCTGTTAACAAAATTTGACGCATAAAAATGTGCTAAAAAATTTTCAATTGGCTAAAACCTTTCTGATATTGAGAAAAAAGTAGAAGAAATCAGGGAGGTTTCTCATTTTGAAAATGGTATTGAGCATAAAATTTTAATAACTCATGTTATTGCAAAGGTCTCAAATGATGAAAAAGTGCTATTAAAATCAGCTATCTCCTAGAATCAGCATGAGGAGACCTTTGCAAAATTTCCTCGCTCATTCTACTTAACTATTCCCCCATTCCAACCTAAACCGTTGTTGAGAAGTAAAAAACGAAAAGGTCGTCTGAAAACCTGTTTTCAGACGACCTTTTGTTGTTATCGAGAACTTTGCAAATAGCCCTTTTCACCCCCAACAGTCGAAACCCAAACACAGGGTTTCGGCTGTTTCGTTGCGGATTACAAAAAACAGTCAGGCATACCGCCCTGCCCAGTTTCGTCCTACATATTTTTCCTTGCGTCAAGCCCACGCTACGCTGCCAATGCAACAGATTTGTTTGATTGATTGCTGACGGTTGATGGCAACTGATTCATCAAAAACCAAAGAAGCCGGCGATATGCCTTATCCGCAAAAAAAGCAGCCCGTTTCAGGCTGCTTTTGCGTCATGGGATGTAACGCGTCAAATTTATACCACTTCGGCTTTGGTGATGACGACAGGTTCGGTCGGTACGTCGTCGTGGTAGCCGTGGCGTTTGGTGGCGACGCCTTCGATGGCATCGACCACGTCAAAACCATCGACGACTTTGCCGAATACGGCGTAGCCCCAGTCTTGGACGACAGTTTTGCCGTACAGCTCTTTGGAACGGAAGTTCAGGAAGGCGTTGTCGGCGGTGTTGATGAAGAATTGCGCGCTGGCGGAATGCGGGTCGGAGGTGCGCGCCATGGCGATGGTGTATTTCTCGTTGGGCAGGCCGTTGGACGCTTCGTTTTGAATCGGCTCGCGTGTTTCTTTTTCGTTCATGTTCTCGTCCATGCCTCCGCCTTGAATCATGAAGCCTTTGATGACGCGGTGGAAGATTACGCCGTCGTAGAAGCCGTCTTTGACGTATTGCTCGAAGTTTTTGGCGGTAACGGGGGCTTTGTCGAAATCGAGTTCGATTTTCATGTCGCCTTTGTTGGTGTGCAGGATAATCATGGGTTTCCTTTCGTTAAGAATCTTTTTGGAAATGGTGCCGGGCGGAAAAACTTCAAGGTCGTCTGAAAAATATTCTTTCAGACGACCTTGTGGTTATGGTTTTACGGGTTTACATCAGGATGAAATAAGCCCACAGTGCAACCAATACGATACAGAGGACGTTCAGCAGCAAGCCGACGTTCATCATTTCGCGTTGCTTAATCAAGCCCGTACCGAACACAATCGCGTTGGGCGGTGTGGCCACCGGCAGCATGAACGCGCAGGATGCGCCGATGCCGATAACGAATACCAAAACTTGTTCGGGCAGCCCCATTTGCGTGGCGATGCTGGCGAAAATGGGCACGAGCAGCGCGGCGGAGGCGGTGTTACTGGTGAACTCGGTCAGGAAGATGATGAAGGTGGCGACCACGAAAATCACCAGCAGCGGATGCGCGGCGGTGAAAGTGGTAGCCACCTGCTGACCCAATGCTTCGGATGCGCCGGAAGATTGCAGCAGCGCGCTCAAGCTGATACCGCCGCCGAAGAGCATCAATACGCCCCAGTCGGTGTTGCGGGCGACTTCTTTCCATTGCGCCACGCCGAATACGACGACGGCGACGGCGGCAATCAGGGCGATGACGGTGTCGGGGTTGGAGATGCCGAACGCTTCTTTGATTTTGGAGCTGAATACCCAAGCGACGGCAGCAGCCAAGAAAATCAACAGCGCGATCAAGCGGTGCAGCGTCCACGGGATAGACTCGGCTTTGACTTCAACGCGCTCGTTCAGATTAGGCTTGAGAATGACGTACATGGAGAACAGCATCAAGGGCAGAATCAACAGCAGCATAGGAAGACCAAGCTTCATCCAGCCGACGAAGTCCAGATTCAGGGCTTTGGCGGCGATCATGTTCGGCGGCGAACCGACTACGGTGCCCAAACCGCCGATACTGGCGCAGTAGGCAATACCGAGCAGGACGAATACGTAGGTTTTGCGTTCTTTTTCTTGATCGAGATGGCTCATCATACCCATTGCCAAAGGCAGCATCATGGCGGCGGTCGCGGTATTGCTGATCCACATGGACAGGAAGGCGGTAACGGCAAACAGCATCAACACGGCAACTTTCATATTGCCGCGCGACAGGCGCAAGAGGCTGACGGCGATTTTGCGGTCGAGACGCTGCATGTGCAGGGCGGTGGCAAGCGCGAAGCCTCCGAAGAAGATATAAATCGTCGGATCGGCAAAGCCCGCCATCGCTTTTTTGATGTCCATATCGGGGAAGCCGAGCACGACGGCGAGAATCGGCACCATCAATGCGGTTACCGTGATGTGGACGGCTTCGGTGAACCAAAGCGCGGCAACGAAAATCAACAGTGCGATACCTTTGTTGGCATCGGTACTGTACGGCAGGATGCTGTAAATGCCGAAACAGACGACGGCGGAAATGATGGTGGTCAGCAGGCCCTTAAAGTCGGTAATCGGCTTTTGCGCACTGAGCAGCTCGACATTCTCAGGATGCTGGGTTTTGTCCTTTGCATGTAAGTCCATGGAGTATTCCTCTGAAACATAACGTGAAATCTCTAAAACCGCTGAAGCATAGGCTCATCGCCTGACATTGCTTTTTTATTGATTTCACTGAATCGGTTTTTCTTGTTTCCCGCGGCGGGTTGTTCGCAGGCTTTGGATTTCAGGCAAACAAAGCCGTGCGGCATGGCAATGAGTATATTTGTAATCGGGTGTAGTGTAAATATAATGTTAACAATCGGGCAAGGTTTTTGCATAAACAGGTTGATGGGAAATGGAAATATCTTTTTGGCTTTCAGACGACCTCTTTGCTGCGAAGCCGACAAGGCGGCTGTCTGAAAACCTAAGTCATAGCGTTATCGTGCTATGATGCCGCATCTTCAACCTATGCCTGACCGAAAGCGGCATCGACGGCGTCGTTTGGACACCGCTCCCCGATCCGCTGCTCGACAGCCACCGCACCAATACAGCAGAAAAACCATGAAAACCCTGACCATCCGCCATCTCACGCTCGGCAGCGGACAGCCGAAAATCGTCGTTCCCTTGGTTGCCCGAGACGAAGCAGCCTTATCCGCCGCCCTGAAAAACCTCGAACACGCCTGTTTCGATATTATCGAGTTCAGAGCCGACTATTTCGCCCAAGCAGGCAATCCCGAATACCTGCTTGCTCAGGCTGCCTCAGTGCGCCATGCGTTTCCCGAAACCCCGCTGCTGTTCACCTTCCGACGCGCAGAGGAAGGCGGCGAATACCCTTGCAGCAAAGCGTATTATTTCGAGTTGCTCGATAAAGCCGCCGCTTCAGGCATCATCGACATCATCGACATCGAACTTTCCGCCGGCGAAAGCGAAGTCCGCCAAGCGGTTGCTACCGCCAAAGCGCACGACACCTCTGTACTGATGAGCAACCACGATTTCCATCAAACGCCCGCCAAATCGGACATCACAGGTCGTCTGAAAAAAATGGAAGAGGCAGGCGCGGACATCTGCAAAATCGCCGTGATGCCCCAAAGCCCTGCCGATGTCCTGACGCTTTTGGACGCCACTTGGGAAGCCCGTCAAACCGCAAACCGCCCGATTGTTACCATCTCCATGGGCAAGCTCGGACTCGTCAGCCGCATCGCAGGCTCGACCTTCGGCTCCGCCATCACATTCGGCACGGCAGGAGCCGCCTCCGCCCCCGGTCAGCTCGATTCCGCCAACCTGAAAAACATTTTGGATGTTTTGGAAAACGGCAACACCGCCGGACAACAATAAATACAAATACAAAAAAACAAAAGGTCGTCTGAAACCGCGTTCAGACGACCTCGTTTTCTTTGTTTCAACAATTTGTCGGGCAAATCTCCTAAGCGACGGATTGGTTTCAGACGACTTTTACAGCGGATTAGCTTATAACAATCTAAATAAATCGTACCCTCCACTACTCCGCTCTACCCAACATCAAGCCAAACAAAACATCGTCTGAAAACAGGCATAGCGTATTTCGCAAAACCGTTTTCAGACGACGTTTTCTCCGAATCCATCTTTTACCTTCTCTCCTGCCTGCGTATCAGCCAAACGGCGAGCAGGGCGAAGGCTATGGTGGGCAATGCGCCGGCGAGGAAGGGGGGGACGCCGTAGAGTTGGCTGGTAAACCCGAAGAGCCGTCCGGCGAAGTGGAACAGCAAGCCGAGGCAGATGCCGCCGAAGAGCTTCAAGCCCATATTGCCGTGGCGGGTGGTTTGCGGGGTGAAGGCGAAGGCGACGAGTGCCATGACCCAGGCGGCGACGGGGTAAACCAATTTGCGCCACCAGGCGATGGCGTAGATCTGGGTGTTTTGGTTGTTGTTTTCGAGGTGGCTGATGTAGGTGGTCAGTTCGCCGACCGACATTTGGTCGGGTTTGACAAGCAATACGTCCATCAGGTTGCGTTTGACGGCGATCGGCCAGTTTTCTTCGGTGGCGGTCGAGACTTCGACTTTGTCTTCGCTAAGCGTGCTGCGGCGGATGTTTTTCAACTGCCAACTGCCGTCGTTGTTTAAAACGGCGGATTCGGCTTCCGTTGCCTGCGTCAGCTCGTTTTTGTCGTTGCGCACCCAAATTTTAATGCCCAGCAGGGTATGGTCGGGCAGCATTTCGCGCACGTTGATGATGCTGTTTTTTTCTTTGAGCCAAAGGCCGGTATTGCCGGTGCTGATTTTGCCGTTGATGGCGGCGGATTTGATGTTTTCGGCTTTTTGGCTGAGGACGGGGGCAATCCATTCGCCGAGCGCGGCGGTGGCGATGGCGAAAATCAGTCCGAACTGCGACAGGATCAGCAGCAGTTTTTTGGTGCTCATGCCGCTTGCTTTGATGACGGTCAGTTCGCTGCCGGCGGCAAGTTGGCTGAGGGAGACGAGTCCGCCGATGAGGACGGCGAGGGGCATGAGTTCGTAGGCGCGCGCGGGCATCTGCATGAGGACGTATTGCGCCATGGTTGCGCCGTTATAGCTGCCTTTGCCCAAGTCGCCGACTTCGTTGATGATCTCGAAAAAGCTGTACAGGGCGAGGAAGGCCAGGAGGGCGTAAACCGCCATAACCGCCATTTGGCGGATGATGTAACGTGAAATCAGGTTCATTTTCCTCCTTTCAATGTCAGACTTTTGCCAACCGCCCGCCAGAAGGGCTGGCTGGGCATACTGCGTACGCGCAGGAGTACGACGGCGATGGCGAACATGATGATGTGCATGGGCAGCAGTCCGAGCCAGAAATGGATTTTGCCATCTTCCACGGCATTGCGCAGGAAGGTCAGTCCGTTTTGGTAAATCAGGAAAAGCCCGATGGCGACGAGGATGTTGTAGGTGTGGCCGCTGCGCGGGTTGAAATAGGAAAGCGGCACGGCAAGCAGGCAGAGCAGGAGGACGCTGACGGTCAGCGAGATACGCCACATCAATTCTGCCTGATGTTGCGGGTTGCTGCTGCCGATAAGTTGGGATGTCGGGATGGTGCGGCGGTGGGAAACGGGGTCGATGAGCTTGGGCGTGGTGCTGATAATCAGGCTGAGGTTTTGGAAGGAAACACGGTTGTAGTCGGCTTTGCCGGGCGTGCCGCTGTAACGGTAGCCGTTGCGCAGGTCGAGCGTGCGCTTGTTGTCGTTCAGGGAGAAATTGCCTTCTTTGGCGAAGATTATGTTGTCGTTGCCGTTTTTATCCTGTTCACGCAGGAAAAGGTTTTTCATGATGCCCGATTCGGTGTCGAAGGTTTCGACGAAGTAAACCCTGCCGTTGCGCTTGCCCAGGCTGTTGAACTCGCCTGCTTCCACCATGGACAATTCTTGCTTCTGCTTGAGGATTTCCGCGTATTCACGGCTGCGCAGTTCCGCCCACGGCATGACCCAAAGCTGCATGACGGCAATCAGCAGGGCAAACGGCACGGCAAACTGCATGACGGGGCGTATCCATTGCCTCAACGCCAGCCCGCAGGAGAGCCAGACCGACATTTCGCTGTCGCGCCAGTAGCGGGTCAACACGGTCAGCGTGCTGATGAACGCGGTCAAAACCAGCAAAAGCGGCGTCATGCCGATGACCCAGAAGCCGACCAATGCCAACACGGCATCGATGGCGACGCGCCCGTCGGCGGCACGGCCGAGCAGGTTGATTGCCTGCGTGGAAACCAACACCGCCAAGAGGACGACGAAAATGCCGACGGCGGTAAAAGAGAGTTCTTTGATGAAGTTTCTTTGATAAATCATAGAATCGCGGCTAGGAGCGGTAGCGGTTCGGCGCAGGCGGATTGTCTGCGCAAGGTTTCAGACGACCTCTCAAATGGAGTACAATCTTTCCAACCGTTTTCAGACGACCTCTTGATGCAAAGGGTCGTCTGAAACTACCCGAAACCATCTCAATCAGGAGAATAAACGTGGAATTTAGCACAAAAGCCGGAACCTTGCAGCCGCAACAGGCAGGCGCGCAGTTATTTGTCTGCACCGAAGAAGCGCAATTAAACCACCCGACCGCCCTTGCCCTTTTGTCTTCGCTTGAAGAAGGTCAAACTTTTGCCGACACCAAAATCCCGACGGACAACGGTTTGCAGGCAGTCGCCGTCGTCCACCTCGAAAAAACCGATCGCGCCGCGCTGAACAAAGCCGCCGCCGAAGCCGCCAAATGGGCGCAAAATCAGGAAACGGTCAATGCGGACATCCATGCCTTCGATGAAGCGCAAGCCGCCGCCGTTGCCGAAGCGTTTGCCATCGCGTTCGGCAACGCCGCCTACCGTTTCGACCGCTACAAAAAAGAAGCCAAACCCGCCAAATTCGCACAAGCCGTGTTCCACACCGCACACGAAGCCGCCGTCAAAGAAGCCCTGCGCGTCGCCGAAGCGCAGGTTTACGGACAAAGCCTCTGCCGCGACTTGGGCAATGCCGCGCCCAACGAATGCACGCCCGAATTTTTAGCGCGCACCGCCAAAGCCGAAGCTGAAAAACTGGGCGCACACGCCAAAATCATCGAAAAAGACTACATCAAAGAGAACATGGGTTCGTTCTGGTCGGTCGCCAAAGGCAGCGTGGAAGACCCCTATCTGATTGAATTGAGCTACTTCGGCGCAGCCGACAAAGAAGCCGCCCCCGTCGTTCTGGTCGGCAAAGGCATCACCTTCGACACCGGCGGTATCTCCCTTAAGCCCGGTTTGAACATGGACGAAATGAAGTTTGACATGTGCGGCGCGGCAACCGTCATCAGCACCTTCTGCGCCGCCGTCAAACTGCAACTGCCGATCAACCTCGTCGCCGTCGTCGCCACCTGCGAAAACATGCCTTCCGGCGCGGCAAACAAACCGGGCGACGTCGTGAAGAGCATGAAAGGTTTGACGATTGAAGTGTTGAACACCGATGCCGAAGGCCGTCTGATTTTGTGCGACGCGCTCACTTACGCCGAGCAGTTCAAGCCCAAAGCCGTCATCGACGTAGCCACCCTGACCGGCGCGTGTATCATCGCCTTGGGTCATGACGTCAGCGGCGTGATGGGCAACAATCAAGATTTGGTCGACAGCCTGCTCGCCGCCTCCCGTAACGTGGACGACAAAGCATGGCAACTGCCGCTCTTTGAAACCTACAAAGACCAGCTCAAATCCAACTTCGCCGACATCCCCAATATCGGCACGCCCGGCGCAGGCACGATTACCGCCGCCACCTTCCTGTCTTACTTCACCGAAGACTACCCGTGGGCGCACCTCGACATCGCAGGTACGGCATGGAAATCAGGCAGCGAAAAAGGCGCGACCGGCCGCCCCGTTCCCTTGTTGCTGAACTATCTGCGCAACGTGAAATAAACTTGGATGCCTGCGGGGCAAGCAACCGACCCCGCAGGTCGTCTGAAAACGGAACGCATCATCTTCTGACATAACCCGACAAACGGAGAACCATGATGAAACCGCTATTTGCCGCATTGTCCGTCGCCTTTCTGCTCGGCACGACCGTCAGGAACAGGCCAAACCTGCCGACCGCAGCGTCCAAGTGTACAAAAAAGCCGACTTGGCGGAGTGGAACCGCGAAAACGCAGCCGGAGGCAAAGGTCCGCTGCTCGGCCGTTTTGCCTTCACCCGCCACCAAACCGCCGCCCAAGACGCGTTTAGAGAAATCGGCTGGCTAACCCTGCCGCCGGGCGCATCCATCGGCGAACACAAACACACTGACAACGAAGACGTTTACATCATCGTATCGGGTAAAGGCGTGTTTACCGACAACACGGGCAAACAGACTCAAGTCGGCGCCGGCGACATCACCATCGCCCGCCCCGGCCAGTCCCATGCGTTGAAGAACATCGGTAAAGAGCCGCTGGTCTTCCTTGACCTGATTGCCGAGACCGCCGCCGCCCAAGCTACCAAATAGCAGTCATCAAACCGACAAGGTCGTCTGAAAACCATATTGCGTTTTCAGACGACCTTTTTTGTTGTTTAGGCAACATGATTCGTTCCAAGCAAACGGGGGGATGACGCGCTGCCGCTGTTTCCGTCTTTTTCATCATTTTCAAGATATTGGGTTTCAGACGACCTTTGGTTTTCGCTGTTTGTATGGGTTTTGGTTTGGCTGTTTTGCCGCACCAAATGCGGTTTGTTCCTTGAATTCTTGTCATATTAATGATGTGATGTTATATAATAACAATTTATTTGAAATATGACGGGAAACCTAAAATGACACAAACCACGCTTAAACCTATTGTTTTATCTATTCTTTTAATCAGTTCCCCCATTCTCGCCCAAGCGCATGAAACCGAGCAGACGGTGGACTTGGAAACGGTCAACGTCGTCGGCAAAAACCGTCCGCGCGCCACTTCGGGGCTGCTGCACAGTTCGACTGCCTCCGACAAAATCATCAGCGGTGATACGTTGCGGCAAAAAGCCGTCAATCTCGGCGACGCGCTCAACGGTGTACCGGGCGTCCATGCTTCGCAATACGGCGGCGGCGCGTCTGCGCCTGTGATACGCGGGCAAACGGGCAGACGGATTAAAGTGTTGAACCATCACGGAGAAACCGGCGACATGGCAGATTTCTCGCCCGACCATGCCCTGATGGTGGATACCGCTTTGTCGCAACAGGTTGAAATCCTGCGCGGGCCGGTAACGCTGTTGTACAGCTCGGGCAATGTGGCGGGTTTGGTAGATGTTGCCGACGGAAAAATCCCTGAAAAAATGCCTGAAAACGGCGTATCGGGCGAACTGGGGCTGCGTTTGAGCAGCGGCAATCTGGAAAAACTCACGTCCGGCGGCATCAATGTCGGACTGGGCAAAAACTTCGTGTTGCATACCGAAGGGCTGTACCGCAAATCAGGCGACTATGCCGTACCGCGTTACCGCAAGGAAGAAGGTCGTCTGAAACGCCTGCCCGACAGCCACGCCGATTCGCAAACGGGCAGCATCGGGCTGTCTTGGGTTGGCGAGAAAGGCTTTATCGGCGCGGCGTACAGCGACCGTCGCGACCGCTACGGCCTGCCTGCGCACAGCCATCTCTACGACGACTGCCACGCCGACATCATCTGGCAGAAGAGCCTGATCAACAAACGCTATTTGCAGCTTTATCCGCACCTGTTGACCGAAGAAGACATCGATTACGACAATCCGGGCTTGAGCTGCGGCTTCCACGACGACGATAATGCACACGCACATACCCACAGCGGCAGACCGTGGATAGACCTGCGCAACAAACGCTACGAAATCCGCGCCGAATGGAAGCAGCCGCTCCCCGGTTTCGAAGCCTTGCGCGTGCATCTGAACCGCAACGAATACCGCCACGATGAAAAAGCGGGCGATGCGGTGGAAAACTTCTTCAAAAACAAAACGCAAAATGCACGCATCGAATTGCGCCACCTGCCCATAGGTCGTCTGAAAGGCAGTTGGGGCGTGCAATACCTGACCCAAAAATCCAGCGCGCTTTCCGCCATTCCCGAAACCGTCCAACAACCGATGCTGATCGACAACGATGTGCATCATTACAGCTTTTTCGGCGTAGAACAGGCAAATTGGGACAACTTCTCGCTTGAAGGCGGCGTGCGCGTGGAAAAACAAAAAGCCGCCATTCAGTACGACAAAGCCTTGATTGATCGGGAAAACTACTACAACCAACCCTTGCCCGACCTCGGCGCGCACCGCCAAACCGCCCGCTCGTTCGCGCTTTCCGGCAACTGGTATTTCTCGCCCCAGCACAAACTCAGCCTGACCGCCTCCCATCAGGAACGCCTGCCGTCAACGCAAGAGCTGTATGCACACGGCAAACACGTCGCCACCAACACCTTTGAAGTCGGCAACAAACACCTCAACAAAGAGCGTTCCAACAACATCGAACTCGCGTTGGGCTACGAAGGCGACCGCTGGCAATACAATCTGGCACTCTACCGCAACCGCTTCGGCAACTACATCTACGCCCAAACCTTAAACGACGGACGCGGCCCCAAATCCATCGAAGACGACAGCGAAATGAAGCTCGTGCGCTACAACCAATCCGGCGCCGACTTCTACGGCGCGGAAGGCGAAATCTTCTTCAAACCCACGCCGCGCTACCGCATCGGACTTTCCGGCGACTACGTCAAAGGTCGTCTGAAAAACCTTCCATCGCTGCCCGGTAGGGAAGACGCCTACGGCAACCGCCCACTCATTGCCCAAGCCGACCAAAACGCCCCGCGCGTGCCCGCCGCACGACTCGGTTTCCACCTGAATGCCGCGCTGACCGATCGCATTGATGCCCATCTCGACTACTACCGCGTGTTTGCCCAAAACAAACTCGCCCGCTACGAAACGCGTACGCCCGGACACCATATGCTCAACCTTGGCGCAAACTACCGCCGCCGCACCGGCTACGGCGAGTGGAATTGGTACGTCAAAGCAGACAACCTGTTCAACCAATCCGTTTACGCCCACAGCAGCTTCTTGTCCGACACCCCGCAAATGGGACGCAGCTTCACCGGCGGCGTGAACTTTAAGTTTTAAGGGGTGATAGACAAGAGAAAAGGTTTTCAGACGACCTCTGAAAACCTTTTCTATTCATTCCTTCATGTCATCCCAATCATTTGACTTCCGTCAAAGGAAATTGTTTTCATCCGTCTGATTTCACTATTAATCCAGCCTTTCCGCGCTCGTCATAAACCTTTGTAAACCAAATCATCCGACAGGTATCCGATATTCCACCCCCCCTTCGTCCCAAACATCCCCCTGCCCTACCGTCTTCCATACATGAAATTTTTCTCTAAATAATATATACAGTTACCCCAAGCACACCCGCCGCCCTAGATTTAAAAAAATTCCACATAAAACAATGCGGTTACTCCTCTCCAAACTCTGTTCACAAGTAGTTTCTTAAAGTATGATAAGCCTGTCTCCGGCCAGCGTTCCCGCCGGAATCAGGCTTCCAAACAAATCCAACCTCAACTCGGAGTAAACATCATGTTGACCCAGACCCAACAGGTCGATTTGACCCTGCATCATCTCAAAGAGCGCGCCTTGGCAGAATACAGCCCCCAGCAGCGTGCGACCGTCGAAGCTTCCGAAGACTGGAAACAGTTTGACAGACGTTTGAACGAGCATTTTCCCAAGCTGATGCACGAGCTGGACAACGTTTACAACGACAACGAAGCCGTCCTGCCCATGCTGGAACAACTGATTGCACAAGCATGGCAAAGCTATTCCCAACGCGACAAGTCTCTGAAAGCCATCGATGCCACGCGTGAGAATGACCCCGATTGGATTTTGTCCAATAAACAAGTCGGCGGCGTGTGTTATGTCGATTTGTTCGCGGGCGATTTGAAAGGCTTGAAAGCCAAAATTCCTTATTTTCAAGAGCTGGGGCTGACCTATCTGCACATGATGCCCCTGTTTAAATGCCCTGAGGGCAAAAGCGATGGCGGCTATGCAGTCAGCAGCTACCGCGACGTCAATCCGGCTTTGGGTACGATAGACGATTTGCGCGATGTCATTGCCGCGCTGCACAAAGCGGGCATTTCCGCCGTCGTCGATTTCATCTTCAACCACACGTCCAACGAACACGAATGGGCAAAAGGCTGCGCCTCCGGCAATCCGCTTTTCGATAATTTCTACTATATTTTCCCCGACCGCTGGATGCCCGACCAATACGACCGCACCCTACGCGAAATCTTCCCCGACCAGCATCCGGGCGGCTTCTCCCAATTAGAAGACGGACGCTGGGTATGGACGACGTTCAATTCCTTCCAATGGGATTTGAATTACAGCAATCCTTGGGTATTCCGCGCCATGGCGGGCGAAATGATGTTCCTCGCCAATTTGGGCGTTGACATCCTGCGTATGGACGCCGTTGCCTTTATTTGGAAACAAATGGGCACGGATTGTGAAAACCTGCCGCAAGCCCATGCCTTAATCCGCGCGTTCAACGCCGTCATGCGCATCGCCGCACCTGCCGTGTTCTTCAAATCCGAAGCCATCGTCCACCCCGACCAAGTCGTTCAATACATCGGACAAGACGAATGCCAAATCGGCTACAACCCGCTGCAAATGGCATTGTTGTGGAACACCCTCGCCACCCGCGAGGTCAACCTGCTCCACCAAGCCCTTTCCTACCGCCACAACCTGCCCAACCATACCGCATGGGTCAACTACGTCCGCAGCCATGACGACATCGGCTGGACGTTTGCCGACGAAGACGCATCGCAATTCGGCATCCACGGTTACGACCACCGCCAATTCCTCAACCGCTTCTTCGTCAACCATTTCGACGGCAGCTTCGCGCGCGGCGTCCCCTTCCAATACAACCCCAACACCGGCGACTGCCGCGTCAGCGGCACTGCCGCCGCCCTCGCCGGTTTGGCGCAACACGACCCCCACGCCGTTGACCGCATCAAACTCTTGTACAGCATCGCCCTGAGTACCGGCGGTCTGCCGCTGATTTATCTCGGCGACGAAGTCGGTACGCTCAACGACGACGACTGGTCAAGCGACAGCAATAAGAGCGACGACAGCCGCTGGGCGCACCGTCCGCGTTACAACGCCGAGTTGTACGAACAGCGCCACGACCCGTCAACCGCGGCAGGGCAAATCTATCAAGGCCTGCGCCACATGATAGACATCCGCCAAAACAACCCGCGTTTGAACGGCGGCCGTCTGGTTACTTTCAACACCAACAACAAACACATCATCGGCTACATCCGAAACAATGCGCTGTTGGCGTTCGGCAACTTCAGCGAACACCCGCAAACCATCAGCGCGCACACCCTGCAAGCCATGCCCGCCCGCGCCAAAGACCTCATCAGCGGCGAAACCGTGGCATTGAATCAAGATTTGGTGCTGCGCCCCTACCAAGTGATGTGGCTCGAAATCGCCTGATGATTGAGGCAGCTTAAAAACGCAAAGGTCGTCTGAAAACCGGCATTGCCCGTTTTCAGACGACCTATTTAAAATATAAGGCATCAAACCTACCCAAGCGATGATACTTTCCCCAACATCCGCATACAATGCGCCTTTCCATACACAGCTTAAAAATAAATTCCATTAATTACAAAAAGTTGAAAAATTATTAATCAAATTTATCCATCAAGTATTGAAATTATTCGACTTTCTGATTTAGAATTCAGCGCATATATATTCAATATCCAGCAAAATACCGTCATGCAAACCGCTAAGCATTCAAACGCATTCTTCTATTGGTACCACACAAATGTGCGGTACTTTTTTGCGCTTGTCTGAAACAGACGGAAATGAACAGCAAAACAAGAGCCGCCCTGATTGAGCGGCTTTTTTTATACCCTTCGTGGCCGCCAATCCCAATAAACGATGCGAACAGTTGTAAATAAAGGAAAAGCCATGAACCTCTCTGCAAATATCCAAAGACGTCCACAAACCCTCCACCGCTGCCATATGATTGTTGACGGCAACAGCCACAACACATTTTCAGACGACCCCGTTCCCCAAACTTCTGGCCTTATCAGCGAGGCCTTGATTCCGCAAATCCGCTCTCTCGCCACATTGATTGCAGCCGAACGCCACGACTTCAACTGCAACAGTCCCGCCGTGTTTACGGAAGAAGCCGACTTCTTCGCCGCACGCATCCTTATTTTGGGTGTTCGCCGCTTCCATCTCGACATCACCCTGATGCCCATGCTCAAAACCGCCAATCAACGCGCACAAACATTTGCCAAACACCATCACCTCCCCTTCTCCCCCGCTGAAATGCACATGAGCCTGCACGCCCGCCGCCCCGACAAACTGCTTATTATGGAAACCGAACACGAAGTGAAACCTCAAGGAAATATTGTTGCCGACAGTCTTGCTTTTGCAGCCAAACTACCGAAACTCCCATTGTAAAAAAGAGAAACCTTGCTTGATAAATCCCCAAAACACACCATATGGCAGGCAGGCCACGCGCTTAGAACCACGCCGCCGACTTACATAAGACGGCATTAATGACAACCGACCAAGGAAACACACAACAATGAAAAAAATTATCACCTTAGCCGCGCTCTCCGCTTTCGCCCTTGCCGCCTGCAAAGACAATACGCAAGCACAGCTTGAACAGCAGCAAAAACAAATCGAAGCCCTGCAACAACAATTGGCACAGCAAAACGGCCAGCAGGACAATACCGTTTACCAACTCACTCCCGAAGCCGTACAAGACACCATCCCTGTCGAAGCGCAAGCTAACGGCAACAACGGTCAACCCGTTACCGGCAAAGACGGACAACAATATATTTACGACCAATCCACAGGAAGCTGGCTGCTTCAAAGCCTGATCGGTACAGCCGCAGGCGCGTTTATCGGTAATGCATTGGCAAACAAATTCACCCGTGCGAACAACCAAAACAGCCCGATTGCACAGCGCGCCCGTACCCATTACTACCAAACTGCCCGTCCAAACGGCCGTACCAGCCAGCAACTGAATACCCGCAGCATCCCCGCGCAGCAGGCTCAACAACAACCCCGCTACCGTCAAACCACCCAACAACCTTCCAACTACCGCCGCCCGATGGGTCGCGGATTCGGTCGTCGCCGTTAATTCGGCAACAATGACAAAAGGTCGTCTGAAAATATTTTCAGACGACCTTTTTATTTCAAGCCAACCATTCCGGCTGACAGATTCCGTATCTCAATCTTTTTTATGTTCGATGTAAGCCTGATGCTTCGTATCCGAATCTTCACCCGTTACCGTATATTCGCCCTCAATCACATCATCATCTTGTGCTTTAGTTGAAAACGGCCGCTGCCCAAATATATTCCCATCCGTCTCCGCTTGCACAACCGGGCGACCTTTAAACGGCAACAACAGCAATAATGCCAATCCCGTCGAAATAAAGCCCGGACTCATCAGGCACACCGCTGCCACAGCATAGCGTATCGGCCATAGCATCTGATAAAGCGAAACCTTTCCTCCGCTCCGTATCGTCGCTCCTGCCAGTAAAATGCCGGACAGACCCGTATTGCGCAACATAAATACGCCGGATACGAAACTGACGACCATCAGCAGCAACGCCACGCTGCCGCCAAGCCAGTCGGCAACCCAGACAATCGACATGATTTCCAAAAAAATCAAAACCAAAAAACCGATACCGAAAAATTGCATAATTACTGTTCCTTAATCTCTAAGCCGAAGCGATTCTGACCAATCCGTATTTATATTCGAAGCCATAGCGGATACTAACATAAAGATAAAATCCCTGCTTTCAAGCAAGGAAAATGTGAAAAACGGTAAGTATTTCCCACCTTTTCAAACCCAAGCCGATAGATATATCGATAAGATGTTTATTATCCAAATATTTATCCGAATCCCGACAGTTTCTCCGACAAAATCCGTGCATCCTGCCGAAAATTCCTCTATAATGCCTGCTCATTCGGAATGTAGCGCAGCCCGGTAGCGCACTTCGTTCGGGACGAAGGGGTCGGAGGTTCGAATCCTCTCATTCCGACCAAATATCAAAACCTGCTTTGATTTCATGATCAAAGCAGGTTTTTTCATATCGTGGTTTCGAGTACGAACACTGCCATTTTAATGGGGTAGAAAATGACATTGATTTACCGATGTATCCAGCTATATCCCCTGTTTTATTTTCAGATAACCTTCATATTTATGGTTATCCTCTGAAAAATACAAATTTACTAGATATATCCACTATAAAGCTTTTTGATATTCAGTTAAGAACCGTTAATCCGTTCGCGTATAATTTCAAGTTTTCCCAACAAGGCAGATGGTGTTTTATGTCTTCCAACCAACCCCGTCAAACTTGGTCCAACCGTTTGACTTATATCCTTACCGTTGCCGGCGCGACTGTCGGCTTCGGCGCGACGTGGCGTTTCCCGTATTTGGTCGGTGAAAACGGCGGCGGCGCGTATGTGTTTTTATTCTGTATCGCCATGTTTGTTATCGGTATTCCGATGATTTTGGTGGAAAACGTCATCGGACGGCGCAAAGGTGTGAACGCGCTGGACGCGTTCGGCGGCTCGTTGAACGGCAAACCTGTCGCCAAAATTTGGAAACTGATCGGCTGGATGGGCTTACTCGGCGCGTTCGGCATTATGGCTTATTACATGGTGCTCGGCGGTTGGGTGATCAGCTATATCGTTAATATTATTAGCGGAAATCTGAATATTTCCAGCCCTGTCAGCGGCGAAATAACGAAAAGCTTCTTTACCGAACACATCGAAAACAGCCCTTGGGAAATTGCCTTTTATACGCTGCTGTTTGTGGCGGTGAACCAATGGATTTTGGTCAAAGGTGTTATCGGCGGTATTGAAAAAGCGGCGAAATACCTGATGCCGCTGCTGTTTTTATTCCTGATTGCCATGGTCGTGCGCAACGTTACCCTGCCGGGCGCGATGGAAGGGATTACTTTCTATCTGAAGCCTGATTTCAGCAAGATTACCGCCGAACTTTTCGTCTTCGTTTTGGGGCAGGTATTCTTTGCCTTGAGCTTGGGTTTCGGCGTGATGATTACTTTGTCCAGCTATTTGGATAAAAACGAAAATCTGGTGCAAACCGCAGTCATTACGGCAATTACCAATACCATCATCGCCGTACTTGCGGGCTTTATGATTTTCCCGTCGCTCTTCAGCTTCGGCGTCGCGCCCAATTCCGGCCCGACTTTGGTGTTCCAAAGCCTGCCGATTGTGTTCTCAAATATGTGGGCGGGACCTGTGTTCGCCGTGATTTTCTTCTCGCTGCTTCTGATTGCCGCGCTGACGACTTCGCTGACCATTTATGAAGTGTTGATTACGACCATTCAGGAAAAAACCAAAATCCGCCGTACCGCCGCGATTACGATTGTATTGGCTGCCATCTTTATCTTCGGCAATATTCCGTCCATTTTAAGCTATGGTCCGTGGAAAGATGTTTCCGTGTTCGGCAAAAATATTTTCGATGCCTTTGACTACATCAGTGGCAATATCTTGTTTATGCTGACCGCGCTCGGCTCCGCGCTGTTTGTCGGTTTCGTGATGAAGGACGAAGCGAAGGACGAATTGCTTTATAAAGGCAACCATACGACGGTCAATATTTGGTTTGCTTATGTGAAATACCTTGTGCCGTTGGTGATTTTGCTGATTTTTGTCAGCAACCTGTTCTAAAGTCTAATTAGGACAACAAGGTCGTCTGAAAACCTTTTCAGACGACCTTGTTTTATAAGAAACGGTAAATACGGTATAATTTAAACCTTACACACATTACACCCGACGGATTGATTCCCCGTCGGTTTTCCCTTTTCAGACGACCTATACCGAATACCAAAAATCCATCCATGACCGCAAAACCCTCTAAAACCGCATCAAAAACTAAAGCCAAAACAAACGCCAAACCGAGCACGCTCCGTCAAAGCCAAACGAAGGCGCAGACAGAGCCGAACAAGGTTTCCGAGCGTTTGAAGGCTGCCAAAGCGCTGCAAAAAAATGAAGAAAAAAAAGCGCGCCCCGAGCATGTCGTCAATCTGATTAACGACGCGCTGTGGCTCTTCGGGCTGATGGTGACGGTCTTCATCGCCATTTCCCTCGCCAGCTTCAAAATGACCGACCCCGCATGGTCGCGCAGCGTGCCGAAATCGGACGACATCGCCAATTTCGGCGGGCTGTTTGGCGCGTATGTTTCTGATGTCGGCTATTATCTTTTTGGTCTGTCGTTTTGGTGGTGGATCGCCGCTTCGTGCGTTTTCCTCTATAAAAATTTCCGCCCGCTGCAAAAGCGCGAAAACTACAAATCGTACAACCATGGCGTTGCCGCGCTGGCTTTGTTCCTGCTTTTGGTGTGCAGCCCGATTCTCGAATATTTCACCCTTCAAAATACTTTGGACGAAACCCTGCCTGTCGGTGCGGGCGGTTTGGTCGGCGCTTTGGCAGGTTCGGGCTTGGCTTGGCTGCTGGGCAAATCCGGCAGCCTGCTGATTATGTGCGTCATGCTGCTGCTTTCCGTTTCCTTGCTGGCGCAAGTGTCTTGGCTGGAAGTCATGGCAAAAACTGGACGCAATACCGAAAGCCTGTTTTCAGGCATTTGGGGTCGTCTGAAAAAGGCATTGGGCAGACGCAAGGACGACGGCTCGACCGCCGAAGCCTTGGAAACGGAAAACACCCGCCGCATGGTGAAAGAAGCCAAAAACATCACCGCCACGCCCGTTACTCCGCTTGCAGGCAGCACCAGCAACCGCAAATCCGTTGCGGTCTCCGTCGCGCCACCACCCAAAATTCAGGCTTCTTTGTTTGAAGACAACGAGCCGCAACAGACAGGCGAATACCACAAACCCAGCATGAACCTGCTGCGCCTGCCCAACGGCGAACCCGTCAGCATCAATCCTGCCGAATTGGAGCGCACTGCCGAACTGATTGAATCCAAGCTGGCAGAATTTGGCATCGGCGTGCAAGTCGTGTCCGCCACTTCCGGCCCTGTGATTACGCGTTATGAAATCGAACCCGCGCAAGGCATAAAAGGCAGCCAAATCGTTGCCCTGTCTAAAGATTTGGCGCGTTCCATGTCGCTGCAATCCGTGCGCATCGTGGAAACCATTGCGGGCAAAAACACTATGGGCATTGAGTTGCCCAACGAAAAACGCCAAGATGTGATGTTGAGCGAAATCTTGTCTTCGCCCGTGTTTACCGAAGCCAAATCCAAGCTGACCGTCGCACTGGGTAAAGACATCTCCGGTACGCCCGTCGTCGGCGATTTGGCAAAAATGCCGCACCTTTTGGTCGCCGGTATGACCGGTTCGGGCAAATCCGTCGGTGTGAACGGCATGATTATGTCCATGCTTTTCAAAGCCACGCCCGACGAAGTCCGCTTCATCATGATTGACCCGAAAATGCTCGAATTGAGCATTTACGACGGTATTCCGCATTTACTCTGCCCGGTCGTTACCGATATGCGCGAAGCGGGGCAGGCGTTGAATTGGTGTGTTGCCGAAATGGAAAAACGCTACCGCCTGCTTTCCCACGCCGGCGTGCGTAATCTGGAAGGCTTCAACCAAAAAGTCGAAGCCGCCAAAGCATCGGGCAAACCCATGCCCAACCCGTTCAGTCTGAATCCGGACGACCCCGAGCCGCTGGAAAAACTGCCGATGATTGTGGTCGTTATCGATGAGTTGGCAGACCTGATGATGACCGAACGCAAAGCCGTCGAGCAACAAATTGCCCGCCTCGCCCAAAAAGCGCGTGCTGCCGGTATCCATATGATTGTCGCGACCCAACGACCGAGCGTCGATGTCGTCACCGGCTTGATTAAAGCGAATATCCCGACGCGTATGGCGTTTACCGTACAAAGTAAAATCGACAGCCGTACCATCCTCGACCAAATGGGCGCGGACGAACTGCTGAAATACGGCGACTCCCTGTTCCTGCAACCGGGCAGCGCCGAACCGACCCGCCTGCAAGGCGCGTTCGTTTCAGACGACGAAGTGCATCAAGTCGTCAACTACGTCAAATCGCAAGCCCCCGCTGACTATGTCGAAGGTTTGCTCAGCGGTGAAGCCGCGCTGGAAACCACCAACATCGTCAATCCGAATGCAGGCAGCGACGAATTGTTCGACCAAGCCGTCGCCTACATTTTGGAAAGCAAAAAAACCTCCATCTCCTCCCTGCAACGCCAGTTGCGCATCGGCTACAACCGCGCCGCCAACCTGATGGAAGCGCTCGAAAACGCCGGCGTCGTTTCCTCCGCCGACATCAACGGCAGCCGCAGGATTCTGGCACAAAAAGACCAGTTGTGATCCCGATAAAAGTCACAGGTCGTCTGAAAACCGAAATATCGGTTTCAGACGACCTTTTTATCAAATATTAGTAAACTCACCGTTCACCCGTAAGAAATGATTCTTACCCTTTCCTATGTTAAGATAAATCCCTTTACAACCTCACACAAAGGACAAGAATCATGAAAAAAATCATCTTCGCCGCACTCGCAGCCGCCGCCATCGGTACTGTCTCCGCCGCCACCTACAAAGTGGACGAACACCACGCCAACGCCCGTTTCGCCATCGACCACTTCAACACCAGCACCAACGTCGGCGGTTTCTACGGTCTGACCGGCTCTGTCGATTTCGATCAAGCAAAACGCACCGGCAAAATCGACATCACCATCCCCGTTGCCAACCTGCAAAGCGGTTCGCAACACTTTACCGACCACTTAAAATCCGCCGACATCTTTGACGCCGCCAAATACCCGAACATCCGCTTCGTTTCCACCAAATTCAACTTCAACGGCAAAAAACTGCTCTCCGTTGACGGCAATCTGACCATGCACGGCAAAACCGCCCCCGTCAAACTCAAAGCCGAAAAATTCAACTGCTACCAAAGCCCGATGGCGAAAACCGAAGTCTGCGGCGGCGACTTCAGCACCACCATCGACCGCACCAAATGGGGCGTGGACTATCTGGTTGATGCAGGCATGACCAAAAACGTCCGCATCGACATTCAAATCGAAGCAGCCAAACAATAAGCCGCTGCGCAACACATAAGGTCGTCTGAAAACGAAGTTTGCTGTATCCGTTTTCAGACGACCTTAAAATATTTCACAACGCCTTTTAGAGATTTCACATAAAATCCGCGATAATAACGTTTGATTTTCACACTACGAGAAACACTCAAATGAACAAAACCCTCAAACTCACTTTCGCCGCCCTTGCCCTTGCCGCAGCCTTCAATGCCCAAGCCGAGACACGCGCCGTCATCGAAACCAATATGGGCAACATCAGCCTGTCGCTCGACGAAACCAAAGCACCCAAAACCGTCGCCAACTTCGTCAGCTACGCCCGCAAAGGCTTTTACGACAACACCGTTTTCCACCGCATTATCGACGGCTTTATGATTCAAGGAGGCGGCTTTACCCCGGACCTTGCCCAAAAAGCCACAGATAAAGCCGTCATCAACGAAGCGGACAACGGCTTAAAAAACACTGTCGGCACCATCGCCATGGCGCGTACCGGCGATCCTAATTCCGCCACCAGCCAGTTCTTCATCAACACTGCCGACAATACATTTCTCAACTTCAAAAACAAAACCCCGCAAGGCTACGGCTATGCCGTCTTCGGCAAAGTAACCTCGGGCATGGATGTCGTACGCCAAATCAGCAAAACGCCGACTGAAACACGCGGCTTCCATCAAAACGTCCCAATCAAACCCATTATTATCGAACGTATATCCGTTACCCATTAAATATCGCGAATCCAATAAAAAGGTTTTTGGATTCGGATTTCAAGTGCCAAACTTGAGTTACGGTGGTTGGAACAAATTCAAGAATGAAACTTGGCATTTCGCAGCCAAGTGTTTTTCTCGGCCGGTGGTTCAACTCACCTTGAACCCTGCGTATCTCCCGATTTCTAATTTTTCGGAAATCGGTTTGTTTGGGGAAATATTGTCGGATGAGTCCGTTGGTGTTTTCATTCAGCCCTTTCTCCCACGAATGGTAAGGGCGGCAAAAATAGGTTTCCGCCTTCAATAACTTGGCTATTTTGGTGTGTTGGTAGAACTCTTTGCCGTTATCCATGGTGATGGTGTGGATTCTGTCTTTATGTGCCTTTAAGCCCCAACGGCTGCCCGGCCAGTGTCTCAGGCCTTTAATTTCTTCAATTTGCAGATGATGGTGTTAGCGGGTAACGCGTTCTACCAAGGTCAATAATGCGCTTTTCTGATCTTTGCCGATGATGGTGTCGGCCACCTAATCGCCGATGCGGGATTTTGGGTCGACGAGGGAGCCGCATGATTCCGCGGCTGTTGGTCTTTTATGTTGACTAAGCTGTTTGGCGATTTCAGTGATGATGCAGTGGCGTGACAGGTATTTGGATAGGGTATCGTCAGTTGTATGCGGTTCATGGCAATCTTTACTTTCAGGAAAAGCCATATGCTGCCTCATACCGGCCTATTTTTTTATAGAAAGTTACACTTGAAATCCGAATCCGCTAACCTCTTACCAAATTTATGATTCCTTGGTTAAAAGATTTAATGCTTCCCAATATTTATCAACTGTTTTCTGAATCACATCGCTAGGGACTTCCGGCGCCGGAGCTTTTTTGTTCCAACCGCTTTGCTCCAGCCAATCTCGGACAAATTGCTTGTCAAAAGACGGCGGATTGGTGCCGACTTGATATTGGTCCGCCGGCCAAAAGCGGCTGGAATCGGGCGTCAGTACTTCATCCATCAAGGTTAATGTACCGTTTTCATCCAGCCCGAATTCAAATTTGGTATCGCATATGATGATACCGCGTGATTTTGCATATTCTGCGGCTTCCGTATAAAGCCGAATGGCTTTAGCGCGCACTTCAGCCGCCAACTCTTTACCGATAATGCGTTCGCATTCTTCAAAACTGATGTTTTCATCATGATCGCCGACGGCAGCCTTGGTGGACGGGGTAAAAATCACTTCCGGAAGCTGCTGCGCTTCTTTCATCCCTTCGGTAAGTTTGATGCCGCAGACAGAACCGTTTTTTTGGTAATCTTTCCACCCGCTGCCCGCCAAATAACCGCGCACAATCGCCTCTACTTTGACAGGAGTCAGTTTTTTGGCAACAACCGCGCGTTTCTCGATGGCTTTGGCTTCATGTTCAGGCAACACGTCATAAACCGTATCGCCGGTAAAATGATTGGGCATGATATGCGCCAGTTTTTGAAACCAGAAATTGGAAATCTGCGTCAGAATTTCTCCTTTACCCGGAATCGGATTGTCTAAAATCACGTCAAATGCAGACAATCGGTCGGATGCGACCATCAACATGCGTTTGCTGTCGATTTCGTATAAATCGCGTACTTTTCCGGAGTAAATCTTTTTCAAGCTGATTTCGGACATTTCAGGTTTCTCCCTTCGCTGACTCGGTTTAAACAGGATTCCGTTATTTTATCCGAATTTGGATTTTTGGGTCAGATTGTTTACAAAATAGGTCGTCTGAAAACGTTTTGCACGGATGCAGACGCTTTCAGACGACCTTATCAATCCTAAGTATAGCTGATTAGATGCTAGGCACTTGGGTTTGTTGTTGGATGCTGTTTACAGCTGACAGAGAATAGTAATCGCCATGACCGGTTACTTCGTAAGTGCTGCCATCGGCAAACTTGAAGTTTTCGATCTTATGGTTGTTACCGGAGAACCAGTCGTCAATGGTAACAGAGTCGCTGTTGCCGACAGATACGGTCAGGTTGTTGCCTGATTTGCTTAACAATACGTCGGAAGCGGAAACACCTTTACCGAATTGCAGGGTATCGTTACCGCTTTCGTCTTGGATGGTGTCGCGACCGTAACCTTTATCGAAGAAGTAGGTGTCGTCGCCGGTACCGCCGATCAGGACATCGTTGCCGATGCCGCCGTCGAGGTAGTCGTTACCGTCTTTACCCACCAGGCAGTCATCGCCTGCCAAGCCGTACAGGTGGTTGTTGCCGGAGTTGCCGTTGATGTCGTTGTTCAGAGCGTTACCGGTACCGCTGAGGTTGCCGGAACCTTGCAAGAACAGGTGCTCAACGTTGTCGGTCAGGGTGTAGTCGATTACTGTACGGACAGTATCAATACCGCCGTTTAAATTACCATATTCGATAACCTCGTCGCCTTTGTGATCAACAAAGTAAACGTCATTACCATCACCACCGCGCATAATATCAGCGTCGGCACCACCGTTCAGGTAGTCGTTGCCTTCACCGCCTTGCAGGTAGTCTTTACCGCCTTGACCGTACAGAGAGTCACCGTTGTTACCGCCTTGCAAAGTGTCGTTGCCGTCACCGCCGTAAATCACATCGGCACCGTCGCCGCCATAAATCACGTCTTCGCCACTAGTACCGTAAATGGTATCTTTCTTATCAGTACCTACAGTATTGGTCAGACCATTTTTATCTTTAGTCGAACCATCAACATGAATAATGTTGCCCGGATTTTTGTCGTCATGTCCGTAAGTATTTTGTTGGTTTTGATCATCAACACAATCTTTGCAGTCTTTATCGTTGGGTTTAGGCTGCGGTTTGGGCTGCGGTTGAGGTTTAGGCTGCGGCTGAGGTTGTGGCTGCGGCTTAGGTTGGGGTTGCGGGTGTGGTTGAGGCTGTGGTTTTGGTTCAACCGGTGGGCAGTAAGGATCAACATGCTTCGGAGGAACCGGTTTTGGAGCCGGTTTAGGGTAATAAGGTTTACCCGGATTGCAGTTGAAATCAATAATAATACATTTGTACACAGGTTTCGGCGGTGGGCAGTAGGCACCATGACCGATTTTGCCGTGATTTACTTTGATGCCGTGAGAAGATCCGTAGTTATGGAAACTACCTTTGTAACCGAATCCGCCATGGCTCGGAGGGCAGTAAGGATTATAGGATTTAACCGGTGGACAGTATGAGTTGAAGTGGGCTTTAGAAGAATAGCCGCCATAATGATAAGTCATGATAAATCACTCCCAGAATAAATATGTGTAATTAAGAAGCATAGGCCTTTTGACAAAATGTAAATCGATCAAACCGCCTACACTGTTATTCTAGTGATATTTCATGATTAACTGTTTTTCAATTCGCTAACGGTTGAAATTTCAGACGAATGGAAACATTTTTTAAAGCAATCAAATTTAAATTGACACTTTATTCTAATGATAATTCCTTTTTAAAAAACAAGATATTGATTATTTTATCGAAATAATATTATTTATTTCAACGTACTATTTATTGTTTTTTTCCACAACAGAGATTCCTTTTTTCTCCTTCAAACAAAATTTTTCATCATCCGTCTTATCTTACCACCAAATATTAGCGAGACATTGCAACGATCGTTCCTTACCCCGTTCAAATTTTCCGATAAACATAAGTTCAAAACGGTGAAGGCGTAAAATGCTGTTAAGAGCTGATGTTTGCTCTATAATGATGTCCATCTTGCCGAAACAATATTCATTAAGGAGATATACCATGAGGACTCTGCTGACAGGCTCTAAAGGACAACTCGCACACTGCTTCCGCGACAGACTTCCTGATAATTGGGAGCTGATTGCCACTGACTCCTCTTCCTTGGATATTACGGATGCTGATGCTGTACGCAATATGGTTCAAAGCTTTCAACCCGATGCAATTGTCAATGCCGCTGCCTATACCGCTGTCGATCGCGCAGAGACAAACGTTCCTGCAGCATTTGCCGTTAACGCCGCAGCCGTTCACAATCTTGCCGACGCAGCACGTTCTGTTCATGCCCGATTTATCCATGTATCGACCGATTACGTTTTCGACGGGACAAGCAAAACGCCCTATCGTGAACATGACTACACCAATCCGCAAAGCGTATATGGCCGCACTAAAGCTGCCGGCGAACTACTCGCGCTTGCCGCTAATCCTGAAAGCACGATTATCCGTACCTCTTGGCTATTTAGCGAATACGGCAATAATTTTGTTAAAACCATGCTGCGCTTGGCAAAAGAACGAGACAGCCTTTCCGTTGTCAACGATCAAATCGGATGCCCGACCTATGCGGGGGATTTGGCGCAAGCCATCATTACCCTTTTGCAACACCCATCGCCTTCTAGAGGGATCTACCACTTCGGCGGCAACAAATCTGTTACTTGGTATGAATTCAGTCAAGCTATCTTTCAAACAGCACTAAAACATGACAATAATTTCAAAATGCCGCAATTAACACCCATCACCACTGATCAATATCCTCTTCCTGCACCACGTCCCGAGTACAGTATTATGGATTGTCGAAAAATCGAAAACGATTACGGCATCAAACCCTCTGACTGGCAAAAAGCTTTAAACGACATCATCGGTAAATTGGACTAATCTTTACTGAAAAGCCCCTGTTATCAGGGGCTTTTTTATATAAACGTCAAGCCTTACGAAACAGGTATTTAACTTTACACAATTCATCTTTTAGTTTAAATAAAAAACAGCTATCATTATAATCTAACATCTCACAATATATTGAATAAGCGATAAAAGCCCAATAAACAATCAACGATAGGATTATTAAACGGTAAGTTTATGATTTTATTCATCTTTATTTCGGGATAATCCTTTAAATCACAGAAAGGAAAAATAATGCCACATCGCAGACGACTGGCTATTTACCAAGCCGCAAAACGCGCCTCCTTCACCGGAAAACCGGTTGCTCCGACGACTACACCCGTAGCCGGTTAAACAAAACAGAGGGGATGATGCTTACCCCTCATGATATTTCAAAGGTTGTCTGAAATAAAAATCAGGCAGCCTTTTATTCATATAGCGGTAGCGTAAGAACAAAATCCTGAAATTCTTTGAAAATTTTTCAGACGAGCTGTTTTCAATTTATCGAAACCAACTTATCAAAACAGAAATACTTTCAGCCGTTATACCCCATCACATTTTGTTTCCAAAAAGGTTTTCAATTTTTCCCCATCCAAAAACCAATGGCAAATTTCTGTTTCGCCATCAAGCAAAACAGGGACAAGTTCATTATATTTTTCCTCCAAGACAGGATCTTCATCAACATCAAGAATTTCCAGCTCAAAGCCAAATCTTTCTTGATATGGTTTAAGCTGTTCGCGCATTTTGTGGCAGAGGCTGCAATATTCGCGAAACATCAACGTCAGTTTCATAATAGACTCTTTACTGTAAACGGAAATCGAGATTGTAAGGTATAGCCGATTAACTTCAAAACGGCAGTTCGGCATATACTGTTTTATTTTAGAGTAGATGCAAAAAGTCGTCTGAAACCAAAGATTTTGGTTTCAGACGACCTTGTTTGAATTCTAGATGAAATTAAGACTGAACATTAATACCGGCGGTAATGGTAGTTTGGGCATTGTTGATATTCAGAAACGAAGCAGCCAATTCGCTGCAACACCCACAGCAAGTAGCTACTCCTAATTGAGCCTGCAAATCGCTCATCGTACTTGCGCCTGCGGCGATGGTTTCTTTGATTTCGTGGTCGGTAATGGCGTTGCAGATGCAGACAAACATAATGTGCTCCGTGTTTTCTTTCGCTCAGTATTGATAGTGTGTTTTATTCTTAAACATGAATATAAATAAAAACTGTTTGCATTGCAAGGTTTACCTCTTGGTTTATCTTGGTAATTTTCTATTGAAATATATATTCCGATTGATATTTTATAAATTAACTCATTTTGAATGTTTAATGCCATATCAACAAAAAAGGTCGTCTGAAAACGAAATTTCCGTTTTCAGACGACCTTTTTAATGGAATCGTCTAGTTTCGCGAATGGTGTTCGTCAACGATGTTTTTCAGGCGGATGTTGGCGACGTGGGTGTAGATTTGGGTGGTGTTGATGTTGGCGTGTCCGAGCATGAGTTGTACGGCACGCAAATCGACGCCGTGGTTGACGAGGTGGGTGGCGAAGGCGTGGCGCAGGCCGTGCGGGCTGAGCGAGGTGATGCCGGCGGCGTCCGCATAATTTTTGACAATCATCCATGCGAGTTGGCGGGAGATGCCGCTGCGTTTTTGGCTGACGAAGACTTCGTCGCAGATTTTGTTTTTGAGCAGTAGCGGGCGCGATTCGGCGCAATAGCGTTCGACCCAGTAAACGGCTTCTTCGCCCATAGGCACGATACGCAGTTTGTCGCCTTTGCCTATGGTGCGGATGCAGCCTCGGTTGAGGTCGAGGTCGCCCAGTTGGAGCTTGACGGCTTCGGTTACGCGTAAACCTGTGGCGTACATGACTTCGAGCAGGGCTTTGTCGCGCAGGCCGTGCGGCGTATCGGTATCGGGCGCGGCGAGCAGGTTTTCGATTTGCGCTTCGGTAATCAGGGTGGGCAGCTTTTGCGTCTGTTTCGGGGCTTTGAGGAAACGGGTCGGGTTGTCCGTCCGCCGCTCGGTCTCTTCCAACCAGGCGTATAGGCGTTTACAGGCGGACAGGGCGCGCGCCTGCGAGCTGTGTTTTTCGTCCGCCGCATAGACGGCATCCGCCAAATCGGCGGCTTCGGCATCCAACCAAGTATGCCCGCCCGCTTCCAAGCGCGCGGCGATTTTTTCCAAATCGCGGCGGTAGCCTTGCAAGGTGTTGTGGCTGAGACGGTCTTGCAGCCACAGGGATTCGAGCAGTTTGTCTATGATTTCGTCTGTCATGAGGTTTTACGGGCAGTCCGAAGATGGTGTGTATCGTGGATTTAATATGAATCAGGACAAGCAACCCTGCCCTGATTGACATCCATTATAAAAGGCCGTCTGAAAATGAAAACCTGCTTAGGCAGAGCCCGCCATGTTCGTTTTCAGACGACCTTTTGCTGCATTACGGTTTATCGGGATAGCGTTTCCAACACTTCCTGCGCGTGTCCGGCGACTTTGACTTTGCGCCATTCGTGGATGATTTCGCCGTTTGCGTCCAATACGAATGTGCTGCGTTCAATACCCAAAGACTCTTTGCCGTAGAGCTTTTTCAGCTTGATCACGTCAAACATTTTACACACGGTTTCGTCTTTGTCGCTCAACAATTCAAAATTAAAGCCTTGTTTGGCGCAGAAATTCTGATGCGATTTCACGCCGTCACGCGAGATGCCGACGACGGTATAGCCGAGTTCTTTGAATTGCGGCAAACGGGCGTTGAAATCCAAGCCTTCGGTGGTGCAGCCGGGCGTGCTGTCTTTGGGGTAGAAATAGACAATCAGCGGCAGATGTTCGGCAGAATCGAAGTCGTTGCCGCTGCTTGAGGGCAAAGTGAATCGGTATTGGGTCATGATGTCTCCTTTCAGACGACCTAAGACGGAAACGCAGAAGCGGGCAAGGAATAAAATGAATCCCCCAACATAGCCGCTTCGGCGTTTCACCACAATCTTGCAAACTGCGTCAGCGTTCTCTCAAATTGAGATAATTGCGCGTTCCCTGCAAATCGTTCAGCGCATTGAGCAACAGTTGGAAATGTTCGTCATTGCCTTGCAAGTCCAACTCGTCGGCATTGACGGTCAGCAGCGGGGAATTTTGATAAAGGTGGAAAAACTGGCTGTATCCCTCGTGTATCCGCCCCAAATAGCCTTCGGGGAAAAGATTGATGATGCCGTCGCCGCGTTTTTGCAGGCGTTTGCGGTTGCCGTCCACAGCGGTTTGCAGGTAGATCACCAAATCGGGCGCGGGATACTGCGGCAGGATTTTTTGTTTCAAATCGGCAAAGAGCTGCTGCTCGTCTTCATTCAACACGACCGGCGTGAAAATCCGGTCTTTTTCCAACAGGAAATCGGCGACCACCATGCCGCCTTGTGCGTATTCGTTTTTGATGATGTCCACGCTTTCGGCTCGACGCATCAGGAAAAAAAGCTCGGTTGCCAAGCCGTGATGGGAGGCGTTGGCGTAAAACTTCATGAGGAAGGGGTTGTGTTCGGGGTTTTCCGCCAGCGACAGCGCGCTGAAATGTTCTGCAAGGCGGCGGCTCAAGGCGTTTTTCCCGCTGCCGATGGAGCCTTCGACGACAATATAACGGTAGTTCATGGTTTGATTAATGATTTTGTTTTGATATTTTGGAAAGAGGCATTTTATCAGACCGACGGAATTTGCCCAAACCTGCCGCCGTCCTTCTTGAAAGGTCGTCTGAAAAAGGAAACTGCCAAGCCATTTCCCTTTTCAGACGACCTCTTGAACCTAGCTTGCTTCAAATAGAAACTTCGACACGCGATCAAAGCAAACAGGCGTTTTTATTTCACTACCTTGCTTCAAACAGCTTCCAACAGACGTATGCCTTCATCTCCCAAAGCAGCCGCCAAAGCAGCCGCCCGTCCGTGTTCGCCCAAAACAAAATCGGGCAGGATTTCAGCCAGCGGCTTCATCACAAAGCTGCGTTCGTGCGCGCGCGGATGCGGCAGGGTCAGATGCGGGTCGTTGCTGGAAATGCCGTCAAAATCGATGATGTCCAGATCCAATGTGCGCGGGGCGTTTCGGAACGTGCGTTCCCGCCCGAAATCCGCCTCGATACGGTTCAACACGGCAAGCAGCGAAACGCCGTCCAATGAAGTGCGGACGGAACAAACGGCATTGACGAAATCAGGCTGATCGTCGTAGCCGACCGGCGCGGTCACATACAGCGAGGAAGTTTTTTCGATTTGAATCTGCGGATGCGCCTCCAGCACGGACAAGGCGGCGCGGACTTGGCGGGCGGGTTCGGCAAGGTTGCTGCCTAATGCGATGACGGCAAATTGGGTTTGCGGCATGTTCAGACGACCTTTTTAAAACGGCAGCGTTTTGGTTTTGGCAAGATAGACGATGCAACCGACGCAAGCCATTGCCAAAACATAAACGGTATAAAACTTCGGCGAACGCGGACGGGCGCGCATCATGACCATGCCCAGCCCGATGTAAACCAGCAGCAGCAGGATTTTGCTGCCGAGCCAGGGCGCGTTGAAGGGCGAAAAGTGGGTAATCTTCATCAGCCACAAGCCGGTAAAGAGCAGCATGGTGTCGTTGAGGTGGGGAAGGGCTTTCCAGATGCCCGCCAAAGGTTTGTCAGGATGCCGCCAAAGCAGGAAGAAGCGGATATTGAACACCAAAATGGTGATGGTGACGAAAATCTGATGGCTGTATTTTACAAACAGATATTGCATAGCGGTCGCACGTTATTGTTTTTGAAAGAAGCGCCTATTCTACCCCAAACCTTCATTCTTGACGTAACTTTTCAAACGCCAACAAATACGGCGGGCAGTTGCGGCGGTTGATAAAACCATAACGCAAAACGGTAAATTCATCCTGCGGCAGCTGCCGCGCCCAATCTTCGATTGCCTGCGCTTCATGCTGCCCCGCCTCATGCCCGGGATACAGGACGGCAACCGCCAGCCCGCTCGTTTTCAGCAGCGATAAGGCGGATGTCAACGCGCGGATACTGGTTGCCGCTTTTGTCGTACAACTTTTATCGCCGCCAGGCAGCCAGCCGAAATTGAATACCGCCACGTCCAGCGGTTCGCGGATGTAGGTGGCTAGATTTTCATGTCCGTCCAATATCAGTTCCACCCTATCCGCCATGCCGGCTTCTTCCAAGCGCATTCGGGTGTTTGCCAATGCCTGCTCTTGAATATCAAACGCCCACACTTTCCCGCCGCTGCCGATCGAACGCGCCAACATCAGCGTATCGTTGCCGTTTCCCGCCGTACCGTCCAAAGCGCGGGCATCAGGTTTTAAGGCTTGTTTGAGAAGCGAGTGTGCAAAAGGGAGGATGTTTTCGAGCTGCATAAGATGAAACCGTACAGGGGACGTCTGAAAATAAAAATACCTTACCGGCCAAGCGGTAAGGTATCAGAATCGATTAATGCGTTACATACATTATTCGGCAGGTTGTTGCACGGTCTCAACTTGAACCGGGGCAGCCGCAGCGGCTTGGGGTTTGTTCTCGTGTTGCAGGCTTACGGCACGGGCAGGAACGATCGTTGAGATGGCGTGTTTATAAACCATTTGGGTAACGGAAGTATTACGCAGCAGAACGACGTATTGGTCAAACGACTCGACTTGGCCTTGCAGTTTGATACCGTTGACCAGATAAATCGAAACCGGAACGTGCTCTTTACGCAACGCATTCAAAAAAGGATCTTGTAACATTTGTCCTTTAGCTGTCATATTCTAAGCTCCATTATTATGATTTTGAAATCGTTTTGAAAACGAACATGAGTCGGATTGTAGACCCGAACGAGAAAAATTACCAACTATTTTTCCGTAAGAATATGCAAACCTCTATCAAACGACGGGCGTTCCAACGATTTTTTACCCAAATGCGTTATACAAATCATTTTAATACAAACGATTTTTACCATAGGGAACAGGTCGGCAGATTTGGATTTTCAGACGACCTTGTTTTCGGATAAAACCTTTCCGTTACAACATCTTATCAAACCATCTTCAAGAGGATTCATCCCCAACCGCCCTATTCGTCCCGACCGCAATCTATAGTGGATTAAATTTAAATCAGGACAAGGCGACGAAGCCGCAGACAGTACAAATAGTACGGCAAGGCGAGGCAACGCCGTACTGGTTTAAATTTAATCCACTATAAAAGGGGCACACTCGCGGTGCACCCCTTGTTCCGTCAGATTTATTTGCTGTGCTGTTTTTTCACGCTGACTTTGGTTTTCTTTTTAAAACGGTTTTTCTCTTCCTTGCGGCCTTCGCGTTTTTCGATGCGGTTGCTCAGGCTGACGCGGCGCAGCGGTTTTTTCTTCGGTTTGTCTTCCGCATTTTCATACGGATTTTCCGAAACATTGTATTGAATCCGCAGCGGCGTGCCTTGCAGGTTGAAGGCTTTGCGGAACGTCTGGGTCAGGTAGCGCGTATAGCTGTCGGAAATCGCGTGCAGAGAATTACCGTGTACCACAATCACGGGCGGGTTCATGCCGCCTTGGTGGGCATAACGCATTTTCGGGCGCACCAAACCTGCGCGCGGCGGCTGTTGGCGTTCGATGGCGCTTTGCAGGACGCGGGTGATTTTCGGCGTCGGCATCTTAATCATGGCGGCGTTGTAGGCTGCCTGAATGCTGTCGAACAATCCGTCGATACCGCGTTCTTTCAATGCGGAAATGAAGTGGAACTTGGCAAAATCGAGGAAATATAGTTTGCGGGAAATGTCGCGTTTAATCTGCTCGCGCCGCTCTTCGCTGATACCGTCCCATTTATTGACGGCAACCACCAGCGCACGCCCTGCTTCCAAGGCGAAACCGGCAATCGTGGCATCTTGGTCGGCGATGTCCTGCTGCGCGTCCAACACCAAAACGGCAACGTTTGCCGCTTCAACCGCCTGCATGGCTTTGATAACGGAGAACTTTTCCACCGCTTCATCAACTTTGCCGCGACGTCGAACGCCTGCGGTATCGATGATGGTAAACGGTTTGCCTTCGCGTTCAAAATCAATGTGGATGCTGTCGCGCGTCGTGCCTGCCATATCGAAGGCAATCACGCGCTCTTCGCCGAGAATGGCGTTAACCAGCGTGGATTTGCCGACATTCGGACGACCGATAACGGCAAAAACGGGATGTTTTACATCAGCTTCTTCGGCTTCAGGCTCAGGGAAGTTTTCTAAAATTTCTTCAATCAGGTAATACACGCCGTCGCCGTGCGCACCGGAAATAACGTGCGGCTCGCCCAATGCCAGCTCGTAAAACTCGGCGGCAAGCACGGCTCTGTTGCCGCCCTCGCCTTTGTTTACCGCCAGATAAACGGGGCGCGGGCTTTGGCGCAGGCGGTCGGCAATAATTTTGTCTTGCGGGGTCAAGCCGGTGCGGCCGTCCACCAAGAACACAACGGCGTCGGCTTCATCGACAGCCTGCAAAGTCTGCTTCGCCATTTCGTGCAAAATCCCGCTGTCCACAACCGGCTCGAAACCGCCAGTATCGATGACGAGATAAGGTTTGCTGCCGATTTTGCCGTGTCCGTAATGGCGGTCGCGGGTCAGGCCGGGCAGGTCGTGCACAAGCGCGTCTTTGGTGCGCGTCAGGCGGTTGAACAAGGTGGATTTGCCGACGTTCGGGCGGCCGACAAGGGCGATGGTGGGTTTCATGATGAGGTCTTTCTGTATCAAGTGTCGGTTCGGAAGCGAACCTGCAACACGAGCAGGTGTTTTCAAAACACAGGTTGGAGAAATCAACAAAAGCTATCTCAATATTTATTTTATTTTTCTATTATCGAATTAAAATAAACAAATTTATTTATTTTTTTTACGATTATTTATATAAAAATAAGAATTTTGACAAAAACAAGAATCAAAAAAAAACGAATCAGATAGTTTTGATTCTTATTTCGTTATTAATCTTGCAAAAGGATACTGAATTATGGAAACTTTATCTTCTCAAGAATTAAGTCAAATTTTTGGTGGTAGCGAAAACAGTTGCAGTTGGAAAAACTATGGCAAGTCAATAGCGCAAGGAGCAATCGGCTCTGCTATTATTGGCGCAGGTATGGGGTCGGTAACCCCTGGTATCGGTACAGGTTTAGGAGCTGCTTCAGGCTTCGTATTAGGAGCTGTCGGTGGTGCCGCCTCTCATATAGCAAGTTGTTGGTGGTAATTGATTTGAAATATGGCAGGCCTCAGCCTGTCATATTTCATGTTTCATGGATTTTCATATCATGAAGAAATTTATTTTTGCATCGCTATTGATTTTCCCCCCTGTGAATTTAGGTATCGGCTTGCTTTTCGGAGTTTATCGTACAGATCAACCGCTTAAAATCATAGTCGGACTGCTTATCAGCACGATTATTTATATCGTGCCTATGTGCTTTCTACTAAAATCTAAAAACAGATAATTTGCCTTTCAAACAACCTTATTTTATTTTTGCGAATCCAGCTTCATTTGAAGCAATTCGCGTTCGATAGCGTCTTTAGGCAGCTTTTCCAAAGCCTGCTGATAGCTTTGCGCGGCTTCTTTGGTTTTGTTTTGCGCGGCATAAACATCGCCTTTCGCTTCCAAAAGCAGCGGCTCGAAATCTGCTTCAACTTTCGTATTCAAGGCGGCAATCGCGGCATCGTATTTTTTCTGCTGCAACAGGACGATGCCCAAACGCTGCGCCGCCAATGCTTGAACCAGCGGGGCTTTTTGGTTTTTCAACACCCAGTTCAGATGACCTTCCGCCACATCGTAACGGCGGGCATCATATTCGGTCGCAGCCGCCATCAGCGTCGCTTGCGCGGCGGCAATGGAGTCCGGGTAATTTTGCTGGAGGTTGGTCAAATCGGCATTCACTTCGGCTTGCGAGGCTTTTGCCTGCATTTTATCGACGATTTTCGCCAATACTTCGGCAGCTTCCTGACTTTGCGAGGCTTTATGGCTCTTATACATGGTATAGCCCAAATAGCCCAATGCCGCCGCGATCAGCAGGGCAAACAGCCATCGGCCGGTACTTTTCCAAAAGTATTTAAAATTGTCTAATTCTTGTTGTTCTTCGAGATGGGCTGCCATTTATGCGTTCTTCCATTGTTGTAAAGTGTGGATTAAATCGTCGGCGGCGACGGTTTGCTGACCGTGTGCGCCGTTCATGTCTTTAAGCGTAACCGTACCGTTCGCCAATTCGTCTTGCGCAACAATTAGGGCAAAACGCGCGCCGCTGTTGTCGGCTTTTTTCATTTGCGCTTTCAGGCTTTGATAGCCGGAATGCTGCATCACGTTGAAACCTTGTGCGCGTAAGGCTTGCGCGTATTTCATCACTTGCAAATCCGCACCCTCGCCCTGATGCATGGCGTACACGTCAGGTGCGGCATTGACTTCCAGCGAACCGTATTCGCTAACCAGCAGCAGCAGCCGCTCGATACCCATCGCAAAACCGATGGACGGCGCAGGCTTGCCGCCAAGCTCTTCAATCAAACCGTCGTAACGGCCACCGCCGCACACCGTCGCCTGCGCGCCGAGTTTGTCGGTCGTCCATTCAAAAACGGTTTGGTTGTAATAATCCAAGCCGCGCACCAGCCGCGGATTTTCAACATATTGAATGCCCAAGCCTTCCAGCATGGCTTTGAAACGGCTGTAATGATTGCGCGATTCCTCGCCCAGATAATCAGTCAAATGCGGCGCGGCATTGCAGATTTCCTGCAAATCGGGATTTTTAGAATCCAAAACGCGCAACGGATTGGTTTTCAGACGACGTTTGCTGTCTTCATCCAATTTGTCTTCATAACGGGTCAGATATTCGACCAAAGCCGCACGGTGCGCCGCACGTTCTTCTCGGTTGCCCAAGCTGTTGATTTCCAAAGTCAGGTAATCGCGGATACCCAGCTTGTCCCACAAATCCGCCGACATCGCGATGATTTCCGCGTCGATGTCCGGGCCTTCAAAACCCAAAGCCTCGATACCGACCTGATGAAACTGGCGATAACGTCCTTTTTGCGGACGCTCGCGGCGGAACATCGGACCCATGTACCACAGCTTTTGCGGGCTGTTGTACAACAGATTGTGTTCGACCACCGCACGCAGGCAGGATGCCGTACCTTCCGGCCGCAGGCTCAGGCTCAAAGAGTCGTTGGAATCGGAAAAGGTATACATTTCCTTGCCGACCACATCGGTTTCTTCGCCGATGGAGCGGACAAACAAACCCGTCTGCTCGACAATCGGCGTACGGATTTGCTGATAACCATAAGCACGCGTCCAGCGGCCGACCACATCTTCAAATGCCTGCCAAAACGCAGCGGTCAACTTGAAATCTTTTTGTTCGACGGGCAAAAGGTCGTTCATGCCTTTGACGGATTGGATTTTTTGTGCCATTTCAAATAGGGATACCGTAATCAAAATAGTCGGCAATTATAGCTGATTTTTAAGGAGTTGTGAGGTTTCGGCGATGAAGGATTTGAGCCAAAAGGTCGTCTAAAAAAATTTTCAGACAACCTTATTGGCTCAAATTCAAAATGCACGCCACCATTTTATCTGTCCGACCGCGGACTCTGTCTGACGTTTCGGACTTCAAGTAAAAAAAGACGTATCACGTTCAGCATCTTCCTCATAAATAATTTATATAAAAAAGCAACACCATCCTCATCATATTCACCAAGAATAAATATACAACAGCATATATCATCTTAACTGCCGTATATCTCACCATTTCACATAACGAACAAATATGTAAACATTAAGAAAAAAGATAACAAAATAATAGATGAACTCACACCAACCATTTTTACAAGCAAATTTTTTATATAATTTGCGTAAAATAATATTGAATGCAATCACCAAAGCAAATGTTATGTACAAATTTGACATTTCGCATCACCATTCAAATTGGAGTCAGCAGCGGTTTTCTTGATGGAGAAGATGCAGATAAATATGATGGCGAACATCCACCAGCAGCTCCTCCTATAACTCCGCCAACAAATGATTTAATAAAGCCGGATTTTCACCGTCCTAAACAGCAGTATAATTAATCCCTAATTGATATTTTATAGGCTCTTATCCTTGGCTTTATTTTAAGCATACCATTTAAATTACGGCTTTCCTCCCATAAATAACTGACGTTACCATACAATTCTGCCTTTTCTCTTATATCATAAGGTATGCCTACCATACTCAAGCCCATATTCTTATTCCGATTATTTTCTTGAAGTTCAGTTGAAATGAAAATAAACTTGCTGGGTCTGTCTGGATGTAGATAGCAGAAGATAATTCCGAATGCCAACTTTCACTATTTACATAAATGACAGCAGCTTATAATTTAACCCTTTCCCTATCAGTAAAGAAAATTCAGCTAAAGCAACAGACGGCACAAAGGAAAAATTGGGATGAAAATATTTTTCATGCCTTCCTCGGTTTCTCATCATATTTTTTAAAAAATTAATTTATCAAATATTTATTGTCAACAATTTTTGTAAATTTTTTTTTAAAAAAATGATGATAAAACGCTAAATCAAAAGCTTAAATCCGTTTAGACAGTCGAATTTATCAATTACAGAACCATTCAATCATTTTTATACAATTTTTTTATAAGCAATCCGCCGCATGAAAAAACGCTCCAACCCCCTACCCCTTTTAGACGGTGTAAAGCCCAGCTATTTGGTGCTGCCGCATGAAAAAGAGTTCTACGGCCTGTCGCTTTTGCATTTTCTCTGCACACGCTTTCCTTTTGTCGGTGAAGAAAATTGGCGCAGGCGGCTGAACAGCGGCTTTGTGGTAGGTGCGGACGGGACGCCGTTTAACGAGCATACGGTGTTTGAAGCGGGCGAGACGATGTTTTATTACCGTGAAACCAGCAGGGACAGCGAACCGCGGATTCCGTTTGAAGAGAAGATTCTGTTTGTCGATGAACATCTTATCGTGGTTGATAAACCGCATTTTCTGCCCGTCATCCCCAGCGGGCGTTTTTTGCGTGAAACGCTGCTGACCCGGCTGCGCCTGCGGCCGCAATTGCAGCATTTGAATGTAGCGGACATTACACCGATTCACCGCTTGGATAAGGATACGGCAGGGGTCATGCTGCTGTCGCACAATCCTGCCACGCGCCGCGATTATCAAACCATGTTCCAAAATAAAACTGTCTGCAAAACTTATCAGGCAATCGCGCCTACGCGGACGGATTTGGCTTATCCGCTGAATGTTTCTTCACGCATGGTGCGCGGAGAAAAATTTTTTACGACACTTGAAGTAGAAGGTGAGCCGAACGCGCATACGACGATCGAGCTTATCGAAAACCGCGGCGCGTTCAGCCTCTACCGCCTTACGCCGCATACGGGAAAAAAACACCAACTGCGCGTGCATATGATGAGCCTGGGCATGCCGCTGATGAACGATGCACTTTATCCCGTTCCGTCTGCGGCGGGTGATGAGGATTATGGGAAACCTTTGAAACTTTTGGCAAAAAGAATTGAGTTTACCGATCCTATCAGCGGACAGGCACGGATATTTGAAAGCGGTTTTGAGTTTTAGCGGTAGAGTTGTATTTGATAAAGGTCGTCTGAAAGCTGGTTTTCAGACGACCTTTATTATTGGAATTCCTGCGGAAAATGACGGTACGAGTCCATTTTCATCTGCTACAAAAGCGGACTGACTAAGCGGACGGTATTTTCAATCAGCCCGCGGAATTTGGAGCGTTGCTGCCATGCTTTGACGGTGATGTAGCTGCTGTTTTTGAGGTAGTCGCGTTGGAGGTTGCAAATTTGTTTGGTGATGTCGCGGTCGTAGATGGCGAGGCTGATTTCGAGGTTGAGGAAGAAGCTGCGCATGTCCATGTTGACCGTGCCGAAGAGGGCGTAGTCTTCGTCTATGGTCATGGTTTTGGCGTGCAGCAGCCCGCCTTCGAACATGGCGATTTTGACGCCTGCGTCGAGCAGCATGGGGTAGTAGGCGCGGGAGGCGTAGCGCACCATGAAGGAATCGACTTTGGCAGGCAGGATCAGGGTAACTTTGACGCCGCGTTTGGCGGCGATGGTCAATGCCATCAGGAGGGGTTCGTCGGGGACGAAATAGGGGGTGGTGATGGTGATTTGTTTAGTGGCGGCGTAAATCGCGCTGATGATGGTTTCGTAAATGACGTGGCTGCCCTGTTCTGGCGCGGAGGGGATGACTTGGGCGACGATGTCGCCCTGCTGCATTTTTTCGGGAAGGATTTCGGGAATGCGCTCTTGCGCCTGCGTCAGATATTGCTGCACGCTTTCGAGGTTTTCGTCGGTTTCGACGGCAAGGTCGGCAAAGAAGACGGCGGAGAGTTCGAGTACCAGTGGGCCGGTGCAGCGCATCATGACGTCCACCCATTCGCCGACGCCGGAATCTTTTTTGAAGAAGCGGGGATCAACGAGGTTGAAGCTGCCGGTGTAGCCGATTTTGCTGTCGATGACGAGGATTTTGCGGTGATTGCGCAGGTCGGTGCGGGTAAAGAAGGTGCGCCAGACGCCGACGGGCAAGGAGGCGTGGACTTCTATGCCGGCTTCGCGCAGGGTTTCTACCCAGCCGCTGTCGAAAAAGCGGCTGCTGCCGACGGCGTCGGCGAGGATGGCGCAATCCAAACCTCTGTCGGCGGCGGCGAGGAGTTCGTTTAACAGTTCTTCTATCCTGCCTTCGGGTTCGATGATGTAGAAGGCGAGCATGCAGGAATGGCGGGCGGCACGGATGTCGGCAAGTATGGTGTCGATGATTTCATCGGTGGTGGACAGCAGCGTCATGGCGTTGTTGCGCGTCGCGCCAAGTCCCGTTCCGCTCGCAGCGACTTTGCTGATGCCGTGATAACGGGATTTGACTTTGTCGCCGATATCAAGGTAAAGGTTAGACAGGTAAGTTTCGACGAAACCTTGATAAAAACGGTTCATCTCGTCCGTACGCTTTGCCCGCGCCGTGCCGAGCCGCGGCTCGCCGATAAGCAGGTAGGCAATGGTGCCGAAGACAGGGAAAAGGAAGAGGATAATCAGCCAGGCAAACGTGGAGCCAATGTTTTTTTGTTTGTACAACACGCGCAAGACGCAGCCGAGCGCGGCGCAGGTGTGGGCGAAAATGAAGATTTCTGTCCAGGTGATGTCTTTTAGAAAAGTCATGTTCGATAGGCGGTAGAGGAATGGCGGGAGCGGATGTATAGTGGATTAACTAAATCAGGACAAGGCGAGGAAGCCACAGACAGTACAGATAGTACGGAACCGATTCACTTGGTGCTTCAGCACCTTAGAGAATCGTTCTCTTTGAGCTAAGGCGAGACAACGCCGTACTGGTTTAAAGTTAATCCACTATATTTTTGAGTCTGACTGGTTTGAGGCGGTAAGGTTCAGATGATGAGTATATACAAAGGTCGTCTGAAAAACGAGTATGGCGATTTTTCAGACGACCTTTTACGTTACACGCTCAATCAAGCGTGATATTGGCGCGACAGTTCGTGTACGGTATCGACTAAGATTTTGGCGTGTTCGGGGTCGGCGTGTTGGTTGATGCCGTGTCCGAGGTTGAAGACATGGCCGCTGCCGTTTCCGTAGTCGGCAAGGATGCGCACGACTTCGGTGCGGATGGATTGGGGTGTGCCAAAGAGGGCAAACGGGTCGAAGTTGCCTTGCAGGGCGACTTGGTCGCCGACGCGGCGGCGTGCTTCGCCGATGTTGCACGTCCAGTCCAAGCCCAATGCGTCTGCGCCGATTTCCGCCATGCTTTCCAGCCACAGTCCGCCGCCTTTGGCAAACACGATAACGGGAACGCGCCTGCCTTCGCTTTCGCGTTTCAATCCGGCAATGATTTGGCGGATGTATTTGAGGCTGAACTCTTTAAACGCCGCATCGCTCAGGACGCCGCCCCAAGTGTCGAAAATCTGCACAGCCTGCGCGCCCGCGTCGATTTGGGCGTTGAGGTAGGCGGTAACGGCTTGGGCGTTGGTGTCGAGGATTTTGTGCAGCAAATCGGGGCGCGAGTACATCATGGTTTTGATGGTGCGGAATTCTTTGCTGCTGCCGCCTTCGACCATATAGCAGGCGAGCGTGAACGGGCTGCCGGAGAAACCGATAAGCGGTACGCGGCCGTCCAATGCTTTGCGGATGGAGCCGACGGCGTCGAAGACGTATTGCAGTTTTTCCATATCGGGAACTTGCAGCTTGGCAATGTCGGCTTCGTGTTGCAAGGCGTGTTCGAATTTCGGGCCTTCGCCTTCGGCAAAATACAGTCCCAAGCCCATTGCGTCGGGGACGGTCAGGATGTCGGAGAACAGAATCGCCGCATCCAAATCGAAGCGTTCTAAAGGTTGGATGGTGACTTCGGTCGCCAATTCGGTGTTTTTACACAAATCGAGGAAACTGCCCGCTTTCGCGCGCGTGGCTTTGTATTCGGGCAGATAACGCCCCGCCTGACGCATCATCCAAATCGGCGTGTATTCGACGGGCTGTTTGAGCAGGGCGCGGAGGAAGGTGTCGTTTTTCAAAGAGGTCATATGGGGCTTTCGGTTTGTTTGTAAAACGGGGAAGGAAAACGGTTTTCAGACGACCTTTGCGGCGGTTTCCGCAATGAAAGGTCGTCTGAAAAGGAGATAGATAAAGATGTTTCCCAAACTCAGCTATGCTGCTCCAACGCTGCGTGGCGTTCGTCATCGGAGACGGCTTCCAAAACCAATTTCCGCTGTTCCTGAGCTTTTTGCGGTTGTCCGGTTTCGTCGAGTACGCGCGCCAGCATGAGGCGGGCGGCGATGCTCGGTTGCAGGGCGATGCTGGCTTCGAGGTAACTTTGCGCCTTGCCCCACAGGCTGCGGCCATAGGCAAGCTGTCCGAGGTACATCAGCAACGGCGCGTCGTCGGGTTTGTCTTTCAGCCAAGAATCGGCAAGGTCGATGGCTTTTTGCTGGCCGCGTTCGTTGAAGAAGCGGACGCTTTCGACGAAGGCTTCCAAAAGTTCGGGGCGGCGGTTTTGCGGGTAGTATTGGCGCACCCATTTGACGGCTTCGGTATAGAGTCCGAGACGCTCGTATTTTTCGGCAATGGCGACACACAATTCGTCCGCCTTGAGTGCTTCGGGAATGCGCTTCAGACAGGTTTTCAGACCGGCTGCGTCTGATGCTTCAGCCAACAGGCGGCGGTATGCCCAGCTTTGGTATTGCTCCGCTTCAAAATCGTTAATCGCGCCGACTTTCATCAGTTTTTCGGATTTCGCCAACACATCTTCCGCATCGCCGTGGTCAAAGGCATAACGCAGTTGCAGGCGGGCGAGGCGGGACAGGTTGGGATGAATGCGCGCGGCAGCGTTCAGATTTTCCAGGGCAGTCGGATAATCGCGGCGGCCGAGTGCGGACTCTGCCAACAACAGATAGCGGGAAAGCTGCTGTTTGTTCGGCAGTTTTTCAATGTCTTTCAGGTAGTGGTCGCGCAGTTCGAAGTTTTCCATTTGGTCGGCGGCGTGCGCGCCCAGCATCAACGCGAGGTTGCGGTTGTCGCCGGCTTCTTTGTTTTCCAATACTTTGGCGGCTTCCTGCTCCGCTTTTTCAAAGCGGCCTTCAAAAAACGCCAAACCTGCGCTGTTCAAAGCGACGGCTGCCTGACGGCCTTTGCGCGCCGTGCCGAAACGCTGCATACGGGCGGGGATGTTCATCAGGCCGACGATGAATTTGATTAGGAAATACAGGGTAACGACAAACAGGACCAGCCCTAAGATAAAGGCGTGCAGGTTGACCCGCATCATGACCTGTCCGACGACGATATAGACATTACCCGTGTAAATACCGGAAGTTAGGACGATACCGACTGCGGCAGCAAATAAAACGACAATCCAGACGACGGCTTTCATGCACGGCCTCCTTTGGTATCAGCATCGGCGGCAGGGCGGCTTTGTTTCTCAGGAGCCGCTTTCTTTTCCGGCTTGGAAATGTTTTGCGGTTTGGTCTCGGAAGGCAGCGCCGGAGCTTCTAAAGGCTTCGCGTCTGTTTGGGCGGCAGGGGCGGGTCTTGCTTTGGCAGGATGGGGAGCCCTTGGAGCCGGTGCGGTTTTCGGTGCGGAAGCAGTTTCATTTACCTGCGAGGCGGTTTGAGGAACGGCCACTTCGGAAGCGGCGGAGGGCAGAGGAGCAGACGCAGCAGTCGTTACGGGTTCGGGCAGTGCGACCGGAGTGCGCGTGCCGTCTTGATAAGCGCGAACTGCGCTGAGGCTGGCTTTCAAGCTGTCGTCTGAAATCATGCGCACATCGAGCGCTTTCAATTCAGACAACTCTTTCAGCCATGCCTGTGTTGCGGGTGATTTGCCATCAAAGTATTGTCTGACCGCCGCTTCAACGTAGTTCAAATCGCTTTGATAAACTTCGCCGTTGTGCTGCAACAACGCAGTACGCGCGTCCAAAAGGCGCAGGCGCAGGTTTTCACGGACGAAATACGCCTGTTCGGGCGACAGCAGCATCGCGTCTTTATTGTCGAGTCGGCGGACTTCCACCAGTCCTTTCAACGCAACCAAAGATTTGTCCCAAGCGTTTTGCCACCAAGAGCCTGAAGATGCGCCGTTGCTTTGCGCCTGCTCGCCCGGCTGTAATACGCCGTCCAACACCAGCGGCAGGCCGGAAACGGCGGTTTCCAAACGATCAAGGCGCAACGCCGTGCCGGAAATATCGACATAAGGACGGTTTTTCAATGCCGCCAAATCATGGCTGACGGCTTGTTTGATGGGCAGCAGCTCAGGCTGGTCGAAACGGCTCAGGCGGCTGTCGATGTGTTCCAACACTGCCGCCGCGCCTTGTACGTTGCCCGACAGCAGCAGTTGCTGCGAGGCGAGGTTCAACATGGTTTCCGCTTCGTCAACCAGCCAGTTGACGCGCCCTTTGGTCAGCTCCTGATACGCTTTTTGCGTCAACAGGATTTGTTCGCTGTTTGCCATTTGGGCTTTGCCCAAGCGCTCCAATTCGGCTTGGATGGCGGTTTGGCGGTTTAAATGGTCTTTCAGAAGTAAAGCGTTTTCAGATTCACCCAGGGCGGCTTTATCGAGCTTTTGGTTAAACGAAAGCTCTTGGTTTTTCAAGACGTTTTGTCCTTGCACAAACAAAAAGCCACTTGCGCCCAAACCCAGCAGCGCCAGCACCAGCGCGCCTACCGCCAGCCCTCTGCCGCCGGATTGTTTGATGATGACGGGGGCGGGTTGGTTTTGGGGAAGATTTTTAGATTCAGACATGTGTGTTCCTGCGTATTCGGAGGTTTTAGGCTGCTTGGCCTTTTTCGGAGCCACTGTTTCAGACGACCCCGCGTTACCCTGACTGTCGACGATAATCGGCCGACCGGCTTCGTTTGCTTCGGATGGATTGTCTTCAGACCGGCTCATCGGTTTGCTCCTTAGGAAATGATGAAAGTGCCGCTTTCAGAGAAGCGACGACCCGTATGTGGCGCGCACCCGCCTCGCGAAGCGCGTCGGCTATGCGCGGATGATGGGTGAAGTATAACAAGGATTCGAAGAATCGGGAAAATTGCGGCGGAACCTGCGCAAACAGCCCGCGTACCAGTTCGCCCGAAGCGATAAAGGCGGCATCAATGGATTCGGCATCAAAATCCTGCCAATTCAATTCATTAGGTCGTCTGAAATACGCTTCCGCGATTTCCACTGCAAAGCCTTTTTTCTTTAACGACTCCACCAAAAAATCGCGCCCGCCGCGTCCGCGCACAATCAATATGCGTGCGCCTTGCGGCAGCGTATCCCAAACCGGCAGCCGCAACACCGCCTCGCTGTCGTTGCCTTCTTGCGGCACAGACACATTTTTCGCGCCGCAGCGTTGCAAAGTCCGACCGCTTGCCTGCCCGACCGCCACCTGAACCTTTAGGTCGTCTGAAAAATCCACATACGGCGCAGCGGTTTCAACCGCCGTCGGACTGACCCAAAACACCGCATCCGCGCGGGAAAACTGTTCTTTCAAACCGCGCAATGCTGCTTCGTCCGGCTCGATTTCAACCGGACTCAACACCCGCGCGCGCCACCCTGCCTGCGAACAGGTGCGCACATCATCTCCCGCACGCGCGGACGGACGGACAATCAGCATGACAGGCATTTCAGACGACCTCTTTATAGGATGGATAATGGGGCGATGACGTTTAAATCGGTTTGAAAAAGCATATCCAATGGATATAATTCTTTTTGTATTTTTACGGCTGAACCCTGCCAAGTCAATACTGAGTATGGTTTCAATAGGGTATTGGACGGTAGGTTGGGCAGAATTCGATTTTAGGAAAACATAATATGAACAAAATAGCGACAATACTTTTCGCTGCGTTACTGGTGCCGTCTGTCTCTTTTGCAAGCGGAGACAATGCCGCCAAGGTCAGTTTGGTGAAGAAGATTTATCAAGAAGCAAGCCGCGATGATGAATCGGGCGTGAAGATTTTGAACCGATATGCCGATGCTTCTTTGAAAAAAGCCATCCGTATTGCCTCTCGGTCGGCGGATTTGTGCATAGAGGCCGATCCGATATGGAACAGTCAGGATCCTGAAACTGAAGTCAAGGTCAGCGTGTCTGCCTTGCCCAACGGCAAAATTCGTGCCGGCTTCAAACAATGGGGGCATCCGACCAAAGTAGATTATTCGGTCAGCTGCTCCGGAAATGTCTGCAAAGTGACGGATGTCGATCATCTCAAACGGACTTGGCTGCAATGCCGTTAGTTTGTCGAATACATGAAAAGGTCGTCTGAAAATATTTTTCAGACGACCTTTGTTTACAAATAACAACGCCTTATTGTTCTTCCTCTTACAGTAACACCGACGGCCGCTGTGCTTTCCTCAGCTCTTCCACTTCATCTAAAAGCCGCATAATCAAGCCCAACGCCGGGATGCCAGCTTCAAAATCACGGCTCAAACGCTGTGCGCGACGGATACGTGCAAGGTGGAAACCGCTGAACGTAGTTTGTTCGGGCTTGCCGCCTATGCTGATGATGTCTTCCTCGATGAGTTCCAACAGCCAATCTCGGCGGCAATGGCTGACAGCAATAATTTCTTCAAAAGTCAATGTGATGTCGGTGGATTGCGTCATGGTTTATCCTTTCTTTCATGCGTGTTTCGCAGCGAAATGTTCTGCCAGTTTTTCCCATGCGGCACGGTCGGCTTCACTTTCTGCAACAGGGACATTGATGCGGATATTCAAGTATAGGTCTCCCGCCTCTTTCGCCGGAATGCCCTTGCCTTTAAGGCGGATGGTTTTGCCGCTCTGAGTGTTGGCAGGCAGATTGACCTGTAAGCGGCCGGATGCGGTAGGAACGATGATTTTGCCGCCCAATACCGCCTCCCACGGTTTGACGTCTATCGTCTGATATACGTCTTTTCTGTTTTTGACGTACAAGTCCGGCCGGTCGTGGAACTTGATTTTCAAGTACAAATCCCCGTTCGCTCCGCCGTTGCTGCCCGGCAGCCCCTGCCCTGCCAGACGGATTTGCTGGCCTTCGGCGATGCCTTTGGGAATTTTGACGTTGAGGGTTTTGCTTTGATAAGCCATACGGCCATATTCGTCCAAAGTCGGCACATTCAAAGTCAGACTGCGTTCCGCACCGGTATAGGCTGCGTAAATATCAATGCTCAATTCGGCGTGTTGGTCTTCTCCCTTGACAGGGCCGCGCGGCTGCTCGGGTCGGGAGCCGGCGTGGCGGAACGATGAAAACAAGTCTTCAAAATTAAAGTCGCCCGCGCCGAACGGTTCCCCTTCCCGATACTCATAACGGAAACCTCCGCCGTCGAAACCGTTGCCGAACGGGTTTCCGCCTTGTCCGAACGGATTACCCCCTGCGTTGCGGCCATAAGGGTTTGCCAACATTTCATCATACTCGGCACGTTTCTCCTTGTCGGAAAGCGTCTCGTAAGCACGGTTGATTTCCGCCGTACGCTCAACGGCATCCGGCTCTTTGCTCACATCAGGATGGTATTTGCGCACCAGCTTACGGTAGGCTTTTTTAATAGCGGCTTCATCCGCATCTTTAGCGACGCCCAATATTTCATAATAATTTTTTTCTGCCATGTTATTCCTTTGATTAATAATACCCAAAATTTTTATTGGATTTATAGTTAAGGGCAATCGCTCTAAAATCAAGCCCGACGGAAATAAAAAACGCCGTTTCGGCAAACGGCGTTTTGACAGATTGATTTGATGCTTGACCAACCGAATTATTGGACATTACGCGATTTTTTCCATTTAAATGCATATCCGGCAACGACAGGCAGCAAAGCCAGAAAAGACTTGAAAATCCAGCCTGCGTACCAAGGTTTCGCAACTACAATCGCACCCGTCTCAGAATTCGGCACAACAATATCTTTGACGGCGAGCCAATCCAACATCGGCCACCAGCAAACGACAAGGCATCCCAAAAAAACAGGCCAAATATTGCGTTCCCAGCCTTTCTGCCAAAAGCGGAAACATACCGCCGCCCAAACCAAAGTCAGCCCCGTGATCAATATCACCGTATAAGCATCCGCCCCGCAATATGCGGCCAAAAAATACGTCAAGACCACCCATAAAACAGCCAGCACCAAAACAATGATTTCTTCAGGACGTTTAAACATTCTTACAGCTCCAAAAATTTTTCCCGCAAAGGAAACAACCGTGTACCAACAGACGACACTATACCCGAAACAACATACTTTGAATATGCGCCGCCTTTCACTTTTCAGGCGACCTCGGTGTCTGCCCTACTCTGTTACAATGCTAATAATTTAAAACCAAGGTCGTCTGAAAAAACATTCCGTTTTCAGACGACCTTCAGACATACCTTTTCAATCATGATGAACACACCACCCGCTCCCGAGACAATACCCGCAGAAATCCCGCAAGACCAAACCGTCCCGCGCAGCAATACCGACAACGCGCCGCGTTCCGCCATCCATCAGACGCTTTATTCCGCCGATACGTTTGCCCAACACGATTATCTCGCGGGTAAAAAACTGCCCGACATCGCCCGCCCGCAAGCGGGGCAGACCAACTGGCTACATTTTGTCGGCATCAACGACGCCACGCTGCTCAAACACACGCTGGAGCCTTACGGCATCCACGAGCTGGTCATCGAAGACATCCTCAGCCGTAAACAACGCCCCAAAATCGAAGACTACGACAATTATCTGTTTATCGCCGCGCAGGTTTACCACTACACCGCCGCCGGCAAACTGAATTCCGACCAAGTGTATCTGATTATCGGCAAGGATTTCGTGTTGTCGTTCCAGCAAAAACCGCTGGGGCTGTTCAGCCAGTTGCGCCGCCAAATGAGCGAAAACCCGCGCGGCATCCTTGGCAAAAATACCGCCTTCCTTGCCTATTGCCTGCTCGACCGCATCGTGGACGACTATTTCATCGTTTTGGAAGAGTACAACAACCGCGTCGAAGCCATAGACAAATCCCTGTTTAAAAACGAAAACAGCGATATTCTCGGCAAAATCCACCGACTCAAGCGCGACGCCGTCCGCCTTCGCCGCACGCTTTTGCCCTTGCGCGACGTGTTCTATCAGCTTGCCGTGCGCGGCGATTTCGCCATTTTCAAAGGCGAGTCCACCGTTTATCTGCGCGACGTGTACGACCATATCATGCAGCTTATCGAATCGCTCGACGCCTCGCGCGACATGGTGTTGAGCATGATGGACATCTACCTTTCCTTCCAGTCCAACCGCATGAACCAGCAAATGCGCGTCCTGACCGTCATCACCATCATCTTCATGCCGCTGACCGTCATCACCGGCATCTACGGCATGAACTTCGACAACATGCCTGAGCTGCATTGGCATTACGGCTATTTTATGGTTTTGGGTTTGATGCTGTGCATCATTGTCGGGCTGCTGATTTTCTTCTCGCGCAGAAAATGGTTATAAACCCATAAAAAAATCCAATTTCCGTATATTCATATATTAAATACAATCGGCAAGGTTGTCTGAAAACCATCCCAACCACTGAACGGCCGCCCGTCTAACACAAACATTCATTTTAAAAAGAGGAACACCATGGACCAAACCCGCCAGCTCCCTTCACACGAACTCATCATGTCCGAACTGATGATGCCCGACACCGCCAATTTCAGCGGCAACGTCCACGGCGGCGAACTTTTGCGCCTGCTCGATCAAGTCGCTTATTCCTGCGCCAGCCGTTACAGCGGTAATTATTGCGTTACCCTGTCTGTCGATAAAGTCTTGTTTAAAGAGCCGATACACGTCGGCGACTTGGTAACCTTCTACGCCAGCGTCAACTACACAGGCCGAACCTCCATGGAAATCGGCATCCGCGTCGAGGCGCAAAACATCCGCAACGGCGAAGTGCGCCATACCAACAGCTGCTACTTCACCATGGTCGCGGTTGAAGACGGCAAACCCGTTCCCGTCCCACCGTTGGAAATCACCACCGAACGCCAACGCTGCCGTTACGAAAAAGCCAAAAAACGCAAAGCCTTGAGCCTTCAGACATCCGACGAGACTTCCTGCGGATGCTGAAAACGAACGGACAAAACAGATTACAAGACAAAGGTCGTCTGAAAACCATGTTTCAGGTTTTCAGACGACCTTTTTTCATTGAACAAGAAAAATGATAATTTCGCTAAAGTACCAAACGAAACTCAGTTGCTATTTAAATAATTTCAATTTTTTTTCATAAATTCAATTAAGAAGCATCATTTATTTTATTTGGCAACTCTGCTACCGCACTATCTTTGTCCGCATGTGGCGGCAGCTCTTATTCTGCTGTTTACGACGAATACGGAAAAGCCTTTGCCGACATTACTAAAGGCGTTGATGCAGGCACAAAAGACCTGATGCAAAAATCATTTGAGCAAACTAAAGCAGCCTTAAAAGATATGCCTGCCGACCAAAGAGACGCTACCTGTAAAGCAGCTTTGGATGGATTGAAAGGCGATGCCCCTGCCGCTTCTCCTGAAGATAAAGCCTAAGAGGCAAAAGAAGCTGCCGAAGAAGCGAAAGACGCTGCGGTAGAAGCCAAAGACGAGGCTGCGGCGACTAAAGAAGAAGCTAAATAATACGAGACATCTTATAGCGAAAACGGATTCCGACTACTCAGAATCCGTTTTTTTTATTTATACCTTTCAATCTGCAATTTGCTTTCAGACGACCTTTAAGGTGGTCTGAAAATTTAAAACGGCAAACCTTCAATTAGATGATCGCGCACACTCTACGATTTGATTTTAAAGTTCCGCATGATTTGCAGGTAGGTTGTGTGGCGCAGCCACGCACACGGTCGGTTGGGGGTAAAGCTACGAAAAAGCAGTTTCGGCCAAAGTTGAGCATTAGTGTGACGTGAAAGAAGCGAAACAGGTTATCAAAGAATCCATCGAACGTTGGAACAAACAGGCATAATGGTTTGAAATCATGACAAGAAGTCATCTAACAAATTGATTTTAATAAGTTTTCAGACGACCTTTTTTGATTTTTGCAGAGACAAACAAGGCAGGTTGAATTGTTTGGCCGCACTCTGGATTTTGCCGTAGCCGCAATTTGAAGAATGTAGGTCGGATTCCCGAATCCGACATTTATAGCGGTTTAAATTTAAACCGTTAAATTGTTGCCGACATAATCGGAAAAAGGCAGAGAGTTGAAGGTTTGTCGGATATTAGTATCCGACAAACCGTTTTCAGACGACATCAGAGGTCGTCTGAAAACTTTGAAGCGGCAAACCATGAATCAAATAACCGCGTGCGGTCGGTTTGGTAAGCAGGCTACGGCTTGCTGACGTTTTCAGGCGACATTGGAGATCGTCTGAAAAGCTTGGCGTAGGTCGGATTCTCAAATCCGACATTTTGGGCATTGTTGCAATGGATTGAAATGACGGGAGTTAAAGATTTTGTCGGATACAAGTATCCGACCTACGCTTGCTGTACGCGAAGCCGACATGTTCCACAAGCAGGCGCGATTTTGGGTTGGCGAGTTTGACGGTGAAAAAGAATGTGCCGCCGACAGTGAAGTTTCTGCGATAACGCGCCATAGGATTTTTGTTTGTGGTTTGGGTGTTGGAGAAGGAATGGTTTGTTGTTTAAGGTTTTAACTTTGTTGGAGCTAATGTTTTCAGACGGCATTGGAGGCCGTCTGAAAGCGCCAGCTTCGACAAAGTTAAAAGTTGAAACGGCAAACCGTCAATCAAATAACCGCGTGCGTGCGTACCGCACACACCTTACGCGTTGGTTTTAAAATTTCGCGTGATTCGCAGGTAGGGTCTGTGGCGTAGCCACGCACGCAGTTGGCTGGGTATGCAGGCTACGGCTTGCTTACATCACACCTTATCTTCTGCTGGATCTATCTCATAACAATGGTTTTCGTTCCGTATGCATTCAACCGCAGGAGTTCTTTCGGTAACCTTCCTCTTTTTTAATTTGCCATTTGGGTAACGAAAATCTATCCATTTAGTCGGTTTATTGTAATATTTCATTCTTCCTCCACAAAAAGGACAGAGGTTTGGCTTGATTTTTTCTAATGTTAATATGTAACCTTTTCCATTAATGGCATAATTATGAAACAATGGCAATCTAATTTGCTTACTAGTAATTTCACGAAGCTTAATTGCAATCAAACATATGAACAAACACAATAAAAATAAAACAAATAAAATTAAATTATACCACTCATTATTATTTATTTGTATAGGAGAATTAAAAGTATTAAGTATATTAGAGATGAGTGCACCCAAAGGTATTATTCCTGCAATACCAAGAAAAACGCTAATCCAAGTTAATACTCCCATTGTAAAAGGGCTTCTCCATTTTGGTTCAACTGTATATACTTTCGTTTTCTCATTATCTAACTGATTATTTGCATAGTTATTATATTGATTGACGTTGTACTGATCACCTTGTATGGTTGTACGCTGTTCTCCAATTTGTGTTGATCCATTAAAATTCGCACCATTAAAATCATTTTTTTGCTTCATTTTCATATGCCTTCTGAATTAAGAAATTACAATATATTCTTCAAATACTTCCCAGTATAACTTCCCTTAACCTTCGCCACTTCCTCGGGGCTACCTGAAGCAATAATCCTCCCCCCACCATCGCCGCCTTCCGGCCCTAAGTCGACAATATAATCAGCCGTTTTTATAACGTCAAGATTATGCTCGATAATCACAATCGAGTTGCCTTTGCCTTTTAGACGACCTATCACTTCCAGCAGCAGGGCGATGTCGGCGAAGTGCAGGCCGGTGGTAGGTTCGTCGAGGATATAGAGCGTTCTGCCGGTGTCGCGTTTGGAGAGTTCCAAGGCGAGTTTGACGCGCTGGGCTTCGCCGCCGGAGAGGGTGGTGGCGGACTGGCCGAGGCGGATGTAGCCGAGGCCTACGTCCATCAGGGTTTGTAGTTTGCGCGATACGGTGGGGACGGCGTCGAAAAATTCGCGGGCTTCTTCGACGGTCATGTCGAGGACTTGGCTGATGTTTTTGCCTTTGTATTGGATTTCGAGCGTTTCGCGGTTGTAGCGTTTGCCGTGGCAGACTTCGCAGGGGACGTACACGTCGGGCAGGAAGTGCATTTCGACTTTAATTACGCCGTCGCCTTGGCAGGCTTCGCAGCGGCCGCCTTTGACGTTGAAGGAGAATCTGCCGACGTTGTAGCCGCGTTCGCGCGAGAGGGGGACACCGGCGAAGAGTTCGCGGATGGGGGTGAACAGGCCTGTATAGGTGGCGGGGTTGGAGCGCGGGGTGCGGCCGATGGGGGATTGGTCGACGTTGATGACTTTGTCGAGGTGTTCGAGGCCGCGGATGTCGTCGTATGGGGCGGGTTCTTCTTGGGCGCGGTTGAGTTCGCGGGCGGTGATTTTGGCGAGGGTGTCGTTAATCAGGGTGGATTTGCCGCTGCCGGATACGCCGGTGATGCAGGTAATCAAACCGAGCGGCAGTTCGAGGGTAACGTTTTTGAGGTTGTTGCCGCGCGCGCCTTTGAGGACGAGCATTCGGTCGGGATTGACGGGCGTGCGTTCAGACGGCACGGCAATGGATTTTTTGCCGCTGAGGTATTGTCCGGTAACGGATTTTTCGCATTTGGCGACGTTTTCGGGGGTGTCGGCAATCAGTACGTTGCCGCCGTGTTCGCCCGCGCCGGGGCCCATATCGACGACGAAATCGGCTTCGCGGATAGCGTCTTCGTCGTGTTCGACCACAATCACGCTGTTGCCTAAATCGCGCAGGCGTTTGAGGGTGGCGAGCAGGCGGTCGTTGTCGCGCTGGTGCAGGCCAATGGAGGGTTCGTCTAATACGTACATCACGCCGGTCAGGCCGCTGCCGATTTGGCTGGCGAGGCGGATG